>JBBPID010000040.1:31218-43438 GCA_038040505.1 Acidobacteriota bacterium | reverse complement strand
GGCTTCTGAGACCTGCGCGTCTGCCAGTTCCGCCACATCCGCGTGCGTGTGATCTTACGGAGGCGGCGCGCAGAGTGTCAAGCAGGCGGTCCGTCGTCGTTAGTAGCGACGAAAATAGTTCCGTCTCGAGATTCTCCGGTCATGACCTCGTTCGAAACGGTTCGTTCTGTGATACCGCTGTCCCTGCATGCGGTCATATCGGTATACATCGCCGTCACCGTCACGGTCGAGCCAGCGTCGATTGCGCGACATGTAGCTAGCGTTACCCCAATGAATCCGATTGCGCACTCGCGAGGCTCGGGGTCCGCGACCATCCCAACGACCATCGCGCGCGTCGTGACCGTTAATGAACTTGTCCAGCTTCTTGTCCTGTCCCCGCCCCCGACCTCGACCCTGGGCCGAAGCCATCGCCGGCAGGACCGCGAGCATTAACAAACTCAACATCACCAGGACTATCTTGCGATTGCCTTTCATCACCCTCATAACACCTCCATTGGTCCGATCTGTAGTCTGGTACGCCGCCGTTACGCAACAAGATCCATGCCGTGTTTGCCGAAGTGCGATTGCTGGGTTTTAGCGAAGTTGGTACATGAAGAGCGTACGATATCGTTTGGCCGGCTGCGCGTCTCGCATGCTCGGGCAAAGCCGCGTTTGCCGCCGTCAGGCGTGATTGTTATAGTTGGCCTTCAAATCTGTTGTTGAAATGAATTCACCGCAGCCAGAGGGATTCGAGCGGCGTTTGCAGCGCGTGCGTGACAGGATCGCTTCAGCCATTGCGCGCGCTAAACGCAGGTCGGAAGAGATTACTCTGGTAGCGGTAAGCAAAACCCATCCACCGGAAATGGTTCGCGCTGCACTCACCGCCGGCCTCACCGATTTCGGGGAAAACCGGGTGCAGGAAGCCGAAGACAAACTACCGCAGGTCGGCCGTGGTAAGGCGCGCTGGCATCTGATCGGGCACTTGCAATCGAACAAAGCACGGCGCGCGGTTGAACTCTTTGATGTGATTCACTCGCTGGACTCGGCTGCGCTGGCAAAGAGGCTCGATCGCTTCTGCCTCGAACTGGATCGGAAAGAATTGCCGGTACTGATCCAGGTCGACCTGGCCCAGGAAGCTACAAAATCGGGCGCCACGGAAGCTCAATTGCCCGAGATACTTGAAGTAATAAAAGGAGCGAGAGCGCTGCGGTTAACCGGACTCATGGTCCTGCCGCCTTTCTTTGAGGATGCCGAGAAAGTCCGCCCCTTCTTCAGCAGATTGCGCGAGCTGCGCGATGACCTGCGCTCGCAGGGTGCGTTCGGCGAGTCCCCGGGCGAACTTTCGATGGGAATGACACATGACTTTGAAATAGCAATCGAAGAAGGCGCTACCATGTTGCGGATCGGAACCGCAATTTTTGGCGAGCGGAAATAATGTGGCACGCGCATCCTGCGCGTGAGTCACGGGTGGGACGCCCGTGCCACTTTTTAGATTAGATCCATTATGACGGTCATCGCATTGCTGTACTCATTTATCACCTGGGGCGTCACCGCAGTGATCGTCGCGGCGATACTTCTGATCGTGCTGCGGTCTCTCTATAACTACATGGATGTAAATCCATTCAAGTGGTCGCCCCGCACCGTGCGACGCGTTACCGATCCCGTCATCATACCGGTGCGGCGGGTACTGATTGCCTTCCGGATAGATCCAAAGGCGGCGCCTTTCATCGCCGTAATCCTAATCCTGGTTGTTGGATTTCTGGTGGTGCAGGTGGCGGCGAGTATCTTGAATACCATAGCCGGAATTCTCTTTGCTCTTACCAGCGGGCGCGTTGGTACTCCGGTCGCGATCATTGGCTATGTGGTTTTTGGACTTCTCGGGCTGTACACTTTGGCGATATTTGTGCGGATCATTTTTTCGATGCTATCCGTGAGCTATGCGAACCCGGCCATGCGATTTCTTGTTAGAACGACGGAACCGCTGATGGGACCGTTGCGCCGAATGGTCCCGCTGGTCGGCATGTTTGATATCTCGCCGCTGGTTGCGTTCCTGGTTCTCTGGCTCTGTCAGTCTGCCGTCGCGGCGACCCTTTTGCGCGACTGGCCGGTCAGGTTCTTTTAGAAGACGTAAATCCAGAGTTTTAAAGGGTAGGCAAGTGTAGCAGTAAGCTCTTCGAGTTTGGTCGAGAGGTGCCGGATCCAAACGCGTTCGACTTTTTGCTGATGGCGCTTAACTATTTGCGCTTTTCTGTTTACGATTCTCCTTTCACGCTTTACTATGCAATCGCAGTGATTCGGTATTCTCAACACGACCGCGGCCTCACGTTCGCCGTGCGCGTAGTTGCCCGGGCCTCGGTTAGCGGAATCGCGGGCGAACACGACGGAGCGCTGCGGGTGCGAATCGCGGCCCCGCCGGTAGAAGGAGCCGCAAACCGGGAATTGATCAAGGTCCTGGCAAAGTCATTCGAGCTACCCCGGAATGCCGTCCAGATCGTGTCGGGAGCAAACTCACGAAGTAAGACAGTGCGAATTAACGGCGCTGACGCTGCCAAGCTTGAAAACTTGATCCTTTCCAAACAAAAACGAGACCCCCGGTGGAGCTGAAATCCATTTCTCGTTATCGAATCCTCGAGAAGCTCGGCTCGGGCGGTATGGGCGAGGTCTATCTGGCTGAAGACAGCAAACTCGGCCGGAAGGTTGCGCTCAAGCTACTCTCGGAAGACCTCACTCAGAATCGCGATCGTCTCAACCGCTTTGATCAGGAAGCTTATGCAGCTTCGGCGCTCAATCATCCCAACATCCTGACAATTTACGAGCTGGGCGACGAGGCCGGCCGGCACTATATTGCGACCGAGTTTATCGACGGGATTACTCTGAGAAAAAGAATGTCGGGCGTTCCGCTGGAGCTCACGGAGGTTCTCGACATAGCCATTCAAGTGGCGGGCGCCCTGGAAGAAGCTCACGCCGCCAACATCGTGCATCGCGACATCAAGCCCGAGAACATTATGATCCGTCGCAACGGGCACGTGAAGGTCCTGGATTTTGGCCTGGCCAAATTAACTGAGCGACCCGTGTTAACCGAAGCAGCCGATACTGAGGCGATCACGCGCGCTCTGGTGCAAACCGATGCCGGCGTGGTCCTGGGAACCTCGCAATACATGTCGCCTGAACAAGCCCGCGGCAAAGCCATCGATGCGCGCACCGACATCTGGAGTCTCGGCGTCGTCCTCTATGAAATGGCCGCCGGCCGCGCGCCTTTCACCGGCGAGACAAAAACTGATGTCATCGTGGCGATCGCCAAAATCGATCCAATGCCCCTGGCCCGCTTTGCGCCGCAGGCGCCGCCGGAATTCGAGTGGATCGTAATGAAGGCACTGCGCAAGAACGTGGACGAGCGTTACCAGACGGTCAAAGAACTCGAATCAGATCTGAAAAAGCTGAAACAGCGCATCGAGTTTCAAAGTGAGTTGGAACGCTCGATGGCCTCAGAACGCTTTACCGGACAGCTGAGCGCTTTTGCCGATACTGAGATTCCGGGTCTAGCCCACCTCAGCACGCATACGTCGATTCCGGGTCCTGCCAAAGCCACCGAACCGGTGCCCAGTGCGCAAACCCGCGCATCGAGCGCCGAGTATATCGTTCACGAGATTAAGCGGCACAAGGCCGCAGCGGCTTTGATCGCGCTCGGGTTAGTGGTGGTCATTGGGGTAATTGTTTTTCTCTCGGTCAGGACAAAACGCCCGGCGCTGACCGACAAGGACACGATTCTGCTTGCAGATTTTGTCAACACTACGGGTGACCCGGTCTTTGATGGGACTCTCAAGCAGGCCCTGGCAGTTCAGCTGGGTCAATCCCCGTTCCTTGATATCTTTTCTGAAGATCGCGTCCGCGAAGCGCTGCGCTTTATGGATCGCTCTCCGAACGAGCGTGTCACCCGTGACGTAGCCCGTGAGATTTGTGAACGGCAGGGCATCAAAGCGATGCTGCTGGGATCCATCTCAGGCCTGGGCACTCATTATGTGATCTCTCTCGAAGCTTCTAACGCCCAGACCGGCGACATCATTGCTCGCGAGCAGGTCGAAGCCGAAGGCAAAGAACAAATCCTGAAATCGTTGGGGCAGGCCGCTTCCAAACTTCGCGAAAACCTTGGCGAGTCGCTCAGCTCAATCAAAAAGTTTGACTCACCCATCGAACAGGTGACGACGCCTTCGCTGGAAGCGCTGCGAAACTATTCTCTGGCCCGCGAGAAGCATTCCGACAGCAACTATCGCGACGCCATTCCGCTCTACAAACATGCGATCGAACTGGACGGAAAGTTTGCGATCGCCTACGCGCGCCTCGCCGCCTGCTATAACAGCCTCAAGCAATACGAGCTGTCTCGCGAGGCCTCTGAGAAGGCTTACGAATATCGCGACCGGGCGAGTGAACGCGAAAAGTTGATTGTGTCGTGGAGCTATTACGGCGGAGTCACCGGCGAATGGGACAAGACCGACGAGACGCTGCAGATTTGGAAGCGAACTTATCCGCGGGATTGGGAACCATTCAACGTTCTCGCTAACCGGTACACTTTAGTCGGACCCTTCGACAAGGCGGTTCAGGAAGGTACCGAGGCGGTTCGTCTCAACCCCAAGAAAGCCCAGGCCTACGTTAATCTGGCTGTAGCTTTCATGGGCCTCGGTCGCTTCGACGAGGCGAAGATTGTGCTGAAACAGGCGCAGAGCCAAAATCTCGAGTCGAGCAACATGCATGGCCGGCTTTATCAAATCGCTTACCTTCAGAATGATGCCGGCGGTTTGAAAGAAGAGCTGGATCGGGCGGCCGCAGCCAAGAACCCCGAGTCTGAAATGTGGCAGGCCCAATCGGCAGAGTTCGAGGGACAACTAGCCGAAGCCAACAAGTTCAATGAGCGCGCGATCGACGTGGCGCGTCGCACCGACTCGAAGGAAACCGTTGCCCAATTGATTCTGCAACAAGCAATACGGAACGCCACTTTTGGAAACTGCGGAGTGGTCGCTGGGCTTACCAAACAGGGGTTGGATTTATCTCGGGAACAGGCAAAGGTGGTGGCGGCAGCCCATGCCCTGGCGACTTGTGGCCAGGCCGCACAAGCACAGCCCCTGATCGATGACCTCGCGAATCGGTTTCCCAAAGACACCTTGGTAAACACCCTCTTCATTCCGATAATGCGCGCCCAGCTCGAATTGGGTCGCGGCAATGCGGCCCAGGCCGTGCAACTGCTCGAGCCAACCCGGCGATTTGAAGTGGCGGGCGAGTTCTGTCCCCAATACATTCGCGGCCAGGCATATTTGAAGCTGGGTAAAGGCGCGGAGGCGGCGGCAGAATTCCAGAACATTGTCGATCACCGTGGCTGGTCGCCACTCTCTCCACTCTATGCTTTAGCGCATCTCGAACTGGCTCGAGCCGCGACGCTTAACGGCGATACCGGAAAAGCGCGCAAGGAGTATCAAGACTTCTTCACGTTTTGGAAGGACGCCGATCCAACCATCCCGATGCTGGTTGCGGCCCATCAGGAATACGACAAAGTGAAGTGACTTTTGAGTGCGGTGACTTGTCACCGCTTTCCCATAAACGAAGGAGAGTCTATCCGAGTTGGGGGCTAGCGCCCCGCTTCGGTCTTAGCAATACAACAGCGACACCATTGAAACTGCAACCAGTCGCTGCTCCTCGAAAACATGTGGTATATTCTGCCCTCAACTCAATCAAGCAAACTCTTTAAGGATCGTTAATCTCAATGTCCGGACATTCCAAGTGGCATTCGATCAAACATAAAAAGGGCGCGACTGACGCCAAGCGCGGTAAGCTCTTCACCAAGTTCATAAAGGAACTAACCGTGGCGGCCCGTACCGGTGGCGGCGATCCTGACGCCAACGCGCGGCTGCGAAAAGCGATCAGCGACGCCAAAGCCGGCAACATGCCCAACGATACGATCGACCGGGCCATTCGTCGCGGCACGGGCGCCGAGGAAGGCGTGAACTATGAAGAGATCACTTATGAGGGTTACGGTCCCGGCGGCGTCGCCTTGCTGATTGAATCGGTGACTGACAACCGCAACCGCACCGTGGCCGAGATCCGGCAC
The DNA here is from genome assembly GCA_038040505.1 of Acidobacteriota bacterium. Classification (GTDB taxonomy): domain Bacteria; phylum Acidobacteriota; class Blastocatellia; order Pyrinomonadales; family Pyrinomonadaceae; genus UBA11740. The sequence goes on along the minus strand of JBBPID010000040.1, from coordinate 37,362 downwards.
ATGTTTTCCAAGAATGGTGGCAACCTTGCCGCAGCCGGCGCAGTGGCTTGGATGTTTGAAAAGAAGGGTTACATCGTCGTAGAAAAAGCGGCGAAGCCTGAGGAAGAACTGTTCGACATTGTCATTGAAGCCGGCGCTGACGATTTGCGCGACGACCAAGACAATTTTGAAATCATCACTTCACCGGACAATTTTGAAAAGGTGCAGTCGGCGGTTAAGTCCGCGGGCATCGAGCCGCAGGTAGCCGAAGTTTCGATGGTCCCACAAAACTACGTTCAACTGGCCGGTAACGAAGCGCGCCAGATGCTGAAGCTGATGGAAGTTATCGAAGACCACGATGATGTCCAGAAGGTTTATGCCAACTTCGACATCGACGAAGCCGACATGGCCGCGGCCTAAACACCTTGTCGAAACCACCTGCGGTAGCGGGTGGTTGATCCCGAGTTGCAAAGACACTTAAGAGTTTTGTTTTGCGAGCTTAACCAAATCTCCCGGTAAGTAGCTTGCCTCATGCGGTAAACTTTCACTCGTCAAAAAAGGATGCGAGTCTTAGGAATTGATCCGGGCAGCGAGACCACAGGCTGGGGCATGGTTGAAGGCGATGGCGACGGCCGCAAGTACCGGCTGGTTGAGTTTGGCGCCTTGAAGTTGAGGTCGTCCGCAACTTTTTCTTCACGGCTGTTGAAGATTAGCCGGGGCCTGGAAGAAGTGATCGCTCGGCTGAAGCCTGACGCCTGCGCCATCGAAGACGCCTTTCACGCTACCAATCCCAAGGTGACCATGAAGCTGGGACAGGTGCGTGGGGTCGTTTTGCTGGCGGCGGAAAGCGCCGCGCTGGAGATTGCCGAGTATTCGCCGCGGCGAGTGAAACAAACGGTTGCCGGTTACGGCAACGCCGAAAAGCGCCAGGTGCAGGAAATGGTTCGGGTGCTGCTTTCATTGACTACAGTCCCCGAACCGCACGACGCTGCGGACGCTCTGGCAGTCGCAATCTGCCACTTTCACCACGCTGGAATCAATCAGCGCCTGCTCGCCGCGGAAACTCGGCTGAAACCTGCCGCGGTTGCGGCTTCGTCACGTCGACGCGCGATTCGTTAAGAGCGCGGACATCCTGTCCGCCTCGCGCGAACGCCGTCCCGATCGCTGCAACTTCGCTGCCTTCGCATCCTCACCCTTGAAGCGGGAGGCATCGCGTGTCCCAACGCTCTCTCAAGAAAAAAACTCGACTCCGCTTTGCGCAAAAAATCGATCCTATCTGGAACGCGCCGGATAGTACTGGGAACGCGGGCGCCCTCGCCCGCTATGAGCGCGAAGCGCGAAAAAGTTACAGAATCAAGAAGGTTGAGATTAAGCCTGCTAGGCACGCTGTGCGGGCGAGGGCGCCCGCGCTCCCAGTATTAGGTTGTCCTTTCGTGCCACACCACTTTGCGGGCGAGACAATTCGACTCCGATTCGCAAAGGTCTTTGCAGTTGGAATCGCGCTGGTGGCGATCGCTCAGGTCTTTGCCTTGATTGCGGCGGCTCAGAAACGGCGGCCTCCTCCCGGCGGCCATTTAGCGATCGTGGCGGATGAACGTCTGGCCGCTTTGCGGAAATCTCCTGAGCCAACTGCGCGTTTGCTGCATCGTCTGAGTCGTGGCCGCCTGGTTTCAATCAGGGCGACGAGTCGCAGTCGTGACGGGCTGACTTATCACTTTGTGGCAGTTACTCGGAGAACGTCGGGCTGGTTGCAAAGCGAAGCGGTGATTGCATCATGGCGGCCCGGCGACGATCAACGCTTGATTCAGTTGATCGAAGGTGACGATGAATTCGACCGGGTCGCCCGCGCGAGAATTTTTCTGGACGCCTTTCCGCGTTCGCCGGCTCGGGCGCAGGTTCTGTTGCTGTTCGGAAACGCCGCGGAAGCTGCCGCGCGGAAACTCTCGCGTGAGGTGGCGAGCCGTTTCCGCCGGAACGAGATTCCGGAGCAGGGCGCACCCGAGTTCAGCTACTACCTGAATTACAGCGGCCTCGATCGCTACAACCGCCAGGGCGTAGTGTTCGTGTTCGATCGTGCCGCAAAACAATTCCACTACGCGGGCGCCGCCTGGCGCGAAATCATTCGCCGCTATCCGAAGAGTCCCGAGGCGACCGAGGCTAGGAAACGATTGGCAGGATTACAGGCCTTCAAGGATTGACGAAACTAGAAACGGTCCTCGGATCTCGTCTTAAGTCTGCAGTTGTACATCCGCAATCACGCGTCCCAGGACAATCAAACTGGCTGGTCTCGATTGAGAGCAAGCAACTAGTCCTGCCAACCACGTTTAACTTATTTACTGCAAAATTTAGTTGCTTGCTATGAAGTTTTAGACTATAAGGACTCCCATCAAGGTATCTGGTCGCCGTTAATTTCCCAGGCGAGTGACTCCCAATAAGGTCACAAGATTTCGGCGTCCAACAGTCTCAGTAAACTCACGTTCTACGATCCGTTTCCTCTGCTCGCCTCAGACCCTACGCCTCGCAGAACATAAACACTCTAACAGCTGTGACTGATTCCTTTTGTTCTCACAGTCTCCACCATAAGACTCCCTTGTTGGGAGGAATGAGGCTAAGAACCGGAACCACAGCTTCGAGTTGGAACCTCAAAACACGCGGAGGGCGGATATCAAAATGCCAAGCCATAGGTTGTTCTCAATTGTAGCGTTTGTAGTTCTGTCCTTAGGTTGCTCCACCGTTGTCGCGCAAGACGGTGCTGCCAGCGAGGTCTTGACGAACGATAAAGTGATCGCGATGGTAAAAGCAGGACTTCCACCAAGCCTCATTGTCAGCAAGATCCGGGCGTCAAAGACTAATTTCAATACCAATACTGACGAGTTGATTCGTCTTCAGGAAGCCCGAGTGCCAACCGAGATAGTCACCGCTATGGTTGAAGCTTCCACTCACGCATCTGTGGTGACCTCCCGAACCGGCGCTGGTGACTCCTCGAATGCCGATCCCAACGATCCTGCCGCTGCACACGAGGCGGGAATTTACTTGTATGAGGAAAAAGACGGGCAGAAGAAGCTGACTCAGCTTGAGCCTGCTATCTCAAAACAGACCAAGAGCGGGGGTTTCTTCACCTCCGCGGTGACTTATGGACTCGCCAAAATTAAGTTCAGGGCGGCGTTGACGGGCGCTAACGCGTCACTTCAGTTAGCGACGCGTCGGCCTGTCTTTTACTTTTACTTCGAGGTTAAGAATGCAGGGTTAAGTAGTTCAAATTATTACGCCACGAATCCGAATGAATTTGTTCTGGTCCAGTTTAATGTCAAGTCAAACGGCCGAGAAGTTACCGTTTCTCAGGCTAATGTCTTCGGGTCCCAAAGCGGAGCGATGGATAAGTCCTCGCGCGCGTTCAGCTACGAAAAGATCGCGCCAGGTGTTTTCAAAGTGACACCTCAGGCGGATCTGGCTGAAGGCGAATACGGTTTTTACAACGCGGCTGGAGCCGGACCAAGCGGCGGCGCGAAGATTTTTGATTTTGGGATTACGGTGCCGCGGTAGGTCATACGAGACACTGAGCAAAACGAGAATGGCCGATTCCTACACGACAACATTAGGGGGGTTGAGGATGAAACTGAGAGTAGTTGCCACTTTGTTTTTCAGTAGTTTGCTACTTGTGATTCTTGTGTACCAATCTCGCAGCTCGGCCAAGGTCGTGAGCGAACCTTCGCTATTTGCATCCGATCAGCAAGACGTCAAATCAGCCAAATTAGTATCAGAGAGTGAAGGCTTTGCCTGGTCAACACGTCACATCATTTGGACGTTCGATTTGGGCAGGACTTGGGTTGAGATTACGCCGCCTCTTGCAAGCGCTGAGAGTCGAATCGACTACGTCGCTTTTCAAAATAACGGACACGGTTGGGCTCTCCTATCTAATCCAACCACAGATGGCGACGGAGATGTACTCACACTGGCGACTACCACAAATCGGGGAAATTCGTGGGAGACAAAACGAGTTTCTTTGTCGAATGTTGACTCAGAAATGTACTCGGCTCACGCTACCGTCTCTTTCGCGACGCCCAGCATTGGCTGGATAATGTTGCGGTTGCCTTCAAGCTCAAACGCCAGCGTGGGCAGCCTTTATACTACCGTCGATGCAGGTAACACGTGGACTCGTCTTCCACAGCCTCCCGCTGGGGAGGCAATCCTCTTTACATCAGCGACACGAGGCTGGATCGCTGGTGGACCAGCCAGCAATCAACTTTATGACAGCCACGACGGTGGTCGGTCCTGGTCGCTCGTCCATATTACGAAACCCGCGGACGTTGACTCTGTCAGCGAGCCCACTTTCGATCTTCCTTCGTTCCAGTCCAAGGTGGAAGGTGATCTTCTGGTGACATATACGGCCCCAAGCAGCAGCCGTCTTGCCCACTATCGTACTTCGGATGGTGGTATCTCATGGCGATTTACTCGAACAATACGAATTGAGTCCAAGATGGGGCCGGGAGTCAAGGCGCCGTATTCAGTTACTGGGGATTCTGATTATGTCCTCTTTGAACCTGAGAATGGCGGTATCCGTAGTACTCAAATTGGGAAAGTAGTAACGAAGCGGGAAGGAAGATCTAAGGAGGGTGCAGTCGCGCACATTGCACAATCTTCTGCTCACACCAAGTTAAGCGCCTGGGTGTTGGCGTCGGGCGAAGTGTGCCAAACCAATGGCAGCTCGTGCTTGTTGGCAACGGACGATGGCGGCCTGCATTGGATCGACGTAACGCCAGCGCAATTGCGGGCGGCGGAACCGGTTTTAGATGGCATGCCAGTGCCATACGCACACCAGGGTTTACCGAGCGTCACGGTGACCTTGCAAGCTAAGGGCTTTGATACCTGCTCGGCACCGTCAATCTCCGATTTGCAGGCATGGTGGAACGCTCCGAACCGACCATATACGTTTGTAAACATGTACTTCGGAGGCAGTGATCGAGGTTGCAAGGCGTGGAATCAAAACATGATCACCGCATCGTGGGTGCAGCAGACTCTCGCGATGGGTTGGGCATTGCTGCCTACTTGGGTGGGGCCACAGGCTCCGAATTCTTGGCCGAGTGGTCAGTACAACTTAATCAGCACAAATACCACAACAGCGCGGCAACAAGGTCGATCTGAGGCTTCCTCCGCTGCGTCTGCAGCTCAATCAATCGGCATAGGCCAAGGAGAGATTCTTTACGTCGACATCGAGGGCCAATATGCTCAAGATTCAATAACTCGCGAGGCCGTCAAGGCATATGTCGATGGATGGGTAGAAAGACTCCACGCGCTAGGCTACAAGGCCGGGGCGTATGGCAGCGCCTACAATGTCGGTGATTGGGCGAGTGTTACCAACCCCCCTGATGCGGTATGGATCGTCAAGGTTTACTTCAGCAATTCATGTGACACAGTCTTTGGTCTGACACCTTTGCCCGACAATCTTTGGATCAATCACCAAAGACTGCGACAGTGTACGCAAGGACATAATGAAACTTACAGTGGCGTCACATTGAATGTTGACACGGACCTTGCCGATGGACCCCTTGTCGGAGGCGGAGGTTCACCACCACCCCCCTCTAGTACTACTGATGGATTCGATTATCCGGTCGGAAAACCTAATGCCACGGGCTACGGAATTACCGGATGGGGGTTCTTGCAATGGACAGGCTCAGCTTACCATCCGGGGGAGGATTGGAACGGAACGGGAGGAGGAGATACCGATTTAGGCGACCCTGTCTATGCGACGGCGAATGGCACCGTGGTGGCCGCCGGTAATTACGGTTCAGGGTGGGGCAACATCATTCTAGTACGGCATGATCAACCCGCGGGTGGAAATGTTTGGAGTCAGTATGCTCATCTGAAAGATATTTTGGTGAATTCGGGCGCCGTTGTACGTGGGCAGCAGATTGGGACAATAGGTAAAGGATACAATAACGAATATAGTGCGCATTTACATTTTGAGATTCGAAAAACTAACCTCGCTGCCGACGCGTGGGTATCGGGCCTATCACAGGCGCAAGTACAAGATCGTTATCACAACCCCTCAGCTTTCATTAATGCTAACCGACCATCCACGTGTAACTCTCCCGGAGCTTTCGCGTTAAGTACACCGAGCGACGGGCAGAGCCTGGCTTCGACGACTTCAGTAAACCTGACGTGGGG
>JBBPID010000040.1:0-31118 GCA_038040505.1 Acidobacteriota bacterium | reverse complement strand
GGTTAACTGCGGATCAGCGACTGCTACTACGTCAATACGTTCTTTCTCAGTGCAGCAAGTCTGCAACGCCCCTGGGTCCTTCTCATTAAGTGCACCGAGCGACGGGCAGAGCCTGGCTTCGACGACTTCAGTAAACCTGACGTGGGGTGGGTCTGCAAACGCTGATACTTACGACGTTTACTTTGGCACGAGTTCTAATCCGCCGTTCCTGGCGAACCAGTCAGGCACGAGTCGCTCAGTGACGGTCACGCCGGGACAAACGTACTTTTGGAAGGTGGTGGCGAAGGTTAACTGCGGATCAGCGACTGCTACTACGTCAATACGTTCTTTCTCAGTGCAGGGCACCTCAGCTGGGAACGCTTTTTACGATTCTACTATAAAAGCTCCGAAGTGCGGTCAACCGGGCAACGTCTGTGATTCAGGAACACTGATTAATGGCCGCGACAACATTTCAGGCGGACCAGAACCGAACCAGCCAAACACCATTTACAACTCTTGTGCTGATAACACATTCGGCGATTATCACGTTGACGAGTCGATCGACAGGATTAAGCTCTCGACAGTAGACGGCAGCAACTTCTCACCAGGAAAGACAGTAAAGATCGAGGCGACTGTGTGGGTATGGCAGGGAGTCACATCTGATTTTCTTGATCTCTATTACGCCACGGATGCTATCAATCCCACCTGGACATATTTGACTACGCTCGTACCGTCGGTTGCTGGTCTGAATGTTTTGTCTACCACGTATACCTTACCGAGCGGTGGAAGTTTGCAAGCGGTACGTGCTCACTTCCGCTGGTCGGGAGTGGCTTCACCCTGCGGCGGTGGGGGCAGCTTCGATGATTACGATGACCTGGTCTTCACTACAACAACTTCTCCAATCCAGCTAATGTTGGACGAATCTGGGCCCGCGCTTGATCAGGCTGCGGCCTTAGATTCAGTACTGTTCTTGAGAGATCCGTTTCTGGTTGTAAACAACAGTAACGTACTTAATCCTGGGGTCGATCGAAATACAAGGCTGATTATCTTTGTTGCAAACCTTCAATTGTCTCCAGGCGAGACGGCTTCCGCGGTTGTAGTTAGTCTCACCGATAGTAACGGCCAAAGCTATGACGTGGCCGCGGAAGACGTGCGATTTCCAAACAACATGGGCTCTGCGCAGGTGGTTTTTAGACTGCCGAACAATCTCCCCGTCGGCACCTGCTCTATCAAAGTCAAAGCACATAGCCAGACCAGCAATTTAGGCACTTTCAGGATTAGGATTTAGAATCACAACCCCTCGGATCCACAGTGACCAGACCGCTAGCCGCGTGAGTCGCACAGATTCGTCCGCAAGCTAGCGCTCGCGCTGCACAAAACCAACCCACAGATAGTAGCTTGCCTTGGGCAACCCGATCACAAATTGGCAGCTGGCATGAGACAAACCTGGGCGCAGGCTGACCGCCCGCCCCATCTAAGCTTCAAGTTTCTTTCGGCCAATGTTAATAATCTCTCCCAAGGGGCGTTTAATGAGCGGAGAAGACATTCGGGAGGAAGAAATGCTGGCCGCTGTAAAACCCCTGCAAACCGCGGATTCGCCGCCAAAAATCGACAAAGTCGCGCTGAGTGCGGCCTCAAAAGCGGGGTCGGGCCCCGTTGCGACTGTGCCGGCCGGCAGTCTCGAGGATCTTTTTCAACAACATCATGGTCGCGTGTTTCGCACCGCCTACCGGCTCACGGGGAGCGCGGCGGACGCCGAAGATGTTTTGCAGACGGTGTTTCTGCGGCTGGCGCGCGGCCAGGAATCGGCGGGCATTGCCACGAATCCTGAAGCGTACGTCACGCGCGCGGCAATCAATGCGTCGCTGGATCTGCTTCGCAAACGAAAGCGGGCCGGCGCCGTGCAGATGGACGACGTGGAAGACAAAGGTGAATTTGCCGGCTTTGTGACGCAGCGAAATCCTGAGACCTACCACGAAGATCGCGAGCTACGAGAATTAATTCGCGAGGCCGTATCGAGGCTGGGTCCCACCGCGGCGCAGATGTTTACGCTGCGCTATTTCGAAGGAATGGACAACGGCGAGATTGCGCAGTCGATGAGCACTTCCGCCCTGGTGGTGGCGGTTACGCTGCATCGCGCACGCACGCGTTTGCGAAAAGAGATTGGAAGTTATTTGCAGCAGCATTCCTCTGCGTAGACTCGGACGCCGAGAGCGAGCAGAGAATCAGAAATCATTTGGAATCATTTTTGGGAGTCAAATCATGAAGAACAAAGAACTCGACAACATTCTGGATCAGGTTACCGCCGGCATTCGCAATCAGAAAGTGGATGAGGCCAAAGCAAACGATGCCGCTGAGCGCGTCTGGGCGCGGCTGTCTACGGAAGCTTCGCTTTCAGCGACTGCCGAGAGTGCGCCTGCGGACCGGATTGAGGGATGCGCGGATTTTCAATCACTCATTCCGGCATACCTGCGCAAGGAGCTTTCCGAAGCCCGCGCGCTGCTGCTGGTCGATCACACGCATGAATGCATCCCTTGCCGCAAAGCCCTGAAACAAGCTCGCGAGACGCGCGTGGCCGCGGTGATGCCGTCGGTACGCAAGCTTTCTCGGAAGACTCCCAAATACAGTCTGAGCCCGGTTGTTATGCGCTGGGGTATTGCCGCAGCGCTGTTGATTGGCGTGGGCTTGATCGCCTGGCCGTTGATTCAGCGTTATGTGCCGGTTGGTTCGTTTGAAGCGACGGTGCAGGCAGCCGACGGTCCGGTGTACGCGGTTGCGGATGCACAGACCCGCGCGTTGAAAGTAGGAGAGAAATTGCAGCGCGGCGACACGGTGCGAACTTCAAAGGATGCGCGGGCCATCGTCCGCCTGGGTGACGGCTCGACCATCGAAATGAAAGACCGTTCAGAGTTCTCCATCAATCAGACGTTGCGCGGCACCACCGTCCATCTTGGTCGCGGCAGCGTTATCGTCGAAGCGGCAAAGCAGAAAGGCCGAATGTTTGTTGATACCGGAGATTCTCTGGTTACAGTCACCGGCACAACCTTCGCGGTAAATGCAGGCACCAAGGGCACGCGCGTCAGCGTTATCGAAGGCGAAGTTCACCTCGACCGCAACGGCGATGAAAAAGTACTGCGCGCCGGCGAGCAAGCGACGACCAGCGCCTCGCTCGACACTATCCCGGTTAAAGACGAGGTTGCCTGGAGCCGGAATGCCGAACGTTACACGCGCACTCTCGCGGGACTCACCCTGCTGCAAAAGGAACTGAACTCCGTACCCAAGCCGGGCGTGCGTTACTCGACGCGTCTGCTCGACATGATGCCGCAGAACACGGTGATGTACGCGGCTTTACCGAATCTCAGCAGTACGATCGCTGAATCTAATCGCATTATCGAAGAGCGCATTCAGCAGAACCCGGCCCTGCGCGACTGGTTCGCAAACCGGCAGGACGGGAAAGGTCACGGGATGGATCACGCGGTTTCCGCGATCAAAGAGTTCGGCGAGCAGCTGGGCGACGAAATCGCGGTAGGCGCCGGCATGAACGATCAGGGCGCGCCGGTCGAGCCAATCGTGCTGGCGGAATTAAAGAACCCGGCCGACTTTCACGCCTTCTTTGATAACCAGGTACTAAAAATGGGAGGCACAGGTAAAGGTCCTAAGGTCCAATGGATAGAAGATCCAAACACCGCCCAGGCCGCGAGCACTCCCAGCACCGGCGCGAGCAAGAGCGGTGCAAACCAAATCTATGTTTGGATTGCCGGAGATATCCTGGTGGCTTCGCCGAAACTCGAACAGCTGCAGACCGTCGCCAAAGGCGGCAGCAGCTTTAACACGACTCCGTTTTATACGCGCATCGCCGGTGTGTATCGCGAGGGCGCCGGGCTGGTGGTGGCGGCAGATTTGGAAAAAATCATCGAACACACTCGCGGGCTGCGCAGAATCGCAGTCGGCGATCAGCATGAACAAGCTTTGGATAAGCTCGGAGTCTTCAACCTGAAGTCGTTCGTGCTTGATCAGAAAGAGAGCGATGGCAAGACGCACACCCGGGCCGTGCTCACGTTTAATGAAGCGCAGCGTGGCGTGACCTCGTGGCTGGCCCAGCCGGCTCCGATGGGCTCGCTGGATTACATTTCACCGGACGCGAACCTGGTCGGCGGCTTTGTCGTCAAGGATCCTAAAGCTCTGGTCGACGATCTGTTAGGCGTGCTTACTACCGTCGTCCCGGATTTGACCAAGAAACTCGATCAGTTGCAGACCGAGCACGGATTGAATTTGCGCAACGACTTTGCCGCCCCACTCGGTGGCGAGTACGCGTTCGCAATCGATGGGCCGATTCTGCCGACGCCTTCCTGGAAGCTGGTTTTTGAGGTAAACGATCCGGCGCACTTGCAGCAAACCTTCGAGCAGGTCGTCACGGAAGTTAACAAAGAAATCGCCAAGGAAAACGGAAAGGGCCTGGAGTGGGACCGAACCGAATCGGGCGGCCACACGTTCTACACGTTGCGCTCGAAAGACTTTCCGATGGAAGTCAACTACGTCTTTGCTAATGGTTACTTGATTGCCGGCCCGACGCGGGCCCTGGTTGAACAGGCATTGCGTTATCACGATTCAGGCTCGACGCTGCGGCACTCGGCCAAGTTCACCGCCGGATTGCCTGCGGATGGTAACGCGAATTTCTCGGCGCTCATCTATCACAACCTGGCGCCGCTCGTGCAGCCGTTTGCGAACCGTCTGGCGAATACTACCAAGTCGAATGAACAGCAGCAGGGGCTGGCATCGATCGCCGGCAACATGCAGCCAACCCTGGCTTATGCGTACGCGTTTGGAGATCGGGTCGAATTCGCGGCCAACACCGAAGGTGGTCCGTTTGGGTTGAGCCCGGCGACTTTGCTCGGCATGCCGAACGCGTTTGAGTTGCAGCACATTCTGCAGCAGGGAATGCGTCCGGGTCAGCAAGGAACAAAGTGACGACGATCCACGAACACAAGAAAGAGCGGGGGCAAGCCCGCCTTTCCGACCCCGAGCTGATCAGAGTTGCGGTTGTAATCGTGGCTGTAAGGCTTTCAATCTAACGCGATTCGCGCAGGTCCAAGAGTCTCGAGGTTGGGAAGGCGGGCTTGCCCCGCTTTTAAGAGGCGATCGTCTGGGTGGCTACCTTCCACTAACAAAACCGTGGAATAGCCTGGCCAGGTTTACTCAAAAGGAGAGAACTTCTCATGAATGTGGTTCAAGCAAATCAAAACGTCAATTCCAGCTCGGCCGCCGACCGCAAGATGCTGATTAATGGCCTCACCCTGATTTCGCTGGGACTCTCGATTTTATTTCTGAACTCATGGGACAGTCTTTTCGTAAGAGCATCGATCGGTTTATTCTGGGGTACGTTCTTCCTGATTTTAAATGGGCCCGACGCCGTGCGGGTATTCCAGCGACTCAGAAAATCAAATGCCAGACAGCGCCGCAGCAGTTATCCATCCTCAACCTGACGGAAACGGTTCCGGCGTCATCACTCTCGACAACCTGTCAGTCAGCTTCGGCCCGCGGCCGATCCTTAAAGAATTGCGCGGCGAGTTGCGCGGCCGGGCGATCGGCTTGCTGGGCCCGAATGGCGCCGGCAAAACCACACTGATTCACACCCTGCTGGGATTTCATCCTCCTTCTTCCGGAACTGCGCGCATCTTTGACCGCGACATTCGCGGCGATGCCAGCCAGATCAAGTCACTGATCGGTTACATGCCGGAGCGGGACTCGTTCATCTCCAAAATGTCGTGCATCCATTTCGTGCGATTCATGGCGGAGCTTTCCGGCCTGCCGCCCTCGGCAGCGCTGGAACGAGCACACGAGGCGCTGTTCTTCGTCGGGCTGGGCGAAGCGCGTTACCGCAACGTCGACACTTTTTCCCTCGGTATGAAGCAGCTGGCGAAGCTGGCGCAGGCGATTGTGCACGGACCGCGACTGATTTTTCTGGACGAGCCAACTAACGGCCTGGATCCACCAGCGCGCCAACGCATGATCAAAATGATCCGCGAAATTCGCGACAGCGGTCAGGCTAACATCGTGCTTTCGTCGCACCTCCTGCGCGATGTCGAAGAGTGCTGCGAAGAGATCCTGATTCTGAAAGACGGCCGGCTGGTCGTCTACTGCAATCTGGAAGAAGAACGAAAAGCCAACAAGAAGTTTCTGATGCTCGAGACGCGCGGTGAGCAGCAGGAGTTTGTGAATGCAGTCAGGGCCCTGGGATGCGAGTGCGCCGTTACCAGCGACCACCGGTTGAAGATAATCCTGCAGCAGAACACCGAGATACGCGACCTTTATCGGCTGGCGAGTAATTCCCAGGTGCAGATTCGCCGGCTGAGTTACAAGCGAGATTCGCTCGAAGACATTTTCTTGAAAGCGATGGAGAACGGACATGGCGGTTCTTGAGCGAGCTTACAAACAATACAGCGGGCCGCAGTCGCCGCTGTGGAGCCGGTTTCTGATTATTCCGCGGCACGCGTTTCGCGATGTGTTCCGCTCGAAAATCTTCACCGGCTTTTTTGCCTTGTCGTTTATCTACCCGCTGGTCTGCGCGATTCTGATCTACCTGCATCACAACATTGAGGCGCTGGCGATCATGAAGATCAATGTCCGCGAGTTGTTGCCCATCGACGCCGGATTCTTCCAGGCCTACGTCATTGTTCAGGGGACGATCGGGTTCTTTCTCGCGATGCTGGTCGGGCCGCAACAGGTTTCGCGCGATCTGACGAACAATGCGCTGCCACTTTATCTGTGCCGGCCGTTCACGCGATCGGAATATGTCGTGGGCAAAATGTCGATCGTGGTGATCCTTATGTCAATAATCACCTGGGTTCCGGGATTGATACTCTTTCTTTTGCAAAGCTATCTGGAAGGCTGGCAGTGGTTCGCTGCGAACAGTTGGATAGCCAGCGCCATCTTTCTGGGCACTCTGGTTTGGATTGTGCTGCTGGCTTTGTTGTCTCAGGCAATCTCAGCCTGGGTCAAGTGGCGTCTGGCGGCCCGCGCGGCGTTGCTGGCAATGTTCTTTATTCCAACTATCTTTGCCGAAGTAATCAATGGAATTTTCCAGACGCGCTGGGGCCACATTTTCGATTTGCGGGCCCTGATCGGAAACGTCTGGGCGGGATTGTTTGGCACGTTTGTGCGCCAGACCGGTAACGTCGAAGAGTTTCGTAACGGGCGCATCATTCGCCAGGTAGTCATGAGCGAACCGCCGCTGTGGGCTTCCTGGTTAATGCTGTTTTTGATCTGCGCGTTTTGCCTCTGGTTGCTGTCGCGAAAAGTAAAGGCTTATGAGGTAGTCAGGTGAATTTCGAAATTCGAATTGCGAATTGAAGAAGTAACAGGTTTATGACTCCGGATATATCAAATTCGAACTCAGAGACGCATATTGCGCCATCAGAGAGCACGATTGTCTTCGACAACGTCTCGAAATTCTATGGCGAGATTCTGGGTGTCAATCGAGTCACGCTGGGCATTCCGCCGGGAATCACCAGCCTCGTCGGTCCCAACGGTGCGGGCAAGACCACGCTGATGAATTTAATGACCGGATTGCTGCGGCCCACGCGTGGCGACGTGACGGTGCTCGGCATTCCTACCGATCGGCCGGAAGAATTGTTTCGCAAGGTTGGCTACTGCTCGCAATTCGATTCCTTTCCGCGCGGGCTCACCGGGCGCGAGTTTGTCGGCTCGTTTCTCATGGTGTCGGGATTTACGCGTAAACAGGCAGAGGGCCTGAGTGAAAAAGCCCTGGAGCGGGTTGACCTGCTGCCCGCGGCGGATCGAAAGATTGGAGCTTATAGCAAAGGCATGAGGCAGCGTGTGCGTCTGGCCCAGTCGATCGCGCACGAGCCCACGGTCCTGATTCTGGACGAACCGCTGAATGGGTTGGATCCGATGGTCCGGGCCGAGACGATTGCGTTGTTTCGGCAACTGGCTGCCGAAGGAATGCACTTAATTATCTCGAGCCACATCCTGCACGAAGTCGACATGATGTCCGACCGGGTTGTGTTGCTGAATAACGGCTACGTTGTCGCCGAGGGCGCGATTCACGGCGTGCGCGATGAGATGGACGTCGAGCATCCGATGCAGATTTTTATTCGATGCGACCAGCCGTCCCTCTTAGCGGCGCGGATGTTTCGCACCGATGAAGTGGTCGAAGCGCGCTTGCACGAGGACCGGCACGGTCTGTTCGTGAAGACGCGGAATCCCGACCGCTTTTATCTCTTGTTGAATGAAGTTGTGGCCCAGGGCGAAGTTAATGTCGAGTCAGTTGCGCCGGTCGACGACGATCTCAGTGCGGTTTACGAGTATCTGATTGGAACGCAGTAGTGTCGGTGTGCTTTGCCACCCGATGTGCGGAAGGTCTTTGACCTTCCGCGAATTGAGAGAAATGATTTCGGGCTACGCCCGGCCCGATTACTGAAGTAGGAATTTGGGGCGGGGCCCCGGGCATAGATTAAGGACTCCTCGGAAGGTCAGAGACCTTCCGCACATCAGGCGGCGTAGCCGCAGGAATTGCTTATGAGTTCAACAGCCGAAACAATTGAAACCCGGGCCGCCGGCGCGCGGGACTCATCGTGGTCGCTTTGGCTACGGCAAATCCTGGCCATCATGCGTCTGGATGTCGAAAAGAATTTCCTTGGCAAGCGGGCCGTGCTCGTTTATTTCCTGGCGGCAATGCCGATTGGCCTGCTCGGGTTGATCGCGATTCTGCCTCCGCAGGCGCGCGAGTGGATGGATTTTTCGCAGTATCCAGCGATGTTCGCGGTGATCTACAACACCCTGATCCTGCGCACCGTAATCTTTTTTGGCTGTGCCTGGATTTTCATGAACCTGTTTCGCGGAGAGATTGTCGATCGCAGTTTGCACTACTATTTTCTCTCGGCGGTGCGTCGCGACGTGCTGATCACCGGTAAGTACCTCTCGGGCCTGTTAACCTCAGTAATTCTTTTCACCACCGTCACCGTCGTTTCGATGCTGCTGCTTTTCTTTCCGCACTTCTTTGGCGCCAGCACGCGCTTCTTCCTGGATGGGGCAGGGCTGGGACAGTTATTTACTTATGCCGGCATCACGATCCTGGCGTGCCTTGGGTACGGAGCATTTTTTCTGGTAGTAGGATTGTTCTTTCGGAATCCGATTATTCCCGCGCTGTCGCTGTATGGCTGGGAATGGCTCAATTTTCTGCTACCGCCGCTACTGAAAAAAATAAGCGTGATTCATTATCTAAACTCGCTGGTGCCTGTACCAATTTCGGAAGGACCGATCGCCGTAGCGGCCGAACCGACCCCGGCCTGGATCTCCGTCCCCGGTTTGTTAATTGTGACGGCGCTGGTCTTGTTCCTGGCGAGTAGACGAATCCGGCGGATGGAAATCAGGTACGGCGGCGATTAAGTCCCAACGTGAAACTCTCTCGCAGTCTCTTCGTGCAGGTTCGTGTGATTTCGTGGTTATGCTTTTCGATCGGGAATACTTTCACCGCGTCCCCACGGCGATGAAGTGGAAAGCGTCGGAAACCAAAGCCCCATCGCTCCGGTTGAACACCTTGAAGGTCACAAAAGTCAGATCGGATCCATCAGTCACAATTATTGAGGGACTGATTGTGAATTCGGTCGTCGCGGTGATGGTGGGATTTGAACCCACAAACGGCCTGGTAAAGGTGATGTTGTAAACGCCGGTCGCCGGAATAGATACAGTAAACCCAGCTCCGGCGATAATCGATCCATTTGCGGCGACGGTACCGCGGATGATCCGCAGATTCTCGTCACTACCCACGGCGCGCAGTTCGCCATTAGTGCCAAAACGGATATTGCCGTGCACCTCGAGTTTGTCCCCCGCGATATCCGTCCCGATGCCGACATTGCCGGTAAAAATCGTTTTGCCTACAAAGACGCCGGCGTAGCCTTGAGAGCTGATGCCGCGTATTGCTACCCCCGTGCTGGTGAAGCTATCTACGCCGAAGCCACTGCTACTTCCGCCAACTAAGCCCGCACCGCTCTCGCTATGGCCATACACGCCGTAAGAGAAGGAACTTTCGCCATAGATGGCGGACCCATTGGCAAACACATGCAGCTTAACGAGAGGTGTCGTTCCGATGCCCACATTGCCGTCGCTGTCGATCCGCATCCGCTCGGTTCCGCCGGCAGTGTTCGTGCCATTGGCGGTGGTATTGAAAGTGATGTAGCTCCCGTTGGCAGTATCAGTCCAGTTTTCCGAAGCGAAGAAACCGACTCGAGCCCGAGTTCCGATGTAGGCCGAAGCGCCATAGCCGGAGGCGCCAAACACTCCCAGAAGCTGATTGGCCTGGACCGCGGAAGGAGCCGCCGCCGTTCCGTTAGCCCTGCGCACGTTGAAGATTGGATTAGTGCCGAACGCGTCCGCAAAGACAGCGGTCTGCACTCCATCCGCATCGGCGAAACGCGCCACGCCTGCAGCGGGTGGTAAGGTTGAGCTGTTTGATGTTACTACCAACCTCGATCCCGGTGTGGTGGTGCCGATGCCGATGTTGCCGCCGGTTTCCGTGATGCTGGAATCGCCGAGGGTGCCGGCGTTATCCAGCCACTTCGCAATCCGGTTCTGGGTGCCGGTGCCAGTGATCAGCGTTTCGTCCGGCTCAGTCGCATTCGTAATCAAATAATCTTGCGCTGACACTCCCGTGCCTGCAGATTTTTGTTTAGCGATTACAAAGCGTTGGGCGCGAATGGTGCCCGCTACATCCAGAGTCGCCCGTGGATCGTTGGTGCCAATGCCGAGCCGGCCATCTTCAGTCAGGCGCATCTGCTCACGATCGTTGCCGGTAAAGAAATTGCCGATGCGAAAAGTCAGGGCGCCACGACCTCTGATCATTTGTCCGTCGGTGCCGTCGTGGGCGATCACCGTAGGGGTCAGTGGTTCTTCCTCTCCGCTAACCATCCAGGACGAGTTCTCTTCCACGGGGCCGATAGCCTGCGCTTGTAAAGCTGAAAGCTGCTGCGAAGTCGCCGGGTGCACCCTCACCAATTTCTCCTCGACGCTTACGGCGCCAATCCTTTGCGTGATCCTGCCGGAGAGACTCTTGGCCGTGACCACACAAACGTAATCGCCCGGCGCCAGACGCTGTCCCTGCCCATTCTGCGAATGCCAGTCAAGGACATTTCCGCCTCTGATCTCCTGATCGAAGAGTTTGACGCCACTAAAGTCATAGACTTCGACATGGAGTTGCACAACGGAAGCAGGCCCGGTAACGCGCACACGCTCACCGTCAGCCGCAGCGGTGATTGTCACCGATACGCTTTGGACTGAAGCCCTGGGAATCTCCTGTGCGACTGCCGAAGCTAAAAAAACGCAGTTAAGCAGCAAGGCGAAAGTAATCTGTTTCAGGGACATTGAGCGGTCCTCCCAACCTTGGTTTCTCATGGCGCCGGTTCTCTTTGCCGTTAACCATAAACGCGAGAAAACTGCTCAAACCTTCTAATAGTTAATGGAGTTTTTTTTGAGGGTAGGAAGGGGACGAGAGTGACTGAACTTATCCGCAGATTTCGCAGATTACGTCGAATAAAGGAGCCGCGTTGATGGTCGTCTTAAACGGTTACTCGGCTCCTTGTTAGTTGTGAAATCTGTGTAATCTGCGGATTAAGGCGTTGACCTCCAGATTTCGTGGTGGGAAAGCCATATGTTTTCGATCTTGGTGATACCCCCACGATCATTTTTTCTTATGGTCATAGCTGTCACATAAGGACAGCTGTATTGGCACAAACGTATTCTTCCAGTCTGTCGGGCTGATCGCTTTTGCATTCAACGACTTGCTCTCCGCTTTTTCCAGTACCCACTTTCCGCCCTCACTTTTGTAATTCAATACAATCTGGCCCAGGAGGGTTTTGATTGATTTGACGTCTTCTATTCGAGCATCTTCCTGGCCATCAAATTGAGACGAGGCTACTCGCGCGGTGATCTCGGCTTTTCCGTCACTGTATTTGCTCTCGGCAATGGCGAAACATCGGTCAGTATCCGCGTTAAATGTCCAAACGCTCGGACTACCCTCGGTAACTTTCAATGCCTGGTTTCCGATATCGGTGTCGATTTGCTCGTTTGTAATTTTTTTGGAGCCACACCCCAAAAACAATGAAACGCAAACCAGGAATGTGGCAGCTGCAATGCAGTTTCTTTTCTTGTCGAATGTCATGTTTGTCTCCTCCTAAGTTTTGCCTTGATGCTTTGCCGGCGGTCTTCCGATCGTTGCGGACGTAACCGAGAATGAACAGCCCTTCAGAATTTCTGGCGCGGCGCTGGGATGGTCTCCAACACCTGCAACAGTTCCTTATGGTTCGTGATAAAAGCCGGGATGATGACTTCGCCGGTCTGGAACGCCAGCTTGACCGTCACCCGTTCAGAACCCCGGTACATCAGTGCCTTGACCAACGCTTGAAGCGGGCTACCGCTCAATCGTTGCTCTCTGTAGCCGACATATTGGAGGTCCTGCCATCGGTGCTTCTGGCCTCCACAATTCTCCACCCCTTCGACGTCCAAGGATCTCGCAAAATCATTTCTGGTGACGCCGAATTTGTGGTCGATAACTACGCCGGTGGGAAAATTCTTGCGCGCCCAATCGACGATCGCCTCCGAGATGCTTAATACGTCTCTCAAAGGCCGCCACTGAGCCGCACCGTGCTGGCACGCCAGCACTTCAGAGGAAAGCTGCCCTGCTTGCAGCCAGGCCATGACGGCGTGCTCCTCGAATGGGCCCGAAGTTTGTTGGTTCACATTGATGTAGATTGACATAAGCCTTAGTCGCCTTTCAGGTGATCAGCCTCGTCCCTGGAGGCTTTCACGTTTGTGCTCGCTTGTTCTGAGTTAAGCCAGACGCCTCACATATCGCGACGAGGAACAGGTATGTCCAACCAGACCAGGACTTCGGCGAAACCTGCCCCGCTTGCACCCATGCCGCGACGTCGTTCTCCTCGAAAGGACCGGCAGCTTCTGGTTGACCTGGATGTAGATAGACATGTTTTAGTCTCCTTCGGCCGTCAACCTCTCTCACGAGTGCAAACCAAGCCACCTGTGACTACTGACTCAACGCTAACTTCAAGTTCCCAGAAAATACCTCATCATTCTTTCTCCTCGTCTGCATGGACTGACCCTCGCTTCTGAACGCGAGAAACAGTCTGCTAACCTCTAACGGTGTGCCCACGCCACATCTTGATCGAATCGCAGAATCGCAGGCCTGACACCGATTCTGTGATCTTGACCCCAAGCGGCGAATCCTTCGTCAATTAAGGCCGGTGATTGCGACAGCTCTTTCCGCTAACATTCGCAGTCAGCGCGTCATGTCTAAGGGTCACATACCACGTTGGCCGATCACGATCTTGGTAATAAACAGGGAGAGCAAAGAAGCCAAAGCGATTAAGATTCCGGAGATGGCAAGGTCGTCGTTGAACTCGCGACTATTAAACGCCACGATGATCATGATCACGCCCCCGAAACAGCCCGCAATCCCTAAACCCAAGAATGCACGTTTCATTTTTTCCTCCTCATTGAAGATGGCGAACTAACACTAAGTCCGATACGGCAGGCTCGTCCTAAAGCCACACACTGGACGGAATCGACGCAATGAATCGTCTTTTTTTGTCGAGTGTCATGTTGCTTCTCCTATTCCTGGATCGTCGCTCGCTGAATCGGATCTGCTAATGTGTCCACCTGGTAAACGCGAGAACCAGACCAGAAACCTCTAACGGTCTGGAGAAGTTTTTTTAGCAGAACCTTGAAAATGAGGCGAGGAATGCGCCGAAAGGGTATAATCCCCGCGCTTTTCGCGACCAATCCAAACGTACACAAAAAGAGTGGCTGTCGAATGAATCCCCCGCCACATGAAGTGACCCAATTGCTCGTCGCCTGGAGTAACGGCGATCAGGTGGCGCGGGATGAGTTGATGTCGGTTGTGTATCAGGAACTACACCGGCTGGCTCATCATTACATGAAGCGGGAATCACCCGGCCACACCTTGCAAACCTCGGCTCTCGTCAACGAAGCGTTCCTGAAACTCATCGATCAGAGGGACGTGCGTTGGCAAAACCGCGCTCACTTCTTCGGCATCGCCGCCCAAATGATGCGCCGGATCCTGGTTGATTACGCTCGCAATCGTCGCTATGCCAAGCGGGGTGGGGGAGCGCGCGAGCTATCTCTGGATGAGGCGTTGATCGTCTCCGACGAGCGCAGCGCTGAGGTGTTGGCCCTGGACGAAACGCTGCAGCGGCTGGCTGAGTTCGATCCGCGCAAGAGCCAAATCGTTGAGTTCCGCTTCTTTGGTGGGCTGAGTATCGAAGAGACCGCCGAGGTCCTCGCGGTCTCGCCCGGCACAGTCATGCGCGATTGGACCCTGGCGAAAGCGTGGCTGCGCCGAGAAATGTCTACAAATGCCTCCGACTAGTTAGAGGCTCGAAGCGAGTTTCTCGCGTTAACCCAGATAGAGCTTTGCATTTACTCGGGAGGATGGGTGGCTTTTCGTCACTCGATCACACGAAATGCAGTTCGTGTTGTTTCGTGTGAGTTCGTGGATCGTATCGCTTTAGTCGCGTGGCCCATAGCAGCTTCTAAAATGACACCTGAACGTTGGCAACAGATCGATCACTTATTTCACGAGGCTTTGGCTTGCGAGCCGGCGCGGCGAGCAGATTTTCTTGCCAGTGCCTGTAACGGTGATGAACCGTTGCGCCGGGAAGTCCAGTCGCTCATCTCTTCGCACGAGGACGCTGACAGTTTCATTGAAACTCCGGCCGGAGACGTTGCCGCCGGGTTGCTGAGCGCTCACGAGTCTGCCTTCGAGCCGGGGGACCAGATCGAAAATTACAGAATTGTGCGCCAACTGGGCTCAGGTGGCATGGGTGAAGTCTATCTGGCGGACGACACCAGGCTCCATCGCCAGATTGCGCTCAAGCTACTGCCACCGAAATTCACGATTAATCCTGACCGTGTGCGCCGGTTTGAGCGAGAGGCGCGCGCGGCCTCAGCCCTGAATCATCCGAACATCGTCACCATATTCGAGATCGGGGAGTCGGAGTCTGCGCATTTTATTGTTACCGAATTCGTTGACGGCAAGACGCTGCGTCAACTGATAAATGAAAAGCCATTCAATCTCAGCGAGGCGCTGAGTGTCGTTATTCAAGTAGCCGATGCCCTGACTGGGGCGCACGCCGCCGGAATCATTCATCGAGACATCAAACCGGAAAACATCATGGTTCGGGCGGACGGCTACGTCAAGATTCTCGACTTTGGACTGGCCAAGCTGACTGAGCTTCAAACAACGGATTCCGATCTGGAAACACCCACCTTGCTCCAATCCAGTCCCGGATTGGTAATGGGCACCGTGCAGTACATGTCGCCGGAACAGGCGCGCGGGAAAAACGTGGGCGTGCGCACAGATACTTGGTCCCTGGGCGTCGTCCTCTACGAATTGCTCTCCGGCCGCCTGCCTTTCTCAGGAGAGACGCCCAGCCACGTGATGGTTTCGTTAATGGAGGATGAGCTTTCGCCGCTGACAGGTTATGCAAATGTGCCGCCCGAATTGGATCGGATCGTCGTTAAAGCGCTGCGCAAGAACCAAAGGGAGCGATATCAAAGCGCTAGTGAGTTGGCCCACGACTTGAAAAATCTCAAGCGGGATTTGCAACTCGAAGCGCGTTTGAAAGGACTGCTCGAAGCGGTTCCCACCCGAGATACAAGCACGGTAAGTGAGGGGCAAGCAGTTCGCGCCGGCGCGTCAGTAACACGCACCCACGACATAGGCGTTGCCAATGAAACGTCGAGTGCTGAATACGGGCAAAGTAAGATTACGGGTGCCAGGAAGGCCTGGGTGCTGGTTCTGGCAATCTCTCTCCTTCTTGGTGCCGCCGGCTTCGGCCTGTACTCATTCGTGAGCCGTAATCGATCAGCAGTCAAGTCTCCCGCGGCTTTTCAGAACGTGGAGCTCATCCGGCTTACTTACACTGGGAAGGTTAAGGCCGCCGTTATTTCGCCTGATGGGAAATATGTGGCCTACGTAGCGCAGGATGGTGGGAGAGAGAGCATCTGGCTCAAGCAGGTGGCCGCTTCGAACAACGTAGAGATTGTCCCGCCGGCTGAGAAGGAGTTTTTCGGAGCCACCTTTTCGCGTGAGAGCGATTACCTTTACTACGTGGTGAGGGAACGTAACAACACTATCGCCGTGCTCCATCGAGTGTCGGTGTTTGGTGGTGCCTCAGCCAGGCTGATCGTAGATGTGGACAGTCCTATTTCGTTTGCTCCCGACGGAAAACAATTCGCGTTTGTTCGAGGTTCAAGCGGTGGTAAGAGAGCTTTAATGCTCGCCAACGCAGATGGTAGCGAAGAGCGCACACTCGCATTGCGGACCGGCCAAAATGCTTGCTCGTTTGCCGGCCCGGCGTGGCTACCGGACGGAAAAAGCATAGCCTGCAGCGCCGGAACAACTGATGAAACTGGTCACTACACGAGTGTCATAGCAGTGGAAGTGGTGGATGGCTCAGTGAAACCACTTACCACTCAGAAATGGAGACAAATCGGACGCATGGCTTGGCTGTCGGATGGCAAGGGGTTAATCCTTACCGCGAGTAATTATGAGCGGAGATCCTCTTTTCAACTCTGGTATCTCTCGTACCCGGGTGGTGAAGCGCGAAGGATCACCAAAGACTTGCAAGACTATGAAGGTGTGAGTGTGACAAGCGATTCCAAAGTTCTGGTTAGCAATCAGAAACAGACAATTTCAGGTGTTTGGAACGCACCCGATGGTGACGCAAATCGCGCTAAACAGATACTGTCAAACAAGTACGACGGTGACGGATACGATTACTATAGTCGTTTTTCATGGACGCCGAACGGCCAGATCGTATACACGTCACCAGCCAACGGTACTCCGAGCATCTGGGTGGTGTCTGATGATGGAACCGGAAACAAACAACTGACACCTGATTCGAGCACCAATCATTTCCCATCTGTGACCTCGGATGCGCGCTATGTTGTTTTTCTTTCCGATCGCACTGGGGTCATGAATGTGTGGAGAATGGATCCCGATGGCAAGAATGAGAAGCAATTGACCAAAGGCCAGGATGACACGTGGCCGTGGTGTTCACCCGATGGTCAATGGGTGGTTTACCACAGTTTGGTTCAGGGCAAGCGAGCCTTGCACAGAGTATCGATTAATGGTGGGAATCCCGAGCAGCTGACAGATTATTCTTCGGTTTGCCCAACGATATCGCCTGATGGCCGGTGGATCTCCTGCTATTACCGCTTAGAGGCGAAAGCCCCGTGGAAGTTGGCGATTATTCCGTTCGATGGCGGACCTCCTGTCCAAACCTTTGAAGTTCCCCAGAACGTCAACTTTACGTCTTTGGTGCGATGGACACCCGATGGTCGGGCTCTCGCTTACAGCACGAATCGTGATGGAATCTCGAATATTTGGATTCAACCGCTTGATGGAAGTCCACCTAGACAATTCACCGATTTCAAATCGGACGAAATCTTCTGGTTTGATTGGTCGCCTGATGGCCGTCAACTCGGCGTCTCGCGCGGAGCCGTTACCAGCGATGTGGTCCTGATCAAGGACCTTGAGAAGCTGTAACCGACTGGAGCGCAAGCGTCCTCGCTTGCAAACGTCGCGTTTAGCGACGGTTTTTCGCGCTTGGCGCTCATGGCAAGCGGGACGCTTGCGCTCCAGTCAACTAAGTTCCAGTCAGCTTGCACTTCAGTCATGGAATACAGATTTCAGCCAAAAGGTCTTCGCTCCAATCTGGGGTGGTACGACCGTGGTTACATTCCTCATTTTGACGGGGGCGAGATTCCACAGTTTTTTACGTTTCGATTGTTTGATTCGCTGCCGCAAGACGTCGTTGAAAAATGGCGCGAAGCTACGGCAAATCAAGGCGAAGAAGGAAAAGTAATCTTTCGTAAGAACGTGGAGAATTACCTTGACAAGGGTTATGGCAGTTGTTTTTTGAAGTACGAGCGAGTAGCAAAACTGACCGAAGACAGCTTGCTGTTTCACCACGAAAAGAAATACCGGCTGCAGGCCTGGGTGGTAATGCCTAATCATATTCATTTTCTGGCTACACCACTTGAAAATATCGAGTTGAGAGAAATCGCGCATTCGATCAAATCCTATACGGCGCATGAAGCCAATAAACTACTAAATCGAAAGGGTCAGTTTTGGCAGCACGAGCCGTTTGATCGTTATATCCGCAATCGAAGGCACTTTGTTAATGTCATCCAGTACATTGAGGATAATCCGGTGAAGGCAGGGCTTTGCGCGAGAGCTAAAGACTGGTGTTTCTCAAGCGCGTTTCATAAGGCGAACTTCAGTGAAGCGGCCGGCGCGACCTGATTGAGAGATCTGACTGGAGCGCAAGCGTCCTCGCTTGCAACGTCGCACTAGCGGCGCACAGTTCTTCGCGCTTCGAGCTCATGGCAAGCTGGACGCTTGCGCTCCAGTCCGCTGCGTTCAGTTATGGATTACAGATTTCTGCGCTGGACGCGAATTTTGTCTTACCATAATAAAAGGGATAAACGTCGCCTGGGTGTTGACGGCATTTCTCGCAGATTCGTTTTCCCGATAGCGCATCAATGTTTACGGACATCTGGTTTTCATCCTTTCCTTTGAGAGTCAAAAACTTGAATGGCCTCTATGTGGACCCTGTTTTCGTCTTACCTCGCACGCACACGCCTTCCTCTGACGGCGCGCCTCACCTGATTAAGTTGCGCCTGCGCTCGCGGATCGTCGGTGCCCAGGCCTAGCCTTCCATCTTCGGTCAGACGCATCTGTTCTCGATCATTGCCGGTAAAGAAGTTGCCGATGCGAAAGGTGAGGGCGCCGCGTCCTCTAATCATCTGTCCATCAGCGCCGTCGTGAGCGATCACCGTTGGAGTCTGCGGTTCATCGTCGCCTGATACTTTCCAGGAAGAGTTTTCTTCCACGGGTCCGATCGCCTGCCCCTGCTGCATCGATAGCTGCTGCGAAGTCGCCGGCTGCACGCTCGCTGATTTCTCTTCAACGTTGACGCCCCCGATCTTTTGAGTGAGCTTGCCAGAGACGCTCTTGGCAGTAACTACGCAAACATAACTGCCCGGGACTACCCGCTGTCCCTGACCATTCTGCAAAAGCCAGTCAAAGACATTTCCACCTTTGATCTCCTGATCGAAGAGTTTCTCGCCGCTGACTGCGTAAACTTCCACATGCATTCGCACGACGGAAGCAGGCGCGGTAATCCGCACTCGTTCACCGGCAGCCGCCGCGGTAATCGTCAGAGACGACGTTTGAGCTGAGGTGCTGGGGCTCTCCTGTGCTGCTGCCCTCGCAAACAGAACGCAGGCAATCAAAAATGCGAAGGTAATCTGCTTTAGAAACATTGAGCTTGTCCTTTCCAATCGCGCATTTCTCAGTCGGCTCCGTCAACTGCTGTGAGACTGGTTTTCTTACCGTTAACGATAGACGCGAGAAAATTGCTTGAAAGTACTAACGGGTGGCGGGTTTTTTTTGAGTTCGGTGCGAAGGGTCCTTGAACACTATCCGCAGATTTCGCACATTAAGCGGACAAGGCGGCGGCGTCGAGTGTTACTGAGATGTGAGAGCACCAAGGTCTCGCGCCTAAGATCACTAAAAATGCCTTCGTTTCTGTGGAATCTGCGTTATCTGCGGATTTGCTTGTTACTTACCGGCAGGAGGGGATTTTGTTTAACGGCCCGAAAAGCGATCTGCTATGCTCTCGCTCGAGCCTAACGCTTTCGTTTTGAGGGGTCCACCAATGAAAGTTTATTTCCTCCGCGGGGTTCTCTCAGCCGCCTCAGCCCGGGTTGTTTCGCTGCTTTTGATATCGACTTTTTTTGTCGCGCCACTGTGCGCGCAGCGTCCGGGTACGCCCGCGAAACCACCGGCCCAGCCTCAAGCTGCGCCGCAACCCGACCCCACGTTTGAAACGCTGCTTTCCGCCGATAGTTACAAGCTGTACGGCGAAGTACGTAATGTCGGTCAACTGATGAGTGGGGGAGGCCTGGGCGAGATCGTCGATCCGATTATCAAACTGGCCGAGCCGCCGAAAGAGTTCAACTCCATTGTCAAATTTCTGAAAGCGAATGCCGAAGCGCTGGCCAGTTCACGCCTGCTGTTTGCGACCTGGCCGGCGCGTACCGGGATTCCGGACGCCTTTGTGGCGGTCGAATTTCCTACCGCGGAAGAGGCGGCGAAGTTTGCGCCCAAGCTCGAAACATTCCTGCCGGGGATTCTTCCGCCTGTGCCAGTTGCGACCCCGGACGAAAAGGTCTCTGAACCGGCGACCGGGAAATCAAACGGCTCTCAAGAGCAGAAGGCAGCGCCCGAAGTTGTTCCGGGGGCTTCGCCCCAACCACGGGAACAACGTCCGCAGTTTTTGCTCTCACGTACCGGCAGACTGGTATTTATCAGCGACAAGACCTTCAAGCTTGCGAAGCTTCGGCCCGCCGAAAGTAAATCGCTCTCAGACGATCAGAACTTTCGCGTTGCGCATGATCGCTTCTCGAATGAATCAGTCTTTCTTTACTTCAATGTGCAACTTGAAGACCGGACCAAACCTAAGACTCCGGCCCCACCGATGATTAGCGAGGCAGAAAGAGAACAGAAACAACGGGAGCACGAAGCTCGAATTAAGGCAGCGGAAGATGCAAGAAACGAGGCTGAGGTTGAGCGAAACCGTGCCGGCGAAAAGCCGGAGTCTCAGCCAGCAGTATTGGGCAGAGTCGCCGTGCTGCAGGCCCCGTCTCCAACGCCGACGCCAACCAAAGAAGAAGAAAGTCGGATGGTGGCGACATCACAGATTGGAAACATGCTCGACGCGCTTGGTTATGGAGAGCCGCAATGGCCCGAAGCAGTAGGCCTCGCTTTGGCGCTGGAAAACAACGACTATGTGGTTCGCGCAATTCTGGTCGAACCGCCCGAGGCGAAGAAGCTGCCGCTTCCGTTCGTGCCGCAACTGATCTCCGGACCCGCCGGCGCTTCCGAGGCCCCTTCGGTATTGCCCGAGAACACAGAGATTTTCGTCAGCGCTTCGTTCGATCTGATGCAGACGTATGAAGGTATGCGGAAGCAGGCTGAAATCAGAGCGAAAGCGGATACCGTGTCGCGGTCGACGGTTTATGAGAACGGAGTGATTGTCTCTGAACAGATCCGTCCACGAGAACCGCCGCTTGACGCATTCACGCAATTTGAAAAGAAGGCGGGATTCAAGATTAAGGAAGATTTGCTGCCGGCCCTGGGAAACGAAGTGGCGGTCGCTGGTTCGCTGAAGCTGCTGCAGGGAGCAGGGCCTTTCAATGTTCCATCCCGGCCTTCTGCCAAGCCTTCGCCCGAGTCCGGGGCTGACGGTGAGAAGAAAGAGGAGAGTGAAGTGTTTCCCCTGCTGCTGATTGCCGTCAAGGATCGGGAAGCAGCGCGCCGATTGATGCCTCGCGTGTTGGATGGATTAGGGATGGGCGAAGCAAATCTGCTCGCCCAAACGGAAAAGCGTGAGGATGTTGAACTGGTCAATTACGCCGGCTTCTTTGCGTATGCCTTCGTCGGCAATTTTCTAATCATTTCCCAGACGCCTGCAGTGCGCCGGGCGGTGGATGCTTATCTAAACCACCAAACCCTGGCTTCTAATAATGTATTTCGCAATTCGCGGCGTTGGGAGCCAAGACAGAACCTGGGCGAGATCTACTTTTCACCGGCGTTGATGGAAGGTTACCACGACGCAGTTCGCCAACAGTCCGCCACCATGGAGCCGGGCATCCGTGATTTACTCCTGGGACTTGATCCGACTTCTTCGGCGATCACTTATGCGATGTCGAACGAAGGGCTGGGAAACCAGCACGAGGTTCACCTGCCGAAAAACCTAATCATCACCATGGTGGCCGGGATTTCGGCGGCCACCAAGAACCCGCCTCCGGAAGCGAACGAAATGGTTGCACTCAGCGCGCTTCAGATGATCGCGAATGCCGAACAAAGCTACAAAGAAGGTGTCGGCAAGGGCAGCTACGCTACGATGGAAAAGCTTATTGAAGCAAAGCTCTTTCCCGTCGAGTTGATTGAGAAGTACGGTTACAACTATGAGATTACGGTTACGAGTGATCAATTCGAAGCGGTCGCGACGCCGCGTGAGTACGGCAAGACCGGTAAGCGTTCATTCTTTGTGGATAAAAGCGGCGTAGTTCGGGGCGACGATCACGGCGGCGGCGCAGCGACGATTGCCGATAAGCCGATTCAGTAGGTGATCCACAGATTACGCAGATTACATATTAGAAGTGATGATCCGTCGAAATTTGACTTGCTCTTGACTGCCTATTCTTCTCTCTGTGTAATCTGCGGACAGCTCACGCCGCGCGCTCCAGAATCGACTCCACTATCTCGGTCGCCTCGCCACGCACACCCTTCAGGATCTGCGCTTCTCTTAAAGCCTTCGGCAAAACCGTCAGAGCCATTTCCGGTTGCGAGCGGGCCGAAACCGTGTTGGCCATCAATTCCAGCACGCCCTTGCCCCGCGACACCGGGCGGGGCCGCCAGCGCGCGCCGTCCTTGAATTTGGTCGAGATTACCAGGCTGACCCGCAGAGGCCTGCTACCGATTTCAGCGCCGATTTCTTCGGCGCGAACCTTCCTGGACTGGAACGAGTTTGGAGAACGCATTCCCAACGCTCGCGGATAAGGATGAACTCGTCCGCTCTCATCGAGCACCGCGTACTCGTCCGAATAGTAAGTTGCTCCGGCGCGGATCAGCCTATCAACCAGGGTGGTCTTGCCACTGTGGCTTATGCCCGGAATTAATATCGCCCGGTTCTTCCAGCCGACCACGCCGGCGTGAACAAAGATGCGCCGGGGCGAGTGCTCGGCGACGGTCAGTTGCACGTGAGATTCCAACGCGTCCATGGCTTCTTCAAAACTTCGAGAACGCGCGACTCTCAGCAGGTTCCAGTAGACCAGATTAAAGCGTCGCACTTTTGTGTTCTCGCTCGCGCCGCCGCCAACCACCGAATAGAGATGATCGACGACTTTAAATGACGCCGGTTTGGAACCCGGAGGCAGCCGGGCAATTACATCCTTGAGAATAGACGGATCATTAACCCGCACGCCCACGCGCACGCCATAAGAAGTGAACGACATTCCATCCGTCCAGCCTAGACGGTCGATTTTCGCCATTCAAGAAGAAGGTATCCGATATCGCGGAATCATTTTTGACTTTTTGCCAGCTCGCCTTGATTTCAAAAGTGACGCATTGTAAGGCTTCGATACTCCAATTCAAAATCGCCGCGCTATCTTTCCTGACCTTATCCTGTTTCTTTACCCCTGATGCCAGAGAGCGGTCGTTGGTCAAGGCGCCTGTGAGCGCCGGCGCCGTCGAGACGAGCGGGAATGACCACTTGCTGGGCAACTCGTCTGGAATAATTTGCGAGCTGAAATAGAAAAGCGGGAAAGATGACTAAGATCTACGTTATTCGTTATTAGGCCGTTTAGTTAACCGACTACCGCTTGATTTGAATTTGACGCAGGCTTCTCTTGATCGTGTTGATCATATCCATAGTAGTCGCCGTAATAGCCTTCGAAATACGCCGCGTCAGCGTGATTCAACACCACGCCGTAAACTCGGGCGCCAAGTTCCTGAAGCCTCTGTTTTACCCTTTGCAAAGCCGCCCTTGAAATGTGTTCGCTGTGGACCACAATGACAACACCGTCAACCAGCGTCGAAAGGATGCCCGAATCAGCGAAACCCGTTGCCGGTGGAGAGTCGAGGATTACGTAGCCGAAATCACGACTCGTGTTTAGTAGGTCCCGCATTTCAGTCGATCCCAGCAAGTCCGCGGGATTGCGCGGTAAAGGACCCGAAGTCAGCACCTTCAGTTTCGGTTGCGCCGCACAAGATTGAACCAACGATTCGATATCAGCTTCGCCCGACAGAAACGTTGTGAGCCCGCTCGTATTCGACAGGTTGAAATGCGAATGCAATTTTGGCCGGCGCAGGTCACAGTCGATAAGCAACACGTCAGAGCCTGATTGCGCGAGCGTGATTGCGAGTCCAATCGCCGTTGTGGTTTTTCCTTCAAGCGGACGACTCGAAGTTACCAGCAAGCTCTTGGGCGCGGCCCCATAAGGACTAAACAGCAAAGACGTGCGCAATTGGCGGTACGCCTCGGCCGTGGGTGAGCGCAAATCCTCTGTCAATGCTAACGGAGCGTGCTCTGTTTTTCCTTTTAGCAAGCGCCTCCAGAGTGACGAACGCTGACCGCTCGGCAGCGAGGGAATGATTGCCAAACTCACGAGTTGGGCGTGACGGGCAATGTCTTCAACCGAGTGGAGTTTGGTATCCAGAAAATCAAGCAAGAAAGCGAGAGCGATCCCGGCGATTACCGACAAAACAAAAGCGAAAACCACGGTCCTCCAACCAGCCGAGCCCACGGGCACAGTTGGCACCGAAGCACTGGTAACTATCGTTACCATATCCGATTTATTGAGGGCGTTGATCTCTATCTCTTTTTGGCGCTGAAGCAACATCGTGTGCATTTGCTTGCTGGTTTCCAGCCGCTGATTCAGGTTCGTCAATTCAATCTCGTCCTGGCTTTGTGTGTTCGCCACACCCTGTTCTTGATTGTAGGCAGCGCGCAACTTGGCTTCGCGTGCCACGGCCCCCATAAGACTGGTCTTCAAGGACTGCAGGGCTTGACGCGCCTCATCGTCGAGGTGACTTCGCACCTTGCGCAATTCGGACTCAATCTTTTTCACCTCGGGCCATTCCGGGGTGTAGGTTTCAGCCAGCGAGGCGCGTCTTTGTTCGAGATCGCGAATAGCTTTTTGAGTTTCCTGGACGTCTTTGCTATCGCGAACCTGCGCAATAGAAAAGATGTCTTTCGCCTGCATTGCGGTTTGATAAGCCGCCTCGAGGTTTTTTCGATCGTTCTCAGCGGCGAGCAGCTGCTCGCTCAAGGTTCCGACCCGCTCGCTGGTCAGGTTTCGCCCTTTGGCATCGGAAAGTGGCAGATTGTGAGTCTTCATGTATGCCAGCCGCTTTGCTTCCGTTATGTTTATTTCCGTTTCCAGTGACGCGACTTGCTGGGCCACCGTTTCGATTGCTTTCCGGGTGCCTGCATTCTCGTACCTGCTGTCTTGCGCCACAAACAGGTCAGCAACCGTCGACACCACCTTCATGGCCAATTCAGGATCCGTATGGGTGAAGCGGACGTGGATTAGATTAGTGTATTCTTCCTTCTCTACTTTGTAACTGGCAAGGATCGTACGTACGTAAGGCTCCATCTGGCGCGTTTGCTCGATGGTGAATGTTTCGTTCGTGGCAGACTCGTCCGCGGATTTCCACGGCGACGCGCTGGGACTCGTCGTCGGCGCCGGCTTGGTTCGCGAAAAAAGCCGTCTGACCGTCGAACTGAAACCGTTCTGGCTCTGTTCTGACAGGAATTGCGGATTGTTCCGGAGATCGAGTCGCGCAACAACCTGACGAATCAATTGGGGATTCGACAGCAGCGTTATCTGAGTATTTACGTAGTCATAGTTGTCCGTCGATTCAAGCACAACTCCGCGGCCACCCTCCATAAAGGTGAACGCCCTCTGCTGCACCCGCAACGTAGTTAAGGCCTCATATTTTGGAGGCAAACTCAAAACATATAACGTCGCCGCGGTGGTGGCGATTAGCGCTAGCGACAGGATCAGCCATTTGCGCTTAAGTATTACGGCGAGGTAACCGCTAAAGTCTTTTTCCGGCTCGGAAGGATTACCCTTTTGGGAGCGAGAAGATTCTGCGTCCAATTCCCAATCGTCCGTCAGCTGTGCGATTCGAGTTAGTCGTGTATCGTGTGGGCTCATTCTAAGCGAGCTCTCGTATCCGATCTGCCTGGGACATTTGAGTAGATCTTTAGTGCACCGAGGTGGAGTACGGCGCAACAATATACGCAGGAGGCCTTGCAATAAACAAGACTTTTTCTTGAGGTATTTCGCGTGGAAATTTCGCTAGGTTTGCTGCTAAGACTTACAAAGGTCGCGCTTACTTTAGATTAGAGATTTCGACGCCTTCTACGGCATCTGATAGTTGAAAATCAAAAACGCGAGAGTAGAAGTAAAGCTCGCCATCCAGAGAGCGTTTGATGTTTTCCGCGCGGCGAAAGCCGTGCTGCTCACCTTCGAAAGCCACGTACGCGACCGGAATACCCTTCTCGCGCAAAGCTTCAACCATCATCTCGGCCTGATTAGGTGGGACTACTTTGTCTTCAAGGCCCTGGAAGAAAATCACCGGGACGGAAAGTTGTTCTGCGAAATGAACAGGTGAGCGGTCGAAGTAGAGATCTTTACGCTCGGGGTAAGGACCGATGAGACTGTTCGAGTAGCGCGATTCGAACTTGTGCGTGTCTTCGTCAAGAGCCTCGAGATCGCTCACGCCATAGTGACTCGCACCGGCTTTGAAGTAATCACGAAACGTCAGCGCGCACAGGGTGGTGTAGCCCCCGGCGCTGCCGCCGTCAATCATCGCGCGATTGCCATCGACTCTTCCGGTGGCCGCCAAAAACTTTGCTCCGTTCACACAATCGTCTACATCGACGACACCCCACTTGCCATTCAATCTTAGGCGATAGGCGCGCCCGTAACCCGTACTGCCGCCATAATTCACATCCAGCACCGCTATGCCACGGCTGGTCCAGTACTGACTATTTATCATGTTCAGCACGGCCACTGTGGCTGAAGTCGGTCCGCCGTGACTTTTCACCAACAGCGGCGGCCGTTCATTTTCCGGCGCGCGATAATCGGGGTTCTGGGGCGGATAAAAAAAGCCGTGTGCGGTCAATCCTTCTTCGGTCGGAAACTCAATTGGTTGCGCTCGAGAGTAGTAACTTGGATCGATCTCAATCCTGCTCTGGCGCTGCAGGACCTGCGCGGTGCGGGCAGACAGATCAAAATCTATGATCGAAAACGGACTCGTCGGCGAGCCGGCGCGAAAAACTGCGCGCCCCGGCGTGGCGCAGACAAAGGAAATCTCGGTGTAGGGCGCGTCGATCCTCTCGAGGCTGGCCGTTCTTAGATCGATGGTTGCCAGGCGCCAGAGTCCGCGTTCGGTGAAGGCGCACACAATTCTATCCGCCGATTCGAACGCATAAGTCGACAAGCCAAATATCCATTGCGCCGCGCCAAACTCCGCTTCCATTTCATAGACGCACTCGGTTTGATCCGGACTGCCGGCGCGATAGAGGTTCCACCAGCCGGAGCGGTCAGAAACAAAAAACAGAGTTCCATCGGGCGACCATTCGGGTTGGAAGATCGATTCATCCACCCCGCCGGCAATGCGTTTGCGATTGGCCAGCTCGCCATCGGTGGTTAAGTCTCCGACCCAAAGTTCGCAGCGGTCCCACGGCATGTTGGGATGGCTCCAGGTTAACCACGCCAGGTGCGCGCCATCCGGACTGAGGCGCGGCGAAGAATAAAAATCGTTGCCCGACACGAGGACCTTTGCTGCGCCATTGTCGGCTGAGACGGCAACTAGCTCGTTGATCGCTTCGCGATCTTTCTGCCGGTGATCTTCGCGCACACAGATGAGGCGATTATGCCGGAAATCAAAGGCCGCATCGGCATAACGGAGATCGGTGGGCTCCACTCCACTCTCAGTGGGTGTAAGCAGTTGTGGCGTTGAGCCAGGTGTCTGGCGATAGAGCTGCTGATCAGCGAAATTAGAAAAGTAAACGACGCCTTGATGTACGACATAGTCTCCGCCGCCGTACTCGTGCACGCGCGTGCGCGCGTTGAATCCCTGAGGAATCACGTCAGTGTTGGCGCCGCCTTTCGGGTGGCGCACGATTACCTGGCGACCGCCCTCGGATGGGCGCATCTCGACCCAATAGATATCGTCGCGATCCATTTTGACCTGATTCAGGCCAATCGATTCCCTGACGATCAGGTCGGAGGTGATAGGTGATTTCCAGGAGCCAAAGGGAGCAGTCTTCACTTCAGTCATGTGCGATCTTTCAAGATTTGATAGGAAAGCCGGAACCGCGATTATCGTCAGAACTCGGCAAAGTGCAAGGCAGGAAAGTCAGAACCTCCCGCGGTAGCCGGCGGTTGAATCCTGATTACTTTAGGACTCTGAATCTTAAGATGAAACACCCGCCATCGCAGGAGGTGGGTCTGACCAAAAAGCAAAGCGCCGACCTCCCCCAAAGTCGACGCCCTACCCTTCAGTCTCAGTTCTCACAAGGAGAATCAATGAATGAACGCATACTAAACTCCTCTTTGAAACCGAGGGTTGCAGAAACATTGCGAAGAACTTGTGAAGCTCTTTCTTCCGAGCGGCCTTTTTTCGGTACCCGGTCCACACCGAGAACTGGATTATGAGTGGAGGTTTGCGTTGACTCCAGACCAAAGAAGCATAAGAATCTGTTGGCATTCGTCGCTCAAATCCAGTCGGAGGCCCAATTTTCATGAAGATTCATCGCTGGTTCGTGACCGGTCTCGCAACCGCAATTGCGTTTGCCATCCTGAGCGCGACTTTGCAGATTTCCACCGCTGACACTTTTCGTCCCGTCGTTCGAGGACGGCGTGGAGTGGTCGCCGGCGGTCATCCGCTTTCGGTCGAGGCCGGCATGCGCATGCTGCAACGCGGCGGCAACGCGGTCGATGCCGGAGTGGCCACCATCCTGGCTGCTTCGGTGATTGAGTTTTCACACTTCTCGTTTGGTGGCGAAGTCCCGATCCTGATCAAGTTGAAAGGTCGGGAGGTGAGCGTGGTTGAAGGAATGGGCACTGCTCCAGCCAAAGCCACGCGCGAATTCTTTGCCAATCGCGCAAAACAGGCGGGAAGTGCCGAGATGCCCACGATGTCCGGCGCCAGGTCGGGGATCATTCCTTCGACCGGGCCGTTGTCGGCCACTGTGCCGGCGGTGCTGGACGCCTGCGTGACCGCGCTGGATCAATTCGGGACTAAATCTCTCAGCGAAGTTATGCAACCGGCCATCGAGCTTGCCGACGGCTTTCCCATCGACGAGTTGCGCGTGCAATACATCAAAACGCGTTCGCCGGTTTTCTCACAGTGGCCGGACGCAAAACGCGTCTTCCTGCCCAACGGGGAAATACCCAAAGTCGGCGATATTTTTGTGCAGGCGGATCTGGCTCGGACCCTGCGCGCGATCGCGGCCGCCGAAAAGCACAATGCCAGGCGCGGGCGCCACGCGGGGCTAGTAGCCGCGCGCGACTATTTCTACCGCGGTCCGATTGGAAAGAGCATAGGCGATTACATGCAGGCGCACGGCGGTCTGCTCGCAGCTTCGGATCTGGCCGGATGGCGCGCCCGCCTCGGCAAACCCGCCACTGGTGAATATCGCGGCTTTCAAATCTATAAGACCGGGTTTTGGGCACAGGGGCCGATGTTAATTGAAGTGCTGAACCTGCTGGAGGCCTATGACTTGAAGAAGATGGGGCAGAACTCGCCTGATTACATTCATACGGTGACCGAGGCTTTGAAGCTGGGCTTTGCCGATCGTGATCGTTTCTATGGTGATCCGGATTTTGTGAAGATTCCTTCGCAGGAATTGCTATCGAAGAACTATGCGGCGATGCGGCGCTCGTTGATTGAACAGCAGGCATCGCTGGCCCAGCGCCCCGGTGATCCGCTCAACATGAAGCCATTGCTGGCGTCGACGACGATCTCTTACAACAGCGCGCCGGTGCCTGAGATTGAAAGAGCAAACGACACGACCTGCGTCAACGTGATTGATAAGGACGGCAATATGTTCAGCGCCACGCCCAGCGGCGCCTGGTTGCCGGCAGTGGTTGCCGGTGAGACCGGAGTGCTGATGGGACAGCGTTTGCAATCCGCGCTTACCGATCCGGCGAGTCCAAATGTGGTTGCACCCGGCAAGCGGCCGCGAATCACGCTCACACCTACCCTGGTCCTGCGCAACGGCGAACCTTACATGATTCTCAGCACGCCCGGCGGCGACAATCAGGATCAGGCCTTGCTCCAGGTGCTCTTGAACGTCATAGAGTTCGGCATGAACCCGCAGGAAGCCGTCGAAGCTCCCCGCTTTGATACTCAGCACTACGTCAGCTCGTTCGACAATCATGAATTCCTGGCCGGCGTGCTGAACGTCGAATCGCGGATACCCGCGGATGTTGTCAGTCAACTTAATGCGCGCGGCCACAAAATGAAAATACAATCTCCCTGGGGCACCGGTTCTTCGCCCACAGTAATTCTCTACGACACAAAATCAGGAGTGATCTCCGGCGGCGCCGATCCGCGGCGAGGCAGATATGCGGTGGCCTGGTAGTTCTCAGAGCCGGCAACGTGGAAACAATCTGGGAACCCAGACGATGAAAAGCTGTCCGACCTGCAACCGCACCTATCCGGATGATACTTTGGCTTTCTGTCTGGTAGACGGCTCGGTCCTTTCGGCTCCATACGACCCGGGCCTACGTGGTCAAGCCGCGTCAGCTCCAGGAAGTAGCGGGGAGCCTACACAGGTTCTAACACCGTCCCTACAGCCAACGATCACATCTCAGCCCCGGCCCGAGCTGCTGGCACAAAGACAAGCCGACACGTCACCGGAACGTCGCGGCAACAAACTCCTGTTGGTCGGGATCGTCTCTGCTGTCTTTGTCATCATAGTCATCGTCGTCGGTCTCTATTTTGTCTGGCCGTCTCCATCGTTGGGGGCCTACAAAGGATCTTTGAAGGAGCTTTTCCCTAAATCGATGGGAAGTTATCAACTGAACGACTCGAGGCAAGAGTTCAACATTAAGAATCAACTAATGGCCACAGATAGTTGGTTCGCGTCCTACCAACAACAGACCAACGCGACTAACTTATTCCCTGACCTCGTCCAATCGGTCGAAGCGCAAGCCATGCCTCGGGAGGCTCAGACTTTCATTATCGCCTTAAACTTTTCGTCGGTTGAAAATGCCAGGACAGGTTTACAGAGTTTTAGAAAAGCCCTGGCTGACGCGACTATAGTTGACCAGGGCACCAAGCAAAAAGGACGGCACACGGTAGGTGATAGAGTAGTTTTGATTCCACATCAGGATTTAGTTCAAAGGGATGATGACCTACGATCGGACGGAGTAAGATTTATTCGAACGCAAGGTAGTTCAGTTTTGGTAAGTGAGGCTAAGGTGGTGGCCTG
>JBBPID010000003.1:73517-178433 GCA_038040505.1 Acidobacteriota bacterium | reverse complement strand
CCACCGCAAGGTCCAGCTCGTGGTCTCGGGCGGGATTCGCTCCGGCGCCGACGATGAAGCGGAGATGGGCGCGTTCCACAATCTATTTCAGCCCCAGCGTGAGACTAATTTGCGCGTGCGCTTGGACGAGTATCTGCGCTTCGGCTTGGAGGCGGGAATTTTTTACGAAGTGAACCGCAGTGACTTGCTGACGTTCGGAAATCAAATTGGAACCGGGAACTTCAATGTTGGCGGATCACCGGGACTTTCGGTGCTTAGTTCAACCGGAGTTACGAACTCAAGGCAAACAGGCGTAGATCTGAGCAGCATCGTCGGCCTGAGCCCTACCGCCCTGGCAGCGGCACTGGTTATTCCACCAATGGTCTTTAGTGCTTTCCAGAGCAAGAACAACGCCCGGCTGCTCGCCGCCACACAGATTCACGCTTTCAACGGTGAAGAGTCGACCGCCCGCATTGGCCAACGCGTGCCGGTACAAACAGCCCAGGCCTATCCGTTCGGCGTTCAGACCGGAACCACGACCAGTCCGCAGACGGGATTTCCGTCCGGCGGTTTTCCGGTCATCAACTACGAACCGACGGGTCTGACCTTGAACTTTACGCCGCAGGTGTTTCCCAATCTGGACGTGCAGGTCAAGATGAAGATCGAGTCGAAGGACGTGAGCGGCGCCAGCACTTTGACGCCGACCTTCACCGAACGCACCATCACCGGCACCGCGCGCGTGCAGAACAATCGCACGATTATGCTGGCAAGTGTTTCGACGGGAGTGGAGTCGAATGGACGGCAGGGATTGCCAATACTCGGTGGGCTTCCGATTCTCGGCCGCTTTTTCACGGCGCCGACGAAGGAGAATCGCCAGGTCGACATCGTAATCTCGGTTACCCCGCGCGTGCTCCGCGCCCCCGATGTGACACCTCGTGATGAGGAGATGCGGCCCAGCGGCACCCTGCAATCGCCCACTTCCGGGTCGCTCGAAGCGATGTTGATTGACACCCAACGCGACGAGCAAATTGCGGCCGCGCGCAGGATCCCGA
This sequence comes from Acidobacteriota bacterium, assembly GCA_038040505.1. Classification (GTDB taxonomy): domain Bacteria; phylum Acidobacteriota; class Blastocatellia; order Pyrinomonadales; family Pyrinomonadaceae; genus UBA11740. Next base: position 177,402 of record JBBPID010000003.1, on the reverse strand, counting down.
AAGAGGTCAACATCCAACTGCCGGACGCGCCGGTGACTTACGCGCCGGCGGCAACCACCGCGACCGCGAATCAAACCACGGCGGCCAACAAAACTGACGCCGCGCCCCAAGTCACTAACGTGGCGCAGACTAAAGACACCGCGACCGCACAGACTGGAGCCGCCGTACAAACTGCTCCGGCAAAACAGAACCCCGAACCGAATCGTGAGGTCGCGAGTAACTCAACTGAGAGCGCTATGCCGCAGCCAAAGACCGCCGCGTCCGGCAACGGCACAGAGACTTCTGCGCCGCCCAAGATGGACGTAGCCAGTGCCATCAAGAGCGTAGTTGAGCCAACTACCAACGTTTCGACAACCGCGGCCAGCAGTAAACAGGATTCGACGGTGACGCCAACGGTCGAGCAACTCGCTCCCAAAAGCGAGAAGACCGACGCCGGCATCAAAGCCGATGCGCCGGTTACCATAATCGAGCTCGGTTTAACGCCGGCGACGAACGAGCTGCGCGTAGGTGAGAAGCGCCGGCTCGCCATAGAGGTCAAGACCGACGCGCCGCTGGGGATGGCAGTCATGACTCTTCGGTTTGATCCGAAAGTAGTAAAGATCAACTCGATTTCGGCGGGCAGCCTTTTTGCAAACGCGAAGGCCGCGCCAACCATTACTCAATCGATCGACGAACACGGTGTGTTGCTGGTGTCGATCACACCGGCGGCCGGCTCATCGTTCTCCGGCGAGGGTGCTTTGCTAAACCTCGACATCGAAGCGATCGGCGCCGGTGACAGCGCGCTGACCTTCGATCTGAATAATGTGCATATGATGGCCACCAACGGAAGCAATACGCTCCTTCAAATTGAGCCGATCAAACTGACGGTTAAGTAGTGAGCAGAATGAGACACGGGGATGCGGTGACACGGGGACTCGGAGACGGTTTATTCTCCGCGTCTCCGCGTCTCCGCGTCTGCCCATCTCAGCGCGGCTTCTCTCTCATCGAGCTGGTGATCACGGTTACGGTGCTCGCCATCCTCACTCTCGGAGTAGTGCCGCTGATGCAGATTTCGGTCAAGCGGCAAAAGGAACTACAACTGCGGGACACGCTGCGGCAGATGCGCGAGGCGATCGATCAGTTTCATCGTGAAGCGCTGGCCGGGGCGCAGGCGCAGGCGAACCAGCAGCAGGGGCAACAACCGCAGCAGCCCCAAAATCCACAAAACCCACAAAATCCGCAACAGCAGCAACAGAGTATTTTTGCCGATCCGCGCGTCCGCGTGATGATTACCGACCAGACGCTCTTTTCGGCTGACAATCCTGATCGCTATCCGCCCGATCTGGAAACGCTGGTGAAAGGCGTCAACGTTTTGCCTTTGTCCCTGCCGCAAGCGCAACAAGGCGGGGTGGGTCTTCAGGGTGACAAAGGAATTACCGACGTGAATTCGGCGCCCATTCCCAAGATCAAAGTTTATTTGCGGCAAATACCCGTCGATCCGATGACCGGAAAAGCCGAATGGGATTTTCGATCCTGCTATGACCCTGCCGATTCAACCTCGTGGGGCGGCGAGAACGTCTTTGACGTGCACTCAAAATCTGACGGTAAGGCCCTCAATGGTGAGAAGTACAGTGACTGGTAAAACCAGGAGGCAGCAGGCAGTAAGCAGGAGGCAGGAACCAGGAAAAGCTTTCGCGCCTACTGCGTCCCGCCTCCTGGCTTCCGGGTTTACCCTCCTCGAGCTGATGATTGTGATTTCGATCATCATCATCCTGGCGGCTGTAGCCCTACCGCAATATCAAAAAACAATCATGCACGCGCGCGAGTCAGTGCTGCGAAACGATCTGTTCAGCATGCGCTCGCTGATCGATCAATACTCCGCGGACAAAGGAAAGTTGCCGCAGTCGCTCGATGATCTGGTTACGTCCGGTTACGTGCGCGAGGTACCAACTGATCCAATCACCAATCAGAAAGATTGGACGGTCGACACAGGAGAGGATCCCTACTCGACCGAGGGCGGGAGCGGCGTCACCAACGTGCATAGTGCTTCGAGTGACATCTCAACCGAAGGCACGCCTTATAGTGAATGGTAGAAACTGATCATTTTCCATTTGTCATTTGACATGGAAAATGAAGTTCTGGATCTATGCTAAGTAAACTCATTCAACCTCGCTTCCCTTCCTGCGCCGTCGGCATTGAGAGCGAAATGGCTGCCGCCGTGCAGCTCGATCGCGGGCGAGGTGGCTTCGTCGTCAAGCGCGCAGCTTCAGTTAATTTGCCCGCGGGTCTGGTTCGCGCCAGCTTCGACGAAAGCAACGTGAGCGATCCATCGGAACTGGCCAGCGCGCTTTCAGATTTGAGTACCGGCGCCGGCCTGCTGCGCCAACGCAAATGGTCGGTCGCCCTCCCGGAATCTACCGCGCGTGCCGCTATCCTGACGATCGAAGGAACGCCGGGCTCGCGCCGCGAACTTGAAGAAGTCCTGGAATGGAAGATCGAGCGCAGCTTTGGGGCGCCGTACTCGGAGTTACGCGTTGCCCGCGAGCAGTTAGCTCCTGATGCGCAAAAACAATCGCGGTATCTGGTCACCGCTATACGCCTCGGGATCCTGGCGGAATACGAGGCGGTGTTTTCGGCGTTAGGTTGGCAGGCGGGTCTGGTCATGCCGCGTCACGCTGGCGAAGAACAGTGGCTGCGCAGCGGCAGCCAGGGCGACGGACTTTTATTGACGGCGCATGACGAAGGATTCACGGCAGTGTTAATGCGGGGCCAGCGCTTGCTCACTCTGCGTTCAGTTTTTTGCGAGACAGAAGAGTGCGACGACGAAATTCATCGGATCCTTCTTTTTTATCGGGAGCGGACGGGACCAGGCGGATCCAATGACGGGACCGCGGTTGATCGATTGTTGGTAGTAGGCGATAGTCTCAACAAGCAGCGGGTCGCGGAAATAGCGCAAGACGCTCTCGGGGTGCGCTTACGTCCGCTCGAGGCGCAGGACGTTGGACTGCTCATTCCCGCCGGGGATCTCGCGTTTGACGCTATCGCCGCGCCAGCCGGCCTGGCGCGGCTAGCCTGGTAGCCGGATCTGTGAAACTTTCCTCACTCCGGGAGCGTAAAACCGGGGCAAATCGGACATGAATACCGCAACTTCTTTAGCAGCAACGACATTCCCGGGCAGGCTGGCTGACGGTGAATTGGTGCAAAGCGCCATCGCCGGCCGCGAGCCCTGCTTTGAAGAGTTGGTGCGGCGCTATCAGAGGCCAATCGCGGCGTATGTGTATCGCATGGTTGGCAACTATGATGCGGCGCTTGACCTGACACAGGAAGTCTTCATCAAAGTCTACAACTCGCTCGCCCGCTATCGTTCCGAGTTTAAGTTCTCGACCTGGATTTACAAGATTGCGCATAACGCCGCGATCGATCACCTGCGCCGCCATGCGGTGCGCGAGCAAGCGCTGACAAATGGGTTCGATACCGAACATCGCGAAGTTGCGATCGAGAGCCGCCGCCTTACCCCTGAACAGGAAAGCGAGCGCAACGAGAGACGTTCTGAGATCGAATCGGTCGTGCAGTTGCTTCCGGCTGCGTATCGCGAGCTAATCTTGTTGAGGCATTCACAGGATCTAAGTTACGACGAAATTGCCGAAGTTACCGGCTTGCCGCTCGGCACGGTCAAGAACCGTCTGTTTCGGGCGCGCGAAGCTATGCGCGATCATCTCCTTGAGCGCGGGATCACTCGCGCTTGAAATAAGTTTGGACCAACATGGATCTGTCCAACCAGACAAATGTATGTGAACTCGAAGACGTGGCCGCATATCTCGACGGCGAGATGAACGGCGACGAGCTGCTGAATTTCGAGAGCCATCTGAAGACCTGCGCGGACTGTGTGACGGAACTTCGCACTCAACGACAGTTGCTTTGCACCCTCGACGTCACCTTCAACGATTCAGCTTCGTTCAAGCTGCCACATGATTTCACCCGAGTGATCACTGCGCATGCGGAAAGCGATCTGAGCGGCATGCGCCATAAGAGTGAACGCCGTCGCGCCGTTCAGGTGTGCGCCGTGCTGGCGCTGGTTGCCTTTGCCCTGTTGGGCGCGGCCGCCAAGGTCCTGGTGCTTGAGCCGGCACAATCCTTCCTGCGGCTCTCCGGAATATTTTTCGATTTCGCCTGGAAGATGGTCTATGACGCGGGCACCGGGCTGGCAGTTATCATGCGCGTCCTGGGCCGGGCTGTCGCCTTCGGTCCGCATGGCCTCGGTACGGCCGTCTTAGTCGGATTCATTCTTTCCATTTCCCTGCTCACTTTTTTGATCGCCAGATACCACCGCGCGCAAATCATTGAATAGGAGTTAGAGACTATTCTTAGATGATTGCGTACCTGCTCTCACCAGAGATTCGATTCAGCGCCTGCGCGGCGCACCTCTTTCGCAAAACAATTCCCCTGATGGGAGCGCTATTGCTCTGGATAATTGCCATCCAGGCGCAACCTGCGACCGGGTCCCACCCCGACGATCCAAACGCCCGTGTGATTGACGGCGTAAGTAACACGACCGTCTTTGGCATGGGCCAATCGATCAAGATAGTCGGCACCGTGAAAGACGGTGCGATTGCCTTCGGCGGCGATGTGATTGTGGAAGGTTCCGTTGATGGAGACGTGGCCGCAATTGGTGGCTCGGTAGTTCAACGGGAAGGTTCGCGGATCGGCGGCGACGTGATCGTCGTCGGCGGTCTGTATCATCACGGCAAGGCCGCTCCAGGTCGCGATCCGCAAAGCGTCACGATTATGTACGCGGGCTATGAGGCCGAGTTGCGTCACGTCATGCGCGAGCCGTTCAGCCTTCTGCAGCCAAGATTCACGGCCGCGTTTTTTGGGATTCGGCTGCTGGCGATTCTGTTCTGGTTCGTGATTTCGTTGGCGCTCACGGCGGTGATGCCAAATACGCTGAGTCGCGCCGTCGCGCGATTACAATTGACCAGTTTGCGAGTAGCCGTGATCGGACTCCTGAGTGTTTTCGTGATCAGCGTAGTTGTGGGTGCCGGCCTCCTGGTTTTGCCCCAGGTAATTGGAGTCATGATCCTGATTCTGGCGCTACTGCTGCTTGTCCTGGCGACCTTGTTTGGAAGAGTAGTCATCTCGATAGCCACCGGACGCTGGTTGCAGCGTCGTTTTCTGCCGCGACTAAAATCGGATTCACTCGTGTTGCTGCTGGGTGTAACAGTTTGGGTCGTGCTTAGCTCGCTTCCTTATATTTGGCCCATAGTCATTTGCGGTTTGTACATACTCAGTCTGGGCCTCGCCCTCACGGCGCGTTATCGCATCAATTGGAAAAAGACATCACCGCAACAGCTCTGATTGGCGGACTGCCAGAGGCCTCTGCCAATACACCAGAAAATAAATTGTGCAGCCAAGGGAAGAACCGACAGACGATACGCTGGTGGCCGCGGCCGGGGCCGGAGATGAAGCAGCGTTCGAACAATTGTTCGAGCGGCATCGCCGTCAGGTAGCGCGCATCGCCAGCCGCTTTTTCCCTCAGCGAGAACAAATCGAAGAGATCATCCAGGATAGCTTTACCAAAATCTATCTCGCCCTGGGCACCTATCACGGCACTCACGAGGCTTCCTTCAGGGCCTGGCTAAGCCAAATCGCAGTCAACTCGTGCTATGACCAGCTGCGGCGAGTCCGTCGCCGTCCCGAACATGCTTTGGGGGAACTGGAAGAGAGCGAAGGCAAACAACTGGCGGCTCAGATGCGCCCCGCCGGCAGCGATGTCGAAAGCGCCCTCGTGTCGCGCGACCTGGCGGTCAAGCTGCTGGCACGGATCAGCCCCGAGGACCGTATGGTGCTGACGCTGCTGGACGTTGAGGGCTTTTCAGTTGCTGAAATAGCTGAGATGATGAACTGGTCGATTTCAAAGGTTAAGGTGCGCGCCCATCGCGCGCGGGCGCACTTACGCCGGGTTTTGCGCCGCTTTTTGTAGCCGCCGACGGCCTTTCTCGGGCACCATCGGCTAAAATCGTCGGATTTTTTGTAACCCTGGCCAGACCCTGGCCGTCTTTCAACACGTGAGGGCCGCCGTCAGGCGGGACCGGAAGACAATGTTCAAAGATAGAAAGCATAACAAAGCTGAACTGGATCGCGTCGGTCGGAAGATCGTGCTTGCCGCCTCGGACAACGACGAGGCGGCGGAGGCAGCCGCCACGTCGCCGTTCTTGTTTACTCGCGTGCGCGCGTCGATCGCCCAGGCCGAACCGCGAGACGATGCCGCCGGGTGGCTGCCATTGCTTCTCGTAGCACGTCGAGCAGTGCCGGCGATGGCTTTGATTGCAATCCTGGCTGCCATCCTTACCGCATGGTCGCTGCGCCCCAGCGCTCCGCCGTCGGGTTATGGAATTTACGAAGAAGCTCTGGCTGATACGCGCGATCCCGGCGTGGAACAACAGGTACTGACTCGGAACAATTTGTCGCGCGACGAGGTATTCAATTTGATCGTTGAACGCGGTGGGCGGGAGAAGCGATAGATGACTTTGGCAGGACGTACAAGGTTGAAGATGTGGTTGGTGCTTCTGGCCGTGTTCGTACTCGGCTGTGTCACCGGCGTGGCGCTTACCGGGTTGTATCGCTCGCGCGCCAGCACCGGAAGCGAATCGCGCGAGCGCGCTATGCACGAGCGGTTTGAAAAAATGCGGACCGAGCTTAGCCTCACTGACCAGCAAACAACGGCCGTGCGCACCATTTTGGACGAGACGCGCAACGAGTATCGCGCTCTGCGAACCGAGTTAAGGCCCCGCTTCGAAGAGCCACGAATGAAAGCGCGCTCCCGCATCCGCGCATTGCTCACCCCCGAACAACAGCAGAAGTTCGATGCGATGGTTGCCCAGCAGGACGCGCAGCACGAGGAAGAGCAGAAGGCGAAGCATTAAGTGCTAGCTGTTCGCTCCCCAGGCCCCCAGCGTTCGAGCTTTTTTTGAGGCAGGATGGTTATCTTTTTGCAACTAACATGTTTGATAGGGCGTAGATAATGTTTACTTTCCGTATCACAGGACAACAATTTGTGCGAAATCTATTGAGAACGTCATTAACGATACTGGCCGGGTTGGTAATCGGGGTCAGCGTCATGGCGCAGACTCCGGGCTCAACCCCGGCCCCCACCGCGACCCGCGTAATCGGCGAGGTCAAGGCAATTGACCCCGCGGCCAGGCAGATTATCGTTCGGCTGGACAGCGGCGTGCTGGTCACGGTCAATCTCAACGACTCGACCCAGTACAAACGCATGGCCCTTGGCCAAACGTTATTAAGCACAGCCACCGACATTACCCTGAAGGATATCGGGCCGGGTGATCGCGTTTGGGCGCGATGGCGACCGAGTGCGGATCAAACCACCATGCCGTCAGCACAGGTGGTGGTGATGAGCAAAGCCGACGTGGCCAAGAAACAGGAAGAAGAACGCGCCGAATGGCGCCGGCGGGGTGTCAGCGGTATCGTGGCGGCGCTCAACGCTGCGACAAAAGAAATCACCGTTTCCAGCCGCACCCTGATGGGTGCTGCTCAGTCGGTCATTATTCCCGTCACTGACAAGGTAATGATCCGTCGTTATCCCCCCGATTCGATTCCCAAGTACAGCGAGGCCAGACCAAGTAAGTTCGAAGAACTCAAGACCGGCGATCAGTTGCGAGCCCTGGGTAACAAGAGTGCTGATGGCACGCACATGGATGCTGAAGAGGTCGTTTTTGGATCGTTTCGGATCGCGGGCGGAACTGTAACCGCTATCGACGCCGCGACCAATCAAATCAAAATCAATGATCTGCAAACGAAAAAGCCTTTGACGATCATCCTCAGACCTGAATCCGTCATCCGGCGATTTCCAGAGGGCGGCATGTTCGGAGGAATGGGCCCCGGTGGACCCAACGCAGCCGGCGGCGGCGCGCAAGGACAGGCCCAGGGGGGTCGACCTCCACAAAGTCAGCCGCCCGCAGGTGGACAGCAGACCGCGGCAGGTGCGCCGCAGGGTGGTGGCCCGCGACCGGGCGGCGGCGGCATAAACATGGCTGACCTGCTTGAACGGCTGCCAATCATTTCGATTAATGACTTGAAGGTCGGCGACACCGTGATCATGTCGAGTCTGCAGGGTTCTGATCCGAACCAGCTGACCGCAATCTCGCTCGTCTCGGGCATTGAGCCCTTGCTGGCGATGATGGCCCAGCGCCAACAAGGCGGCGGACAGGCAGGACGGCCTCAGGGTGTGGATCTCAACAGTAGTTTCGGCGGCATGTTCGGCGGTGTCGGCGTCCCGTAAGGTGCCGTTAGTGAACGCCGCAGGCCTCCCAAGTGTGACGATCAACCAGCATCGTCGCTTTCACAATTTTTGATCAAGAAGAGTTGAATGATGAATACTAGAAAAGTACTAACCTATTGTGTGTCGCTCGTATTAGTAGCAGCTTTTGCGATTGCCGTTTCGGCACAGGGCCGAGCGTCGTTGCGCGGTCTGGTGACGGATGAATTTGGCGCCGCGATTGTGGGCGCGACGGTGACTTTGACTGATGCCGCCGGCACTCCGAAAACCGTCACCACCAACGCTGATGGCAACTATTCCTTTACCGGACTGGCGGTAGGAAAATACACGGTTCACGCAATCGCCGCTGGTTTCGCCGCCTCCGAAAATGCTGAAGTTGACCTAACTGCGGCGCGCCGCGATCCCTTTAACATCTCTCTAAAAATCGCAGCTATCGAGACCGAGGTAAAAGTTGAAGCCAACACGCCACTGAGCACTGACACGGCCAACAACGCGAACCAGCAAGTGATTTCGGGCAAAGACCTTGAAGCCCTGCCCGACGATCCTGAGGAACTGGCGGCTGCCTTGCAGGCCCTGGCTGGACCGTCGGTAGGTCCCAGCGGCGGTCAGATCTTTATCGACGGATTTTCAGGCGGGAACATGCCGCCGAAGGAATCCATCCGCGAGATCCGTATCAATCAAAACCCGTTTTCAGCCGAGAACGATCAACCTTCGGCCCGTATCGAAATTCTGACCAAGCCCGGAACGGATAAGTTCCGTGGTGGCACGTTCTTTAATTTCAGCGACGAAAGCTTGAATACCCGTAATCCATTCGCGATAAGCTCAAGCAAGCGCTCGCCTTTTCAGATTCGCCAGTTCGGCGGAAACTTTAGTGGTCCACTGGTGAAGAACAAATCGTCGTTCTTCCTGGACTTCAACCGCGACGAGACTGACGATAACGAGCTGGTCAGGGCCACGGTTCTCGATCCGGCACTGAACATCGTGCAGGTCGGCCTGGGCTTTTTGCAGCCTCGACGCCGCACCAGCTTTGGCCCGCGCATCGACTGGGCCATCAACTCGCGGAACACGCTGATCGTTCGCTACAACTACAATCGATTCGAAACCAAGAACAACGGTGTGGGTGGTTTCTCGTTGCCCTCGCGCGGTTACGACTTTACGTCGACGAACCAGAATATCCAGATCACTGAGACGGCGGTGCTGAACGCGACCACGATCAACGAGACGCGCTTTCAATACTCGCGCGGTCGTAACGAGTCGCTGGGGAACAGTTCCATCCCGGTGCTCAACGTTAGCGGCGCTTTCATCGGCGGCGGTTCGCAGGTGGGCCACGCGATTAACGAATCAAATCGATGGGAGTTGAATAACTTTACCCAGATGCAGAGGGGAATGCACACCTTCAAGATCGGAGCCCGCGTCCGTGGTACTGAAATAGATGACATTAGCCCGAACAATTTTGGCGGCCAATGGGTTTTCACGGGAGGTTTTGGCCCGGCGCTGGATGCTGCGAACAATCCAATCGCCGGTACGTCGATCCCGATAACCAGTATTGAGCGTTATCGCCGCACCTTACTGTTCCAGGGTCTGGGAAGGACTGCTGAAGAAATCCGGAGCTTAGGCGGAGGCTCTGCACAGTTCAGCATTAACACCGGCAACCCTGAGGCCAAAGTCTCACAGTTGGATTTTGGTATTTACTGGCAGGACGATTGGCGCGTGCGCCCGAACTTCACTCTTAGCTATGGTCTTCGTTACGAGAACCAGACCAACGCTAACAGCAAATTGAACTTTGCCCCCCGGCTCGGCTTCGCCTGGTCGCCCGGGGGAGGCGGCAATTCTACTCGCCCCCCCAAGATGGTAATCCGTGGCGGCGGGGGAATTTTCTACAACCGATTTGGCGAAGGTCTGACTCTGACCACCAATCGCTTTAATGGTTCTAATGAGCTGCAATATGTGCTCGCTGAGCCGGTCTTGCCGAGATCGCCTACGGTGGCTGAGCAGGCCGGTAATCCGACTTATGCGCTACTCAATTCGTTTCCCACTGTCCCCTCGGTCGCTACTGTGCCGGCGAGCCAGCAGACGATCTGGCGAGTAGCTCCGAATCTGCAAGCGCCCACAGTCTATCTGCTCGGGACGCAGATTGAGCGTCAGTTACCCCGGAACTTTACCGCCTATGTCGGTGTGTATACCCTGCGAATTCTTCACGTTATTCGCGCGCGCGATATTAATGCGCCCATCTTTACCCCGGGGACATCCAACGGCGTGCGGCCAAATCCTCCGGAACTTTGTGCGCAGTATTTACCCGGGCAACCATGTTCGCTCGGCGATATCTACCAATATGAAACGAGCGGCAAGTTCCGGCAGAGTCAGATGTTTATCGGCTTCAATAGCCGCCTGAATCCGGCCTTTTCACTCTCAGGCAATTACGTTCTGAGCAAGACCTCCAATGACACGGACGGCCAGGGTGGCGGACTATTCCCGGTCAATTCTTATGACCTGAGTGGCGAGTATGGTCGTGGCGGGTTCGACATCCGGCACCGCTTCACGCTGTTCGGCACAATCAACTCGCCGTGGTGGAAGCTGGTCTTTAATCCCTTCCTGGTGGCGAATTCGGGACCACCATTCAATATTACAACTGGTCTTGATTCGAACCTTGATCGGCAATACAACGAGCGGCCAACTTTCGCGGCCTTGAGCTCTTACTGCGCGACGTTTCCGGCCCGCTGCACGGGAATCAATCTGGGTTCGAATAACGGGACCGAAATAATTCCCCGCAACTTTGGACGAAGCCCCGGTTCACTGTCCGTCAACATGCGTATTAGCAGAACATTCAGCTTCGGCGGCGAGGCAGCCAGAAGCAGCGCTTCTTCGGGCGGTCAAAAGAACGACGGAAAAGGTGGCAGTGGCGGTCGCGGTAGTGCCGGCCGCGGCGGCCCGTCGATCAATACTAGTGCGGGTGGCGGCGGCGGTGGCGGCCAGCGCGGTCCGGGTGGTGGCGGTCCCGGCATGATGATGGGCGGGCCCGGTGGCGGCGCCGGTGGCGCCGGCAAGTACACGCTCACCCTCTCGGTTAATTTTCAAAACATCCTGAATCACACTAATTTAGGAACACCGGTGGGCAATCTTTCTTCAACCAACTTCGGACAGTCGGTCGGACTCGCCGGCAGCTTCGGTGGCTTTGGCGGTGGTGGCGGCGGCGGCACCGGCTCGGGCAATAGAAAAGTCTACCTTAACGTCAGATTTAATTTCTGAACTTTCGGGGCGTCAGCGCGTATGACGGGAAGGACCACCTTCTCGGACCTACGTTAAAGGGGAATCTCTTATGAAACACCTGCTGACGCCCGTAGTCTTTTTATCCCTGGCCGTCGCGGTGAGCGCCCAGGAGTCTGCTAACGGAAAACCCTCTGCGGTTGACACCAGGAATGCCGGCTCGATTGTCGCACCCACGATCACCGCGAGCAGCACCCCAATCGAACTCGCCCGCGCTGCCCTGACTGCTCAGGGTGGTGACAAATTCAAAAACATGAAAAGCATGACGCTGATCGGTAGCGTCGATCTCTATCCGCCGAATTCCGCGCAATCTATTCCCGGCAAGTTTTTTATGGTTACTCAGGGCGAACGCGTGCGCATCGATATCGACGCGCGCCCGGTTTTTGCCTTTAAACAGATCTATGACGGGCAGCAATCCTATAGCTCGATCCCCGGAGTGCAAATGCCGCCCGCCAGCAAGTTTGGGCTGCCGGTCCTGGCGAAGTTCGACCAGCCCGGCTATACAGTGTCGGCTCTGCCCGACAAGAAGAAGTTGCGCGGCTTTAGGATCGTTGACGCCGAAGGTAACACTACAGACTACTATCTTGATCCGGCTACGGGCCGGGTGATGATGTACCTGATTCCTTACCAGGGTTATACCTTCGGCAACGAACATTCAAAGTTTAAGGAAATTGACGGCGTGCTGGTTCCTTTTAACTTCTCGCAGCGACTCGAGATGGCGCAAGGCGCTTTCTTCGCCGAATACAAAGTTAAAGAGGCCAAGCTCAATCAGCCGATCGGCGATGACATGTTTGTACTCCAGTAGCGAGTAAGAGTTTCAAACAAAAAGGCCGCCACTCTGGGACGAGGGGCGGCCTTTTTCTTTCGCTTCGCTTTTCGCTATTCGTTTTTCAAATCTACTTTGAGCAAACGAGCGACCGTGGACGGGAGCTCATCGACCTCATCGGGTTTTTTTAGGAAAGCATCAACCCCGGCGCGCCACGCCTGAGTTTCCGAATCGCCGGCGGCGAGCATTATCACTGGAGTACGGCGGCGGTGTGTTACCTTCCGCGCGCGTTGTACCAACTCCAGCGCGGTCAGACCGGAAAGTTCGTCGTCGATCACCAGCAGATCATATTCGTCAGTGCCCGTTAACTTCCGGAGCGCGCTATCGCCGTCGGTGCAAACCTCGACCCGCCATTCTTCCGGCGCGAGCATTTCACCAACCAGGCGCGACGCCAGCCGTGGATTCCCGACGTGCAGCAGGGAAACTTCAGGCGAACGATTGGGGCGATTACGTCCCGGCTTAATCCTGATTTTTCTGGGCGTAGAGAAAATATGACGCCGCCGTCTCCGGACTGCCGTTCTGGTCTTCAGCAGATCTTTGTGCCGGCTGTTTATTAAAGAGATCAGGCTCTGATGATGATGAAAGCCCAGGAGGCGCGCCGCCCTTGTGACCGAGCCACCGGCGTCACGCAAGGCCCTTTCAATCAGCGCCTTCTCGCAATCCAGAATCTGTTGCTTGAAAGAAAAGCCCTCCCAGGATTGCTCCTTCGACTTCTGGTCTTCATCTTCGGCAACACCGAGGGCATCAATCACCTGGCGCGCGCATAAGATAAGGCGCTTGGTGGCGGAAGGGTCCTGGGATCTCTCCAGAAGATCTGCGGCCGATTGATAGACTATGGCTAACTCTTCGGCCGCGGTTTGTTCGCGAAGCTCTTCAATGATGCTCAGCTTCGCCCGGCCCGCGCCTTCCAGGTCACTAGCCGTCTCGGCCACACTGATGGCTCGTTGTAGCAGCGATCGAGCCTGAGGATGATGGCCCAGACGTGCCTGCACCGTGCCATAAGTCGTTAGGGCTTCCGCGAGCAGCGCCTGCTCGTCGCCTTTTTCCAGTGTTTTGACCGCCGATTGAGCGAACTTTTCTGCTTCTTGAAGCTTTCCTTCTGCAAGTAGCGTCCGGGCGCGGGTATCGTTCACCTGGGCTAGATGGACCTGATCCTCAAGCTGTAAGAAAAGGCTCTTGGCGTGTTCCAAGTGTTCGTGCGCGTCTGAATATCTTCCTAGAGTAAAATAGAGAAATCCAAGATTGTTTTCGACCGAGGCCTGATATCTGGTGTGGCCAGCTTGCTCAAAGTGGAAGCTAGCGGCAGCGTATTCAATCAGGGCTTGATCCAACTGGTCTTCCCGATGCTCTTCGGTCCCCAAACTCCTCAGGCAAAGACCCAAACTATTATGGAACGTGCCCTTGAGCAAGTGGTCTTCTTTGTCGTCCAAGAGAGGGGCAGCTTGCTGATACAGACACAATGCCTCACTGAGCCTCCGTGCATCGACCTCTACCATTCCAGCACGGATAAGAACGGAGGCCCGCAAGGATGAATTCTCATTTAGCAGATCTAAGGCAGTCGCTAGATTGATTCGCGCCTCATCAAATGAGCCTTCCCGCCAGTAACAAAGTGCGAGTTCCGCATGAGCTTCTGCTACGCTTTCAGTCCGATCAAGACCTTTAAAGATTTCAATGCTTTTTGTGATTAGGTTCTTCGCGTCCTCTTGACTCCCAGTGGTCATGTGAGCGCTACCGTCTAATCCCTTTAAACTCCCAACCCGAAGTAGAACCTGAGCGGTAGTCTCCTCATCGAGTCCAGTCAGTTCCATCGGTTGAGTAGACTCAGGCCAAAACTCCTGCAAAGCCTCGCAAGCGGCTTCATACTCACCGGCTTTCTCGAATCGCTTCGCTAAGCCGCAGGCGAGCTTGGCCCGTTCTGTTGCAGCCAGACCTCGACTTTGGTCCTTAAGTTCCGCTAATTGAGACTGTAAGTTCATGTGAGGCCTACCTTTCTGTATACTCGATAAAAAGTTTGCGCTTGAATGGGGGCTGTGTTGTTGACCCTTCCAAAAGTCTGCGACTGCCCCGCCGAAACACGCACAATTTACTCGTTCCAAAGAGACCCAAACTAAGGAGAGACCATGAAAACATTAAGGACGCTCAGCACTGCCATGCTTTTGACATCCGTCCTCGCCATTTCCGTATCCGCAGGCGAAATTCAAACACCACCCTGTGCACCTGGAGAAATACAAACACCTCCTTGCGCGGCGGTCGAAGCTCCAAATCCGGGCGAGATATTAACGCCGCCTTCCGCTGCACCAGGCGAAATACCCACGCCCCCGAGTGACGGAGCGTACGCTACGGAAATCGCGGCATCTTTCATGCTTCGCATCGTGTCGCTTTTCTAGTTAGCCGGCGGTCAAAGCTGACTCTCTGGTAAGTCTTATCTGCCGCGAATCCATCGGCAGATCAGGTTAAGTGTGTTTTCAGCTAACCCCGACGAGCGTCAAACAGAAATTAGAGATTGCTAAATACCTGGGCGTCTGGACAACGCCAAAGGTCGTTCAATGAACACCAGTGCAGGAGCCTGAGGAGTGCTAAGTCTTCCAATCCCAAACACCAAAAAAACCTGATAGGGAGGGCCCTGACTAGCGGCGTAGCATAATCCCGAGCTAGCAGGAATGCAACCAACTTTTACAAATTTCCTTAACAAACTGAAGGTGCACGTCTTGTGGCACGTTGCAAGTGAGCAAGCCGCGCTGACGGCACCTTTTCGGACCTCTGCCGAGAAGTTTTTCGGCCTCATAAAGGCGCCAAAGAGCAGAATAGGGCTTTCAGTTTCGCGTCCACGGGCCAGAACTCCGGCTGCCGATTGCGCTACGGCGCTTCTGTGGTAACTTCGAAACCTCTATGTCACAAGCGAAGGTTTCAACCCGCGGCGCGAAGCGAATTCGCCAGGGACACCTCTGGGTCTATCGCAGCGATATGCGCGAGACCGACGCGGAAGGTGGTGCGATTGTCCGGGTGGTTGACGACACCAATAACTTTGTCGGCCAGGCCTTTTACAGCGACGCTTCCGAAATCGCGCTTCGCTTCCTGACGACAGGTTCTGAAAACATCGATCGCGAATGGTGGCGCACACGTCTACGTCAGAGCGCTCAACGCCGGGCCGGACTCTCGCAGCAGACCAATGCGTATCGGCTGGTTTATTCGGAAGGAGACCTGCTGTCGTCCCTGATTGTCGACAATTACGACAATGTGCTGGTGATGCAGAATCTTTCGCAGGGAAGTGAGCGGATCAAAAGCGAACTGGTTGATCTGCTGCGGGAAGAATTGTCACCGCGGGCGATTGTTGAACGGAACGATGCCCGCGTGCGCGGCCTGGAGCAGCTCGAGTTAAGATCCGGAGTTCTGCTGGGAGAGGCGCCTGCCGAAATTGAGATTAGTCAGGATGGCGTTCACTTTTTCGTGTCCCCATTGGGCGGGCAGAAAACCGGAGCCTTTCTCGACCAACGCGAAAACTATCAGGCAGCTCGCCGGGTTGCGCAGGGGCGAGCCCTGGACTGCTTTACCTTCAACGGCGGCTTTGCCCTGCACATCGCGCCGGCCTGCGAAAGCGTGATTGGAATCGATATTTCCGCAGAAGCAATTGCTGCCGCTCGGCGCAATGCCGAGCTAAACAATGCCGGCAATGTTGATTTCCAAATTGCCAATGTCTTCGACGCCTTGCGTGAGATGGAAGCCCGTGACGAAAAATTCGACACAGTCGTTCTTGATCCGCCGGCCTTCGCGAGGAACCGGGCCAGTGTGAAGTCCGCCGTGCGTGGCTATAAAGAGATCAACCTGCGCGCGTTGAAGCTTTTGAATCCCGGCGGCGTGCTGGTCACTTGCACCTGCTCGTATCACATCGACGAGCAATTGTTCTTAGAAATTATTGAGAGCGCTGCTCGGGATGCGCATCGCCGCGTTCAGATAATTGAGAAGCGAGGCCAGTCATCCGACCATCCGGTGCTGTTGGGCGTACCTGAGACGCATTATTTGAAGTGCGTGCTGGCGCGCGTGATTGAATGAAGTTTTGGAGCCAGAACGAGAGCCAATACTCTAGCTCTATTGCACCTCATCTAACCTATCCCGACAGAGAACGCTTAATACTGCACTCCGGGATCGGTTTCTACCACGGCCTTCGTCGTATAGTCTTTGCCGTTAACGGTCAACTTCAGGTTGTAAGTGCCCGGCTCGACGAGTGGCCCGACATTAAAGATTCCGCCAAAGCCGCCACCACCTCCTCCGCCTCCGCCGCCTCCGCCGCCACCAAATCCTGGCGGCAAATTAGCAGGACGCGGTGGGGGATCGGCCCGCAGATTCCACTGCACCCGGTTGATACCAATTTCTTTCGTGCCCGTGATGTTGCGAACAACCCTTCCGGCGTAGTCAGAGATCGTAATCTTCACGTCAGTTGTCGGCGTCGACTTTAAGTAATAACTGACTGCCGTTCCCGGCGCCGGGTTATTTCCGCGAAACAGTTTCGCGCCGCCGACGTAGCGGGTCAGTCGAACATCATTAAGCCACTGCGTCCCCGGCCGGACATCGAATAGAAAGGCTTCGGTGTCCAGCACCTTGCTTCGAGTCAGCTGCTGCAGAGGCGTGATGTCGTCGAGGATAAAAATGCCGCGGCCGTGAGTGCCGACGATCAGATCGTTATCGCGCGGATGAACCAGAATGTCATCGATCCGCACGGTAGGCAGGCCCGACATGAATTGACGCCACTCTTTCCCGGCGTCGATCGAAACGTACAGGCCAAACTCAGTACCCGCATACAACAGATCCTTATTTTTGGGATCCTCACGAACCACGTTGACGGTGCCGAGTGCCGGCAGATTGCTGACGATTGAACTCCACGTAGCGCCATAGTCACGCGTCACGTAAAGGTAAGGCTTCAGATCGTCGAACCGGTGGCCGTCGACCGCGAGATAGCAAGTGGCAGCGTCGTATCGTGAAGGCTCAACGCGAGTGATGTGGTACATCTCGCCCGATTTTTCGGCGAGTGCGGGAACGTTCTTGGAAACGTTAGTCCAAGTGGCGCCGCCGTCACGGCTGACTTGAACATTGCCGTCATCGGTCCCGATCCAAAGCACGCCGGGCAGCAACGGCGACTCAGCCAAGGTGACGATATATCCGAAGCCCGTGTAGCCGTCGTGCTTCGAGGCCATCGGATCCTTGCCCGGCACGCCCATGATGGAAAGCGTATTGCGATCAATTCGCTTCGTCAGATCGGCAGAAGCAGTCCAGGTGTCGCCTCGATCCAGGGATTTAAAGAACCGATCGCCGCCGACATAGAGGATGCGCGAATTGTGCGGCGACATCACGATCGGAGTATTCCAATAGAAGCGGAACTGTTCGCCAGGCGAAGGAGCAGGCACCACATTTGTCGCTAAATTGGCCCCAAAACCGCCAAAACCCTGGGCTGCGGCTAATGCGGCCAAAGCTGCTTGCGGGTCCTGGCCTTCCGGCGTCGGCGAAGGCGAAGGCGAAGCCCCAGGTTGACCGGCGGGCCGGCGACCCGCGCCGCCTCCTCCGCCGCCGCCGCCACCTCCCCGCCGAGGCTGCGCCCGCGGGCGAATGCTTACGCTGCGTCCGGTGCGCAGGTCGATACGATTCATCGCGCCGTTCTGCGATTCGGAATAGACGATGTTGTAATCGTTTGGATCAATCTGCGCGTAGAAACCGTCGCCGCCACCCACTCGATACCAGTCGGCGTTAGTGATGCCGGCGTTGTTCCGGGTCTGGCTTGGGCCACCCCACGAGCCGTTGTCCTGCAAGCCGCCGTAAACGTAATATGGCTTGCGCATGTCGGCCGCAATTGCATAGAACTGGGCCGCAGGAATTGTATTGATGAATTCCCAGGTCGAGCCTTGATCATAACTAACGTTCAGTCCGCCATCGTTTCCGAGCAGAATGTGATTTCCATTTTTCGGATCGATCCAGATCGCATGATTATCGCTGTGCGCAATTCCCGGTTGCAGCGACGTAAACTTCTTGGCGCCGTCGGTTGACTTGCTGAAGTTCAACCCCCCGACATAAACATTTTCTGAATTGCTGGGATCGACGCGAATCTGACTGTAGTACATTGGGCGATTGTTTTCTGTGCAGCCTCCGGCGTTGAAGCAGGTCGCGACCACTCGCCAGGTTTTCCCCTTGTCATCCGAACGCCAAACACCGGTCTTTTTCGGATCGGGTGTAGGTGAAGCCGAAGGAGAGGCTGAAGGAGAAGGAACCGGCGTTGGGCTGGCGCCCGGGCCAACCTGCTCTTCTCCTCCTGTACCGGTGCTGGCGCCGACTTCGATCTGCGCATAGATCACGTTGGGATTCGATCTCGAAACATCAATGCCAATGCGGCCCAACATACCTTCCGGAAAACCGCTGCCCTGCAGTCTGGACCAGCTCTTTCCGCCATCCGTCGTTTTCCAAAGGCCCGATCCCGGTCCGCCACCATTGAAGCCCCACGAAGTGCGGCGTCGCTGGTACGAAGCGGCGTACAGCGTCTTGCTATTCGACTGATCCATGACGATATCGGTAAAGCCCGTATCTTCGTCGATGAACTTAACGTTGTTCCACGACTTGCCTCCGTCCGTGGTCTTGTAGACCCCGCGTTCTTTGTTGGGACCAAACAGATGTCCCAGCACGGCCACGTAGACGGTGTTCGCATCTTTTGGATCAATTACGATGCGGCTGATCGTCTGGGAATTTTCCAGGCCCATTCTCGTAAAAGTCTTCCCCGCGTCTGTCGATTTGTAGATACCATCCCCAAAGCTCGAGCTTTGCCGATTGTTAGGCTCGCCGGTGCCCACCCAAACGATGTCGGGGTTCGAGGGAGCAATCGCGATATCTCCAATAGAAGCAGTGGAATAAGTGTCGAAAATAGGTTGGAAGGTGGTGCCGTTATTCGTCGTTTTCCAGACGCCTCCGGTGGCAAAACCTACGTAGTAGATATAAGGATTGCTCTCGACCGCGGCGATGTCGTCAATACGACCACCCATGCTGGCGGGGCCGATGCTGCGCCACACAAAACGCTTCAGCATGGGATCAGTTGACCAGTTGACCGGCGTCGGCGTCGGACTCACAGTTGCGGTCGGTCTGGCGGTTGGTGTGGGTGATGGATTCTGCGCGGTGGCGATGGCTGGACCCTCGGCACGCGTTGCCAGCGCACCCAACGTCACGGTTACTAACACCAGCCCGCCGATCGCAGCTAGCAGACCGCCAAGGTCGCGACGAAAACGACGCATTTCTTTCATCAGGAAGTCCTTTCAATCGAGTTGTGTTTAAGAAAGCAACCGCGCAGTCAAACTGGCCTTTGAAGAAGATCCGGTTAGAACTATGTAAACGCTCGAAACAGCGGAACGGTTACGGCTTGACGCTTGAAACCCGGAGTTAAGGCGAAAACATTTATCCGATCACCTGGCAGCTAGTCAAATAATTTCCGACCGTCGAGCCGGCTGAGTCTTAGTCCGAGTCCGAAGCTCGATGGTGAGAGAGGCCAGGACGCGCTACCACCCAGGTGCGGACGCCGCGGTGATCGACCATCATCAATCTTGCGCGTGCTTACGCTTCGACTTCTGAAGCCACCTCAATTACCGAAAATCTTAATCACAGGGTTTGAGGCGAAATGCTTGACGATTCCAAGTTGCGCTATTAGAATTCAAGTCGTCCTCAAGATTGGATTCAGATGCTGCCACGAACACAACGCCAGAAAGAAGTCCTCGATTACATCACACGCTTTCTGGCAAAGCACGGACACGAACCTTCGTACGCACAGATCGCGCGGCACTTTGGCGTAAGCTCCAAGGCCACAATCGCAAAACATATTTCGGCGCTGGAGAAGCGCGGGCTGATCAAGCGCGAACATGAACGCGGCCGTTTCACTTTGGCAGTAAGAGTTGAAGAAGCTCCCGCCGACGCAGTTTGTGAAGTCGCGTTGCTCGGCCGCATTGCCGCCGGCGCGCCGATCGATGCAATCGAAGATATGGAAATGATCTGTGTGCCGCGATTTCTGCTCGGGCGTGTGCGCCCGGAACGCGTCTATGCCTTGCGCGTCAAAGGCGATTCGATGATCGACGAACACATCTGCGACGGGGATATCGCCCTGATCGAAAACCGCACCGACGCGCGCGACGGCGAGATCGTTGTGGCACTCATCGATCAGGCTCGAGCAACGTTGAAGCGCGTGTTTCGCTTCGGCGAAGAAGTAGAATTACGTCCGTCCAACGCCCAACTGGAACCGCTTCGCGTGCACGGCTCGCGGGTCGAGATTCAGGGCATCTTTCGCGGTCTCCTGCGACCCAGCTCCTAGGCGAATCCTTCAGAAAACCTAATAATTTCAGATGTTTTGGTCTTTGTCCGCCTGCCGGCACGGCTTTGGGCGCCCCCCGTGGTTACGCGAAAGATCCGCATGCAGTATCTCAAGGCTAACGCGCCTTCTTACGAACCAGTTTGTCGGCGTCCCGTTCAAACTCGAAATGGCAGTTCTCCGCCTTCTTGTCTTCGCGCAACCCGACAAAAACCGGATGCCGAAGGCGAGCCTCCGCAGTCCACTCTGAAAACTTAACTTCGGCCACCAGTTTCGGCTTCAGCCATTGCACGGGCTCATTGGTTTTCGGCGCGTCGACGAATGGACTCTGTTTCGTCTTCAGGGGCTGCAATGTTTTGTAAATGCCGGCGAGCGTCCGTTGATTAAAGCCACCACCGACATGCGCCACGTAATGAAGCTTGCGGTCTTTGTAGAGACCTACAACCAGCGCGCCAAAATATGAACGCGCGCCGCGCGGTTGTGTGTAGCCGCCCACCACAACCTCAGACCGCTGAATGGTCTTGATCTTCAGCCAGTCAGAACTGCGTTTCTGAATGTAAGGACCGGTGACGCGCTTCGCGATCATTCCTTCCAGATGAAACTTCTCGATCTGTTTGAAGAAGGCTTCGCCCTCCCCTTCGACATACTCCGAGAGTTTGATGAAAGACGCCGGCTTGAGAATCTGTTCCAGGGCTTGTTTCCGCTCAACCACGGAGCAACGCGTTAGATCGTAGCCGTCGCGATAAAGTAAGTCGAAAACGAAATAGACAATCTTTCCTTTGCCACGCAAAGCCTCGATCCCGCTCTTGCGCCCAACTCGAGGTTGCAGGAGCTGGAACCGCGGCATACCGTCCTGGTCCAGGGCGACGATCTCACCGTCGAGGATCGCCTGTTTTGCGTTGAGCTGTTTTCCGACTCTGGCTAGCTCGGGATACTGCGCAGTCATCTCGAGTTGGTTGCGCGAGACGAATCGTGCCCGGCCATCCCTGACGAAACAGATCGAGCGAAAGCCGTCCCACTTGGTCTCGAAGATCCAATCAGGATCCGAAAACGGATCGTCCACCAGCGTGGCCAACATCGGATGTATGACCTCGGGCATGGAGGTGGTGCGCGCGGCCTGACAGATGGCTGCGGACGTTTTTCGCTTTGAACTTTTCTTTTTCGCAGTTTGCTTTTTGGTGGTCATCACTGAGTAATATATCCCTCACGCGGGATGACAAACAAAACGATCCACGAATTCACACGGAATCTCACACACCAAATTTCGCATTTGAACGCTGAACTCTTAATCTGGAGCCACCATGACCAGCAGGCGGCAAAAGATTGAGACTCCCCGGCCATTCAAGCCCACCAAACAGCAACTTGAGGCGGCGGCCGGAAAGACTCTGCCGGATGTAATCGGACCGGATTTGCGGGTGCTTTTTTGCGGGATTAATCCCGGATTGTACACCGCAGCGGTCGGTCATCATTTCGCCCGGCCGGGCAATCGCTTCTGGCCGGCACTGCATAAGTCGGGATTCACGACTCGACTGGTTTCACCATTTGAAGAGAGTGAACTGTTAGAGCTGGGAATCGGAATTACGAACGTCGTAGCCCACGCGACGGCCACTGCGGCCGAGCTAACCAGCCAGGATTTTGTTAAGGGCGGCCGGCGACTGACCGCAAAAGTGCGGCGGTATCGTCCTCAAATCGTCGCCGTGCTCGGGGTGGGCGCTTATCGCCAGGCGTTCATGAAAACGAAAGCAGCGATTGGTGAGAAGGAAGAACGCATTGCTGATGCGCGCGTTTGGGTGCTGCCGAATCCAAGCGGGCTGAACGCGAATTATCAGCTGCCAGACCTAGTCCGTCTATTTCGCGAATTGCGCGCGGCCGCGGAAGCCTGAAGGTCCTTATATGCCTATCCTCAGACAGCACAACGCCTCGGCGGCGGATTGGCCGCCGCACAAAGAGCTTAACGTTAATTCGATTTAACTACTCAAACCTGATATACCAAGTGGTACGACCTGCGGGCGGAATAACAAGTTGCACCTCAGGATTTACGCCGTCGGAAAAAAAGATCCGCGGGGGCGTCCGCGCAACTCGTGAGCAGGTATAGTTGGCTCTGGTGGCAGGCGTCGGCGCGCCCCCGTTGATTCCAGTGTTTGGGTTGTTTGATTGAGGGTTCACCGGTCGTAGGTCTTGATCTAAATTCACCCAAAGGTATGAAGAACCACCACCGCCAACCAGGATGGGGGGATCTCCAATAACTAATGCAAGCCGTTTCGCGGCTGCGCTTTTCTTATAAGCGCCGCTCTTCTTCTTTGCACCTTGGACTTTCTTTTTGGTTGCCATTTTTCAGTTTCCTTTTGACTGAGGGTTTGCGATCGTTAGAATTACCGAGCAGCCGCAGAACTCTGATCGAGTCGTCTGCGGTACGACTGAACATCAGGACGCGATTGATATGACTTGAATGCGTCGGCGCCCCATTTTGTTTCCAATGATGCGAGACTATCTCTGGCGATCTTCAAGTAAGCGCCAGCGCCAGACTGGTCGCCTGCCTGTTGACTTGCCAATCCCGCAATAAGAAGTGCGCGCCAGTTTGATTCTGTAAGGCCCGCCTTCTCAAAAAACGTCTGCGCTTGCCGCGCGCTCTCGATCGCGCGCTTTGTGTCGCCGGACGCCAGCGTAGCTTCAGCGAGCGCGAGTTGGGCCCTCGCCAAAAGCAGAGGGTCGCCGAGCGGTCCAGCCGCGTCAGTTGCTTCCTGGCACAAAGCCGCACCAGCAGACGCACGACCCGAAAGAGCCTGAGACAATCCCAGAACATATTTTCCTTCGACCGCCACCGTCTTATCCTGGCTCGCCGCGAGATCAAGCGCTTGCTGACTCTTAGCTCCAGCATCTGCGAAGTTTCTTTGATTCAGAGAAATCTGGGCATCCACGAGGCCAATGCCCGCTTGGAGTGCGTTGAAGGATGCTGCCTTTTTTCCGGCAATTTCCGAAGCCTGTGCGAGCATGTTACGAGCGTCGTCATAATTGCCCAGCCCCCAAAGCGCGGCGCCCAGATTCATCAGGGCATAGCCTTCATTCAACTGGTTACCCAGTGATTTGTTTTTTGTCCGGCTTTCTTCGAAATGTTGGCGTGCTTCAGCGTATTGTTCCTGGATAAGTAGCAAACTGCCGATACTGCCGTGCGCATATGCTATCTGCACCTGGTCCCCGGCTGCCTCGGCAAGTTTCAGTTGTTCCTGAAACGACTGGAGCGCCGCTTTGTAATCACCCTTCTGCTTGTAGGCTCGACCACGCAGAAGGAGCGCTTGAGATGTCTCGGTGCGGTAGCCCCCGGCTTGATAGAAAGCTAATGCCTGTTCGTTAAAACCCAGACCGCGATCGGCTTCGCCGCGTTGGATGTACAAACTCGCGAGCGACAAGCGCGCGCGCGCCTCGTTCTGGCGCCCGCCGTATCTTTGTGCCGCTTCGAGAGCCTGCTGAAAATACTTCTCGGCATTACCATAGTCGCCTTTTCCAAAGTGAACGTTGCCAACTTCAATCGAGCCGCGCGCAATCAGGCTCTCCATCTGATTGGCTTGCGCTAGTTCAATTGCCTCGCGCGCATGTTGCTGCGCCTCGTCTGACTTGCCTTCTTTGATCGATACGCTGCTCAACTGGAACAATATCTTGATCTGCTGGTATTGATTATTAATTACCCTGGCGATGTCGCGCGCTTGCTCTAACTGCACGTGCGCCTCAGGAACTTTGCCGGCAATATCGTTTAAGAGCACGCCGCGCTGAAGCACCACTTCGGCGCGTCCTTCGACATTCCCCAACGCCTGATAAATTGTTTCGGCCCGGTCCAAAGCCGCATTGGCTTCAGCCAGCTTACGCTGCCGGCCATAAAGCACGCCCAGCCTGAGGAAGGGCGTGGCGTTTTGCTGGTCCTTGTTGGTGGCGGCGAGATAACTCTCGACAGCCTTTTCGGGTTGGTTGTTTTTCTCATAAGCCCGTCCGAGATCCACGTAAACGTGGGACTGATCCGGCTGCTGCCGCGTAATTTCCGAATAAGCGGCGATTGCTTTCGGAAAATCCCGCCGCACGATCCCGGTGATGGCGTCCAAATAAAGCGAGTCGACCGCCGTGAACAACGACCGGTCAGGAGTTAGTTCGCCCACTCGCAGCAATTCATCTTTGGCTCGATCGCTGTAGTCCAGTTCCATCCACGCTTCGGCCAGCCGCGCATGCGCCAGCGCAAACTGGTCATCGCTTTGAACTGCGAGCTGGAGGGCCTTGCTTGCCTGGAAGAACGAGCCGGCCCGCAAAGCATTCGCGCCGGTATCGTAGAGACGCTGCGCCTCGGCCATCGGCTTATGCGGCCGTCCCCGAGTCACAAACCAGACGCCCAATGCTAAGGCCACCGCGATTAGCAGTCCTGCCGAAACCCAACCGATTGAGAATCTCGGCCGTTTGAAAATATTTGAGAGTGTGGCCAAAGTTCCGGTTGGATGGGTCCCGTGAGCCGCGGGAATGATGCGAGTAACGGTGCGATCCGACGCGTGCGTCAGCACGTCGGCTTGAGCAGAAGCCAGAGCTTCCGCCATTTCATCGGCAGTTTGGAAACGGGCCCCGGGCTTCTTGGCCAAGGCTTTCAGCGTGATTCGATCCAGTTCCCGCGAAACGTTCGGGTTGAATTGCGAAGGTGGCGGCGGGTCATCGCGAATGATCTTTGTGCAAATCTCAACCGGGCTCTTGCCGACAAATGGAGGATGGCCGGCAACGCATTCGTAAAGCAAACCACCCAGGGTAAACAAGTCGCTGCGGGCGTCGATGTCATCTCCGAGCGCCTGTTCCGGCGAAAGGTACATGGGAGTTCCGACAATCACGCCTTCGCGCGTCTTGGTGTGAAGCAGTGTCTGCCGTTCAGGGTCTTCAGCACTAAGCGGACCCAAATCAACTTGTTTGGCCAAGCCAAAATCCAGCACTTTTACACTGCCACGTTCATTAATCGCTACATTAGAAGGCTTAATGTCGCGGTGAATGATCCCCTGCCGGTGCGCTTCGGCCAGGGCTTCCGCAACTTGCCTGATGACTTCGATCGCGCGGGGAATGGTCAGATTCTCCTTGAGCATTAACTCGTTCAAAGTCTGGCCCTTCACCAACTCCATCACGATGTAGGGTTGACCCTCGTCGGTCTCGCCATAGTCATAGATAGTAGCGATGTGCGGATGCGAAAGGGCCGAGACTGCCCGGGCTTCGCGCAGAAAACGAGAATGGAAGTGATCGTAATCAGGCGTGCGTTTGGCCGTGAGAGTTTTGATCGCAACGCGGCGGCCGAGCACAGTGTCTTCGGCGATATACACCACGCCCATTCCGCCTTCACCCAGCTTCTCCAAAATTCGGTAATGCGAGACGGTGCGTCCGATCATGATTCAGATTCTATTGCCGGAAGAAACGACTGCGAGCTTAGCCAGATGAATTGTCCGCAGGGTTGCAGGCCAAGTAAGCACGAGCGCGCATTGTCGCTCCAAAACGCAGGGGATATCAAGACATTTACCAGCGTTCGGGAAGATCCGGCCCACTGTTTGACTGAATATCCTGGTTAGAAGGAGAAGCGGAAAATGATCGGAAAATTGACGTCGGGCAAGTATCGCCTCTATTCACGCAAGCAGGATCCGAAGACCGGCAAGCGCAGAAATCTCGGCACATTCGACACGCGCGCCGCCGCCGAGAAGCACGAACGCGCGGTGCAATTCTTCAAGAAGAAATAGCCGGCGAATATCTTGCTGGATCTGCTCGGAAGAAACTCAGGTTTGCGCGCTGCACATCGTGTGCTTAAATGTATCCGCCGTTACGTTAATGACTGATTTTCTTTCCCAACTCAATGAGGAGCAACGCGAAGCCGTCAAGTCGGGCGATGGACCACTCTTGATTCTGGCCGGGGCCGGCTCTGGTAAGACGCGCGTGATCGCTCATCGCATCGCTTACCTGATCGCCGAGCGCGGCGTCTGGCCGCGGAACATTCTCGCAGTCACTTTCACCAACAAAGCGTCGGAAGAGATGCGTTCTCGCGTCAGTAAGCTCCTGGAAGGACTGGAACTCGGCAGCGCTCCACTGATTTCCACTTTCCACAGTCTTTGCGTGCGCATTCTGCGCCGCGACATCGAAGCCTTGCAGGCCGGCTATACCCGCTCGTTCACCATTTATGACCAGGACGATGCGGTGCGACTCACTCGCAACTGTCTCCGCGACCTGGGCCTCGATGAGAAACAACTCACGCCGCGTTCGGTGCAGAGCGCGATTAGCTCGGCCAAGAACCGCGGCGAAGACGCCGAAGCTTTTACTGCGCGCGCACAGTTTATTGACGAGCGCCGGGCGTCAATTGCCCGAGTATTTCAGCTCTACGAAGAGCGTTTGCACCGCAACAATGCTCTGGATTTTGACGATTTGCTTATCAAAACCGTGCGTTTGCTTCGTGATGTGGCGCAAGTGCGCGACCGCTACAACGATCGCTTTGAGTACCTGCTGGTCGACGAGTACCAGGACACGAATTCATTGCAGTTCTCTTTGATCCGGCTGCTCACAGAGCAACAGCAAAACATCTGTGTCGTCGGCGATCCTGATCAGTCGATTTATCGCTGGCGTGGCGCCGACATCACCAACATCCTCAAGTTTGAAGAACACTTTCCGTCGGCAAAGGTGATCCGCCTGGAAGAAAACTATCGTTCGACCCAGAACATCCTCGATCTCGCCAGCGGCGTAATCAAACACAACGTCCAGCGCAAAGAAAAAGCTTTGTGGACACAGAACTCTGCCGGCGAAAAGATTCGCTACTTCCAGGCTCTGGATGCGGAATCCGAAGCGCGTTTTGTCGCCGGCAAGGTTGAAGAACATCTGCGGGTCGAGCCCCACTTGCGGGCCGCCGTGCTTTATCGCACTAACTCGCAATCTCGCGTGTTTGAAGAGGCAATGCGCCGCGCGAGCCTGACTTATAACATTGTCGGCGGCTTCTCGTTTTATGAACGGATGGAAGTGCGCGACATCATCGCGTATCTAAAGTTGGCGATGAATCCCCACGACTCGATCGCGCTGCAGCGGGTCATCAACACGCCGACGCGCGGCATCGGCAAGATGACGCTTGATGAAATTGATTTGCGCGCCCGCGAGTTGGGAACATCCTACTGGGATGCTATTTCCAGTTTGCTTGATAACGATCAGCGAATCTCGCCGCGGGCGGCGGCCTCTTTGGCAAACTTTCAGGGCATCATCAATGGCTTGAGTGAAAAGATGGCTACGGCCCTGGAAGCGGACTCGCCCGTCTCAGATGTCGTCAAGGCTGCTATTTTTGACAGCGGATACGAAAACGCGCTGAAGGCGGAAAACAACGACGAAGCTGAGGCCCGGCTCGAGAACTTGCAGGAACTGGTAAACGCGGCCGTGGATTATGACGAGCAGGGCGCCGAAGGATTACGGGATTTCATCGACCACTCGGCTCTGGTCGCCGACACAGATCAGTATAAGAGCGATGTGCCTGTGACTTTGATGACGGCGCATTCGGCCAAGGGTCTCGAATTTCCATTGGTCTTTATCGTGGGTCTGGAAGATGGATTGTTTCCGCACTCGAGGTCTCTAAGCGACGCGTCCGACATTGAAGAAGAGCGCCGGCTGGCTTACGTGGCCATGACTCGTGCCGAGAAATATCTCTACGTGACCCATGCCGTCAAACGCCGCGTGTACGGTGAAGAACTCGCCTCCGAGCCGTCCCAGTTCCTGAACGAAATGCCTTTGGAGCTGATTGACGACCTTTCAAGGGGAAGATCGTGGCTTTCGTTCGCGCGCGGTTCCAAAGCCCTCGACCCGGGACCGGAATCGCTTGAATATGAGTATGACGAATCAGCAGGTAGTACCTGGGAGGCGCCAGCCGAATCGGCAACTTCGGACCGGCTCAGCGCCCGGCGGCCCGGCACGAAATATTCGGGCAAGACCTACGACAGCGTCGAGTCCATTGAGGAGTTCTTTCGGAAACGGAATGCCCAGTTGGGCATAAGGCCGGCGAACCGGGGCGCCCGGCCCGGCAATCCGCCAGTCGGCAACCGCCCTGACCCCCGTTATCCCAACCAGACGTCCCGCCCGGGCCGCGATGCCGATACCGCCCGGGCCTCCAGTCCTCCCGATTTCCTGCCTGGCTCGTATGTCCGCCATGCCAAATATGGCCGGGGACTGGTGCTTCGCCGGGAAGGCTCCGGAGACCAGCTCAAGCTAACCGTCAGCTTTCCCGGCTATGGCCAAAAGAAGCTGGTCGAGAAGTACGCGGGCTTGGAAAAGGGCTGAAAACCTTAGGAAATCCTACGATTCTTCAAAAACAAGGCTTGGAGCAGTGGCCTTGCAATTAAATTAGTACATTCCTGGAACGCCCTCTGTCTGGACACCCTTCTGAACCCTGTGCTAGCCTTTTGGTCGTGGTGAGGCGAACCCTAAGGTTCGCTTTTCTTTTGGTCTTTTCAGTACAGCGTTTTACAAGGATGTAAGCCCCCTTAGTTCGGCTTTGCTACCTTCAGTCTCCAAGAGCCGAAGGTCGAGTCAACGGGCAATCGCTGACTCGCGCGCTGATTTGCTGAAAAGTTGGCTTAAAACCTCGGACAGGAGAACCCGATTTGATGACTAGATCCACCTTCGTGGGCAGCGCTTTGGCTCTGCTTTGCGCCTTTTCCGTAATTTCCTACGCAAAAACATTTATTCAAGGTCAGGAGCCTAAACCACTGCAGACCTCTGTTTCCATCGGTCCAGCGGTTGCAGCTCCGGTTGCTGAGGCTAAGGAAGCCATGGCCGCAGTTAGTACCAACGTTTCCGGCTCAAGCAAGGGCTTTGTAGTCGCCCCGCAAGCCTATACCGCTACCGCCTACAGCCTGCGGGGACGGACTGCCAGCGGTCGCATGGTCAGCCGCGGATTGATCGCCGCCGACCCTTCCGTACTGCCTCTTGGCAGCCGGGTCCGGGTAGAAGCCGGCTCCTGGAGCGGCGAGTACCTGGTGGCAGACACCGGCGGCGCGGTTAAGGGACGACGAATCGATATCTGGATCCCGACGACTCGCGAGGCGATGCAGTTCGGCCGGCGGGTCGTGAAACTGACGGTCCTGGAATTCGGTGGGCGGCGTGGTAAGTCGATGGCATCGGCTCGCCCCCGTGCGATAAACGCGGTGAACGCGACACCCCAAACCCAACCTTCAGCTCCGGCTCTCCGGAAAGACAGATAACTCAACGAACCGTTAAGGACTTTCTACGGAGCGGAAACAGGAAACCCTGCTTCCGCTTTTCCTTTTTTGTCGGCTGAGCAGTTAAGATGCTCGCGAATGTCCAATCAAAATAGTTCGACGAACGGAGGCTCGGCTTCGCTGGTAGAAGCCTGGCGCGGGCCCATCATTGAATCGCGGCATCGCGGACACTTAATCGCGGTCGATGCGGAAGGAAGAACCATAACCTCGCTTGGTTCGCCGGACACCGTCACTTACGTGCGTTCGTCCGGAAAGCCCTTTCAGGCTCTTCCGCTGGTCGTTTCCGGCGCTGCCGACCATTTCGGTTTTGACGAGAGGGAAATTGCGGTTGCTTGTGGCTCGCATAGCGGCGAGGCCATTCACGTCGAAGCGGTCAAGTCGATGCTCGGCAAAATCGGCTTGGACGAGGGCGCCCTGCGATGCGGCGAGCATGAGCCTTTCAGCCCGGAGGTCGCTCGCGAGTTAGCGCGGACCGGTCAGCCGCCCAGCGTGCTGCAAAACAACTGTTCGGGCAAGCACGCCGGCATGCTGGCACTGGCACTTCATGTCGGCGCGCCGACGGAATCCTATGACGATCCGAAGAATCCGGTGCAACAGCTGATCGCGAAGACGGTCGCAGATTTCTCGGACGTGCCGGCGGGCGAGATGGCGATTGCCGTCGACGGGTGTGGCGCGCCGGTCTTCGGAATTCCGGTGCGCGCCATGGCCCTGATGTATGCGCGTCTGGTTAACCCGCCGGAACAGTTCGACGCGTCTACGCGGAAGGCTTGCGAACGAATCGTCAAAGCGATGATCGATTATCCGGAAATGGTTGGGGGTTCCAAAGGCCGCCTGGACACTGAATTAATCCGCGCCGGACACGGGAGTCTGATTTCAAAGATTGGCGCCGAAGGCGTCTACACGGTCGGCGTCCTTCCCGGTAGCCGTTGGCCGCTGGGGCTGGGTCTGGCGGTAAAGATTGAAGACGGCGATGACCAGAGAGCCCGACCGCCGGCGGTTATTGAAGCTCTGAAACAATTGGGAGTGCTTGACGATGGCGAGCTGGCGGCGCTCTCGATGTTCTCGCCAACTCCCATCAAGAACCGGCGCGGCGAGCGGGTCGGCGAAGCCCGGGCCGCTTTCCAGCTCGAAATCATTTGAAGAATTGCGGACGGCAGTCCCCTTCGAGTATCCAGTGAATCAAAAGCAAGCACAAAAGGATTCGGTGGCGGGCGACGGTGCGAACCAGCCGATTTTGATCAGGGATGAATCTGGAGCGGTGGACTATGACTCAGTTCCGGACGTCATTCAGTGGTTCCTCGACTATGACCAGCGGGTGGCGGTAATTAAGAACCCCAAGGTCGAAGAGCTTTTTCAATGGAAACAGGAACAAGGCCGGCAGGCGGGCGAAGACGTCTTTATTTTTAACCGCGCAGAGGATCGGCTGGCAATCGGCATCATTCAGTCAATCGGCCACAACCCCACTGAACCGGAACTGCATGCCTGGATTGGTCAGTTACTAAACGCGCTGGATACGGCTTCGAAAGCTACCGAAGACGTCGTCGGCGCCTATGGACTCGAAATGGATACCAGCGCCTCGGTGGTCCAGGAAGCCGGCAAGATACCGGCGACGAAAATCCGCGACGACTTTCTATTTAACTGCTGGCTCGAAGCTCTCTGCACGGCCGAAATTCGGGTCCTCGGTTGGCTTTACCAGGAGATCTACCGGCGGCCCTTCCATCCCGGCAACTTCTAAAGGCTGGACTCCCATCGACAGGGCGAGCGGTTTTCATGCAATCTGGCCCTCCAGCTGTACTGAACACCTACAAAATAATTCTTTTCTGATTGCGTTCTGAACATGCTCTACAGGACTCGTGTGTTAGGCCGTCCGCGCTTTTTCTTAAGAAATTTTAGGCCCTTCGAAAAAGGCATTTCGAATCGCATTCGCTGGCACAACCGTTGCTAAAGCTTCGCTCGACTAAAAGGAGAAAAGGTAGAAGGTTAGTTAGTTGTTAGTTGGGTCAGGCTCTTAGGCTAATGAGTTGTGAAGCGTTTCGGGGGAGGCGCTTTCCAAACTGAGCGAACAGCGGCTCTTTCGGGGGAACGGAGTTGCTGAAAATTAGTCGAGGAGCAAAAAGGCGGGGCTGCTGATAAACCGTCCTGAGAGAGGCTAGGGGGAGCCTCGCAGGATTTATCAGCAGCCCACAAGCCTATAAGAGTCCAGCGGCGCACATCACGAGCATAGGGTCAGGCAGAGCGCGATCGATTCGTCGGTCGCGCTCTTTTATTGTTTTCTCCCTTCTCACTTTGGGAGAAGGGCCGGGGATGAGGGCTTAGTGCGGGCGGAAACCTATTTTCTTATTTGAGTTCCGTGAGCGGCGAGTAACATTCAAAGACAAAAGAATATCAACTTGGGTCAACGCGCCAGTAAACCCTCACCCCAACCCTCTCCCAATGGGAGAGGGAGATAAGAATACCTCCGCGGTGGTGGGAGACCCGGTCGCTACCGTTCCCGGCACTGAGCTCATCACTTGTGCGTCCTTTTGATCTCCAAGTCCCGACTGCTACACTCCTGTCCCTTCGCTTTTTCAATTTACTAATTGCTATTACGATTCGCGACTGAATGTCCGCACCAAACATTGACACAATTGTTTCGCTGGCCAAGCGCCGCGGCTTTGTCTATCCATCGTCAGAGATTTACGGCGGCTTGGGCAGCGCCTGGGACTATGGTCCGCTCGGGATAGAACTCTACAACAATGTGAAGCAGGCCTGGTGGCGCTGGATGGTTTACGAGCGCGACGATATCGAAGGCCTGGATTCGTCTATCATCCTGAACCGCCTGGTTTGGAAATATTCAGGTCACGAAGAGACTTTCACCGACCCACTGGTTGATTGCCGCGAATGTAAGACGCGCCTGCGGGCGGATAAACTCGATAACGGCAAGTGCCCGAGCTGCGGCTCAAAGAATCTCACCGAACCACGTCCTTTCAACCTGATGTTTCGCACGCACGTCGGGGCTACGGCTGAGGACGACCCGGATGCGCTCGTTTATCTGCGTCCGGAAACCGCGCAGGGCATCTTCATAAACTTTCTCAACGTGCTGAACACCAGCCGCCGCAAGCTGCCGTTCGGCGTCGCGCAAATCGGCAAATCGTTTCGCAACGAAGTCACGCCGGGCAACTTTATCTTTCGCACGCGCGAGTTCGAACAGATGGAGATGGAATATTTCGTCCGGCCCGGCGAAGACGAACCCGCACATCAGGAATGGATCGACGCCTGTCACAAGTGGTTTGTCGACATCGGCATCTCTCCGGAAAATCTGCGCCTTTACGAACAGCCAAAGGCAGAGCTGGCGCACTACGCCAAGCGGACCGTAGATATTCAATATCGATTTTTCCCCGAGCGCGAAGATGACGAGCGGCAATGGGACGAACTGATGGGCATTGCGAATCGCACTGATTTTGATCTACGCACGCACTCGAAAAAGCCGGAAGACGCGGAAGGCAAGCGTCTGAATCCTGATTCGACCGAGGACCTTTCTTACTTTGACGAGCAGACGAAGCAGCGCTTTTACCCCTACGTGATCGAACCGGCGGCCGGCGTTAATCGCACGGTGCTGGCGCTCTTGATGGATGGCTATTCCGAGCGTACAACCGACAAAGGCGAGACGCGCGTGATCATGAAACTTCATCATTCGATGGCGCCCATCAAGGTGGCCGTGCTGCCGCTCGCCAAAAACAAACCCGAAATCGTCGGCATGGCCAAAGCCATCAAACGCTCTTTGCAGCCGGTCGTCCGCGCGGTTTATGACGACACCGGCGGGATTGGCAAGTTATATGCGCGGCAGGATGAGATTGGAACGCCGTTCTGCGTGACCGTGGATCATCAATCTCTGGAAGACGAAGCTGTCACTGTTCGCGATCGCGACACCTGGGAGCAGGAGCGGGTAAGAGTTGCGGATCTGGCCACGCATTTGCTGAGCAGCTTTGCGGGCGAATCGGGACTCTAGCGGCGGACGAATCGGAGACTCTCAACGGAGGATCTATGCAACAACAAGCAGCAAAATCATCAACCAGAAAAGACGTCGCGATCTCGTTTCTCAAGCTCGCCGCTTCAGGAAAAGTGGACGAGGCTTATGGCAATCATGTCAGCAAGAGCTTCCGTCATCATAACCCCTGGTTCCGCGGCGACGCCGAATCTCTAAAAGCGGGCATGGCCGAAGCCCATGGAAAATTTCCGAACACGACGCTCGAGGTGCAGCACGCGATTGAGGAAAATGACCTGGTCGCAGTCCATTCCCGAGTCAGACACTCGGCGGACACGCCTGAAATCGCCGTTGTGCACATGTTTCGTTTTGACGGCGATCAGATAGTTGAGCTGTGGGACGTGGGCCAGGAAGCGCCGAAAGATTCACCAAACGAGAACGGAATGTTCTGAGGGAGCTTACTGTGTCAGAAGCCCGACCGTGAGGGAGTCCCGACAAGTCGGGATTGCTTACGCGCGGGCTTCTGACACTAATCCTTTACCCTGATCAAGTGATAATGCCGGGCGCCCTTTCGCAGCACCAACACCTGTCCTTCGATAAACTCAGAAGCCGAAATTGCTTTGCGCGCGTCCTCGGCCCGGCGATTATTAATCGCGACGCCTCCTCCCTGAACCAGACGTTTCGCCTCTCCCTTTGACGGCGCGAGGCCGGAAACAACCAAAGCATCCCCGAGGGTAAAACCATCGGCGTCCAGTTTTGATCGCTCCAATTCAGTCGAAGGAACGTCGGCAAAGATATCGAGAATCTCCTGCACACTCAGGCCGGTCATTTCCTTTCCGAACAAGACCTCCGATGCGCGCAGGGCTTTTGCGAGCTCAGCTTCGCCGTGCACTATCGAGGTGACATGACGCGCTAGCTCCTTCTGGGCTCTGCGACTCTCAGGTTCGGTACGCACACTGCTCTCCAGCTCGCCAACTTCCTCCTGCGACAGCCAGGTAAAGAACTTTAGGTAAGTAATGACGTCGCGGTCATCAGTGTTTAGCCAAAACTGGTAGAAGCGATAAGGCGAAGTGAGTTTCGCGTCCAACCAAACCGCGCCCGCCTCAGTCTTTCCAAACTTCACCCCTGCAGTCGTGGTCACCAACGGGAAGACCAGACCGTGGGCCTTGGCAGCTCGCAGTCGGCGGATCAAATCGATACCGGCCACGATGTTGCCCCACTGATCGCTGCCACCGAGTTGAAAGGTGCACTTAAACTTGTCGTGCAAAACAAGGTAATCGTAGGCTTGCAACAACGGATAGCTAAACTCAGTAAACGAAATGCCTTCATCCGTTTCCAACCGGCGCTTGATGGCTTCCTTGGCGAGCAGGTTATTGACGGTGAAGTACTTTCCCACGTCACGCAGAAACTCCATCATCGTGATCGGGGCCAACCAATCCGAGTTGTTGACGATCCGGGCCGGGTTCGCCGGCGCGTCGAAATCCAGCAAGCGGCTGAGCTGTTCCTTGATGCCTGCCAGGTTTGCTTCGACTTGATCGCGGTCGAGCAGCATTCGCTCTTTTGTCTTTCCGCTCGGGTCGCCAATTAATCCCGTTCCGCCGCCGGCAATCGCGATGGGCGTATGACCAAATTTCTGCAGGCGGGCCAGTCCCATCATCGGCAAAAGCGACCCGACATGGAGGCTGGACGCCGACGGATCGAAGCCGATGTAGGCGGTAAGCTTCTCAGTCGCGAGGATTTGTTTCAGATCCGGCGTCGCTTCATGGATCATGCCTCGCCATTCAAATTCGTCGTAGATATTCATCTTGATACCAATCACGGAGGTCGTCCGACAATAATACCAGCATTACCGGTAAACCGAATCACGAACAAAATACTCCAGCCGTGTCCTGGTTTGGCTTCGGGTGTTGTTCGCCTGCGGCAAAAACGATCCACGAAATCACACGAAACGGCACGAACAAACCCCATTTCTTCGTGTATTTTCGTGGATCGTTCCTGGGAAGTTAAACGAAGGACATAGCAATCCCGGCTATGACCCACTAGCAACTGCCATCGAACCAATCCGCTGCTTGCCACGTCTAACTTCTCGCTGTTACTCTTGCTTTTCCACAAAGGTCATTCATTTTCGAAAGGAGTTTTCAGACATGAAGAAGCAGTACGCAATCCTCTTCTTTGCATCCCTTTTAATCATCGCTTTCGCCGCCATCGCGGGCAGTGGACGCAGCAGCGATTTGCCGGCCGCACCCGCTATCGGGAGCACGATCGACGACTTTAAGCTGCCCGATGCCGACGGCAAGGAGCATTCGCTCAACTCGTTGAAGGGCAAGAACGGCACGGTATTCATTTTTGTGGCCACCCGCTGTCCGGTTTCGAACGCCTACAACGAACGCATGGAAGCCCTTGCCCAGGATTACAAAGCAAAAGGCATTAATTTAGTCGGTATCAACTCAAACGTGAGTGAGCCGGCTGCGGAAGTTAAGACGCACGCGGCCGACAAGCATCTGACTTTTACGATCCTGAAGGATGAAGACAACAAGATCGCGGATCGTTTTGGCGCCGCCAAAACGCCCGAAGCGTATGTGCTGGATGCGAACAATAAGCTCGTCTACCACGGGCGCATCGACAACGCGCAGAACCCAGCGAACATCACCGCGAATGATTTGCGCGACGCTCTGGACGAAGTTGTTGCCGGTAAGCAGGTCAGCAAGACCGGCGGCGTCGCGTTCGGTTGCTCGATCAAGAGAACTTCGTAATCAGTAAGATGAGTTTTCGCCTTTTCATATTCTTCATCGGTTTAGCGGTGGCCTGCTCGTTTGCCGGGGTCGCCGCCCCGAGCCAATCCCACGGAGCTCGAGTTGCCGAAAGCCCGGGCGTCCGTGAAATCGATGTGGAAGGGCTGAAGAAACTCATCACGCGCGATCCCAAGGATACCCGGCCGCTCCTGGTGAATTTTTGGGCGACGTGGTGCGATGGCTGTCGCGAAGAGTTTCCGGACCTGGTCAAAATCGACACGGACTACCGGGCAAAGGGGTTGAACTTTGTAGCGGTCTCGCTCGACGAGGTGGCCGATATAAAAACCAAAGTCGAGCCCTTTTTGAAAGAGATGAAGGCCACGATGCCGGTCGTGGTGCTGAATACGAATGACCCTGAGCCGGCGATTCACGCCGTCGATCCCAACTGGCAAGGCGACATGCCGGCCACCTTTCTCTATGACAAGACCGGCCAGGTAGTCTTTAAGCATTTCGGAAAGATCAAGCCCGATGAGTTGCGCAGCGCAATTGATAATCTCATAAAGCAATAGGTGGTCACGATTGGGCGTTGTAATCGCTCCGTTAGGAGCGCAATGTTTATAGAACCAGAAGAATCTTGAATCATTTCAGATCGGCGCGGCATCAGGTAGATGTCGCGCCGATCTGGTTTGGGTCGTTTTCCGCGCGTGCTATAAACATCAGGCCCCTAACGGAGCTGACTGAAAACTACCTTTGCAACTATAGAATTCGATGGAATCAATCACTCCTGAAGTAATCACGGCCCATAACCTTACTCCCGAAGAATTCACCCGTATCAAAGAACTGCTCGGCCGCGAGCCGAACCTGGTCGAGCTGGGCGTGTTTTCGGTGATGTGGTCTGAGCATTGTTCCTATAAGTCTTCTCGAATTCATTTGAAGCGGCTGCCGACCACCGGTGAACGCGTCATCGTGCCGCCGGGCGAGAATGCCGGCGTGGTCGATCTCGGCGACGGCTGGTGCGCGGCCTTCAAGATTGAATCTCACAATCACCCTTCATTCATCGAACCATTCCAGGGAGCGGCCACCGGCGTCGGCGGCATTTTGCGCGACATCTTCACGATGGGCGCGCGCCCGATCGCTGCGCTGAATAGTTTGCGCTTTGGTTCTTTGGATGATCCGAAGAACGGGCGTCGCAATCGCTCGCTCCTGGCCGGCGTGGTGGCCGGCATTGCCCATTACGGCAACGCGTTCGGCGTTCCTACTGTCGGCGGCGAGGTTTCGTTCGACGACGCCTATGCCCTGAATCCCCTCGTAAATGCTTTTGCGCTGGGCCTGGTGCGCAAAGATCAAATCTTTTTTGGCAAGGCAACCGGCGTCGGCAATCCGGTTTTGTACGTCGGAGCCAAGACGGGACGCGATGGCATTCATGGCGCCACCATGGCTTCGGCGGAGTTCGATGAAGCAGCGCTGGAAAAGCGACCCACCGTCCAGGTCGGCGACCCGTTTCTGGAAAAGCTTCTGTTGGAAGCCTGCCTCGAAGCGATGCGCAGCGGCGCCGTCGCGGGAATTCAGGATATGGGCGCGGCGGGTTTGACCTGCTCGACCTGCGAGATGGCTGCCCGCGCTGACACGGGAATTGAAATCGATCTGTCATTGGTCCCGCAGCGCGAAACCGGAATGACCGCCTATGAAATGCTCTTATCGGAATCGCAGGAGCGCATGTTGATCGTGGCTCACAAAGGACGCGAGCGCGAGGTCTCGGACATTTTTCGCAAATGGGATCTCGACGCCGTGGTTATCGGCGAGGTCCTCGACGACAAACGCATGCACGTCAAACACAACGGCCAGGTAGTTTGTGATGTGCCGGTGAAAGCGCTGACGGATGAAGCGCCGGTTAATGAAAGAGCGATGCGAGCGGATGTTTCGAGTTTAAAGTTTAGAGTTTCGAGTTCGGTTGAGCAGGGTAATGCCCGTCAAGAACCTACAAACTCGAAACCCGAAACCCGAAACTCGAAACTGACCAACCACAGCGAAACGTTATTGAAGATGCTCGCTTCGCCGAACCTCGCTTCGAAAGAGTGGGTTTACCGGCAATACGATCACATGGTGCGGACTAACACTGCCGTCCTGCCGGGCGCCGATGCTGCGGTCATCCGAATTAAAGAGACGCGGCGCGCGCTGGCGATGAGCCTCGACGGTAACGGCCGCTACTGCGCGGCAAATCCGCGCGAGGGCGCGAAGTTGATGGTCGCCGAAGCCGCGCGCAACGTGGTTTGCGTGGGCGCGCGTCCGATCGCCATCACCAACTGTCTAAATTTTGCATCGCCGGAACGGCCGGAGGTGATGTGGTCATTCTCTGAAGTGATTGACGGCATTGCCGAGGCTTGCCGGGCCTTTAACACTCCCGTCGTTTCCGGAAACGTCTCGTTCTATAACGAGACTGAAGGACGCGGAATCCTTCCCACCCCGGTGATCGGAATGCTCGGGTTAATCGAAGATGTACGGCGCGTGGTTCAACCTGGCTTTAAGCAAGCGGGCGATATGGTCGCGCTGCTGGGCGCCACGCAAGACGATCTTTCACTGAGCGAATACGCCTCGCTTATTGGAGAATCCCGCTCCGAGCCGGCAGTGCCCGTCTTGAGTTTGGAGCTTGAATCCGCTGTGCAAACCGCCTGTTTGCGCGCGGCGGAAGCCGGGCTGCTCGCTTCGGCGCACGACTGCGCGGATGGCGGGTTGGTTGTGGCTTTGGCTGAGTGTTGTTTCTCGTCACTTAATCGCGAGGCTTTGGGCGCCGACATTGATATCACCGGCGAGCACGACGTCGCCACGCGGCTCTTTAGTGAAACACCTTCACGCATCGTAGTCAGTTTTCCCGAGTCTGCGCTGGGCGAAATTGAGGAGATAGTCGCCGCCGCTGGTTGCCCGATGAAGAGGCTGGGGACTGTGGGCTCGGATCGTTTGCGAATTGAGAGCGACGGAGAGGATGTCTTAGAGATTGACGTCGCCGAAATGGAAACTGACTGGCGCTCCTCATTAAAAGAAAAGCTCCAGGCAGAAGTTTTGGCAGCCGGCGCTGAATAACGGCGCGAGACCGGTTCAGCGATAATCCTGCCGCCATGTCTCTCCTTTTCCCGGCAACATGAACTAAAATTCTTCCCGCGCCTTTCCGAGCAACGCTCGTCCGTATTATAATTCCGGCCTTGCTTTCATGAATTTTTCGAGTCCATTTGTCCGATTCCGAACAACCCGCACACTTCGAAGGAGAAATCATGGCGACCGAGATGAAACGTTCCCCGGGCTCTATAGACCGGATTGAGGAGTTGTTAGGAGCTGAGGCCCGCGAACTGCTCGACCACCAGGCCCAGACTATTCCGAAAGAGCAAATCCACCTCCCGGGACCTGATTTTGTCGATCGAGTCTGCGCGGATAGCGATCGCTCGCCTGCGGTGCTGAGGTCACTGCAGTCACTGCTCGATCACGGACGTCTGGCAGGCACCGGTTATGTTTCCATTTTGCCCGTTGACCAGGGCATCGAACATTCAGCCGGCGCTTCATTCGCTCCTAACCCGCAGTATTTTGATCCAGGCAACATCGTTAAGCTGGCAATCGAAGGCGGTTGTAATGGAGTTGCGTCGACCTTTGGCGTGCTGGGCAGCATCGCGCGAAAGTACGCTCATAAGATTCCTTTCATCGTAAAAATCAACCACAACGAGCTGCTGACCCTGCCTAACAAATTCGACCAGGTAATGTTTGGAACGGTGAAAGAAGCCAAAAACCTGGGCGCCGTCGCGGTTGGCGCCACCATCTACTTTGGTTCTGACGAGTCAACACGGCAGATAACCGAAATCGCAGAGGCTTTTGCGCACGCTCACGAACTCGGGATGGCCTGTATCCTCTGGTGCTATCTGCGCAACCCAAAATTCAAGACTCCCGAAGGAGATATGCACTCGGCAGCTGACCTAACCGGTCAGGCCAACCATCTCGGGGTGACAATTCAGGCGGATATCGTCAAACAGAAGTTGCCTGAACGAAACGGCGGTTATCCAAGCGTTGAGAAGGAGTTGGGCAAATCGTACGGCAAGACGAGCAAACTCGTCTATGAAAAGCTGAGCAGCGGCAATCCCATCGATCTGGTTCGTTATCAGGTCGCGAATGGCTATATGGGCCGCATCGGTTTGATAAATTCCGGCGGCGAGTCCAAGGGCGCCAGCGACCTGGCCGAAGCGGTCCGCACTGCAGTCATCAATAAACGCGGCGGCGGCATGGGTTTGATCTCGGGTCGAAAAGCCTTTCAGCGGCCCATGAATGAAGGGATCCAGCTCTTGAATGCTATTCAGGACGTTTACCTTTCACAGGAAATTACGGTCGCCTAAGGTATTCAAAATAGAACCGAGGTAAAACCGTTCGTGCATTGCGCTGGTTGTGACCAGTTAATATAATGCGCCCGCGCTCGAAATCCCCTCGTAATTAACTATGCCAACCCCAAGTCGCTGGAAATCTGGTCGGCCCGCGCGCCGCCGTCGCAAACAGGATCCCCGAGCACTGACAGTTATTAAGTCGGCCCTGGGCGAAATGGCCCGGGTGGCATTGGCTGAACCGTTCATGCTGGCAATTGAGCGGCAGGAGATTTATCTGCGCCGCTTGCCTGCCGGCCTCGATGGTTTGCGGCTGGTCCATCTTTCGGATTTTCATTACGGCCCGCTCACGGACTCAAAACACCTGGAACGCGCGGTCAAAGCCGCAAACGATCTGCGTCCCGATGTGATCGTCCTTACTGGAGATTACATTTCGCAGGACCGGGTTTATGCCGCGCCCTGCGCTGAGCTGGTAGGCCGTCTGCGAGCGCGTTTCGGTATTTACGCAGTCATGGGAAACCACGATCACTGGACTGACGCAGCTTTGATCGCCGATCTGTTTCGGGCTGAGGGCATAAAGGTGCTGGTGAACGAAGGTTTGCGTCTGGATCTCGAGGGTGAGTCGTTCTGGCTGGCAGGCGTAGACGACACGATGGTGGGTCTCGAAGATCTGCCTCTGGCCCTGGCCGGGTCCAGCGAAGATGAAATGAAACTCCTGCTCGCGCATAATCCAATCATCCTGCGGCGCGCCGCGCGGGCCGGCGTTGACCTCGTTCTCAGCGGGCATACCCACGGTGGTCAAGTTACCTTGCGTCCCGAGAAGAGCCAATCAGGACGGCCCCGACGACGCCTGCTACGCGGGCTCGGCCGGCGAGGAAACACGCAGATTTATGTGACGCGTGGACTTGGTACGGTGGTGCTGCCCATCCGATACGGTTGTCCACCCGAAGTTTCCGTGCTCGAGCTACATTCGATGCCACAGGATTTTTAGCCCCGGATCGCCTACTTATTCTGATGTCCCTCCGCAACCTTTCGGTCGGCTATCTCCACTCTGAGACCGAGCGTTCATGATGTCCTCGCGAATCCTTACCCTGCCCAACGTTTTGACCGTCTTTCGCATGGCGCTCACGCCGGTTTTTGTCTCGCTTTTGTTCTACCAGAAATTCGTGTGGGCCCTGGGCGCCTTCATCCTGGCCGGCATTACCGACGGCCTCGATGGTTTGCTGGCTCGGCGCTTTCAGCAGCAGTCGCCATTGGGCCGCATCCTCGATCCGATTGCCGACAAGATGATGCTGGTGACGTCCTTTGTCGTCCTTTCGATGCGGGGCGTTTTCCCCACGCCTCTGCCAAATCACCTGCCAGTTCCCTTTTGGGTCACGATCACGGTAATCAGCCGCGACATCTTTATCTTGGTCGGCGCGGTCGCCATCAACATGGTGAGTGGTTTTCGCGCCTTTCAACCTTCTTTTCTCGGGAAGGTCAGCACCGTAGTCCAGATCGTTGCGGTCGCCGCCGTAATCCTGGCCGCGCAGACGCGGGTCGGAACCGGCTATTACTTACCGACTGTCTATAC
This sequence comes from Acidobacteriota bacterium, assembly GCA_038040505.1. Taxonomy (GTDB): domain Bacteria; phylum Acidobacteriota; class Blastocatellia; order Pyrinomonadales; family Pyrinomonadaceae; genus UBA11740. Next base: position 134,857 of record JBBPID010000003.1, on the reverse strand, counting down.
TTCAGTTTTTACCCTGACCTTGCTGTCGGGCATTCACTACATCTTCTTCGTTTCGCGCCTCATGAACGAGGACCGCAAGTAACTTTGGTCTGAGCGACCAAGAACCTGCCCCCGCTCTCGCCTAACCCTTTTCAAAACAGCCTCAACCAAGTTGACTACAAGGGACTCAGGTATTATATTGAGGTGGCATTCAACCAGTCAGCTCAGAACAGCTGGCGAAAATTAACAGAATAGCGGAGCAATTCAGGAAAATGAGCAAAATTATCGGAATCGACTTGGGAACGACTAATTCAGTCGTGGCGGTCATGGAGGGCGGCGAGCCCATCGTAATACCGAACTCTGAGGGCGGCAGAACCACCCCGTCCGTGGTCGCGTTTGCCAAAGACGGCAGCCGGCTGGTTGGCCAGGTAGCCAAACGGCAGGCGGTAACCAACCCCGAAAACACAATCTATTCAATCAAACGATTCATGGGACGTCGCTTCAACGAAGTGACGGAAGAAATTAAACAGGTCCCATACAAAGTGCAGGGCTCAGGAAGCGGCGGCGACGTGCGTATCTTCGCCGGCGCCAAGGAGTGGAGCCCTCCGGAAATCTCGGCAATGATCCTGCAGAAAATGAAGCAGTCAGCCGAAGATTACCTCGGCCAAAAAGTCGAGAAGGCCGTGATCACCGTTCCTGCCTATTTTAACGATTCGCAGCGACAGGCGACCAAAGATGCCGGCAAGATCGCGGGCCTCGAGGTAATGCGCATCGTGAACGAACCAACGGCAGCGGCGCTCGCCTATGGTTTGGACAAGAAGAAAGACGAAACCATCGCGGTATTCGATTTCGGCGGCGGCACCTTTGACATCTCAATTCTGGAAGTAGGCGAAGGAGTCGTCGAGGTCAAATCAACGAACGGCGACACGCACCTGGGCGGCGACGACATCGATGAGCGCTTGATCGAATGGATTATCGAAGAGTTCAAAAAAGACCAGGGCATCGATCTTTCGAAGGACAAGATGGCGCTGCAGCGGCTGAAGGAAGCCAGTGAAAAAGCGAAGATTGAGCTCTCGTCCACCATGGAGACGGAAATCAATCTGCCCTTCATCACCGCCGATCAGTCGGGACCAAAGCACCTGGTGATGAAACTGACGCGCGCGCGATTCGAACAGTTGTGCGAGCCGATCTTCAAGCGTCTCACCGGACCACTAGCGCAGGCCCTGAAAGACGCCGCACTCGACGCCAAACAAATCCACGAGGTTGTGTTGGTGGGAGGATCGACGCGCATTCCTAAGGTCCAGGAAGTCGTTAAGAACTTTTTCGGCAAGGAACCCAACAAAAGCGTTAACCCGGACGAAGTCGTGGCGGTGGGCGCCGCGGTGCAGGCCGGTGTTCTCTCGGGAGAAAAAACCGACATCCTCCTGCTGGATGTGACGCCACTGAGTCTGGGAATCGAGACGCTGGGTGGCGTGTTCACCAAACTCATTGAACGCAACACGACGATTCCGACGCGCAAGTCGGAAACCTTTTCCACGGCTTCGGACAACCAGACTTCGGTGGAAGTCCATGTCCTCCAGGGCGAGCGCCCGATGGCCACCGACAATCGAACGCTCGGCAAGTTCCACCTGGTCGGTATTCCACCGGCGCCGCGGGGGATGCCGCAAATCGAAGTCACTTTTGACATCGACGCTAACGGCATCGTCAACGTGTCGGCGAAGGACATGGGCACGGGTCGCGAGCAAAAGATCACCATCACCTCGTCGTCAGGTCTGGGGAAAGACGAGATCGACAAGATGATGCGCGATGCTGAATCTCACTCGGCGGACGACGCGCACAAACGTGAGGAGATTGAAGCGCGCAACAAACTAGATGGATTGGTCTATCAGATGGAGAAGACGCTCAACGAAAACCGCGAGAAAGTTGGGGCGGTAGCCGGCGAGGTCGAAACCAGTATCGCCGACGCCAAGAAGGCTGTTGAAGAAGGCGGAGTTGAGCGCATGAACGAGGCCTTCAATGCCTTGCAGTCGGTCTCGCACAAGATGGCCGAAGCGCTGTATCAGCAATCAGGTTCAGCGCCAACTTCCGAGGGTGAGACATCCGAGCAATCGTCCGCCGCGGGCGCCGGCTCATCCGGACAGACGGGCGGCGAAGACAACGTTATCGACGCTGAGTACGTAGACGTCGACGAAAAGAAATAGATTTCCGATTGCCGATTTGTGATTGCCGATTGGTCGCTAACCTGACTCGCTTGATGTTTCCACGGTGAGCTAAGGTCAGAGATCAATCGGCATTCGGCAATTGGCATTCGGCAATGAACTAGATGGCCAACAAAGAGGACTTTTACAAAATCCTGGGCGTCAAGCGCGACGCTAAGCCCGAGGAGATCAAGAAAGCCTACCGTCGGTTGGCGAGAAAGTATCACCCTGACGTGAATCCGGGTGACAAAGGCGCGGAAGAACGCTTCAAGCAAATGAGCGAAGCGTTCGACGTGCTCTCAGATCCCAAGAAAAGAACTGTCTACGATCGCTTCGGCCAGTATTCCGAAAATCTCGCCGACGCGGCTGCGCGCGGGGCCTCTTCTTCGACTTACACCACAGGCGCGCCTTTTGATTTCTCAGGATTTGATTGGGGATCGGCCACGCCTGCCGGAGGAGCCGGAGCCGGCAGCAGCAGTTTCCGGGACATCTTTGCGGATCTATTCGGTGGCGGCAAAGCCGAGCGCGAACCGCCTCGGCCACAACCACAGCGTGGCGCCGACATTGAAATGCCGCTCTCGCTTTCCTTCGAGGAAGCGATCACCGGGCTCACAACCAATATCACGGTAAATCGATCTGATCAGTGCTCGCGTTGCCACGGCGCGGGCGACACCGGTGGCGCGGTGACGCAGTGCCCGACGTGCAAAGGCACAGGCCAGGTGCAACGCTCGGGTGGCCGCCTGCGCTTTACCCAGGAGTGTTCCGATTGCGGCGGCACCGGCAAACGCCGCCCGCCATGTTCGCTTTGCAAAGGCAAAGGCGTTTTGCCAAAGACTGAAACGGTCAAAGTGCGCATTCCGGCCGGCGTGGACACCGGTTCACGCGTACGCATTCCCGGCAAGGGAGAAGGTGGACGTCTGGGAGCGCCTCCGGGCGATCTCTTCATCATCACGAATGTGGGACGGCATCAGCACTTCACCCGCAAAGGCGACAACATCTATGTGACGGTGCCAATCACAGTTCCGGAAGCGGCCCTCGGCGCGAAGATTGAAGTGCCCACGGTCACCGGTAAAGCCCAGTTGCGAATTCCGCCCGGCACTCAATCCGGTCAAAAGTTTCGGCTGCGAAGGAGAGGAGCGCCGTCCTTGCGCGATCCGAATGTGCATGGCGACCAATTCGTCGAGACGCAGGTGGTCTTGCCCAAGGTGATTTCGGAAGAGACGAAAGAGTTGTTGCGTCGCTACGCGCAGATGAACGATGAAAATCCAAGAGTGGTAATGGGACTCGAATAAAAAACCTGGTCTTTGATCTTTGATTTCTTTTCGAAGCGACGTGTTTCAATCAGAGGGATGCCTTCGAGAATAGACAAAAGCAAAGACCAAAGTTCAAAGTCCAAAGACCATCTTTTCTAATGAAACGTCGAGCTAAAACCTACACCATCAGCGCTGTGGCCGAGCAGTTTGAGCTGCATCCGCAGACGCTGCGGCTCTACGAACGCGAAGGCCTCTTGAAGCCGTCGCGATCTGAAGGAAACACGCGTCTCTACACCGACACGGATCTTGAGCGCCTGGAAATCATTCTGTCTTTGACGCGCGATCTCGGCGTGAACCTGGCCGGCGTGGAAATCATCCTCAACATGCGGGAAAAGATGGATGCGATGCAGCGCGAGTTTGAACGCTTCTTTGAATACCTCCAAAGTCACGCCGAAGAGTTTTCTCACTTTACCGAGCCTCCGCCCGAGGCCGGGGCCCTCGTTCCTATCAGCCGCATTCAACGTCCGGTGCCAACCAAGCGTCGCGCTACTGGTGGCAAGACGCACTAATCCATTCACCTTCAACTGACTTAACTCGTCGCAACAATCTTGCGAAGCGATCTCGCTTGACGGCGCGAACGATGATGCTAGAGTGTGCCGCCTTGTTCGGAGTACCAACTTCAGTTGGGTTTTTCTTCCCAACAAAATCCCGACTGAAGTCGGTACTCTCAAAGCGGTTTGCTCCCAATGCGGCATCCTGAAAAGTTTCTTCTTCTCTTCTCTCTGACGATAGCGTCGCTTGTTCTCGCGACGCCGTTCATTCACGCGCAGGATCTCGATAACGTAACGATCACCGGACGGGTGACAGATCAAAACGGGGCGGTCATACCGGGCGCTATCGTCACGGCAACTCTGTTAGCGACCAGGATCCAGCGTACGATCGTCGCCGGCGATGACGGCCAATACAAGTTGATTCAACTCTCACCCGGCACTTACAACCTCCAGGCTTCATTCACAAATTTCGCGACCGAAGAAAAAACAAATCTAGCAACCATCGCCGGACAAAACGTCCAGCTGGATTTCGTGCTAAAGCCTGCGGCCGTGATCGCGGCAACGGTGATCGTCAGCGCGGCCGAACCACGGCAAGTCGACACTTCCCGGGTGGTTGTTGGCGGCACCTTAACCACTCGCGAAGTGGAATCACTCCCAGTCAACACGCGCTCGCCCTTAGATCTGATTTTCATTCTGGGCGGTGTCAGCGAAGAACCGCTCTCGACCCGCGATCTCGCAGAAGATCGCACGGCCTCGCGGAATACTCCGGAAGAAGCCGGGAACTTTTCCCTGTCTGGGGGAGCGGCTTACTCGAACAACCTTACAATTGACGGTCTCGATAACAACGACGACCGCGCAGCGCGCGAGCGGTTCAGCCCGTCAATAGAAGCCGTGGAAGAGGTGCAGGTCATTCGCAATCAGTTCGCAGCTGAATATGGACGGGCTTCGGGCGGACGCATCAACGTGCGCACTCGCGGCGGGTCCAACAAACTCCGTGGCCGCGCCTTTTATTTCTTTCGCGACGAATCGTTGAACGCGAACTCCTGGAGGAACAATCAGGAAGGAGTGGCGCGGCTACCGCTCCAGCAGCACATTCCCGGATTTACCTTGAGCGGTCCGGTGGTGATTCCGAGACTCTTTGACAGCAAAGACCGCACGTTTTTCTTCACCGCCTACGAATATGACACGTTGCTGGACTCGACCTTAATTGAGGCGCTGGTTCCGGTGGATCAGAATCAACGCTTTCCTTTGCCCGCTCCCACGAACTTTGCCGAACAACGAGACGAAACCGCGTCGTCCCCGGCACTCAAGGCCGCTAATGGGGTCGCGCCCTTTGTTTCATCGCTCAGTACTCCTCAGCAAAGTCATACCTTCACAACGCGCATCGATCACAAGTTCACTGACATGCATAACGGATCGTTTCTCTGGCAACTCGGCCGGCTGAACAATCTACGGCAGTTTGGCGGCGGTAAACGCCTGGCTGAGACCTTGATCGCCAGGACCCGGAACACGGACGCCTTTTCATATTCGGACAATTATGTACTCTCAGCTCGCGCCGTCGCGCAGACTCGTTTTCAGTTTTCCCGTCTGACGCCGGCCGTTGCAGCGGCGGGCGGATCGAACATTCCGGTAGTTTTGATCAGCATTAAAGATTCTCTGGCGCTGAATTCGGGAACTCTGGTGGCCGGGACTTCGACCAGCGGCGCCACTGACCGCAGCGAAACGCGTTATCAATTTCAGGAGATCTTTGCTTACGTTCGCGGCGCGCACTCGATGAAATTCGGCGGAGATTTTCAACGGATCAAATCGACTTTCATCGATCTCAGTGACGCCTCAGGCACCTGGAACTTTGACAGCGCCGGCGATTTTCTCGCCAACCTGCCCAGCCGTTACCGGCAGAATTTTCTCACCAGCTCTACCCAGCGGAATTCGTATGCAGGTCTTTATGCGCAGGACGAGTGGCGTCTGCGGCCGAACCTGATGATCAGTTATGGCTTACGCTTCGAAAATGAGAGCATCGTTCGCGATTGGAACAACTGGGGGCCTCGCTTCGCTTTTGCGTACGATCCTTTCGCGACCGGTAAGACCGTCATCCGGGGCGGGGCGGGCATTTTCTACAACCGGGCGCTGCTGCGAACCATTGACGATTTCACGCTGGGGGCGCAGCAACTCTTCTTCGATACGGACGCGTTAACTAACGCAACTACTCATCAAAAGCTTAGTTCCGCCGAACAACGCGCGTTCATCGCTTCAAACTTAAGGTTTCCGCAAGTTCTGACGGTCGACTCGAGGCTGGTAGAGCAATTCGGTTTGCTGAATTCCGGATTCACCCGCCGCCTTGATCCGCGCCTGCGAATTCCGGAAAGCTATCAGACAAACCTCGGGTTTGAGCGGCAGGTAAGCCGCAACTTAGTCGTCGAGGCGAACTACACCTGGAACCGTGGACTCCATCTCTGGCGCGAATTCAATGTGAACGCGCCAGTGCTGCCGAAAGACTTTAAGAATTTCACCGAGTATCTGGCGACTCGCGATTTCGCCAACTTCGTTACCGTGCCGGGAGGCCCGCGACCACTCTATAACGGCAGCAGCCCGGCTCCCGGTGATTTGGTGCGCTTCGTTACCGCGGTGAATCCAGCCGATCCAAATGCGATCAGCCGCCTCCTGGAGTTCGGCGTGGGGGTCAACGTCATTAGTCTCAACAGCGTCTCTTCAACGAATTCGCTGAACGCAGCGCTGGCCGCTTTGAATTCTCTGCGACCCGATCCGTCCCGAGGTGAAGTCGAGCAACTGATTCCGGTCGGCAACAGTTCCTATCATGGAGTGACTCTGGAAGCGCGCTATCGATTTCACCAGAAGAAAAATGGCGCGAGTCTTTCGCTGCGCGCCGTCTACACTCTCTCTTTTTTGAAGGACGATGGCATTGTGAACACGTCGGATGCGTTAGTACCCGGCGATTTCCCACGCGAGGTTGCGCGCAGCCTGCTCGATCGCCGTCATAGGTTTGCGCTTTCAGGAACCTTTGACACGCCGCGCTACCTCGGGAAGATCCGCTTTGCGCCAATCTTGCGGCTGGCTTCGGGCGCGCCCTTCAATATTTCGATCGGCGGCGACGATCGCAACCTGGACGACGTCGGAAACGACCGGCCCAACTTTACCGGTGACCTGGGCACGCTCAGGTGGCGGACCCCCGGCAGGCCGGCCGATGTCTCGATTGTGAACCAGTTTAGTTTGCCTGCGATCGGGCAGTCGGGAAATCTGCCACGAAACGCCGGCACTGGCCCGGCGCAATTTGTTTTCGATCTAAATGTTACCCGCGATTTTAAACTTAGTGAAAACGTGCATCTGCGGCCGGTGATCGAGTTTGATAATGTGCTAAACGCACGCGTCTTCAGCTTTGGCAGTGAATTCATCGACTTCAGCAGTTTTGGGCCAACCGCGTCAGCGACCACCCGGCAAAACTTCCTCGATAACTTCCTGGTGCCGACCCGCACCATGCGCCCGCGACAGATACGAATTGGGGTGCGTCTGGATTTCTAGATTTGGAGTGCGGTGGCAAGCGCAGCGCGACACCGCTTTGGATCATCGGCCCGAAACATACAAGCTGAGCTCTAGATGACCGCTAAGATACCTGACAGAATTTCATGGCCTCACGCTCCGTTGCACGAACTTTCCGCGCGCGGCACCTATTTTCTGATTTACCCTTTTTCGGCTCGCCGGTTTACGATACCAACATGAAATACAACTTACTGGGTAAAACCGGCCTGAAGGTTTCTGAGCTGTGCCTTGGCACGATGACCTTTGGCGAGAACTTTTTCAATATCGCAGTAGTAAACCAGGCGAGCGCCAACCAGATGGTGGCCCGTTCACTGGAGGCGGGAATTAATTTCTTTGACACTGCCGATGTTTATTCGTATGGCGAAGCTGAAACCGTTCTGGGCAAAGCGATCAAGGACTCCGGCGCTGAGCGCGACAAAGTTATCGTGGCCACCAAAGTGCGCGGCGCCATGAGCGAAGGCGCCACTACCGGCACCGGCGATCCCAACAATGTCGGCCTCTCGCGCCAGCACATCTTCTCTTCGATTGAGCACAGTCTGCGCCGGCTCGACATGGACTATGTCGATCTCTACCAGGTGCATGGTTGGGATCTGCTGACGCCGGTTGAAGAGACCCTGCGCGCGCTCGACGATCTCGTGCGCCAGGGCAAAGTACGTTACATCGGCTGCTCCAACTGGTCGGCGCGGCATTTGATGAAGGCGCTGGTGCTGTCGCAGGAGAAGGAGTGGGCGGGTTTTGTTTCGCTGCAGGCTTACTATTCTCTGGTGGGGCGCGACCTGGAACATGAGCTGCTGCCACTCTGCCGCGAAGAAAATCTCGGCGTGCTGCCATGGTCGCCGCTATCGGGTGGATTTCTTTCAGGCAAGTATCGGCGCGACAACCCCAGTCCCGAAGGCGCCCGGCGCACCAGCTTTGGTTTTCCGCCGATTGACGAAGCGCGAGGCTTTGACGCCGTGGACGCGCTGGGGGCAATTGCGACGAAGCGAGGCGCTTCAGTCGCGCAAGTGGCATTGGCCTGGTTGCTGGCGCAAAAGGGCGTGACTTCGATCATCATCGGCGCCAACAAGATGTCGCAGTTGGAAGACAACTTAAAGGCAGCCGAGATAGAGCTGACTGTGGAAGAGATCGAGCAACTCTCGGGTACTACCGCGCCACCACCGATGTATCCGCAATGGATGATTGAACGCCAGAATGCCGGACGTGAAGGACCGGTAGTAAGTGGGCAGTGAGCAGTGGACAGTGCGCAGTTATTGAGACCCTTCCCAACGGCAACTAACCATCTTGCTTACCGCGCAGACTTCCTCGCAACGCGTTTTGGTAAGAGTCTTGCCGAGGTGGACCTGCTTATGCTGATCATTCACGCCGGAGCAATTGTGTTCAGGATGAGCAGGTGAAGCCTGGCAGATGACGCCTTTCTCAACGTTAAGAGTGGTCTTACGGAGTCTCCACCGCTGATTAGTGCCGTTGGCACACCGGTGTAGATAAATCGCACCATAATTCCCTTTGGCCTTGCGCATTATGTCCAGGCACTTGTTGTTCTGTACATCCCTGATCTCCAGGTTGTCGCCGTACTGGGACATCGCCCACGTCTGACTAGTCTTACCTGGGACGCAAACACCCTGTTGGACGGGAATCCGGCCCAAAACGTCTTCGGCCATAACCTCCATACACAAATCACTGTGCACCGGCCTGATCGTGTAATTGCCCGAGCCGTCACTGAGGATATTGAACTTTTGATTATTACTGGCCTCAGTGCTGTCGCAGTCGAAGGTTTGTAACCCAATTCCAGCGCCGCAGGAGTTGTTCGGAACATCCAGGCAACGTTTACTCGCCTCGCCCACGATTGTGTACATGCCTTCGGGAATATTTCCTGTGGAAGGAAGGTTCGCGGAAGGAAGGTTGCCTGCGCGAGGATTGCTTAATGCGGAAGCTCTGGTAATTGAACTCGAGTGGGTCCGGGCACTAGTCAAAACGGTCAGTAAAAGCGCCAGCGCAAACAGCACCGCATATACACTCGTGGCCCCTTTTTTCATTCTGAGTCTCCCAAAGATGAAGTGAAAGGCTTATACCACCGATTCTGAGGAGAGACAACGCTTCGCCTCAAAAAATAAAAGCGGCGACCGAAGTCGCCGCTGACCATAGCGGTAAAAAGTTACCGCACTCCAAAAAACGAGGCACTCGACAGTCAGTTACGGTTTTTTGCCTTTGCCTTTTCCACCACCGCCCTGACCGCCCGATTTATCCGGCGCTTTCTGCTTTTGATCCTTCGGCGCGCCGGTAGTCTGTGGCTTACCTTCAGATTTAGCCGGCTTGCCTACTCGCTCTCCCCGCGGCTGCTGCTGCTGAGCTTTGGGTTGCGGTGGCGGTTGAGCTTTGCGCTCCGCCTTCTGCTGAGCGGGCTGAGCCTTTTGCTGCTGAGCCGGTTGCTGAATGCGAGTCGCCTTGTCCTGAGCACGCGTCTCTTTTCTTTGCTGCTGCTCAAGCTGACGCGTCTCCTTCTGCGTTTCCTTATTGTCTTTCCTGGCCTCGGCGGTCATGCGGCCCATATCGTGTTTGCTGCCCTTATCCACCTCAGGTTTGCGTCCGGTATCGGCCTGCTGTGATTCCTGCCGCTGGTCTTTAACCTTGAACTTTTGGTTCTTGGCCGTGTCGGAGACAGAGTCCACGCGCATCGACTTGCGCAGGTCCTTGCGAAACTTCGACGGTTTGACATCGCTGCTGACGAATACGCGCGTGTCGTGAAGTTTCTTCGCAATGCCCGGCGGCAAATCGATCTTCCCGCGTCCCCATGCGGAATGGACTACGGCGTTTCTCAGCGGAGTCAGAGTTAAAGGATCCAGCGTTGAATTCACTGAAGCTAACCTCTGCTGATCAATCTTACGGACACTACGCGAATCGATCGGGCGACCCCAGGCATCGACCGGCACCACGGTCACCGCTCCGGGCACGGCGAAATTGACCAGTTGATTCGGCACTACGCTCGTCCGCGTTAAATAATGCGGCTGCCAGTTATCGTCATAGTAACGAGGCGCATAAGGATCGCCCGGGCCCAACGGCACCCAGCCGATTTGATTTGAGTCCAACGGAACAAAGGCCACCAGGGCAGGCGCATATGACGGCGTCGTGTTCACTGAATCGGGAACCCAATACCACTGGTTATTCACGTTGGCCCAGCGTCCATAGTGATAAGGCGCATAGCCCCAGGGTTCACTGGAAACCCAGGTCGGCCCGTACGGATAATTGTTGGTCCATTGACCCTGCTGATACGGGACCCAGCCGGAATCAACGCGCGGCCGCCACGCATAGCCGTAACTGCCAACATTCTGCCAGTCGCCGTACTGATCGAGATCGTAGAAGCCGGGAATGTTTGAACTCACATACTTATAACTCGTGCTGCGCTGATAAGGATCGTAATAGTAGGGGTCGTTAAGATAAGCATCGTAGTTACTGTAACGGCCGTCATAGGAATTCGGATATTGATATCGATAATAGTCATCCACCTGATATCCCGCATCCTGGCGATTCAAGCGCGACAGCGCAACTTCGGCCGCCGTCTGACCTAAGAGAGTCAGCATCTCGCCTTTGTTGATCTCGCCTGAGCCGCCCAAGCCAACAACTCGCGCCAGTCCGCTCAGGACCGAAACGAGCACGCCGCCATTCTGATCGAAACCGACGTTGTAGAGTCCGGGTTGATCAAAGTCTACGGCGCCATAAGGCGTCGCGACTTCAAACAATTCATTGGGCGCCAAATAACCCACATCGAATATTGCCGAGCCGTCGCGCAGCGCGAGCTGAGTGCGACGGTCTTGAAGGGAAATGATGTCCAGCGATGTATTTGGATTGAGCCGCGCAAAATTCCGCCCGCTAAAAGCCAGCGAGGTGCGCGCCTTGTCGCGCGTGTAGATCCGATCTCCTTCTGAGAACGGCTGGTTCGCAGTCGCAACGGTCCATTGTGGATTCGCATCTGCGTTCGCGAGGTCATCACTGTAAGCAACCTCGCCTTCCACTCGCTGGATGCGAGCCGCGTAAGGCAAGCCTTCGGCCGATGCGGTCTGATCGTGCTTCATCCACCACGCCACGCCTAAGCCCGTAAGGACTGCCACCAACACCACCACGATCGTCACGTGCGGCCATAATTTGATTTTGTTCATGAAACTCTCCTTAGATCAATCCAAAACGCTTGTTTTCAATGGAATAGGCGGCAAGCACCATGCCGCGAACGTCAGAAGTTGCGCGAAACAGCAGATAGACACTGGTTAGGTGGCTAAGTGTTGGCGCAGAGGACACCGCCATGAATTAGGCACACTCTTACAAGGAGATTAGTAGAGAAGATTTACGAACTAAGAGGAGTCTGTTGCGCAAAGGCGTACGCATTCGGGTGTGATGCTGGCCGATATCGTAGTTATTGGCTATGGACGATTAGGAGCGAATTATGGAGTGCGGCGACCTGTCGCCGCTTTCATAGGCCGCGACTTGTCGCGGCCAGAAGAAGCCCACACGAGCTCTTACGTAACCAATTTTCCGCTCTAAACGGCGACCGGAGGATAGCTGGCGGCGACAAGTCGCCGCTTAGCAAAGCGGTAACAAGTTACCGCACTCCAAAACTATGCTTTTTCAAACTTCCACACCAGCGCCCACAAGATCTTTGTGAAACTCGCGTAGTCGCTCAGCGCATGTTGGTTGCATCTGGAAATTGAAGCGCGCCGCGCACGGCGTACCAGCGGAATGTCCTCTGCCTGCAAGGTGGCCACCGCATCTACTTCACCATCCGGCGCTTTCAAGACCATTTCGCGAAAGGCGCGGTAGTCGCCATCGATGATTCCCTGAAACGCGTTCAGCTGTTCGGCGCGAGTTAACTTGGGACGCGCGCGCGGCTTCAGTACGTTCGGATTCTCCAGTAGCTCGCGGATCGACTTGTCCGTGCCCGCCGGGAACCCCGCGGTATTTACTTCTTTTAGAGCCACGAAAGAAGCCGGAGTCGCCTGGCTCATCAAGATCGCCAACGCATCATCACGATGCGGATGCCCAATCCGGTTCGCGATTCGCAACAGCACCGGCGTCGCGAACTCTTCGTCCATGCTGCCAAAGATGAAAACCGCACCGATGAAAGAATCAACCGGAAAGCCGCCGTGCAATGCGAGACGATATTTCGCGTTCGGATAGGACAGCCATTTGGCGCCCGCGGCGGAAGTGTCAAAGCCTTCGACCCCACGCCGGGCCATTGTCTTGACCCAGTATTCGAGATCGGTGCCGTCCAGATTCGCTTCGGTAAACTTTCTGACCTGCAAAGCCTTTGAAGCGCCGGAGGGATCGATGTCCACCAGCACCATGCTGCCGTCAATCGCAAAGAAGCCGGATGAAGTGTATTCCTTGAGCGCTTGGCGCAGACACGGGAGCAGCGTCGCGCGCGACTGGCGCACCTTGTCCCAAAACAAATCCAACTTCCCGGACTGAACCTTAACTTCGGCGTCATTCATCAGCGCCGGGTTGAAGTTGTACGTACTCTTAATTGTTTGCTGGAACGAATCGCACTGACCCGGAGCGATGGTTTCGTTTGGCTCGGCCATTGAAACTTTTTCCGGCGCAACTGAATTGAAACTGTCCATGCTCGGCGCGGCGCCGGGTCTGCGTTTGATGATCCAGGCGGTGCCGTTGCAAGAATCAGAAAGCGTCTCGCCTGAAACGATGAAGCCTTCGGGAACCGGTGCGCCTTTGCAGACAACTCGATTTCGATCCTGTGCCAACGACGTGATTGAGAGAAGTAAGATGAAGAGTGAAGCCTTGAACACTTTCATGAGAGAGTTCCTTTCGCGGGAAAAGGCTGGTGAGATGTGGGCGCCGCGGGATTGCGGTAACAAAACTATAGAGGTCGCGGATTAGCGGGTCAACCGGTTTTTCTTTCCAAGAGCGTAAACTGTTGGCGGGTAACGTAACTGGGCGTGCTTGCAATCCTGAGACGCTCGTTCTTCTCACGGCAGCTGCTGCGGCCGCGGTTCTAGGCCTTCTCCCAAACAATCGAGTATCGCCACAACAAATGCTTTTTGATACTTGCGCCGGGAAGAATGTCGGCGCACAGGGCGCGCACTTCTTCCATAGTTGGATAGATGTCGTGCGCTTCGTGCGCAGCCCAGGCGGCGCGGGCTTCACGACGTGAGAACAAGCGGCCGTGATGAAGCAATCTCAGACTCACGCTCATCGGAAGCGCCAGCAGGTTTAAAAGGGCGTCAGCCCCACCCTGCAGCGTAAACAGGTCGAGGATCAGCAACACGCCACGCGGTTTTAGCGCCGCTTTCATTTTCAGGAGTACGTCTCGAATGGGGAGGTGATGCAGCGTCGCAATCGACGCGATGCAGTCAAAGTGGGCCGGCGGTAAGTCATAAACATTTACATCCGCGATCTGGAAGTCAATATTTGAAAACGCTTCCGAACTCGCGCGGGCAATGCGAATCATCTCAGGCGAGAGATCCAGGGCCAGCACCCGGCCGGAAGTTTCGGCGAGCCGGCGTGAGAACTTGCCTTTGCCGCAACCAATCTCCAGCGACTCAGCGCAGTTCGCCGGCAGGTGCTTCAGCAAAAAGTTGTGGTAGTGATTATTTTGCAGCGAGCCATCCGGCGAAGCCAGGGCTATGCGGTCAAAATCTGCTTGAATCGTTGACATGGTCAGTGGGCAGGATCGCAATCCACCGCGCAGACTTTTAGTCAGATCGGTTTGATCTGGCTCGGCTGAGGAGAAACAAACCGGCGAGACCGCCCAGAATCACCCAAGGCAATGAAGCCTTTCTGATCGGCCGGAACTCTGCCCCGCCATCTCGTAGTTCGATGAATCCGACGGGCATGACCTGAACTCCGCCGCCGCCGCCGGCTCCGTCTTCATCCCGCCTCTTACCTGCGCCGCCGCCAAAACCCCAGAGCGCTTTCGCTACCGGAATAACTGTGACGCCGTTTCGTTCCACCGGATCGCCGAAGATAGTTGCGGCTCGCGCCGTGGCGCCCAATTTGTCGGTCATGCGGCCAAGGAATCCTTCGGCTGAGCCCGAGTGCGTCACGGTTTCGGTCCGGGCTGTTGGTTCTGGTTGCATCTGTCTAACCTTCTTTCGGGTTTTCATCGCTCTGCGCAGCGCTATTCGCAAACCGGGGCGCAAGCAAAGCACGGACTTTCATCAAGGGCCGGATAGTAGTCCTAAAGCCGCGGGCCGAGCAAGACGGAACTCCGGGAGCAGTGTCTACTTTGATAAACGGTGTTCAGAGTACCGACTTTAGTCGGGCTTTTGTTAAGCAAGAAAGAACCCAACTAAAGTTGGTACTCAAAACGCTGCTAAATTAGGCACTAACTCTGAGCGAAAAACCTTGTGGTAAACTTTCTGTGTCCTAAGTATGGCTGACGATCACAAAGAACCCACCGGCGAAGTCGAGACGGCAGTGCTCGATGCGGACTTGTTCATCAAGTACGGCTCGCCCGATCGCGCGCTGAAGCGCTTGCGCGCGGCGCTGGACAAACATCCACGTTCAATTCGCCTGCGCGAAAAAATGAGGGAAGTTGCCGCCGCCCACAAGCATCCGGAGGAAGCTGCGCGGCACTGCCTGGCGCTGGCCAGTCTTTACATTGAGCGAGACAACTTTGACGCGGCCCATGATCGGTTGCTGGAAGCCAAATCCCTAGACAGCCGGATTTCGATTGGGACCGGCCTGGAAGCCATCCGCCGCGCGCGTCATCCCGAACTGCAGGCGCAGCCGAAGCAGAAGACCGAAACCCCGCGCGCTAAGCCCGGCGTTACTTTTGCCGGGGACCTGTCGACCATCAGCGTGTTCGACGCGATCCAGGCGATCGAGAACTCTCGTCTGACAGGCGCGCTCGTACTCACGAACAACGCGCAAGCCGGCCGGGTGCTCTTTAACGATGGCCAGATTGTCGGCGCTGAGAGCGGCAAGCTCACCGCCAATAATGCCTTTCGTCAAATTGTCGAGATCACCGGGGGCGCTTTTGATTTCTGCAAATCCGCGGAGAGTTTTCCGGTAACCATCGAAGCGGCAAGCAATACGAATTTGATTCTGGATAGCCTCAGGCAGGTTGATGAAGAGAACGCCTAGCCATTAACGACGCGCCGCCGTAGAGCGAAGCTGACCAAATCGCAAAAAAAAGGTCGGAACCGATTGGCTCCGACCTTTTGAGTCTAAGTTGCGCAATCCACTAAGGGCCTGCGCAGACAGTTGTTGTACGCTATTGAGTCGATTCGTTGGTTTTATCGACCACTGCCTTTAGAGCCTGAAATGTGGGCGGCCAAAGGCCAACAAAGATTCCGGCTCTCTGCTTGCCGCTTAGGAACAGCGCGATCGAGGCCCCAATCGAGCCCAGCGTCAGAATGTGAAATAGACTGAGTCCGGTCGCCTTCTGTGTTGATTTGTCTACGGTCTTAAGCATTGACTCTGCCAGGTCTCGCTTCGCACCTTCCTGCAGACCTCCGGCTTGGTTGGTTTGTGTGTTACTTCCGGTAAACGCGGTTTGTGTTGCTGACATGTATCCCCTTTTTGTGAAATTAGTACAGCTCAATGAGCTTAACTATTGCTCTGCAATGCGCGTACCCTGCCAGTATTCAAAGCCTCGGCGCGTTCCAGCCCCGCTAGCAGCCTTCGCCGACTCTGTCCGGCGACAAACACGCGGGCGAGTTCGGACAGACACCGGGTTCTGTCTGCATCATTCGATCTCGTCCTTGCGTCTTCGATCCAGTTTAATGAAGACAGTGCTCGCTCTCCGGTGCCGCATCTTCCACGGCTAAGTATGATTATTGACGCTCTTTGGGAGCGGTGATAATGTTCGCGCGCACACAGAGAACTTAACTGCGCGCCTTCTGAAACGTTACGCGTTTCCAGGTAATAACTTTAGGGTCTCGATCCTGGAAAACTCGCCCATGAACAAACTGATTTTTCTGCTCGCCCTTGCCATTACCGTAATTGTTTCGATCGACTATGCCCACGCCCAGGGTGCCGGCGCTTCCGGAGATATCAAGGGCACGGTCCGAGATGCCAATAATGCCGTGGTCTCGAATGCCAGGATTCTGGTGATGGCCACGCAGACCGCTCTCCAACGCAACACGCTTACGGACGATTCAGGTGAGTACCGAGTCTCAAGTCTCACGCCAACGACCTACGACGTCAGCGCGGAATTCGCGGGTTTCGAGACCGCAATTCAAAAGGGCGTCACCGTAAGAGTCGGAGA
Organism: Acidobacteriota bacterium; assembly: GCA_038040505.1. Classification (GTDB taxonomy): domain Bacteria; phylum Acidobacteriota; class Blastocatellia; order Pyrinomonadales; family Pyrinomonadaceae; genus UBA11740. The sequence continues at coordinate 118,107 of JBBPID010000003.1, read as the reverse complement.
GACTGTCATCGTCGATTTTCAACTTGCGGTTTCGAGCATCACCGCGCGAATGCTGGTGCCCTGGGAAGTGCCTTTCGTCGATACCGAACGGGCCAGCCAGGCGAATACTATCGAAGAAAAGTACATTCGCAACTTGCCGATCGACCGGCGCGACTATCTCACCTATGCGTTGCTGGCGCCGGGGATCTCGGATTCGAGAAGGTTGACCGACAATACCGACTTTCGAGTAAAGCAAACACCGCAGAGTGGACTGTCGGTTTATGGCAGCAACGGACGGGGAAACAGCGTTACCGTGGACGGCGCAGAGGCGAACGACAACACTGGCGGCGTATTACTGACTTTGAGCCAGGATGCGGTCCAGGAGTTTCAGATTAACCGCAGTAACTATTCAGCAGAGTTGGGCGGAGCCAGCGGCGCCTCAATCAACATAGTTTCCAAATCGGGGACGAACGACAGTCACGGCAGCGCGTTCGCATTTTTCCGCCACGACGCTCTGGACGCGCGCGACCCGTTTGCCTTCTCATCCGCTTTGACGCCTGCGGCCGTGACTGACCCAACGCAGTTCAGCCTCACGGCGAAAGGCGTGCCGGTCAAACCCAAGCTCAAACGGGGACAGTTTGGGGGGTCGTTTAGCTTTCCGATCCGCAAAGACAAGACGTTCCTGTTCCTCGCCTATGAGGGCCTGCGTCGCAACGAGCAGAACGCCGTGCCGCTGTTAACCGATAGCTCGATCTTTGCGCCTACTTCCGGTCAAACCGGCCAGAGTTCAAATCAGTTGGCAGTTCTGAACGCGCTCCAGGCGCAGGGGGCTTCGCCGGTAGTATGTACGAGCGGACAACCGGCCATAACTTCGTCCGCTTGCGCCGCGAGACTCGCCAACATTCTGACGATCAATCCCGCCTCTTCCGCCCTGAAGGCTTTCTGGGTGCAGCGGTTTATTACCGACACCGGCCTCTTTCCGTTTAAGGCCACGTCGGATCTCTTTTCGGCGCGACTTAGCCATCAGTTCAATTCCCACAACCAGAGTTTTGTCCGCTACAACTTCGGACGAAGCCTCGAGCAGAACCCAAACTTGCAAGCGCTGGTCGGTGCTTCGCAGGGAACTCGGGTGAATTATCCGCGCAGCCACACCCTCATGGGCGCGTGGTTTCACGAATTCAGCGCGCACACCTTGAATGAAGCGCGGGCCCAATACATCGACTACAGGTTCAATGTGATTCCTACCGATCCGGGCGGTCCGCAGTTGGAGATTAACGGCTTTGGCTCTTTTGGGCGCAATGTGCTTTTGCCCTCTTTGGCGCATGGCACGCGTTATGAATTTGCAGACAATTTCACGGTTTTCCGCGGACGCCACAAAATGAAAACCGGCGCCTACTTATTGTTTCGCGGCACCGATAGCGACTCGCATGTCTTCTTTCCGGGACGGTTCTTCTTCGGCGACTTGCCAGGTTCGCTCGTGAGCCCATGTCTGGCCAGCCCGTCCAGTTGTGGTTTACCTGCGAGCGTGGCGCCGGCCGGTCTTAACGCTCTGCAGGCCGCGGCTTTGGGACTGCCTTCGTTTTACCAGCAGGGCTTTGGCAGCGGGAAGATAAAATCAACGAATCCGCTGGTTGCCGGTTTCTGGGAAGACTCGTGGTCGGCCCGGCCCAATCTGACGCTGAATTATGGAGTTCGTTATGAACTCGACAAGCGGTACGCCCCGATGCGAACGGACACGAATAATTTTGCTCCGCGTGTTTCCCTATCCTGGGATCCGTTCGGCGATCATAAGACCGTGGTCCGCGCCGGCTATGGGATGTTTTATGCGCCCATCTACTTTCAAATCGATGCCGCTGTGAATTATCTCGGCGTCATCGATCGGATAAATGGAAATCGGCCGGTAACGGACTTGAGCACGTGTGCTACCGGAACTGATTGTTTCAGGCAGATTGCCCAGGTTTTTGTGCAGCTTAACGGCGTGCCGGGCAGTCCGCCTACACTTACTTCCGCACTTATTTTTCAGACACTCTTTGCGCAGGGAAAGCTCAACTGCGGCGCGCCGACAGCAGGGGCGGAAGCCTGCATCACTCCGGCTGACCTGGCGCAGTTTGGCATAAATATCACTCACAACGGTCCGATTCCGCCGCTGACGATTCTGTTCAGCGGCGCGTCCGAGTACCAGAACACCTATTCGCAACAGGCGGAAGTCGGGGTGGAACGAGACCTGGGACACCAGCTTTCACTCTCTCTCAGTTATATCCACGCGCGCACGCTGCATATCCCACGCGCCCGCGACAAGAATTTGAAGCCGGCACCGTTTCTCGCTACCGGCCCAGCCAGCATTCCGATCAGGCGGTGGAATGGACCGGCCTGCGCGGGAGCTCTGGTCATCAACTGCTTTGTTAATCCTTTGTTGCTTCAGGACAATGTCTATGAATCTACCGGTTCCTCTGTCTATGACGGAGGAATCATCGAAATAACCAAGCGGTTCGGGAAGAATTCGAGCCTAATCGCCAATTACACATTCAGCAAAGCTATCGATGACGTGACCGACTTTAACAGCGACTTTCAGGCCAACGATCAGATTGACCTCCGCGCTGAGCGAGGTTTGTCACCGTTCGATCAGAGGCACAAGGTGGTAATTGCCGGTGTGTTTTCTCCCTTCACGAGAGACAACGCAAAGTCATTTGCAGCTCGGGTATTTTCGGGTTTCACGTTTTCACCTGTGCTGCGCGGGAATAGCGGGCGTCCTTTCAATCTGTTGGCGGGGACGGACGTAAATGGCGATCGACATTCAACTTCGGACCGGCCCCCGGGAGTAGGCCGGGACACCGGACACGGTCCCGGATTCTGGACGTTTGATATGCGCCTGATGCGACAGTTCGAATTGAGCGAGAAGGTGCGGTTGCAGCTGACGGCGGAAGGCTTCAATCTCTTAAATCATACAAATTTTGCCATTGTGAATAATGTGGTGGGCCCTAATTTTGCCCCAACCTCAAACGTGATTGGGCTAAAAGAGCGTGCCCCAAACCAGCCTCTCGGTTTTACCGCAGCCCATCCGATGCGGCAGATTCAACTCGGTGTGCGTCTGATTTTTTGAGTGGAACGGACTGACACACCCGGTCGTTAACCCGGCAGCGGGTGCGCGCGGCCCTAACTTTTCTTCTGAGCCTTCCGCTTGTTCGCCAGGCCCATGCGCTCGAGCAGCTTCTGGAATCGCGGATCGGAATGAAGCGGGCCAAAACTTGGATCGACTTTGATAGTGGCTGCCCGGTGATAACGTTCCTGGCAAGCCTGTTCTAAACATTCGATCGCCCGGTCGTGCTGGCCCAGCCCCACGTAGGTGTGCGCCATGGAAAACGGTGAAACGTATCTTTCTTTCGCGAGCTGCCGCAATCTCTCGAGCGTCTCTTCCGCCCCCTGGCGGTCCCCGGAGAGTGCCTGGGTGTGGCCGAGTATGTCCAACGCCAGAGATATCGGGCCTCCTACCTTAAGCGCAGTTTCTTCGTCGGCGATTGCTTTGTCATATATGCCGAGCTGCGCGTAAGCGGCGCCGCGAAAACAAAGTGCAGGAAGAAAAGCGGGATCCAGTTCCAGTACTTTCTCGTATTCGACAATTGCCTCTTCGTATCGCTCGGCGTAATGAAGCACTACTCCTACCACACTCGTGATAATGGGCGTGAGCGGATCGAGAAGCTGAGCGTGCTTTGCCGTGGAGATCGCTTCGTCATGCCGCCCTGTCCAGGAAAGAAATAGGGCGTACCACTCGTGCGCAGTAGCGTAATTCGGATTGGCCTTGATCGCCAATTTGAACTCTCTCTCTGCCTTGCTCCACTCCCAGTCGTAGACGGCATTAACAAAACCGAGCGAGGCATGGGCCTCGGACAAAGTCTTGTCTATGTCGAGGGCTTTGGTGGCCGCGGCCTTCGATTTCGGAAAGGCTTCATTCGATGAAAGTATGTTCCAACTGGCCAGGACCGTGTACGAGTCGGCGAGACCGGCATAGGCAAGGGCATAATTGGGATCGACATCAATTGCCTGCCGGAAATAATCGCGACCTTTGATTAGAGCGGGCCCGGTCCTCTTATTCCAGTGATAACGTCCTTTGAGATATAGATGATAGGCTTCAATGTTCTCAGTGGCCCGCTTGGTCAGTTGCTTCTTCTCGGTTTGCGTAAGTTTGAGTCTGAGCTTGTCGGAAATTTCCGTAGCGATTTCATCCTGCACGGCCAATAGCTCAGTGTGTTTTCGATTATATTGCTCACCCCAAATCTGCGATCCATCGGCGACATCAATCAGCTCGGTATTAATAATCAGCTCGTCGCCGCGCTGTAGCAGTCTTCCCATTAACACCGAACGAATCCCCAGGTCGAATCCGACCTGTTGAGGATCGACTTCTTTGCCCTTGTAGCGGAAGACCGTGCTGCGGGCCATCACTCTGAGCTTGGGAATTTTTGACAGCGTGTTAATGATTGTTTCGGTGATTCCGTCAGCAAGATACTCTGTCTCAGGATCGCCCCCAGCATTGGTAAGCGGCAGAATAGCGATCGAATCGACCTTCTTACTGAGGCGACGCTTGCGTAAAGCTGAAGAGGAGCCAAATCCCAGGGAACCGGTCGAGATCTGCTGGCCGCTAATCGCGGTTCCGCTACTGCTCGAACCGGCTGAGCCCCCACTGACTTGCGTCAGGGTTGGTTGACTCAACTCAAGCTCAATTTCCTGGCGGCGTCTAATTCGCCGCAGGTCATTCATTAAATCCTGGGTGCGCTGATATCTCTGGCTGAGATCTTTCGTCAAAGCCTTGTTTAAGATCAATTGCAGGTCGGGTGGTGCTCCGCGCACGTTGCGGTCGAGTGGCACCGGTTCGCGCTCGAGTATCGCTACGATCACATCTCCAATCGATGGTGCATCAAACGGCTGCCGGCCGGCGATCATCTCGTACAAAGTGACACCCAAACTCCAGATATCTGTTCGGCTGTCGAGCCGCATTCCGCGCACCTGTTCCGGGGACATGTAGCGCGTAGTACCCATTACCGCGCCAGGTTCGGTATCGAAGCGCAGCACGGTCGGCACTTGAGAGGCCGAGCTCGAGGTATCGGTAGGCTTCTCCGCGAGCTTCGCCAGGCCAAAGTCGAGCACCTTCACGAATCCGTCCGGGCGCACCATGATGTTCTCGGGTTTAATGTCACGATGCACGATGCCCACCGCATGGGCCGCGGTCAACGCAGCCGCCACTTGCACCGAGATATCGAGGGCTTCGCTTAGATTCAGCCGCTCCTTCTTCAGACGCTTCCGCAGCGTTGATCCTTCGACGAGTTCCGTGGCGATGAAGTGAATGTGCTCAACTTCGCCGACTTCGTAAATCGTCAAGATATTAGGATGATTCAAAGAAGACGCGGCGCGAGCCTCAATCGCAAAACGATGGAGATGACTTTCATCGAAGGCAAATTTGTCTGAGAGAAGTTTAAGAGCCACTGAGCGCTTGAGCTGGGTGTCCTGCGCCAGATAAACCTCGGCCATCCCTCCGACTCCGAGTTGCGAGATAACTTTGTAACGGCCGAGCTGGGTTCCGATTTCGACGGGCATAGATGAATTCGCGGCTGGCTTGTCAGCGAGATCTTACCGTATCCGCACGGACCTTTCGATATTAACCCGCAGCATGTTAGCAGACCATCGGCGTCAAAGGCCCGATACGCTTCACAAATCAATCAGACTAGTCGACCAGCACGCGTGTATCCAGGGCCTCGGCGCGTTCCAGCGCCGACAGCAGCCTCAGAAACTGAGCATAATTCCGGGTGCGCTGGTGCAGACGCGTTCGCTCTAAGTCGCTGATGTCGTTGCGAAGAATAAGATCGAGAAAGTCGTAGTAGTCAGCAGCTGCTGCCAGGGGAAACTCACGCGTGTACGAAGTCTCAGCAGCGTCGTCCGAACGAAAGCCCGCCAACAGATCAAACACGTGGTCCGTGGTCAGACGGGCGCCGGCCCGCGCCAGGCTGATCGGAAGTCGCAGCTCGAAAAACCGCAAGCCTTGAGCAGTAGTAACGCGGCGCAACTCTTTTGTGGCCTCACCGTCAAACGGCGATTCAGCGTCCACCAGAATGTGCAGGAGTCGCGGCTGGTCGGCCTGGTCCAGCGTATCCAAAACCAGTTGCACGCGATCAGCCAGAAACTTTTCAAACTGGGCTTCGATGGGATAGTTAATTCGGCCCAGGCAACCGACCGCTTCGCCTTCGCCGGCTGTGTCCGGCGGCAAACATGCGGGACAGTTCGGACAGACGGCGGTCTCTGTTTGCATCAACTCGATCTCAGCGCTCGCGTCTTCAATCCACTTCAGTTTATCCGGGCCGGGGGCGCTTTGATCGCCGGTGGTCAGGATCGTATGCAGATTGCTCAGACGTCCCCATTCACGCAGGTGCTGATCTGAGTAGCGAGTGCGCAGAACGCAGGGATATTGAACGGCGAATTCAAGTGACATGTGGACGCTGTTAGCTGCGACGAGCAGACGTCAGCCGAAAGTCTTCAGCAACTTTTTTACGCGGATCGATTATGATCAATGATTTCGGCGATGGCGGAAAACGGGACTTTAACGATCTCGCCATCGGCTCGCTCGACTTTAACGCTGGGGATTGTCAACGCGTGGGTAGTCTTCATACTGCGGATAATGCCTCTAACGCGGTAACCGTCCCGCGTCACAATCTCGATGTTGCCCTGGTTATAGAGCGGCTGCAGGGCTGACAGGGCCTTCGTAACTTCCATCTAATAACCCCTTGAACTAAAGTTTCCTTGTTTTCGACGACTATACTTGGTCGCCTTCGATTCGTAAACCGCGCGCCGACGCCCTGTTTGGAGTGCGCTGACTTGTCAGCGCTTTGGCTCGGCTAAACCGTGGTGAAAGCGGCGACAAGTCGCCGCACTCCAAAATTACACGCAACCAATGGCCTCGATTCGGCGTATAATTTTCCGCCAGCCGCCAGGGCTGGTCTAAAATTAGGACAATTTATCATGGACTCTCCGCCAAACTTCTCTGCGCCTGTGAATCAATCGGGCAATATCGCCTGCGCCCAATGTGGCGCGCCGATGCCCCCGACCATGCGCTTCTGCCGCTCCTGCGGGCAGCGCCTTGGCGAAGGCCCGGCGGAATACACTGAGACGGTGCGTTTCCCGAATGCGGCGCAGCCGGCGACAGGCGCGCGGTTTACGGCCCCTTTCACGCCCAACCCGAACGCTCCGTTGGCGCGACAGGCAGCGGCGAAATCTTCGCGCCGGCGCTGGGGACTTACCGGCATGACCTGGGTGTGGATCGGGTTGGGAGTATTTTTCGCCGGTGGCGGTGTGCTTAGCATGTTCAAGAGTCCCAGCAGCTTCCGGCCTCCCCGGATCAGTGCGCCGGCTCCGAGCAAATCTTATTTTGGGGTCAACAGCTTTAGCACGAAGAATGGCGGCGCGACATTTAGCAAAGTTGAGCCTCCGGGCTCGCCGGCTGACAAGGCCGGCATGGTCGGCGGCGATATCATCACTTCTTTCGACGGTCGTCCCGTTACGAAAAGCGACGACATGACGAATCTGCTACGTCAGACTCCGATCGGCAAAACCGTGGAAGTAATCTATCTCCGCGACGGCGTGCCGAACAAGACGCAGTTAACCACCATTTCGGAAGATGAATTCGAGCGGCTGAAAGAGGTATTTGACAATCGACCCGAAGGCCAGGGCTTTTTCGGATACGAGGCTGAGGATACGACCGTAATTTCGCAACCGGAAACCAAAACCTACGGCGTTCGCATCGACAATCTCACGCCGAACGACCCGGCAGTTCTCTTCGGCCTCAGGGAAAAAGACATCATCACCGAGTTTGACGGTGTGCCAATCCGAACTTCAGAGGAATTGCTTTCCCGCGTTAAGCGCGCAATTCCCGGTAAGAGCATCAAGATCGCAGTAATCCGCGACGGCCAACGCGTTGAAGTGCCGGTGACGATGGGTAAGGACGACTAACTCAGGTTTCACCACCTGCGCTCCCATTTGGTTTTCTCAACCGGTGCCATCCCGATCGTTTCAGGTGTCACCCGCCGGTTGGCGCTTTTCAACGCACTTAGTACTAACCCCTCTTCCGGTTCGCCGGCCGCAGGCTCAACAAGCTGGGAGTCCATATCAAACTTAAGCCCCGAATCAGCGGCATGACGTGGTTGTTGCTCGCGATCGCGTTCCTTTTCCTTTTGGGAGGTGTCCTGACGGCGTTTAGAGGGAATCGGGAGACGGCCAGGACAGAGAATACTGCGGAGGAGACTCGCTCCTATTTTGGCGCTCATGAGTTCGTGGACGCCGATGGCGGTGTAACCTTTAACGATGTCGAACCCCCGGGATCACCCGCTGACAAAGCTGGGCTGGTCGGCGGTGACATCGTCACCAGCTTTGATGGTCACACCGTTAAGAATCGCGATGAGATGATGGATTTGCTGGACAAAACGCCTCCCGGGAAAACCGTCGAAGTGATTTACCTCCGCGACGGCGAAACCAGGAAGGCGCGTCTGACAACGATTTCACGCGAGCGCTTCTATAACCTGGTGGAGGATTTTGCTGAACGGTACGGCGGCCATGGTCTCCTCGGTTTCAACGAGGCTAGCTCGGACCACGTGCAGATTAATGACACTAAACTTCAGGGGGTGCGCTTGGGCGATCTTAGACCCAACGGTCCGGCGGCTCTGGCCGGGCTCATAGAGGGTGACATCATTACCGAGTTTGATGGAATACCGATTCGCACAGTTGGTGAACTCGCCTCGCGTGTACGCCGCGCTCAACCCGACAGTACGGTAAAAGTAATTGCCTTCAGAGGTGCGGAAAGACTCGAGCTGACAGTTAAGTTGGGTAAGCGCGGCTAGCTTCGGAACTGAGCCGTTCAGCTCACTTTAATGCGTACTCTCGCATTTGGTTTTCCATTTCAAGCCGAGCTTCTGCTCTCAGTTCTTCGTCTTCGTCTGCTTCAAACGTTTCGAAGAGGGCGTAAGGTTGCGCGGACACGTGGCGCAACTCCCATGCTTCCCGGCCGGCGTGCGAAGGCCTGGCAAACCACAGAGCATCGAAATCTGCTTCGATTAGCTGGGCTTGCGGAAAGAGCTCTGGCACTTTTTCCTTAAGCTCCGCGAGCGTTTCAGGGCGCAGCAGTACCCGCCGCAACTGCCAACCGTGGCGCTGGTATCGAGCGATGATTTCGGTGAAGAGTTCGTGCCTCATAATTTTGTGGCAGTATAGCGAAGTAGGAAGAATTGGACAGGATTAAGAGGATTAACAAGATAAGAAATGAGGAACCGATAGTTCCCCTTTTATCTGTTCATCCTATAAATCCTGTCCTTTCTCGCGTCCGTTTGTTGCTAATCGGCGCGGCAGATTATGATGCCTCTGTGCGGCTGACCTTTTGCAGACCTAATGGCGGAATCTAAACAAACATCGGAAGCGACGCTCAGCGCTTCGCCTTTCTATACCGCTCTGGGACGCACTCTCGAGCAGAGAGGAAAGGCGGTCGCGGATCTCTGCTCGCCCGAAGATTCCGTCGCCCAGCGCGTCCTGCACGATTATGGCGCGATGTTTGTCGGCACCGAAAATATCTTGCCGCCGCCGCATTGCGTTTTTTCGAGTGAAGAACAAGTGTCGCGTTTTCAAAAGGCTGCTGGTCGCGCCGCGGCGACCATCGGTGACGCGGTGATCGAACTACAACCCGCGGCGATGACGGCGCTCTTGAAAGCCCGCGCCGCGGCCCGCGCCGCCGGGCTCGATATCTCTCCGCGCGATGGCGCGGAAGCCGCCCGCCGCAGTTACGCGGACACGGTACGACTTTGGAACTCGCGCTTTCTGCCGGCGCTCGATCACTGGACCAGGCTTGAAAGACTGAGCGTTGACGAAGCTGAGCGTCTGCGCGCCTTGCCGGTAGTTGAGCAGGTAGCGGAGGTTTTGGAATTGGAAAAAGCCGGCATCTTCTTCAGCAAGGACTTATCAAAGTCAGTGCTCTATTCCATCGCCGCACCGGGAACGTCGCAGCATATTGCGATGCTGGCCTTTGATGCCAACGAATTTCAGGATGAGCGAGTACGAACGATGCTGGCACATTACGGCTGGTTTCAAACCGTGCTGAGTGATTTACCGCACTTCACCTATCTGGGCGTCCATGAAGACGAATTGCCGGGGCGCGGATTGAAACGTGTTGCGGTGGACAGCCAAACGTTTTGGATTCCGGACGTTGGCTAGTGTCATACTTTGATAAGCGGTGTTCAGAGTACCGACTTTAGTCGGGCTTTTGTTAAGCAAGAAAGAACCCGGCGTACCAACTTTAGTTGGATTTGAGATTTGGCGCTCATCCGTTAACATTAAGTCTTTCCCCGCGATTAATAATTCAATCGAGAAGTCAGCAATCCATGATGAGAAGAGTTTATCTGCTAGTGATTCTGGGTATCTTTGCCGCCGCGGCGCAGGCCCAACCGCCCAGCAAGCCATCGTCTTCGCCCAATCCGCAGTCGCCGCAAACGCGCCCCAACGCGCCGTTTGAGCTTTCCGAATACGGTGTCAGCCTACAACCTGACGCCCGTCTGGTTATCGTCATGGCCGCCCTTGAGGCTGCCGGGTTTGATCCAACACCGGCCGGCAAAGAACCTGCCGCGTTTCGCGTGCTGGTGCGCAGAGATCAAGCGAACCTCGATCCTGATTTGCGGCAAAGGCTCAAAAGCTATTTCGAGGGAAGCAAATTACCTGCTCCGGCAACGGCCGCCGATCAGGCAGCCCGCTATGTTTCCCTCGCTTTTGCGTTGAGCGCGCCGCCGCTGCTCGAAGCACCCGAGCGCTCCGATGACCTTCCGACAGGCGTGCTCGAAGTACTCGACTTTGCCCCGTTGGTTCGAGAGTTTTACAAGAAGTCCGGAATCGACGAGCGTCTGGCTTCTTACATGCGCGCCTATCAGGCCGAAGGTGACCGAATGCGGCAGCCGGCGGCCGAAATGGTCCGGGCAGTGCTTTCTTACCTGCACACCCGCCCAATTTTGATGGTCAGCGAGCGCGTACGCGTCAAGAGTCCTGAAAAAAAGAAAAGCAGTGTCATCAACTATACGACGCGCGACCACGATCGGCGTTTCTATATCGTTCCGGATTTGATGGCCGCGCCGGGGGCGGTAAATTTTCGCGTGATCACGGATGACTATTACGCGATTGTTCCGGAAGGCACCGATCCAACCTCGTCAGAACTGCGCCGCGGGTATCTGCAATTTGTAATCGATCCTCTCGTGCTCAAGTTCAACAAAGAAATTGCCGGCCATCGCGATCAGATTAAGCAAATGATCGATGCGCGGGTCAAAGCAGGCGGCACTGTGTCGCCGGATGTCTTTATCGTCGTGTCGCGATCTCTGGTGGCTGCCGCTGATGCGCGCTTTGAAGAGGCCATGAGAATTGGCGCGCTTACTTACGTTCAGCGGAGCCGTCTGCAGCAGGCAAAGGATGACGCGGCGCGCAAGGCAATCGCCCGCGAACTGGAAGCTGCTCGCACCGCGATTTCCGATGAAGTTGTTGCCCGGCTGGCTGACGAGTATGAACGGGGCGCCTTGCTCGCCTTTTATTTTGCCGACCAGTTGCGTGACTTTCAGGACTCAGGCTTTGATGTCGCGAATTTCATCGCTGACATGATTTCCGGGTTTGACCCGGCCCGCGAAGGCAAACGTCTGGCTGAGATCAACTCGGCGCGTGAGCGGGCCCTGGCGGCGCGGAAGTCGCATAGCCGTTACTCGCTGTGGCTAATCGATCCGTCTGGAGAAACTCGCGAGTCTGTCGACACTTCACGAGGTTCAGCTTTGGTGAAGAGCCTTACCGAAGTCGAAAGGCTTTTACAGACCCGAAACTATGAAGCCGCCGAAACCCGTTTAAAGGCCATGCTTCAGGATTACCCGGGTGACCCGCGGCTGTTTTTTGCCCTTGGCCAAACTTCGAGTCTCTGGGCGCGTGACACCACCGACGATGATCTCCAGACTCAGCGATTGAATCGCGCCCTGACCAACTATGGTTTCGCCGTCCAGGCTGCCGCGCCGGAAATCGATCGCGCTCTGCTCTCACGCGCCCACGAAGCCATGGGCCGCATCCTGGCGTTCCTGGATCAAAAAGACGACGCCTTGAAGGAGTTTGAAGCGGCCATCAAGATTGGTGAAGTAACCGGCGGCGCCTACCGGGACGCCCTTGAAGGAAAGCGGAAGCTGGCGCAGCCTTAACGCTAGACAACGATCCACGAAATCACACGAAACGGCACGAACAAGTCTCTGCTTCGTGTGTCTTCGTGGATCGCCTTTTCTGAGACGGAAAAACGCTACCGTCAATTGGGCAGCGGATTATTTGGCAGGGGATTCTTCAGGCGCAGCGGCTTGTTCATCAGCCACCCAGGAAACAAACAAGCGAGTCCAGTTTTCCGCCGGTTCCGCGATTTGGACGCCGACCCTGGCCGTGCCGTAAATGGCGGGCGAAAGGCGGACCACCAGCGCGGTGGCTTCGGTGGGAGAGCCGTCGGGGCGGTGCGCGCGTATGTACAGTTTCTCGCCCACGGCCACCTTTTGATTCAAGTGAAACAGCGCTCCGGAAGTTGAAATGTCGTCGGTCTCAGTCGGTTCGCTCCAGGCCGCTCCATCTTCCGCGCGACCCGAGACTACGATCGGCAGGCGCAGCGCCATGCGCAGCGCAAACCGTCTCTCTTCGTTTTGATATGGGGTGCTCATAGGACTCGACACGATGTCATCATTGCTCCCAAACCTTGGTTCCGGTCGAACTTAGCTAGTATATGCTCTTTGACCCTTTTCCTGCTCGTTCCATTTATAGAAGCCTTCGCCGCTCTTCTTGCCCAGCTTTCCTTCACTTACCAGTCTTCGCAGGATCTCGGGAGGTCGAAAGGTTTCCGAGCCCAGCTTTCCGTGAAGATACTCAGCAATACTCAGCCGCACGTCGAGGCCAACCAGGTCCGTCAGGCGGAGGGGGCCCATCGGGTGGTTATAACCGAGTTCCATCGCCGTGTCGATGTCCCGGGCGCTGGCGACACCCTGCTCGAGCATGCGCATCGCCTCAAGTCCGAGCGTGACACCCAGACGGCTGGACGCAAATCCGGGAACATCGCGCACGATGATCGGTTCTTTTTTCATGCGCGTAGCCACCCCGCGAACGGCCTCGGTCGTTGCCTCACTGGTTTGTTTTCCTAAGACGATCTCGATCAGACGCATCAGGTGTACGGGATTAAAGAAATGCATGCCCACGACCTGCTCGGGACGGGACGAAGCGGAAGCGATTTCGCCGATTGCCAGTGACGACGTATTGGTTGCAAAGATGCAGTCACGATCGACCAGCGCTTCGACTTCGCGCAGCAGATTTTGTTTCAGCTCGAGGTTCTCAGGCGCGGCTTCAATCACTAAATCGACCTCGCTTATTTCGGCCAAGCGCGTGGCGCCATGAATCCGCTGCAAGATGGCGTCCCGATCGTCATCGGCGAGCTTGCCGAGTTGAATGGCTTTGGCCAGGTTTCGTTCGATTGCCTGCACGCCCCGTTTGAGCGCTTCGCGGTCCAGGTCGCGCATGATCACGGCATAGCCTGCGGCCGCCGCCACCTGCGTGATTCCGTGACCCATGGTCCCGGCGCCAAGCACAGCAATAGCCCGAATTGGGCGAGCCGAAACGGAGTTGTTGTTTTCGTTCGAGATGGTTCTCAATCGTGTCTCTCGAAACGTGGACGAACCGAAAATGGTGGATTCAGGTTCAGCCCACAAAGCGGCTGGGGCCAGCCTGGTTCGACTAATTCTTGCACCACTAGTTATACTATACGCGCAACCGAAAACGCCAACATATTCCCGCGATTTACGACTTCCAGAACTGCGAAGGAGATCAACCCCGCTTGACCAAACAAGAAATCAGCCGTCAGGTCGTCATCATTGGCTCCGGACCGGCGGGATTGACCGCCGGAATCTACACCGCCCGGGCCAATCTTAATCCGCTGCTCGTTGATGCGCCCGCGGACCACGAGAAGCAAACAACGCCGGGCGGTCAGTTAATGATCACCACCGATGTCGAAAATTACCCCGGTTTTTCCGAAGGCATCCAGGGGCCTGATCTGATGGTCGAGTTTCGCAAGCAGGCTGAACGTTTTGGCACTGAGTTTCTCGAAGAGTGGATCACCAACGTCGACCTGAGCGAACGTCCGTTCAAGCTCTACACCGAAGACAAACTCATTAAGGCCGAGACGTTAATAATCGCTTCAGGGGCGTCAGCCAAATGGCTCGGCATCCCCGGTGAAGCAAAGACGCCCAACGGCTTTGGCGGAAACGGCGTCTCAGCTTGTGCGACGTGCGATGGCCCGCTGCCGGCCTTTCGTAACAAACATCTGGTCGTCGTAGGCGGGGGAGACACCGCGATGGAAGAGGCGACCTTTCTCACGCGTTACGCCAAGCGGGTCTTTGTAGTTCATCGCCGCGACAAACTGCGCGCGTCAAAGATCATGCAGGATAAAGCGTTTCGCAACGACAAGATTGAATTTATCTGGGATACAGACCTGGTGGAAATCCTCGGTAACCCGGAACAGGGAGTAACCGGCGTGCGTTTGCGAAATGTTAAGGCGGACGACGAGAGGGTTTTTGATTGCGAAGGGGTCTTTATCGCCATCGGTCACAAGCCGAACACTGATTTGTTCAAGGGCCAGTTGGAAATGGACGCGGTGGGTTACATCAAAACATCCGGTCACTCAACTTCGACAAATATTCCCGGAGTCTTCGCTTGCGGCGACGTTCAGGATTCAGTTTATCGCCAGGCGGTTACGGCGGCGGGGACCGGATGTATGTCGGCTATTGACGCCGAGCGTTTTCTCGACCACCTGCCGATTGCCATGCCGACCGGCGAAGAAGTAACAATCGAAGGCGAACACATTCCGCCGGATCATCACACGATCATTCTGCCGACGGGCGAGGTGGTGTCTAACGATCCGGAGCGGGCCTAAGGGATTGGCGAACGCGACAGAAGCCCGACCAACTTCACAACAACACAATTGAATCGTCTTTCGGCCGGCGAGTTGGCGCCGGGGTTGGCTCGCGAAGCGGCGGAATCTCTTCGGTGAAAACTCGCTCGCCTCGAGGTATGGGGCAAAAGTCGCAATAGTAGCCGGCCCGCTCTTTACGATCTTCGCATTCATTGCAATCCAGGGCCTGACCCGCCTTCATCAAAGCATCGAGCAACGGAGTCAGGCGCCGGCCGCGTTCAGTTAATTCGTACTCCACTCGTCGCGGCAGGCCGCCATAATTATTTCTGACAATCAATTCGTCCTGCTCCATCTCGCGCAGCCTTCCCATCAGGGTGCGGCTGCTAATCGGATGCAGGTCTTCTAACAGTTCCGTGGTGCGCTTAGGTCCCGCAAACAGGTCGCGGACGACGAGCATCGTCCACTTGTCGCCGATCAGCTGCAGCGCGCCGGCAATGGGACAGCCATCAATCTTACGTCGTCGCAAAGCTCTCTCTTTTCCTGAACCCCGCCACGGGTGTCTTAATTTTGAGGCGTATGGAGTACCAATTTTAGTTGGGTTCTTACTTGCTTAACCAAAGCCCGACTAAAGTCGGTACTCTGAACACCGCTAATCAAAGTGGAACATTACCCGAACGGTTGACCTTTATTGCTTGGCCCAACTCTCGCTGCGCCGCCTGCCCGGAATGTCTTCGAACGGCGTGCCGGCCCGGCGGTTCTTCCGCTTCGGATTCGGCAGAATGCCGCGGCGGATAAAGACGGCGCGAATGGCGGTTTGGTTCTTGCCCTTGTTCAAGTTCTTGTCCGCGGTGATCAGGGCATTCGCCCCGTCTTCAAATCCCGCCTCGCGTGAAAGCAAAAAGTGATGCGCGATCACCAGCCGTTCAGTCGTCCGGCGGCCGAGCACGCTGCGTAACTCCCAAAGGCAAGCCGACCAAATCTCGCCGTCGTCATGCACCTCATTGGCGATGTCCTTGGGATACTTCTTGTTGCTGTCCAAGCGCCGCAGGTTGGGCGGCTCGTCGCCACTGTACGCGGTCGCATCCCAATTGCCAACCGTGGCCTTCATCTCTTTCGGTTTGACGTCCGAGAAAAAACTGGCCGCCCAGAAATCGCCAAAACCTTCGCCCATGGCGCCGCCTTCGTCGCTGGCGCCAAAACCCGGCACCTGATCGTCCTGAATGGCGTGGCCGTATTCATGCAGGATGATGTCGGCGTCCTCGGCATCGTCCACTCCCCCGGTGCCAAACGTCAGGTCCCGGTCAGAAGGACTATAGTGCGAATTGTCATCGCGTTGCCCATCGATGTTTACCGGGATGGGACGATTGACCACGTTCTTAAAGCCGAGTGTTTGAATATACCGTTGGGCGCGATCGATGTGAAAGTAGACCATTACTTCCTTGAATGCGCGATCCTGACGAGTGAAACGAAAATCGCGGCTGGTTCGCTTGATTCGCTTCTTTGTGGTTTTGGTTGTGACGTAGGGACCGTCCAGGAATCCGTTGCTTTTGAGACCGCGTAAGACTACTTCCGAGTAAGCTTTGTCACCGAGTTTGGATTTGTCGTTGATCGATGTGTCGTTTAGCGTGACCACCGGATTGGGATCAAAGACGCGGCCCTTTCCCTCGGCGAACCTCAACAGATTTTTTTTCTGAAGGATCGCGCCGTTGTAAGCGTCCAGATACATTTTCCATTCGGCCGGCCGGCCCTTTTCACCTTTGGATTCCGGCGGAGTCGTTTTTACGATCACTTTCCACGTCAGCACCGGTGCATTTGTTTGTTTGAAATAGCACAGTTCGGTATGCAGGACCTTCACTTCGTCACCCCGCGGCGGGGCAGCAGCCTCGATCGCACGCTCTTTGGCTTCGTCCTCAGACAATTGTTTGGTGCGGGAATCGGTGGCGATCTTGGCTTCGACCTTTCTGGTCTTGGCCATTGTCGGCTCAGGCACGAGGTCGTTATGAATGTTGTAAACCCGGCCTTCCGGATCGATGTCTACTCTAATCCAGGCCCCGGAAATTGGTTTGCCGTCATGGTACTGTTGATAAAGTACGTGGCTGCCGAGGATGCTCTGCTTGACCTTGTCAAACTGCAATTGAAAGAGGTCAGGTTTGATTTTCAAGTCGGAAGCAATTTTCCTGAGTATAGCTTCGGCAATCTCTTCCGGGGGTTTCCGGCTCGGTTTTGTCTCAATGTCGTAGATCCGGCGAGGAGTCCCATACGGCCCGCCCGTTTCAACTTTGGCCGTGAGGCTCTTGATTTTTCTCATGCGCAAGCTACCTTTCTAAAGGTCTCGACTTAAGCCGAACCAGACCTTAAAGCCTAGTCCCGGGACGCGCAGAGATTACTCGCATCCAATCCCGCGTAGCAAGAAAAATCCCTGCTGCTAGCATCGACATCATGTTAGTTTTCCGAGATTTACCTTGAATTCGATTTAGGTTTGCCGCAGAATACGCAAGCGCAATTGGCATTTCTCAAATCCGCAAATCATCCAGAAAAGCGGCATCCGTTTTCTTTCCCTTTTTGCGTTCTCCGAAGGCACCTGGAGCGCCCTCCGCATGATTGGGCAGACAATTTCCCATTACCGGATCGTCGAAAAACTCGGCGAAGGAGGCATGGGAACCGTCTATGTCGCCGAAGATACTCTGCTCGGACGTCGCGTTGCGATCAAGACTCTAAACGCCGGACACAGTGAAAAAGGCGCGCACTTCCGCAGCCGCTTTTTGCGCGAGGCCCGTTCGGTATCCGCACTTTCACATCCGCACATCGCTACGATTCATGACTATGGAGAGTCGGACGGTCAGCCTTACATCGTCATGGAACTGGTCAAGGGTGAGACGCTTGGCGAGTTGATGCTTAACGGGCGCCTAACTATTCCACGCGCGCTCGAGATTATTGAGCAAGTAGCCATGGCGCTCGCTGAAGCTCATCGAAATGGCATTGTTCATCGCGACATCAAACCTACGAATGTCGCCATCGATCATCGCGGCGAAGTTAAGGTCCTCGACTTTGGCCTCGCGAAACAGATAAATCCGGAAGAGCTGGACGTCACAGATCCCGACCGCCAGACCCTGCTTAATACAGAAACTCAGGAAGGAATGGTGGTGGGGACGCCGATGTATCTGTCTCCAGAGCAGGCCCTGGGCAGCGAAATCGACGGGCGCAGCGACCTTTTCTCGTTAGGCACTCTGCTTTATGAATGCATCGCCGGCAAGCCACCCTTTGACGGAGTCACTCGCATTGAAATCTGCACCAAGGTGATTCGCGATGATCCACCACCGCCCTCACGATTCAACCCGGATGTTAACGCTGCGCTTGATCAGATTACTCTCAAGGCCCTGGCCAAAAAGCCCGCGGACCGCTACCAGACTGCGGATGATTTTGTGGCTGACTTACAAAAGGTGCGCGCGGATTCTCAGGCGCACCGGATGGATCGCACCATCACCCGCATTATTTCGCCGACCGTCGGAACCCGCCCCAGCGGCACCCTGGCCACTCTTTCGGACATCTTTAGCCGCCCGCGCCTCTCAGTCGGTTATCTCTCGATTGGATTAATCGTGGCTTTGGCGATCGGAGTTGGGTGGTGGGCGCTAACACGCACTCGTCCGCACCAACCAAATGCAGAAGCCCAACGCTTGTACAACCTGGCGGTGGATGCGCTACGGGAAGGAGCTTTCTTCAAATCCAGCAAGATACTTCAACAGGCGGTCCAGGACGACGATAAGTTTGCTCTGGCGCACGCCCGTCTGGCCGAAGCCTGGATGGAACTCGACTTTTCAGACAAAGCCAAAGACGAACTGATTCGCGCACGCGATCTGGTTCCGGAGACATCAGCTCTTCCGGAGTTGGACGCTCTACGGCTGCAGGCCATTACCGACACGGTCAAGAGAGATTTTGCCAAGGCGGTTGAAAGTTATTTCGCGCTGGCCGCAAAAGTGCCGGCCGGTGAAAAGAGCTATGCGCTGGTCGACCTTGGCCGTGCTTATGAAAAGAACGAGCAGCCCGACAAAGCGATTGAAAGTTATCAGGAAGCGACCAAACTTAATCCGCGTTATGCAGCGGCGTATTTACGCCTGGGTGTGGCGCTGCGACGCAGTCAAAAATACGCCGATGCGGAAAAGGCCCTCGACCAGGCCCACAAAGTCTTTGACGTCTCGACCGAGATCGAAGGTATCGCCGAGGTCCTCTACCAGCGCGGGATTCTCTTACGCCAGCAAGGCAAGGTGGCCGAATCGCAGGCGCAACTGGAACAGGCCCTCGAGCGTTCAGTCGCGCTGGAGCACAAAGATTTGCGCATCAAGACGCTTCAGCAACTCAGCAACACGCTTATTTTTTCCGGTGACGCTGCCAAAGCCCTGCAGTACTCACAACAGGCAATGGAGTTGGCGCAGGCCAGTGGCATGGAAAATTTGACGACGGCCGGTTTGATCGATATTGGCAATACCTATCTTATTCGGGGCAACTTCCCCGAAGCCGAAAAGAGTTTCAACGAGGCCTTGCGCCTGGCGAAACTGTACAAAGGCAGTTACAACGAGGCCCGGGCGTTGCTCTCGCTCGCCAGCTTGCGCAAGCAACAGAACAATCCGGACGGAGCGCGCGATTACGTCCAGCTCGCGCTGCCTTTCTATCAGCAAGGTGGTTATCGAAAAGAAACTGCGCAAGCGTACGCGATTCTGGGACACGCGGACGACGAGGTTGGCGACTATGAAGCGGCGCAGCGAGCTTTCGAACAGGGGCTGCAGGTTGCCCAGACAGTCGGAGATCAACGCTCAGCCGCGCAAGCTCACGAGGGACTGGGAATAGTTTTTCTGCACACGCAGCGATTTGCGCTGGCTCTGCCGCAGTTTGACGAAGCTTACAAAGGTTATGCTTCGCTCAAGAACCAACCTTATGTGGGTTACGCCGCCGCTTATCGCGGCACCGTGCTCTGGCACCTCGGACGTTATCCTGAGGCGCGGGCGGCGCTGGCTGAAGCGCTCACGATCGCGCAACCGGCCGGGCACGATCCTTACAAAGAATTACTGGCAGACACGCTGGCTTCGTCTGCCGGCCTGGAATTGAGCGCGCGCAAGTTTCCCGAAGCGGCCGCCGCAGCCCAGAGAGCGCTGGAACTAGCCGGCACTGAATACAAGATCACTGCAGTTCGCGCGCGTTACACGCTGGCGCTCACCCAGGCGGCGGCCGGTCAATTGGTTCCCGCGCGCAAAAACTGCGACGAAGCAGTAAGTCTGGCGCGCACCATGCGCGATCCGCTGCCACTGTCCGAAGCGCTGCTCGCCTTGGCTGAGGTGGCACTCGCGGCCGGCGACACCCAGACGGCGCTGAACAGCGTTAACGAGTGTCAACCCCGGTTCGCGGCGGCGGGCCAGCGCGAATCCGAGTGGCGCACCTGGTTCGTCAAGGCAGCCGTGAGCCAGAAGGCGGGCGATGCGGGACAGGCCAAAGATGCAATCGCCAAAGGCGAAGAGATTCTGCAGACCCTGCAAAAAAATTTGGGCAACGACTCGCAGAGTTATCTGGCTCGACCTGATGTTCAGAAGTTGCGTGGTTTGTAGGAAGAGGCGAGGACTCGCCGGGCGCTCAACTTCTAAGTTAGGGGAGATCCTTGCATATTTCCAACTCTTCAGCCCATTTATAAGGGATAGCACTTTCCGTTACATACGGGGCATCCAAAAAATCATTTACCTCAGGTTGTTTCCCGCCGTGAATTTCCCACGAAGGACTATAAGCCGCGCTGTTATTATCAGGTCTGCTCCGTTGGTATTAGAACGTATCCGAATCAAGGTCTATAATCCGAATGAAGTTTGAATGGGATCCGTACAAAGCAAATCTCAATCTTCGCAAGCATGGCGTTTCTTTTGAGGAGGCGGCCACGGCTTTGCTGGATGGGCTTTCAACGACGGCTCCGGACCCTGACCATTCTGAAAGCGAAAATCGATTTGTTACGTTCGGTCGTTCGGCTAAAGGAAGATTGCTAGCTGTCAGCAATACGCAGCGCGGCGAGTTTGTGCGAATCATCAGCGCACGACCTGCAACAAAGCAAGAGAGAGAGGTTTATGAGGAACATTAAGCCAGAACTCGAAGATTGGTTGCGACCCGAATACAAACGTTCTGATCTTGGCGAGCTAATTCGTGGTAAGTACGCAGTAACGCAGGTCGACTTTGCTGATCTTACCGAACTATTGCTGTCCTGTATTGGCGAGGACGAGGGCATCAAATTCCTCCATCATTCCATCGGTAATTATCTCGCGAATCACAAATCGGGCGAATGGACATACGAGATTGATAACGCCAATCAGATCACGCTGCGTTATTGGTTGGACTCTCTTGAGAATGTTCGTGAGGAGTTATCTAATCCCCCATGTGTCACGACAGCGGAAGATAAGGAAAAGCTGTTGAGCGCACTGGTCGAAGGTGTGCGACAATTGAATGCAAAGGTAGTTCATCTCACCTAAGGTCAACCTTATCGACGGATGCATATGCGCCTGACGCTCGTATTGCTGGCCTGTTTGTTTCTAGCTTATGGTTTCACCCAAGGAAACGAACGAGCTCAAACGCAAACCACTCCTCCCAAACCACCCGCAACCGTCTTTCTCCTTAAGCCAGCGCGCGTTTTTGATGGCGAAGCGACGGAGCCACACCGGGATTGGGTAGTCTTAGTGCGCGGCGAGAAGATCGAGGCAGTAGGACCGGCCCGCGACGTGAAAGCACCGGCTGACGCTAAGGTGATCGAGTTGCCGGGCATGACTCTGATGCCGGGATTGATCGAGGCTCACTCGCACATTCTGCTGCACCCTTACACCGAAACGGTTTGGAATGATCAAGTTGCGCATGAGGCGCTTAGTTTGAGAGTTGCGCGTGCGACAAATCATCTGCGCAGCGAATTGTTAGGGGGCTTTACGACGCTGCGCGACCTGGGGACAGAAGGCGCAGGCTATGCTGACGTGGGACTGAAGCAGGCGGTGACGCAGGGGATCATTCCCGGTCCACGGCTTTTGGTGGCCACCCGCGCGATCGTTGCCACTGGGAGTTATGCACCGAAAGGTTACGCGCCCGAGTGGAACGTGCCACAGGGCGCCGAGGAAGCCGACGGTGTCGACGGGCTCACGCGCGTGGTGCGCGATCAAATCGGCAAAGGCGCAGATTGGATCAAAGTCTATGCCGATTATCGCTGGGGCGCCGGCGGGACGGCCCATCCGACATTTACTCTGGAAGAGTTAAAGCTGGTCGTCGAGGTAGCGAAAAGCGCCGGCATCCCCGTCTCAGCGCACGCAACTTCGACGGAGGGAATGCGGCGGGCGATTCTTGCCGGCGTCGAAACGATCGAGCACGGCGACGGCGGCACACCGGAAATTTTTCGCTTGATGAAAGAGCACGGGACCGCGCTTTGCCCGACCTTGTCGGTTGCTTCCGGGGCCAACCTTGAAAAGAAGAAAACGGTCTTCAAACAAGCCCTTGAGGCCGACGTCATCATTGCCAACGGCAGCGACGTAGGCGTGTTTGCCCACGGCGACAACGCGCGCGAAATCGAAACCATGGTTTCATGGGGCATGCCGCTGATTGATGCACTTCGCTCGGCAACCTCAATTAACGCGCGTGTGCTGCATTTGGAAGAGAGGATCGGCCGCGTGAAGCCGGGACTGTGGGCTGACCTGATTGCCGTCGAAGGCGATCCCACTCGCGACGTCACGACGTTGCGGCGGGTGCGTCTGGTAATGAAGAACGGCGCAATCTACAAACAACCCTGATTTTCTTTTGCCTGGGATCAAACTCGAAATGTGTCGCCACGCCAGTTCTTGATGGCCTTCTTAATTTCAGCCGATTTTTTGAGTCGCCCTCCGAGCACCTCTCGCACCAGGCCTTCCAATTCTTCGTCGGAAGCAAAACGAAGCGCGATCACTGACCCGATGGTGAGCGAGCCGCATTGTTGGGCCAGTTCGGCCGGTAATAGTTGGTGGTAGCGAAGGCGCTCTTCAAGCCGAATGATTCGGTCCTGCGCCTTCAATGCGTTGGTTCTGGCAATTAAGGTCAAACCCACCAGGGCGGTCGAGACGACAATCCACCAGCCCTGATTGGCGCCCGGGTTCTTAACGAAGTCGACGATTGCCCAGACGAAATTGATCAGCATCACCGGCACGACGAAAAAGTGAAATGCGGGATGCCAGCGGGTGTGATTTGCGTAAGACTGTTGAGTGTCTGCCATGTTTTGATCCACCTCTCGCGAAAAAAGGTCATCCGCAGATTACGCTGATGAGCAGATAAGAAAAGTCAGCCATCAGAAGCGTCAAGCCCTTTGTTGTATGCTTAATCTGTGTAATCTGCGGACATAGCTTCTCTACAGGTTCGCATCGGCCGCCGGTACAGTCGAGGTAGCAACTTTCACCGGTTCAGGCGTGAAATCCTCGCCCGGATTGATGAATTGGTTTCGTTCGAACTTGTATTGCTTGTCATAGAGTTGCTTGTATCGTCCATCGACCGCAAGCAATTCTTCATGTGTGCCGCGCTCGACAATTTCTCCGTGCTCCAGCACTAGAATCTGATCGGCGCTGCGGATTGTGGACAGCCGGTGCGCAATGACAAACGTTGTCCGCCCGCGCCGCAAAGACTGAAGACCGTCCTGAATGAGCGCTTCACTCTCGCTGTCAAGGCTCGAGGTCGCCTCATCGAGGATCAAGATCGTCGGCTCTGCCAGAATCGCACGCGCAATCGCTACGCGTTGTCGCTGGCCTCCTGATAACTTCACTCCGCGTTCGCCGACGATCGTGTCATAGCCTTTTTCAAAGCCGTCGACGAATTCTTCACAGTGCGCAATGCGGCCGGCCTCGACGATCTGCTCGCGCGTCGCGTGCGGATGAGCAAAGGAAATGTTTTCCGCGATCGTGCCATCGAACAGAAAGTTGTCCTGCAACACGACCCCGAGTTGCGTCCGGTAGTCACGCAGACGGATCGACGCCAGGTCTCGCCCATCCACCTCCACACGGCCTGAGAGCGGCCGGTTGAAAGCCATCACCAGACCAATCAAAGTGCTTTTTCCCGAACCGCTCGAGCCAACCAATGCCGTGGTCGATCCGGCCGGGGCCTGAAAGGAGACATGTTTTAGGACAGGCACGTTCTGGTCGTATTCAAAACTCACGCCCACAAAATCGATTTCGCCTTCGATCTCTCCCAGCGATGCGCGGTCCGCGTCATCTTCATCTTCAGTAGCCATGCGTTTGATTTCGCGGATGCGGTCGAGCCCGGCAAAGGCTTCGGTGATTTGCGTTCCAATGTTGGCAATCTCGACCAACGGCATGGCCACCAGCATCGTGAACGAGACGTACATAAAGAACTGTCCCGGGGTCATCGTTCCGGCCAGAATGGATCTGCCCCCGACCACCATCAGGATTACGCTGATGCCGCCAATTATCACGGTGGAAAAAGCCGTCACGCTCGAGACGCCGGTCACCGAACGAGCCACGTTGCGAAACAGTCGATGCGCGCCGCGCGCAAAGACGATCTCTTCACGTTTCTCAGCCGAGTAAGCTTTGACGATGCGGATGCCCCCGAGAGTCTCTGCCAGCCGCCCGGTTACCTCAGCATTAATCTTGCCGCGTTCGCGGAAAAGAGGTCGCAGCCGGTTGAAAGCCACTGACATGCAGGCGCCAAAGATTGCCAGCGCCACCAGCGTAATCGAAGTCATTCGCCAGTTCAGGTAGAACAAGACAACAAGTGCAATCAACGCCGTGACCACGCTGCTGACCAGTTGCACCAGGCCTGTCCCAACCAGATTTCGAATCCCCTCGGCGTCGGACATGATTCGCGAGATAAGCACGCCGGTCTGGGTGGAATCAAAGTACTTCACCGGCAGCCGCGAAACATGTTCCTGCACGCTCTTGCGCATCTCTGTGATTGCTCGTTGCGCGGCTACACCCAGGACTTGCGAGAGGCCAAAAGAGGTAAGGGCTTGAATTAGAGTCGCGACGCCGACCGCGAGGGCGATCGTGATCAGCAATTCACCGCGGTGTTTGATGATGACTTCATCAACCAAATATTTCGTGCTGGAAGGCAGGACAAATCCGGCGACCCGGTTAACGACCATCAGGCCCAGACCGAGCAGCAGCCGAGAGCGGTGTGACCAAACCAGCTCTTTGGCGTCGAGCCAGACGGATGAAAGTGACGGACGCTTTTTCTTCTCAGCCATTACTGAAACCTTTTCCGGTTGTTACTTAAGATAAGTTTCAGTTGTATGAAAGCACAAGCAGTGCCGAAATCAGGCGGGATTCTAAGATTGTCTTGCTTGGTCAAAAGCAAAGCGCTGCCCGACCGTGCCTGAAGCCATCTTAGTCGGAATCCTGGTACTGGTGCAGTTTGCTGTCCTGTCTCATTAGCACCGTCGCTTTAGCGCGGTGACCACGGTGCACGACGCAAATAGGAAACCGTTTAAACGGTTTCACTTCCAATCCCAACGGTAATCACCGGGCTAAAGCCACGGTGCTAATAAGAAAAGGCGGCCAAGTCAAACTGCGTCAGCACCGGAATCCGGAGCAGCGTCTTCGCTTCAAAGGGTCACTTTCAAAGTTGAAAATGACGGAAGACAACCGGGTTTGAACTTAGCCAGGGAGGGACTGCGACAAACCTAGCGCGGGTTAAGTCGTAGGCCCGGCTGTTAACATGGCATTCGCGAGCAATCAGCCGCCCGTAACCCAGGGACCCAGTGAATCAAGCGCTTGCTTCTCACTTAAAGCTTTCGCCTGCTTCATTACTCCGGGTGGAACCCACTTTGGAAATGGAACCTCCCGGGTGATGTGACGACCCGAAGC
The DNA here is from genome assembly GCA_038040505.1 of Acidobacteriota bacterium. Taxonomy (GTDB): domain Bacteria; phylum Acidobacteriota; class Blastocatellia; order Pyrinomonadales; family Pyrinomonadaceae; genus UBA11740. The sequence goes on along the minus strand of JBBPID010000003.1, from coordinate 92,328 downwards.
GGTGTGCTCTTCATGAACCTGGGAAATTCGCGAGGCTGAAAAGCGACTGGCGACTCGTGCCAGCGCGGGCCAGAGGCGCCGGTGAATGAAAGTAACTTTTCCATTTACCAGTCGACAAACGAGCACATCTTTGGAGTGCGTTACCCCCTGAAAGACGGAAAAAATCTGGCGGCTTTTAGGATGCGCCCACCAACTCCCCTTGATCGGACCATTTACGATTGCTTCAGACAAGCGCGGGACCGGGCCTCGAGCAGATGCGAGGACTACTCCGTGCTCTTTGATGAACGAGAGGGCTTGCTCAACTGTCATAAGCGGACTCGCAAAACGTGTGCGAAAACACTAATGGGCAGTCACTCGACCGCCCATCAGAGTGTTGGAAAAGTTTTGGCTGGGAGGCAGGGACTCGAACCCCGATAGCCAGATCCAGAGTCTGGAGTCCTACCATTGGACGACCTCCCAGCAGCGAAATCGAATTTACGTAAGTCAGCCGATCAAGTCAACCGCGTGTATACGTGGCTCATCGTGACAGGCCTTTGCCTTTCTCGATCTGCTTTTGCGCCTGCGGCGCAGCACCTAGCGGTAAGCCTCCGGCTTACCGGTCATGCTCTTATGATTAATCCGCCTGAGGCTCAGCCTCAGGCGGAGGGAGGGAAAGAAAGTCTCTCCGGAAAGCCAAAGGCTTTCCGCTATGTGCTGCGCCGCAGGCGCAAGCCACCGTTTAGAGTACGCTTGCCATCTTGGTTCAAGCTGTACCAGAACGTATACGTGGGCTAGTTTCCTCACCTGCCGTCGCTCCTTTACGGTTGAGCTAATGCACCGGCAACACACAAGAGTCGAGACCACAGTGCGGCACATCCCTAACTCTTATTGCGCGCATAATTTCTTACGAGAAACATGGTCCAGGAGCAAAAAAGTTCTTGCGCTGATGCTCAACTGAAAGCAAAATAGGGGCGAGCAACGGCAGCCCTCGCGTTTCTACCGTTTCGGTTCCTCACGTTCGCGGTTTTCGACTTCAGCCAAACTTTGGAGCTAATGAGCGAATCACAAACGTCTGCGGATGCGAACGACCAGGCGCAGTTGCGCGCCCTGGTTGCGGATTATGAGACGAGGTTGACTGACGCGGCGGCGCTGGTGGCGCGCGTCAGACATGAAATTAACAATCCCCTGGCCGCGCTGTTGGGTCAGGCGCAACTGCTGCTGCGGGAGGAACTGAGCCCCAAAACGCGCACGCGAGTGGAAGCGATCGAAGCCTCAGCCAAAAGGATCGAAAAGATCGTCGGTGAATTGCGCGATATTCAGACTCCGGTGGCGGCAGTCAATCGCGCGGAAGAGTAGCGGTCACCTAGGCCAGATCAAAAAGCAACAGTTCGGCGTGGTCGTGAGCTGCGATCGTGAGGTCGCTCTCTTTGCTGATGGCCGCGCCATCGCCCTGCTTTAACTCTAGTTCATTCAGGCGCAGGGTACCGCGCGCCATCTGCAGCCAGGCATACCGGTTCGGTGTCAACTTGTGAGTAACTATTTGTCCGGCGTCGAGCACGCTCGCGTAAAGGCGCGCGTCCTGATTGATGGTTACTGAGCCCTCGCGCCCATCATCTGAAGCAATCAGCTTCAGCTTTCCACGTTTTTCTTCTTCGGCAAAACGTTTTTCTTCATAGCCGGGCGCCAGGCCATGGGCTTTTGGCAAAATCCAAATCTGCAGCAAGTGCACCTCTTCGCTTTCTGAAGGATTGAACTCGCTGTGCGACACGCCGGTGCCCGCGGTCATGCGCTGCACGTCACCCGGTCGAATGACGGAGCCATTCCCCATGCTGTCGCGGTGTTCAAGCGCGCCTGACAAAATGTAAGTGATAATTTCCATGTCCCGGTGCGAGTGCGTCGGAAAGCCCTGCGCCGGCGCGACCCGGTCTTCGTTGATCACGCGCAAGCTGCGAAAGTGAATATGCGCCGGGTCGTAATACTGGTCGAAAGAAAAAGTGTGGTAGGTGTCCAGCCAGCGGAGATCGAAATGGCCGCGCTCTTCTGCCTTACGAATTGTAATCATAATCTGACAGAGCCGGGACTTTCCGGCGAAGTCGCGGCTTACGTTTTTGCGGCGGTGGTGGCGTCGGGGTGGGCTGATTAACCGCCGGCGCCATTTCCAGACAATACAATTTGCCGTTGAATGCGCCGATGTAGATGCGCCCGTCAAGTACGGCCGGCGTCGAGTTGATGTTGTCGCCGATCTTCAATTCCGAAATCAGCTTTCCGTCGTCAGCCGACAACAGGTGCAGCCAACCGGCCTTGTCTCCAAAGACAACGCGACCGTCAACCACCGGAGAGGTGCCCCAAATCGGCCCGCGCGCTTTGTATTTCCAAATCAGTTCGCCTTTGTCGGCCGACAGGCAATACAGGTAATGATTGCTGCCGCCAATGTAGACGCGGTTCTTTACCACGATTGGGCTGGCCCAGATGCCGATATGCTCGTTAGCGAAACCGGTGTGGCCGCCGTCGGTGACAAAGCTCCAAACCAACTCGCCCGTGTCCTGCCGGTAGCTGCGCACGACACCGTCCTCAGCCGCGGTGTAGACAAATCCGTTGATGACCGCAGGTGTCGAATCAGAATCGGCGCCGATTTTCGATTTCCAAATCGTCCGGCCGTCAGCCGGGTCGAGACAATAGAGCTCGCCCTGTTCAGTGCCGAGATAGATTCGGCCATCTTTCATCGTGATGCTGCCTTCCACGGAACCCACGGGCACTTTGTAAATCAAAGAACCGTCCGCGAAATTGAGACAGTAGAAGTTGCGATCTTCGCTGCCGAAGTAAACCCGGCCGTCAACCATGATCGTCGAACCGTCAACTTCAAACCCGGTTTCGTAGACCCACACGACCGAGCCGTCGCGCGCGTTCAGGCAGTACACATGATGATCCAAACCACTGGCGATGATCTTGTCGCCGAAAATTGCCGGCGTGGCTTTAAAGCTGTCCTTCGCTTTGAACGTCCAGATGACGCTGCCATCGTTCTTATTCAGGCAATACAAAGTGCCGCCGGCCGAGGGAAAGTAAACGCGGTCGTCGCTGATCGAAGGCTGGCCCGGCCAGGACGTGCCGCCCCACAGATCTTTATGAAGCCGCCCCGTAATAAAGTCGGTTTCGAATTCCCACTTGACCGTTAGGACCCCGTCCTTCCACGGACCTGTGCCAAAGAACATGCGCTCGGCATTGCCGAGCCACATGGGCACCGAAGTCGGAGGTTTTGGTTTCTCGATGATCGCCGCGGGAGTTTTGCTGACGACCTTACTGGAACAGCCGGTGACTAGCAGCGCTACTGCGATCAGGGCCAGCGCCAGTCCGGTGGCGCTGAGAGGGCGTTTAGAGTTTCTCGACCGGCAATTCATCATTGCCGAGACGGAACACAGATCTTTCCTTTGCCTAAGAGAATTCATTGGGGGCAATTCCGTGCAGACTAACCCAAAAGCTTCGGCTCCCTGGCTAGGTCTAATTCCCGGCTAGCGTACAACAAGTCGTGGAAAAGCTTAAAGTCGCGAGCGATGTCTGTTCTTATCCCAGCCATTCGCCGCTGTAAACAAGCTCAGCGCGGCCGGTCAGGACTACTTCATCATCATCACGCCATTCGATCGGGATGACCCCGCCGGGCGCGTGCACGCTCACTTTTCGATCGGTCTTGTCGTTGATAACCGAAGCGACCATGGCCGCACATGAGCAGGTGCCTGAGCTTTCCGTTTCGCCGACGCCTCGCTCCCAAATGCGCTCTTCAATGTTGCCGCGATCGCGAACCCGTATAAAGATCACGTTCGTCCGTTCCGGAAACTGCGCGTGATTTTCAATTAGCGGACCGAGTCGCCGCCAATCGATGGCTTCGAAGTCTTTGACAAAAATGCAGCAGTTCGGGTTGCCCATCTGCAACGCGGTGATGGGCAGCGTTTCACCGCCGATTTCCAGTTGGTAGCCAATCACCCGGTCCAGAGGTTCGGCAGTCAGCAGCGGGATCGAGGCGCTGTCCAGGCGTGGTTGTCCCAGCTCAGACTCAAACAAAAACGACCCTTCATTTGAACGATCGCGCAGATAGTAACGCTTCACACCGTTGCGCGTTAGCAACCGCAGCGCTTCGTTCGACCAGAGACCGTGCCAAAACAGATAAGCGGCAGCGCAGCGAGTGCCATTTCCCGACATACCCGCTTCGCTGCCGTCAGGATTAAAGATGCGAACCTGAAAATCTGCTGACTTATCGTCCGTCGGTTGGGTTATGGCAATACCGTCGGCGCCGGCGCCGTAATGGCGGTTGCAGACGCGCCGCGCAAAGTCGCTCAAATCACCGGCAGCGGCGAGTTGGTCGGCTTCAAAGACAAGATAGTCATTGCCGTAGCCGTGAAATTTCGTAAAGCGAGGAGGCATCTTCTGCTTCGAAACTTAGGAGCCACGATGAACCGCGGCGATCAAATTCTGCGCGACATGTGAAGGACACCGATCACTTCAACGTGATCAGGTCGAATATGATAGATGATTCGGTAAGGGCGGTGTAACAGTTCGCGGATTTGGCCACCCTGAACTCCGGCACGATACGCCCGGAAAGCGGAAAGACAGCAATTTGTTTGCTGCGATTGGTCAGCCTATCAACCATGCGCTTGGCGTAGGCGGGTGAATCTTGGGCGATGTAGTCGTGAATTGTTCGAAGGTTGCGCTTTGCAGTATCAGTCCAGACGACCTTCATGCAGGTAATCCGAATTCTTCTCGAACTTTTTCAACTTCGGTTACCCGGCCCGCCTCACTATCAGCCAAGCCTGATTCGATCGTTTCTCTGACGTAGATTTGGTACATCAGATCTTCCCAGGTCGAATCCTCCGGCAAGTTGTCGATCAGTCGTCGTGCCTCTTCCTTAATGTTTGCGCTCATAATTCCTTCTCCAATCTGATTACGCAATATAGCCAGTTTCCGTGTAAAGGGTCAATGCGCATCCCTGGACATAACGCCTGCACTGATGTGCAGTGACTACTGTGTCTTGCCCGCAAATGAAGCCAGCAAGATCGCAATCGCGTCGATAGACTCGCGGCGCAGCGCCGAAGCGTCCGGATAATTGTTCAGCATCATGGAAAAAACCAGATGCTCGCCGGCCGCCGTAGTCACATAACCCGACAGTGAGGCAACTGAACTCAGGGAACCGGTCTTCGCGCGCACGTTACCTTCGGCGGGAGTGCCTCTCATGCGCGTACGCAGCGTGCCGTCGACACCGGCAATCGGCAGCGCCTCGCGGAATTGCGGAAAGTATTTGTGCTTTGACATGTAGGTCAGCAACTCCACGGTGGCGTTCGCCGTGATCATGTCGTTGCGCGACAAACCGGAACCATCGCTCAGAACCAGATCCGAGTCGCTGACACCAGCCGCGCGCAGAAATTCTCGCAACACTGCCAAGCCGGCTCGTTCGTTATCCTGATTTGCGACAGTGGCCGCGGGCGGCGCACTAACTTTGCCGAGCGTGCGCAGAATTAGTTCGGTGTACTGATTCTGGCTGGGCTTTAAAGTGTGGGCCGCGATCAGACTGAACGCGGGAGATTGAAGACTGGCGATTTCCACCGGAGGCAGAGGCAGGGCGGGACCAGAAAAATTAGAAATGCTCGCTAAAATGCTGCCGCCCGATCTCGCATTCACCGTGCGCACTCGGCCATCGATCTTCACCCCGCGTTTGATCAAGGCATCGCGTAACATCATGACAAACGCCAACGCCGGATCTGGAATCGCAACGCCACCGGAAAAACCGGCATCGCCGAGGGGCACAGTCCCGGCCACCTCCAGCGTGTTCGCCCCGATGCCCCGGTACAACTGCAGTTCGTTTTTCAGACCGCGCGCCGAGGTCGTGGCCCGATTGGCGATCGTCATGAATGTCGTCGCCGGAGGGCCACTAGTGATTACTACCGAGGCGCCAACCTTGTCGCCCGGCTTGATGGTCAAGTCGATGGCGTTGTCGTTGACGGTTAACGCGCTCACTTGGGCTCCGTACGACCAGGTCAGATCGTCCCATTCCCAGCCGCTGCCCAGTGGCGCGCCGTTGAAATAACTTTCATCGCCAACCAGATCGCCTTTGACGCGTTTTACTCCGCCGGCCACGATCCGATCGGCCAGATCGTTAATCCCCTTGAAGTAGTCGCCGCCATTAAAGCGCGCGGCGATGGACGGATCGCCGCGACCATAGATCGTCAGGTCACCCTTGATCTTTCCATCGTCCACTTTTTCGCGAGCGTAAACGGAGGTTACAAAGTGAAAGTCAGGCGTCAATCGATCAAAAGCGGCGGCAACGGTGTAAATCTTCATATTCGAAGCCGGGCGCACCAGCTTGTGCGCGTCCTCTTCGTAGATGACTTTGCCGGTGTCGAGCGAGACGATCTTGATGGGGAAGAACCCGGACTCCAGCGCCGGCTGATGCGCGATCTGTTCGATCCGAGCCTGCAATTCGGCGAGGGTTGCCGGCGGGTTTGCAGCAGGCCTGATGCCTCGAGAAGTTTCGGGCGCGGCCGTAGGGCCGACGGATGGCGTGGGCGTCGCCTCAGGCGATACACGCCGGTCGCGTTGAGGTTGAGCCCCGGCTGCGTTGAACGGAACCGAGAGAGAAACAGCCAGCACCAACAGCAAGACGCCGGCAATGAAAGATTGGCGAAGGTTTTTGCTCAAGATCTTTTCCAAAGACAATTCCCCGATCTCATTAGCACCTCGCTTCAGCGAGGTGATATGTGTTTATTACTGACTGCCAGAACCGTTTGAACGGTTTTGTCGATAAAGCCGTTGAAACGGCTCGGTTCAGATCCATGTGGACTGTCACCTCGCTAAAGCGAGGTGCTAATAAAATCTGACATCTCCACGCGTTTTCACTCAAGCGAATCCAGCACTTCCCGCGCCGTTGCCGTCGCCGTTCCCAATTTCCCCACGACGATTCCCGCCGCCTGATTTGCCAACATTGCGGCCTCGGCCATCGTGGCCCCGGTCGCCAAAGCCGCCGCCAACGTCGCGATTACTGTATCGCCGGCGCCGGTCACGTCAAAGACTTCGCGCGCTGACGTTTCGACTAACACCGGATCGAGATTTCCTTCAATCAGCATCATCCCGCGATCTCCGCGCGTAATCAGCACCGCATCACAACCAACCCGCTCACGAATCTTCCGTCCTGCCTGTGTCAGCGAACTCTCGGAATCTTCTTCCAAATTAGTCAGCCGTAACGCCTCGTGATGATTCGGAGTCACCAGTGTCGCCGGACGGTACGAATCAAAGTTGCGGACCTTCGGATCGACGAGCACCGGCATTCGACCGTAAGCCGCCGGTAAGACTTCCGTAAGAATCCGCCGCGTGATCACGCCCTTATCATAGTCCGAGATGACGAGGGCGCCGGCAGTCTTCAGCGCTTCTTTCACAGCTTCGATAATACGCCCTTCGGTTTCGGCTTTGATCGGAGACCTCTGTTCGCGATCAACCCGAACGACCATCTGATTATGCGCGACGATACGAGTCTTGATAGTCGTTGGTCGCGAGTTATCGACGATCAGCAGATGCTCCGCCTGGTTCCCTCCTTCACTTCGCAAACTGGTGCGAAGTTTTTCCGCAGCCGCGTCTTCGCCGATCACTCCAATCACGCACGCCTGCGCTCCCAGCGCCAGCAGATTCGCGAGCACGTTCGCGGCGCCGCCCAGATGCGTCGATTCGCGCCTGATTTCTACAACCGGCACCGGCGCTTCCGGAGAAATGCGGCTGACGTCGCCCCAGATAAACTCGTCCAGCATCACATCGCCCAGAACGACGATGCGGTGATTGCGAAACTGGCCAACTATTTCTTTAGCGCGTTCCTTATTTAGTACGGTCGGCATTTTGTCGCTTTGTGAATGAGGCAAGGACGCCGTCGACAAGCTCAATTCGCGGCCCCGGGCTCACTTTCCCTGAGAACTCGATCGGTCGCGGCCACGACTCGCGCCACCGCCACCCGCAGAATGCATTCGGGCTTTTCAAACTCGGCACAGAAATAGCCGTGACATGGCTGGCAGGCCATCTCTTCTCGGACGACTTCGCTGGGATTGGTGGTCCAGGGTCTCCAGTGCGCAACATTCGACGAACCGAAAATCACTACACACGGTGCGCCCGCGGCCGCGGCAATATGGGCGATGCCGCTGTCGTTACCGATGAACACGCGGGCCCGGGACGCGAGCGCGGTAACTTCGGGCAGTGACAAATCATTCAGGCCAAACACCGGCGCGTTCGATTCGGTGACCAGTGATTCCAGAATCGGCCTTTCTTTCGGCGACACGATGCCGATTGGAGTCAGGCCACGCGCGGCCAGCTCTTCGGCCACCCGGGCAAAATTTTCTGTGGACCACTGCTTGGTATCAAAAGCCGCGCTCGGATGAATGAGCGCGAAAGGTTCGCCTTTCTCAAACTGAACACAACCCGCTGTGCGAAGTTTCTCACTCACCGAAGCACAAGCAGCTTCAGTAACAGCCAGGCGAGTCCCCGGGCGATCGGTTACCGGCACTCCCGTCCAGCCAATCAAAGCCAATTGCTGTTCGACGGAATGCAGAACCGGACGCTGCCAGATTTCCAATGACGCTGGCGCCAGGTGATTGTGCAATCGCGCATACTGATAATGAGCGAAGCCGACGCGATGCCTGGCTCCGGTTGCGCGCGTGAACAGCGTCGCCGTGGTGCCACCGTGGAGATTGTAGACAACATCATAGCCGGTGGCGCGCAGCTCTCGCGCGATGCGCGCGCGGGCTGCTTTGCTTTCGCGGGGAATTGTGATCACGCGATCGACCAGCTCCGAACCCGTCAACACGGGCGCCACCCAGTCTTCCAGGAGAATGTCGATTTGAGCCTCAGGTAGAAAGCGGCGGAGAGCTAATAGTGAAGGTGTGGTTAGGACCGTGTCGCCAATCGAACGCAGGCGCACCACTAATACACGTCGTACGCTTGACCAATCCCAGCGGGCCGGGGCCAGCGGCTGTGGCTGATTGGTCGCTCCTTCGTTCGCAAGCGTGAGGTGACGAACGCTGGGTGACGACTCAATTATTTCCCGCAGGCTGTTCATCCTCGATCTTCGCTTCGTCGATAAGCATCACCGGAATATCGTCACGAATTGGATAGACGCGTTTGCACTCGACGCATTTCAAACCGCTGCCGTCAGCTTTAAGCTCAACTTTGGCGCGGCATGCGGGACAAACCAGAATTTCCAGTAACTGTTCACTGATAGCCATAGCCTTAAGACCTTTCGCGTGGAAAAACTTGAACTTTCAATGGCGGCGGTAAAAAAGGCAAGCTTAGCAGCATTGGGCGATTTGTTGTAGCGCATGTAGTACAATCGCCGCAGGCGAGGGACAGGAGCAGATTTTTGTGATTCCTGCCGGAGCCGGGGACTTATTTTCAATGATGATCGAAGATTTCGGACCACGGGTGGCTAGTGTTTGGAACGATTTGCGGACGGCCACGCGCAGCCTGGTTGAACGCGCCTGGCAATCCCCGGCGGGAAACACCGGCACCACCTCGCCACGCTCAGTTCCTTACGATCCCCGGGCGGATCGCGAGTTGAGCCGGCTGCTGGCCGCGCTCGACGAGCGCGCGAGTGAAGCCGCACCCGTTGCCAACGATGAACCGGCCCAGCGCGCGCGACGGTTCGCCGACGCCACTGCCAATGTGCTTACCCAACAGACCCAATCGGCGGAAGTGTTCGCTCAACTGATTCAGCGGGCGCACGAACGCAAGGATTACGATCGCGTCGATGCCCTGGCGAATCTGCTGGTCGAACGACTGGCGCCGAGCGAAGTTTGCGAGCTGGCCCGGTCAAACAACGTGATCGTGCGCGCCCTCGCGCACGAAGCCCTCACGCAAATGCCTGCGCCCGTATTAGCCGCGCTGTTGCGCGATCCTATAGACACGGCGGTCGCGCGGTTCGCGCTGGAACGGCAGGCGACTGAGTTCGCTTCTGAAGAAGCGCAGCGCATCCTGCGGCAATTTGACGATTTTGGTTCGGAAGATTTCTGAGGTTCCTAACGCCACGCGAGGTCATTAACTGCTCACCCGACCCGCGCCTTCAATTCTAAAAAAGAGTTGCGCTCAAACTTCGTCGTGGGAGTACGACGAACCTTTGCGCCTGATGAAATCATCCTTCGGGTTGCCCCTTACAATTGGGGCCGAAGAGCGCCGGAATTTTCTGACTGATCACCGGATAGTTCGGTGCTTCGTCAATATTGATTTGGGTCCAGTGCGCATACTGCTCAGGCACGCTGGTGTCGGCGAAGATCGCTTCAACCGGACATTCCGGAACGCACGCGTCGCAATCGATGCAGGTATCGGCGTTGATATAAAGACGATCGGGTAGTTCGTGAAACGCTTCGACAGGACAAACTGCAGCACAGTCGGTGTACTTGCAGTCAACGCACATTTCCACAACAACGTAGGTCATTCGCGAATGACTCCTTTCAACAAAATCATTGTTTATTATCTCTTGAGCGGAATGTCAACACAAAAATTCAAAACTGCGCAAGTCGGAACTTTTCCTTTCACCGCGTGTCTATTGATTAAGACACACACCAGGATCGTTGAGGTGAAGTGATGCGCAGACTCTCGATCAAAATCGCCATTGCCTCTTTAACTTTTCTAATCGGATTCGGCGCCCAAACAGTTGTCAACTATTTTCTTACCGACGAGCTGGTGAACGCGATCGAGACGTGCACTGACTATGGACAGACATTAATGCTTTTTCGTGAGCCCAGGCTCGAACCGCCGGCGGTTCAGTCTTGCGGACATTTTGTGATCATTGTCGGCGACGACCGGCGCCTCTTATTAAACTCACGTCCGATGGGTCGGCTGGGAGACGAAGAGCTTCTCATCTTTGAGCTGAAAAACGCCTTTATGGTCCGAACAAATCATCATGTTTACCGGCGCGGAATGGATGAAGCGTTCGAGGTTCCAGAGGAAGAACGAATCGACAAAACCGTCTACTTGCGGTTTGGACGCTCGCTCTCATACGGTGAGGTGCAGGACCTCGTTGAAAGACTTAGGGCCGCCGGCGCGAATCCCATCGGACTGGTTTCAGATCCGCCGCGCCAGTTTAACTTGTCTGAGTTTTGACAGGATTAACAGGATCGACATGAAAAGAACTGTCTGCCGATGATGCTCTTGGTTGGCTTGTAAATCTTGTAAATCCTGTCTAATCGTCTTAACGTCCCGGAACGTAGGTGAACCAGAAATAGATCGCCTGGGCCACGCCGATCCAGAATCCGATAACCGCACCAAACAGTTCGATCGTCTTCAGGTGATGCTGCGCCACTGACAGCACCAGCGATTCCAGCTTTTCAATCGGATACTCGGAAACTTTTTTGCGAACCAATCCGCCTACATCGAATTCGGCAATCGCCGCCGGCAATCGTTCACGCGCGGCTGCCGTGATCTTCTCAGTCAACGCGGCGCTGGCTTTTTCGATCGCGCCGGCCGGCATATGATCTCCCAGCCGGCCAATCGGCGCTACTAAAAACCTTTCGATTTGTGTGCTGAGGATTCCATTAATGGTCGTCGCCGTATCGTCACGGGCCAGGACCGTGAGTAAACTTTTCGTCAGGAACACTTTTACCCGCACGGCCGACTCCGGGTTCAAGGTTTCGAGCAGCTCGCGCAGCGTCTGTGGCCGCAGACGCGACATAGCATCCCCCAGGTAAGTCCGCACCGATTGCGACAGTTCCGGACTGCGGACGAGCACTACCAGCCGCGCGGCAGCCTGCTGTTTGATCATCTCAAAATTGTCGCCGGAAACCTGGCCGATCAATTCGTTGAGCGGACGCGACATCAGGTTGTCGATAGTCGAGTTAAGAAACGTGGTGGCTTCCTGAGCAAAAGCTGTCCCGCGCAAATACTCTTCGACACGCCGCGGCAAGGTGGAATGCACCAGGTCATCGACTTCCTGATAGATCCGCTCGCGCGAAATAAAAATCTTTTTCAGAAAGGAAAGCTGGCGGTAATAATCATCGACTTCGTGTTTGATCAGCGAGCCGATCTGCAGCCGCGTGTTCTTGCTGGTCACGATGTCGGCCAGGTGATGGGCGATGGGCTCAACCTGCTGATCAATGCGTTCTTTGATTACCGCGATTGTTTCCGGAGTGAACATTTCCGACAGGGTCGCGTCGGTGCGCGCCAGATCGTCCAAACGCTCGCCGACAAAGACCCGCACCCGCTCTTCGAATGCCGGCTCGCTCACTAGGCCGCGAAAACGATCTTCAGCAAATCCCAGTATGAGCCTGAAAGTCTCCTCACTGACAGTTTCATCCAGCTTGCGCTCGAGGAGCTTATCAACCTGTCGATCGACGAAGGTTTCAATGGCGTCAGCGGTCTGTTCACTTTTCAAAACCTTCGCGATGTGTTCGGCAAGTCGGTATTGGAGCGCGGCAATCGTATCCAACACCGGCGCGCGGGCCCCGGTCGGCAACGCTTCGATCAGCGAAGGATAAACAGTGGCGAGCAGTTCGTTGCTGTAGGAATTAACAAAGCCTTCGATCTTGCGGCCAAAAAACCCGGTTTCGAAAAGAGCGTGAAAGACCGTCTCTTGCGAAACCAGTTCATTACCGACGGCGTTGCCGATGGATTGTGCTAAACGATCGCGGTGCCGGGGAATCATTCCCTGCGGCCAGATGGTGATGCGAAAAAGTTTGACCGGCTGATAAGGGTGAAAAAGCATCCAGATCGCCAACCAGGCCGCGCCATAACCATGCACCGTAGCGATGACGATGATGGCCGCGACGATCAGGATTTTGAAGGTGATTGGATCGATGGTGTATTCCCCTTGTAATTAATCCGCAGATTACACAGATTTCACACAACAACGAACACCCAGGTAAGGAAGTTCAAACCGACAAGATTCCTCCCGGCTTGGCTCATTGAAGGGTCTTATCTGTGAAATCTGCGGATAGCCCCGCCTATTTACTTGCCAAAAATGTTCTCGCCGCCTGCAGCTCCGGTCTTTTACCGTCCGATCGTTGCCCCAACACAGTCAACTTAGCATAGAAGGCTTCGGCTTTCCTTCGATCTCCCGAAAGCTCGGCGGCTCTGGCTGCCCCGTACAACCCATTGAACCGATTTGGCGAAACCAGGAGCGAGGCCTCGAATTCTTTCAAGGCCTGCTGCGGCTGGCGAAGCTCGAGCAGCAACTCGCCCAACAACTCGCGCGCCGGCAGAATCGCGCCCGGAGTCACCGGATGCTTTTCTGTCGAGTCTTCCAACTCTGCTGCGGAGCGCATGAGCTTTAAGGCCTCTTCCTCTTTGCCTTCGGCATGAGCCAGCCACGCTGCCGCGGTTCGGCGCTGAATCTCAACTTGTGTGGCCCAATCGTAATCGCCTTTGGCGACAATCAACGCCTCCCGAATCGCCGATAATTTCTCGACGTCCTGACGCGCTGAGGCCTTATCCCCGGAGCGCGCAGCTCCAATTGCACGCGCAAAGTGAATGTTAGCTTCGGCCCAGCGGAATCGTGCCCACGGGAACGCTCCCAAAGGGGGCAAGCTTAATTTGGCCGCTTCATCCCATCGTCGCCGTTCGAGGGCGTAGCGTGCCGGGATAGCAGCGACGGCATAGGCCACTTTGAAAGTCTCCGGGTCAGCTTTAGGAATCCTGTTCAACTCATCCAGCACGCCACGGGCCTGTTTGTCCTGCGCGCCTTGCAGATAGGCATAAGCAAGATAGTCCATCGCGTGAAACTGCTCATCCCAAACGCCGGACAATCGGTTTCTGACGGCAAAGGCCTTCGCCGACGCTTCGGCTCCAAGATTTGAGCCGATAGCTTCTTGCCACAAACCCAGTCGCGTGAAAATGTGTGAAGGCATGTGCTGCGCATGGGCCGACGCCGGCGCGATCTTCGCATAGCTCCGCGCGGCGGGCAGCGCCAGATCTGCCAGGGCCGGATAGTCGTTGCTATGAATGAGGTAGTGCGCGACCCCTGGATGCTGCGGCTCGCGAGCCAGAACGCGATTCAAAATTCGCGCGGCCTCCTTTTCCCTCGCATAGGTCTTGTCTTGCGACATCATGCCCGTGGCGATCAGCGTCAACGCATAAAAGACGCTGGCTTCGCGGTCTGACGGATGCCGCTGGTGAAGCTGCTTCATCGCTTCACTGTAAGCGAAACTGCGCGTTCGATGATCGAGCTGATCATTGTCTTTATAAAAAACTTCTATCGCCGCGATGTAATCTCGCTCGCGCGCGGTGCGGGCGCCGGCGAACTTTGCCTTTCCGATGGCGCTCGATCCCTTCTGCAATTGTGCGGTCGTCGGGGGCGCCCAGAGGGGATGGTAGTTGCTCATGGCAATGCCCCAGTACCCCATGCCGCATCGTGGGTCAGTGACGGTGACTTGGCTGAACGCCTTTTCAGCCTCTTCATATTCGAAAGAATGAAGCCACGCGACGGCGCGATTGAATTGCTGCTGTGCAGCCTTATTGCAAGACACAGCAAAGTTAACCCGGCCAAGCTTTTCTCCCATCTCATGCTTGTGCTGATGCGGGTCTTGCGCGGTCGTTGTAAATGGGACAAGAAACACCGCCAGGGACGCCCCGAGAAATATTCTGCTCAGTCTCATCTTACCCTCCCTTATTTCCTGAAGTGGCCGGGGTCCTGTTTTGATTCGTAAACAATCTCACCACCAATTACCGTCATCACGCAACGTGTCTTGAGAATCTCCAACTCGGGAATCTTCATGATGTCCGCGGAAAGAATGGTTAAGTCCGCGAGTTTTCCCACTTCAATCGAACCGCGCAGCTTCTCTTCAAACGCCACGTGGGCCGGCCAAATGGTGAACATCTTCAAAGCCTGATCGCGTGTGACCGCTTCTTCCGGATGCCAGCCTTCGCCGGAAAATCCTCGAATGTCTTTGCGCGCGACCGCCGCATAGAATTCAATCATCGGCTCGCCGCGTTCCACCGGAGCGTCCGAACCTCCGGCCACGACGACGCCTGACTTGATAAAACTGTTCCAGACATAAGCGCCTTCGAGCCGCTTGATTCCCAAACGGCTGGGTGCGAAATGCAGATCGCCGATCGCGTGCGAAGGCTGCATCGACGGAATGATGCCGAGTTTCGCAAAGCGTGGAATGTCTGCCGGATTAACAATCTGCGCGTGCTCGACCCGCCAGCGCGGATCGGCAATCTTCCGTTGCGCAACCGGAACAGCCTTCAAAGCTTTTTCATATTCGTCAAGGATGAACCGGTTCGCATAGTCGCCAATCGCGTGCGTCTCAACCTGTATGCCTTTGCGCAAAGCTTCTTCCAGCATCGGCAATAGTTCGGCTTCCTTAACCCGCAAGAAACCCGAACTGTCAGGCGCGTCACTGTAAGGAGCCAGCAACGCCGCGCCCCGCGAGCCGAGTGCGCCATCAGACACAACTTTGATCGCGCGCAAGTTCAGCCGGTTTCCCTGCGCCCCGACGATCGCTCCTTCACGCAAAAGCCTGTCGGCTTCGGGACCCGGGCCATAGACTGCTTTGTAAATGCGCAGTTTGATTTTTCCTTCACTGAAAAGTTTGCTGTAAAGAGCAACGTCGGCATAGCTGCCACCCGCGTCCTGAACCTGAGTCCAGCCGAGCATGATGCTGCGATTGACGCCGAGAATTACCGCTTGCTCGGCATTACCTTCCGCGCGCGGGGGGATGCGCCGCGAGACCATTCCCTGCGCGGTATCCAAGAGCATTCCTGTCGCTTCGCCGGTTTGTTTGTCGCGCAGGATTTGCCCCCCGAAAGGATCTTTCGTTTCGTTTGTGATGCCGCCGAGGTTTAGAGCTGCGCTGTTCGCCACTGCGCCATGCCCATCTGCGCGAGTTAAAAAGACAGGATTGTTTGGGGCGATCTTGTCCAGATCCGCGCGGGTGGGAAACACCGGCGGTTGCCAAAACGTTTCGATCCATCCGCGGCCGGTTACCCACTCTCCTGTTTTCGCCGCATCGACGCGCGTCTTAACTTTCGCCAGAAAATCCTGCAGGTTGGTGATGCCCTCCAGATTCAAGGTCATCTCGCGCTGGCCGACCCCAATCAAGTGATTGTGCGCGTCAGTCAGGCCGGGCACGACTGTCGCTCCGTGCAAATCAACAATTCGCGTTTTTGCTCCCTGATACTTCTTCGCGCCGGCATTCGAGCCCACAAAGACAATCCGATCCGATTTGACGGCGACAGCTTCTGCGCGAGGCTGCTTGTCGTTCACGGTGTAGATATTTCCATTAATGAAGATTAGATCGGCGGGCTCGAGCTTCATGCCGACCGGGGCTAAGTTGAAGAGCAGAAGAGCAAGCAGGATGGAAAGGATTTTCATACTTTTGCCTTTCGCGAAACGCGCCGGGCTTGGATAAGAGCGGCCAGATTTATATCACAGTGAGGAGGCTGCTTCGTAATCGCAAGCTGTTGGTGAGTTTATTCCAAGGGCGTGCGGCTTTGCCGCAGCACATCTGAATCTAACGGCGTATAGAGTACCAACTTTAGTTGGGTTTTTCTCTTTGCCAGGACAAGGCCCGACTAAAGTCGGTACTCTGAACACCGCCTTTTCAAGTTAAGAGATTATTCAGCAGTGCGCATTTTCGTGGATCGCCTCCCAATCCGTTATCATGGCAAAAACCGTTGAGGAATCAGCTATGAATATCGAAACTCTGAATCTCTCTACTTCTCGGGGTGCTACGACCTCTTATGTGGCGCGTCCGGCAACCGCCGTTGACGCAGGAGTGATCCTGATCCAGGAATGGTGGGGCATCAACGATCACATTCGCGACCTCGCCGGCCGCTATGCGAAGGAAGGCTATCTCTGCGTGGCGCCGGATCTCTACCGCGGACGGCTGGCCGCTGACCCTACCGAAGCATCCGCCTTGATGAACGCGCTGGAGATCGAGGATGGAATGGAAACCATTCGTAAAGCGATAGACGCCGCCGAAGAAACCTACGGCGTTAAGCAGTTCGCTATCACCGGCTATTGCATGGGCGGAACTTTTGCTTTGCGCGCGGCCTGCGAGATTGACAGCTTGAAAGCCGCAGCGCCGTTCTATGGCGACATTCCCGACGAAAATGTTCTGGCGAAATTAAGGGTTCCGACGCTCTTCATCGCCGGCGAGCGCGATGCCTGGATCAATCCGGAAAAGGTAAATCAGTTGCGGACGGCGGCGAAGAAACACACTCTGCCGGTCGAGATCGTCAGCTATGACGCCGATCACGCTTTCTTTAACGACACTCGGCCGCAGGTTTATGACGCTGAAGCCGCCGCCAATGCGTGGCAGAGAGTGCTGGAATTTTTCCGCAAACATCTGGGCGCGACGGCTAAAGCAACGCAAGCCTGAACCGGATCAGTTGTGATGTTTTTGATTGAACTAATCGCGGGTGTTTTAGAGATCGGGCTCGAATGGCTGACTCTCAGCCCGAGGGGCCGCTGTCCAAAGTGCGGACATCCCGCAATCAGGATTAGAAAAGCATCCGCTAATTCGCGGCCCTGGCACTGCCGAGCTTGCTGTTACGAGTGGTCCGGAACCAATGCACGCGCCGCCGGGATCGCCCGCGCGCAACCAGCGCAGGCAAGTCCAGCAAGTCTCACGGCGCAACTCATGAATTGGAGCCTACCTTAGTTGATCGAGTTGATCCAGATTTTCAAAGTAGGGCTCAACAAAATCTGCAATCACGCGACCTTCATAACTGTAGGTCGCGAAAAATACCTTGTCGCCAGGCTTTGATTTGTAATTAACTATGGCTCGGTCATGCAGGAAATGACGAGTTTCGTTAGCCGAGATATGCATTTGCTCTTTTTCTCCGCCAAGAATCCCAACGTCGTTGAGGCTTAGAAGCTCAATCTGATCGTCCAAACTTATTCGTACTTGCACAAAGCGGTCTGCGTGCTTATGGTGAGGATCTTTCTCAAGAATAGCCCGACCCTTCTCGAGACAGTCGTTCGCGAACTTATTGGCGCGCATCATCGAGTAGATCCTCGCGAGCTCGGCTAGTGTGAGCAAGTTCGAACGTCTGATCGCCAATGCGCTCTCCATTAACCTGATGGCTACTCGATACTTCTTGAAGCGTTTAAAAACCTGAGCGAGGGCACTGAGAGTCGGGATGTCTTCCGGATGCGTATCATAAATATCAAACAGGATTCGTTCACGTTCGGGAAAGCGTCCCATCTTCCGATAGAGGTTGGCCAACTCTATTCTCCCGTAGAGACTATCTGGCTCTATGGTTAGAAGCTGCTGAAAGAGTTTCTCAGCTTCGGCGGGCCGGTCGGGATCACGGGAACGAAGCTTTCCTAGCTCCAAGAGGGAATGAACATCTTCAGGGTTGATGCTCTGACATTCTCGGAGAAGTCTCTCTGCCTCGCTTAGCTTATTCTGGCCCTGGTAGATCCTGCTTAACTCGGTCCTCGACTCGAGGTCGTTAGGATCAATCGAGAGACACTCAAGCAGGATATCTTCGGCCTCTTGCCATCGCTTCTGCCGCTGATAGATTTTGCTGAGCTCCGTGCGCGCTTGCAGATCATCCGGCTCGATCCGCATTAATTCAAGGAGAATATCTTCGGCCTCTTGCCATCGCTTCTGCCGCTGATAGATTTTGCTCAGCTCCGTGCGCGCTTGCAGGTTGTCAGGATCGATGTCCTTCAATTGGAGCAGGATATCTTCGGCCTTTTGCCATCGCTTCTGCCGCTGATAGATTTTGCTCAGCTCCGTGCGCGGATGAAGCTGTTCAGGATCAATCTTCAATGATTCAAGCAGGATCTCTTCGGCCTCTTGCCATCGCTTCTGCCATTGATAGATTTTGCTCAGCTCCGTGCGCGCTTGCAGGTTGTCAGGATCGATGTCCT
>JBBPID010000003.1:73264-73417 GCA_038040505.1 Acidobacteriota bacterium | reverse complement strand
ATTCAAGCAGAATCTCTTCGGCCTCTTGCCATCGCTTCTGCCGTTGATAGATTTTGCTCAGCTCCGTGCGCGGATGAAGCTGTTCAGGATCAATCTTCAATGATTCAAGCAGAATCTCTTCGGCCTCTTGCCATCGCTTCTGCCGTTGATAGA
>JBBPID010000003.1:0-73164 GCA_038040505.1 Acidobacteriota bacterium | reverse complement strand
TTTTACTCAGCTCCGTGCGCGGATGGAGACCGTCGGGATCGAGTTCTATATATTCCTTCAGCAATCTTGTGGCGTCATCCCACTTTTTCTGACGCTGATAGATTTTACTCAGCTCCGTGCGCGGATGGAGACCGTCGGGATCGAGTTCTATATATTCTTTCAGCAATCTTGTGGCGTCATCCCACTTTCTCTGACGCTGATAGATTTTGCTCAGCTCCGTGCGGCTCTTAAGTTCCGCAGGGTAGTTATCGATGAACTTCGCCAAAATCTCTGCCCGCTTTTGGTCGGTGACGTATTTTGCAAGATAGGAACTACGAAAATCTCGGTTTTTTATGCAGAGCCAAATGAACAAGTCTCTCGACGCAGGCGAATCGATATTCCTGAGAAATTCCTGGAATATCTCCTCCGAATTCTCACGGTTGACCAGTGTATTTGGCGTCATTCCATCGAGATACCATGAGGCGATCGTTTCATGCCTCAGCAGCAAACGCTCGCTCCGCCGGTAAATCGGCAAGTTTGGGTTGTTACTCAGTACCGTTTTGATTTCAATGGCGTCGGCATCATTTAGAAACTTCGTACAGAACTCAATGTCGACGCTAAATCCAAATTGATAAAAGGTCGCGAGAATTAGATATAGTCGGCCGAGCGCCGGTGATTTGATCGAAGTGAATCTTTCCCAATCTTCCCAGTCAAACTTATAGCCTATCAATTGATTCGTCGCTCGTAAGTGCGAAAGAACTGATATGATGCGCTCCGAAAGGCTCTTGCGGTTGTCATCGAGAAATAGGTCCGCGATTTCGTGAGCGGCGGTTAAGTTCTCGCTCTTCAGATTGGAAACCAATTTGTCGCAAACTTTTTCCCGGATTCGGTGAGCGCTATACTCGATGACATAGGTTTCATTAAATGACGCCTCGAAAGCTGACAGGTCTTCTATATTTCTATATCGAAAGTCACGCTCTGCAAGCACCAAAACGAAGGATCTTGCTCTAAAGCCTGCGGTCAAAGCCTGTGAGAGTTCGACCAAAGGCCGGTCAAAAGTTGCTGCGTTGTCTAGAAGGAAAAGGAGCGGCCGCGCCTCTAAAGACCGCAACGCCTGTCTCTCGATCTGTAATAATACATTCGTCTCGATGCTTTCTAACCATACGACTAAGTAATCGTGACAATACGTCTTGGCGAGTTGATAGAGAAAGGTGGATTTTCCTTCTCCGCCTTTTGAAAGAATCTTAATAAGCCCTGCTCGTGACCTTACTGCTTGATTCAGAGTTCGTTCGAATTCTTTCTCCAGAGCTTCATTTCTTACCGGAGATTCATTTGCGACAGCTTCTCTAAGTCGAACGGGCGTTGAGTCAACCCTGGTGTAGTAGTAATGGAGGTACTCCGACTGTGTCTCCTCGCGTATTTGTTTCCAGAAAGCCCCATTGATGATCCGATAATTCTTTAGGCGCGAACCGGCGCTATGCTCGGCCAAGCGCGCGGAAAAACTGGTTCTTAATTGAGCGCAAACCTCCTCGAAAGTCTTGACTGAAACCACTTCTGGATCTACTTGACTAAACAAGTGGGAACAATAATTAAGAATGTCTTCATCGTCGCCCCAATTTCTATACGCGGCGAACAATTCCATGGCTGGATTAATCCCGCCCAACTTTCGCATCCAATCGATAACAACAAAGGGGTGTGAATCGTCCTCAATCGTGAGTGTTTGGTTGTCGAATTCAACCGTGCGGGAAGGCGAGAAAAAGAGGTGGATATCTTTCGCCGGGAACCCAGCCCAGCTGAGTTGATGCACCTTCTGCACTAATTCAGTGGCCTTAATCGTATTGTATGTTTGTGAAGCTTTGCACTCAACGAAGATATTCAAATGCACATTGTCGGCAGCAACGCGGTAAAAAACGTCGAACCCGTGCTGGCTGCCAGCGCGTTGCACCCTCGTGTCAAGAGGTTCGCAGCCCCAGTGCCGAAACATTTGCTCTAGGATCTTAAGCGTTGCCTGCTCGAAGAGATTGCCGAGTTCACTACTTCCAATGGTTTGGGAATCCATAGGAGTTATAAGATGTCCACCAAGTGAGGCCGTTTAACGGATCAGACGAGAGAAGCCTCTAACAACCAGTGCTATTTTGGCTCTATTCTAGCACGAAAGGACTGTAATAAGGTCGGGGGTTGCTGGAGGTTCAGGCCAACGGTCAACGCCTGTCTAACCCAACCCCGCCGGCAACTGCTTATCAACCTGCGGGCGCACCGGACGGTTGGCAATTTCCCAAAGCGTCAGGTAAATCGTGCGAGTGACCTTCTGCATTTTTTCGTAGTCGATCTTCTGCGGCTCGTCACCTGGCCGGTGATAGTCTTCGTGGACGCCGTCGAAAAAGAAAATGATCGGAATGCCTTTGCGGGCGTAGTTGTAATGATCGCTGCGGAAAAAGAAGCGGTTCGGATCCGCTGGGTCGTCGTAGCGATAGTTGTATTCCAGGTTCAAATACGATTTGTTCACCGCCTCGCTGAGCTCGCCTAGTTCCGTGCTCATCATCTTCGATCCGATGACATAGATCTGGTTCGCACTCGAAAGATCCCGGTTGCGCGTGTCGACGTCCCCCGGTTTCTTGCTGCGGCCGATCATGTCGATGTTGATTTGCGTGACAATCCGGTCCAAAGGGATCGTGGGATAGTCGGTGAAATAACGCGAGCCCCATAGCCCTTTCTCTTCGCCGCAATGCCAGACAAACAGAATTGAGCGCTTAGGCTTCTCCTTCGACTGCGCGAGGGCCTCGGCCATGCTCAACAAGGCGGTTGTCCCTGAGCCGTCATCGTCGGCGCCGTTGCAAATCGGATCGGCGGCGTTCGGCGCACAGATGCCGACGTGATCATAATGAGCGCCCAGCGCGACGTACTCGTTCTTCAGGTTCTTATCGCTGCCTTCCCAGACTGCGACTACATTTTGAGTTGGCGTCCTTTCCGTTTTGGCGGCGATTGTGAAATTGACCTTCTTATCGCCAGTTAGTTCAAAAGGTTCGAACGCCTCGCCGCTTTGCGCCCGCGCCATCAGGGCTTCGGCCTCGTACTTCTCTCCCTGAAGCAGAGCTGTTGCCATTTTCGGTGACAGCCAAATGGCCGGCATCAGAGGTCCGTTTTGGGTCATGAACTTTTCCACCTGTGGCCGGCCGGCACTTCCCGAGGTGCGGAATTGGCGGGTTTGATCCCAGCGTGACAGCATGGAAGCATCCGCAATCGCCAGTACGCCTTTGGCGCCATTGCGCTGTGCGTAAAGCGCCGGACTGAGCCAGTCTTCGCCCATCTTGCCCGTCAGATCCGCGCGCGCGACCCCCTTCGGAATGCCGTCACCATAGATCACGATGATCTTGTCTTTCACATCGACACCCTGATACGCGTTGAGATTTTTCGACTTCACCACCCAGCCGTGTCCTACGTACACCATGGGTCCGGTAATCGTCGCGGGCACGGGGTTGGGTATGAAGTCTTCGCCAAAGTTGAATTTCTGACCGTTGATCTCGGCCGACGACTGGGGGCCATCGAGCAGATCGCGACGCAACATGATGCGCTGAAAGAACGTGCCGTCATCGCCAGCCGGCTTGAACTTCCAGCGCTTCAGGTTCGTGGCGATAAAATCGGCGGTCTTGTCGAGGCCGCGCGAAGGCGTATCGCGGCCTTCCATTTCGTCTGAAGCGATGAACGACAGATAGGTCCTCAGCTGCGCCGCGGCAATCGTGTCTACGGCGCGCGCGCGTAACCGGGCAGTTGAGGTGGTGGTTTTGCTGGTGCCGGGACGCTGGGCAAACGTCGCGGGCAGCGCCGAAGAAATGACCAGAACAAAGATTAATAAGTGCAGTTTGAGTTTTCTCATCAGACTCCCTGATTGATGTCGTGTAGTCGAGTTATTAAGACGCCAAACGAGGCCGAAGGTTGGCAGAGGCCCGAGGAATTTTCTCTGCGCCTCTGCAACGACCTCGACGTAGCTTAGCTTTTGAAAGTCGTTTCAAAAGGATTAATACGCAGGAATGCGGGATCAGGTTACGCGTGCTGCACGGCGCCTACCAGCTTGGTCAAAGTTTCTTTGGCGTCGCCGTAGAGCATTCCGGTGACCGGCTTGAAGAAGAGAGGATTTTCGAGGCCGGAAAAACCCTTGCCCTGGCCGCGCTTCAACACGACGACTGACTTGGCGTGATCGACCTCGAGAATCGGCATACCGGCGATCGGACTACCCGGGTTATCACGCGCGTCGGGATTGACCACGTCGTTGGCGCCGATCACGACGGCCACGTCGGTCGTTGGAAACTCGGGATTGATTTGCTCCAACTCGTACAACTGCGAATAGGGCACATTAGCTTCCGCCAGCAGGACGTTCATGTGCCCGGGCATGCGTCCGGCGACAGGATGAATTCCATACTTAACGGTCACGCCGCGGCTTTCCAGAACGCTCGCCAACTCGCGCACCGCGTGCTGGGCCTGCGCGGTGGCCAAACCATATCCCGGCACAAACACCACCTTGCTGGCATAGGCCAATTGGACGGCAATGTCGTCTATGCTGACTTCGCGCATCTCGCCCTGCTCACCTTCGCCCACCGCGGCCGTCGCAGCGCTGCCAAAAGCGCCGAACAAGACGTTGGTGATCGAACGATTCATCGCCCGGCACATCAGAATAGAAAGGATGAAGCCGGAAAAGCCATCGAGCGTGCCCGCGATGATCAGTACTTTGTTTCCCAACACAAATCCGGTCGCTGCCGAGGCCAGACCCGCGTAAGAGTTGAGCAGCGACATCACCACCGGCATATCCGCCGAACCGATAGGCAGAACCAGCAGCACGCCGAACACAAACGCCAGCGTCAGCATGATGTAGAAAGGAATCACCGCTGTCGGCACAAAGATCAGATAGATGAAGAGACCGACCGTAACCGCCAACAGCGACATATTGAAAATGTTCTGCCCCCGATAGACGAGGGGCTTGCCGGAAACGATTCCTTGCAATTTACCAAAGGCGATCAAACTCCCGGTCGTCGTGAGCGAGCCGAGCATGATTTCGAAGCCCAGCGCTCCCATCTTCAAATGGTCCAGGTCAGCCAGCGGTTTGAAGCCATGTGTGTAGCTGTAGTACTCGGCGATGCCGACCAAAGCTGCTGCAAACGCACCGAATGCATGTGACAGTGCGGTTCGTTGCGGCATGGCCGTCATGGGCACCCAAACGCCCATGGCCGCCCCCAGGGTCGAACCCAGCAGGAGTCCTACAATGATCCAGGTGTACGAGACGATCTCGAAGTGCATGAGCGTGCCGATGATGGCCATCAGCATGCCGAACTCGGCCATGTGCATCCCGCGCTTGGCGGTTTCAGGATGGCTCAAGCCCTTCAAGCCCAGAATAAAAAGGATCGAGGCCAGCAGGTAACTAAATTCGATGAAGTAGGTTTGCCAGTTCATTCTTACTCTGTCCGCAGATTACGCAGATAAGAATTGAAAATCTGCCAAGAGGGTTCCAACTAACATCCTAAAGGGTCCGTGCTTTTGAAACTGCGTGTCTGTCATCGCAATTTAACTGAGTAGAATTTTGAATCTGCGTAATCTGCGGATTATTTTTTGCGCTTAAACATCCGCAGCATTCGATCCGTGATCACAAAACCGCCGACCACGTTGGTCGTCGAACAAACCACCGCGATAAAGCCGAGCACCATCGCCACCTTGCTGTGATGCGGTCCCGTGCCGCCGGCAATCACAATCGAACCAACCAGAGAGATGCCCGAGATGGCGTTCGTCGCCGACATCAAAGGCGTGTGCAAGAGCGGCGGCACGCGCGAGATCACCTGATAGCCGAGAAACGCTGCCAGGGCGAAAACGTAAAGCGCAGTAATGATGCTGGAAGAAGAAGACGAAGAAGTCGTGTTCGCGGCTCCTTCAAACAGAAGAAGCACGAAGATCATGCCCACTGAACTCATCTTATCAAGCTCCTTTTATCAGGATGATGTTGCTCCCACTGCCGCGGCCACGCGCTCATTCGCCCACTTGCCTTCATGGGTCACGCACGATGGTCCGACAATGTTGTCGTTCATGTCCACGTGCAGCTCGCCGTCTTTGATCAGCAGACTGAGAAATGCCGTGACGTTTTTCGAGTAAAGCTGGCTGGCATGCACCGGCACAGTGGCCGGTAGATTGGTTGGCGCCATGACGGTGACGCCATCGCGCTCAACAACTTCATCGGCCTTGCTGACTGTGACATTGCCGCCGGTCGCGCCGGCCAGATCGATCACGATCGAGCCGCGCTTCATGCCGGCGACGGCGGGTTCGTCCATCAAGACTGGCGCGCGTCGGCCTGGCACCTGGGCGGTAGTGATGATCACGTCGGCGGTCTTTGCGTGTTCGGCGATCAAGTCGCGGCCGCGCTTTAAGGCTTCTTCCGATAACTCGACGGCATAACCGCCTTTGTCTTCGGTTTGCAGTCCGCCGAGATCGACTTCCAGGAACGTCGCGCCCAGCGAACGCACCTGTTCCCCCGCGGCGGCGCGCACATCATAAGCCTCGACGACGGCGCCGAGCCGGCGCGCGGTGGCAATTGCCTGCAACCCGGCGACACCGGCGCCCAAAACCAAAACGCGCGCAGGCGGGACCGTTCCGGCGGCAGTCATTAATAAAGGAAACATGCGCGGGATCCGGTCAGCGCCCACCAGGACGGCTTTGTAGCCGGCGACGGTGGCCATCGACGAGAGCGCGTCCATCGCCTGCGCTCGCGTGATGCGCGGAATCAATTCCATCGCAAACGTCGTCAGTCCGCGTTCCAGTGCGGGAGTCAATTCGGCGGGCTCATCCAAGGGGCGGAGAAAACCGAGCACGACTGCGCTCGACTTCAAGCGACTGAAATCCTCCGCGGGTGGACGATTGACGGCGACCAGAATGTCCGCATTGGCCAGGAGAGCGTTGCGATCGGCGACCACGGTGGCTCCAGCTGCACTGTAGTCTTCGTCAGTACGCGCCGCGCCCAGGCCGGCGCCGCTTTCGATCGAGACGGCCGCCTTCAGCGCGACGAGCTTCTGCACCGAATCGGGCATCAGCGCCACACGCGCTTCGCCGGTCCCGCTCTCACGCAACACCGCAATGTTCATTTAAGAATTCGCCGAGGTCTTGCCGACTTTGATGAAGATAGAATTGCGAAGGCGGAGTATATCACGGGTGTCGCCGGGAACGCGGAACACGGCGTTGCTCCGTCACCAGCGGGGGACTAGCCCGACCGTGAGGGAGGGCCCCTTCTCGAATCATGACTGAGCCCTCCCTGACGGTCGGGCTAATGTACCGAACTGTACGGGCAACACCAGGAGGACTTGATGCGGCGGCCTACCAAGCTTGCGACCATGAAGGCCCCGCCTCTATAATTCCCAAGTCAAGCCACGGCGCATTGGTGTAGTTGGTTAACACGCTGCCCTCTCAAGGCAGAGATCACGGGTTCGAGTCCCGTATGCGCTACCAATCTTCTCAACCCCTTCCAACCTTGCCTCGTCATCATCATCAGGTCTCCTGAACGAACAATTCATCTTTACCGGCAGGCTCGTTGTAACCGGAGGGGTAGTACGCAACGCGGTAGAGAGCAGGCACCGTTGGTGCGGTGAAGATCACGCTTAACTTTTCGGCATTCAAACCGGCGTAACTGATAGGATGCAGAGAGACAGGACTGGCAAAGCCTTGGAGCTTTTCGTCATCGCCGAACAAGACGCGCTGAACGCTGAGTTTCCCGTCGAGCTTGTCCACGCCGGATGCGAACGTTAGGGCAACGTGTACGAGATCGCCTGGATTGACAACCCGCTCACGCAAGGCTACCTCAACGCGTTCCGGGTCAGCGGCCAAAACTCCTGCCTTGCCAAGTAGGATCGCCATGGTCCGGAGCAGCAAATCATTTCTATAGATAGTGCTGTGCTCGCCTCCCACCGGCTGGCCCTGCGTGCCCGTAACCGAGCCACTCCACGCCGGGACGGTTCCGTCTCCCGCGTCTTCAAGCTCCGATCTACGTACACGGTATTGCTTTTCATCTATCTTGAGCAGCGTGATTGCGGAGACTGTCTTTTGCCGGGTACCGACAAAGAAGAAATAGCGGATTGGCTTCCCCTCATATTGAGGGCGTTTGTTGATGTCAAGCTTGCTGTGAAATGCCCGCGCGGCCTCTAGATTCTCGGGGACAAGTCCGAGCACTTGCGCAACCTTGTTATCATAGACATCGATCTGACCATATTCAGCGGATTTATGCTCATCCCAAACGAAAGGTTCGCCCGGCGGCGGGAGCAATTGGTAAAGAGCTGGATATCGCGTATCGCTAACGAGTTCCTTCACTTGTTCGGCATTCAGAAACAGACGCTTCTCCAGACCCAAGGCAGCGCCAAGAGCCAATGGCGCTCCTCGATGCGGAGTACCCAGTGTTAGGAGTCGCTTCACATGTGAAAATCCCGGGCGAGAAGTGAATTCACCAGACTCGAGATAATAACGACTGATTAGACCGCCCATGCTGTGCCCAATTATTGAGATTTGTATACCGTCGCCGTGTTTGGCGAACGCTTTATCAATCAGATCGGCCAAGACTTTGGCAGACAGAGAATTATCCTTACGCCAATCGTATGGGCATATGAACAGGGTGGGTGGATCACCGTCTTCGCGAAAATCACATTTGGCCAGATCGTTAATCAAACCCTGATACTGTTCTGAAACGGAGAAACTGCGGATTACGTCCGTTGCGACCAGATTCGGATCCTTCAACTTCTCCATCTTCTTATACGGCAGTTTCAATTCCCAAAGAGAACCAGGCCAGATAACTTCCTCTTTGAGGCGAAGCTCCGAACCCATGATGCCGGGTACTAGTATTGCCACGTTGGTCATGCTATTTCCTCTTCACTTTCCTGGCTTAACTCCGTCAATTTGTCGAGCCAGTACTTATCATCAGCGACATCGGTAGTCTGCTTTTGCGAACTCTCTTCCAGTTCTCCTTCCGGTGAGTAGTTTCGAAGAAGCTCCATTAGCGCAGCTGCCGCCGCCCGGTATTTCTCTTTGATTAGCTTGAGGCACACTGGTTCGATTTGAGGCGTTCTAATCACCTCGACGACTGAGTCTCGATTTCCGTTAAAGTCGAAGAGACAACCCCTATCTTCGTGGAATTCGCTCCGCGGGTTCAAAGTAGCAATAAACTGGCCCAGCACGACGATAGCGACGGCGACTTCAAAAGACCGCTCGGCGGCCCGAGCATAACGCCGCAAATCGTAGCTTGAAGCAAGCATGAGCCGCCCGCTCGAGGTCGAAAAGTAATTCCAATAAAGAGCGTCATCTTCCTCTACTGCCACCAGGCTCGGACTAACCCCTACCAGATAATCGACTCCCAATTGCTTGCGGACTGGTTGAGCCTGTTTGAAAAATGAGCTGGCAAAAACATTGCTGGCGATTTCATTTAGTTCCGACTTGCCCAGACGACCGCTATATTGCCTTACCCAGTCAGCCGCATTGGTGGACCTAGTGAGCGGTCCTGCCGGTATGGCAGCTTGAATACTAAAAAAAGTAAAACTGGACTGGACCTCATTCATTTGATAGATGAGTTGTGGCAGCCGTCCCACCCGCGCACCGAGGTCCCAAATAGCTACTGTGATCACCGACTTCTCGCGATTCAAATCCTCAACCACGGACCGGAGATTCAGATCCATAGCATCACTTAGAGGAACGTTTGACGCCGGCATGAAAGAACTCCTGAGCAGTGTTTGGCTGAGATTAGGTTTCAGCGACGCAATGGACGTGGCGAGTTTAGGTTTGGCTCGACGGATTACCTTAAGCCGCTCGCGAAAAAGATCTTCAGCAACTGGAGTTGGTGGCGCGGCCCCGGTGAGCTTAGCCCGACGCTTATCTGGCTGGGTAGGTCCACGGTAGACAAGGGTAAATGGTGGCAGTCTCATAACGACAATTACTGTGGCTAGTCCTTCGGCATCTCAAGGATGTGGGCGGCGGCAATGTGACGGTAAAGAACAGGGATGCCCCACTCCAGTGTGGCTTGCTGAGCCGGGAGGGATAAGGCGGTCTCCAGCCGAACTCGCCCTTCGCATACTGCCAAGTCGATATCTCCGGTCGCAATAAGTGTTTTGTACATCTGCTCGACAAACGTGGCGACCGATTCATCCGGCACGGGCAACTGGTTGGCAATGACTGCGGGAATCCCCGCGCAAACCAGTGCTTGCGCTGTAGTGGCAAATTTATCTGAAGATTTCACAGTTGCCGTGTTGCAAGCGCTGAGTACCGCGAGCTGGACGCCGCGTTTTTTCAACAGATTCTTGAGTACCGACGCACGTAGAGGAGACCGCTCGTTGGTCTTTCTGTTGAGTAGAATAATCCGGCCTTCCTGCGTTTCTGCATCCACGTCGCCATGACCGCAAAAATGGAAAATATCGTAAGTATTATTCTGTAGTTTGTCGGCCAACTCCTCTGGGCTGGCATCAATAAACTCCGAAACAAAAGAATCGGCAGGAAAGGCTGTTGCGAATGCTTTTTCGATAGCCTTTTTCACCTCAAGCCAACTCACCGGATCCTCCTCGACCGGGTCCGCTGAGGCAAATAACATCTTCAGTTTTTTCTTACCGTTCTTTGGCATTTCCCGCAGCTTTGGCTCGGTAACACCGATAGTAGACACGATCCGAACAACCAACCTATCAACCGATGGGCCTGGCCCTTGAGCGGGATCTTGAAGGTACTCCCATGGAATTGCTTGCACTTCAGGACTGTTGCTGAAGATGTGGATGCGTAGCAGCTTGTCGGGTGCGACGCTTTGGTAGAGGCGCTCGACCTCCTCCCGAATAATAAAATTGAAGAGCTTATATCCATAATCCTGCAAAAGGCTGCTGGAGGGACGCACTTCCATTTTACGGATAGAGCGATCTATTCGCTCTCGGAAGTCTATCAACTCTTGAAGTTCGGCGCCGGCAGGCACCTCCGCAACAGCAACATCAGAGGCGCACCGCGCGTACACAATTGCAGGCTTCTTCGCGCCCACGTTGAGGATTGCCAACTCAAGTACGTCTTTCATGAGTCTAGCCCGGTAAGACGGTGTGTTCACCGGGACTTCTACGCATATATGCCCCCAAGGTTCGAGGGTGAGAAGTGCGCAAATAAAACTGCAAAAGTGGGCGAAGCTGATTGCGAGCGGCCTGACCTGTCAATGCTAAGAAAGGACAAATCGGTAAAGTCACAATCATTGGAAGTGAGCTCCTGAGGGCGGGGACCCAACTGTGGATTTCATTGAGTTCAAAACACAAATTATTGCTAATTGGTCTCGGCGGGAGCACACTTACCCTTCTTGATTTCTGGAAAGACCTCATGCGGCAGTGGTATGCCAACTTTGCGGTCAACGATTTCCTCATCACTTGACTGAATTAATCTGATCATCTGCTTTCGAAAGGGATTAATTATTTTCTCCATCTCACTCTGTAAACTTGCATGAAGGCTGGCGGTCTTGGTCCGCAGATCCTCACTGATGACACTAGTGTCTTCCTTGCGCATGTCTTCGATTAGAATAGCTTCTGTTTCCACGCGAGCTTGGTCGGCAAAGTCATGATCCTTCTCCTTTAGCTGGCAGACTGCTGCTATGAACAGGTCATATATTTTTGGATCGTAACCATACAGACCGGAATAAGCGATCTCAACCTGCTCATCAATCGCTCGCTGAGAAGATCTGGCTTGCGCTTCAAAGAGTCCGCGCCACAGAATATCATTCGCGGGATGGAGTTCATGCTTCTCTGCGAGCTTCAGAGACGAATCAACAAGTAGAGGCTGAATGTCACTGTAATAACGACTAGATAGAACCGCCCATCTTTCAAGTTTTGCGGTGACGGTGCCGGCATTCTGCCGTATCCGTTCGGCGTCTTCATGCTTTCGTAACTCCCTGTCTTTGTACCAGCCGTACCACAAACCAACACCCGAAAGGAGAATAACGAAAACTGTTAAAATCTCGCCAATGGAAATTTGCCTTTTCAGCGTAAGCCGTCCAGGCTCCACTATGTTTTCTTCAGGTTCGCTCATTTTAAGGTGGTGATCATCATGCCAGCTTTGATTTTCGCTTGGCGCCAAGATATTTTCTGTACGCGGCCACCCAGTCTTTAGCAATCTCTTGCTGCGCGGTTTCCAAGTCCAGGCTGCCATTACAGACTTGCCGGCGCAATTCGCGTTCTAACTCGTCCTTTAACTGAGAGTTCCACTCACCGTCCTTCGGTTGCGGCCATAGGTTCTTGATTGTATTGGCACCGCCCAAGTCGATGCTTATCAAACGATCAATTACATACGATGGTTGGAGAGGAAGACCGTAGGCCGAAAAGACTTTATCCTTATAAGATGTTGGCACGTCATGTACTCCTACGCCGTACCCGCGCGCACAGATGTCGGTTTTGGTTACCGCTAACTTGTCGCCGGGCGTCAGCTTGGAATCAGGCATATACGCGGGCCTATTCTGCGGCGGTGTAAACCATAAGCCTGAAGTCGACCTGGTCGCGACGTTAGTGAATGGTGTTACGCAGACAACTCCCGCAAGGGTAATGAAAGCCAAAGTCTGAAAGCGTTTTCTGCGAGTATTAGTTGCCAGTTGGGAAGTCTTATCGTTCTTCTCGTCTTGTGGGAAAGACATAAACTCACCTCGAATTACATTTGTGTCGTTCTTGTCGCACTTGCAAGAAGCACCAAGCCGCAGTCGGCCCAAAACCGCCGCCATTAGAACTCTAAGTCTCTAAACAGATGACGCGTGAGTTGGGAAGTCATAACCGCGTGGGCTCCTGAAAAGCGTAAGGACGACTACACTCTTTATGCTAGATTCAACCTGAAGTCAAGAGTTTAGTAACATGTTGGCCTAGCGGTAGGTGCATCAGTTGAATTAGTGGCATCTTTAACCTGGTACTAAAAAGGATTGTCCGTTAATGGCTGAGGAGAAAAAGGGTCCGTAGGACTCCAGACTCTGGATCTGGCTATCGGGGTTCGAGTCCCGTATGCGCTACCACTTACCTTTAAAAACTTACACACCTATTCCTGTTTGAAGGGCCATTTCGCTTTAAGGTCCGCGACGCTGCCGCGATACACATTCACGTCCATATCTGTCTTCGTTCCGGGCGCGCGATAAAGGCACTCTTCCGGATGTGCAGCAGTGCAATTGATTTCACTGGAGAACTGCCAAAGGGTGTACATGTCCCAAGTGGCGGTCGGAAAATCGGTGACTCGAGACTTGAACCGCGCGTACCAAAGAGGTGCTCTTGAGAAAACTTCGTCGTGTGGAAACCTCAGCGAAATCTCCTTCACCACCGCGTGGTTGGCATAAAGCATCGGATACCTGCCGGTCTTTTCTCTAATGTGCTGGATAAAGCGGCGCGCGTTAACGAGATTCATGTCTCGATCCGCATCGAGGCTTTCTATATCGAGCGCCATCACTTCGTCATCGGTGGGGGCAATAGTGGCGAGATAGAAATCAGCTTGCATAATCGGGTCGCCCGGTTTCCTCAGATGGTACGAACCCCACTTATAGGCGCGACTCTTTGCCTCATCGCGCCGTGCTTTATAGAGCGTATCTTTTCGTAAGCCGATAGTTCCTCGATGGATCACAGCTACGACTCGCGTGTCCGTTGCGACCTTATTCCAATTGATAAAATTCCCTTCAAACGGATCCAGAACAATCGCAGTTGTTGGATTAGTCCATGGATGATTAAAGTCTCCGGTTTGTGCAAACGTGAGAGTGCCAGCTAACAGTACTAAAAACAAGAGCAGGCAGCGACTCAAGTTGTTCATATTATCCTCACTGTTCCCTCGCATCATTGAAGCGAAGCCTTATATGCTTTTGCCCAAGCAACCATCATCTCGTTTCGATTGTGGCCCCAAGCCGCTTTGTATAGATCGCGGTTGACTTCATTCCATGCGTTGCCGGTTACGGAGCGCGTTCCGCCGTTCGCAAGATATTGTTCGCGCGGGGTGCTCTGAATTCGGGCGAATCTGAGAGTGGAGGTCACTTCGCCGTTTAGAGACTTTTCGATTTCAGGCCGCCGGCGCCGCTCACCGTCCGCGGGAGCTTCGCGGGCCTGCGCAAGAAGTAATCCGCACACTCAGAGTGAACCAGTCACCGAACCTAGCTAGAGTCAGTTGGGAGTTCTCACCCGAGGGATTGTCACGTCTTGCTCTTTGCCGCTAATGGATCAGTCAGGCGCTGCCTGAACATATCCTCGAACCGCTGGTCGGTTCGCAGCGAATCGAGTTTTGGATCGTACTTCAGCATCGCGTTCATAAACCTTGTGTTGCTTACCTGCTGAAGGTACCGGAACGCAGTCTCCTTGTCGCCAATCGCTCCATACAGGGCGGCAAAGTCGTACCTCATGAATCGACCCTTATCCCGGGAATGTTCGATCACCGCGATCGCCTTAAGCGCAAGTTCGCGACGCCCTGAGAGTCCGTAGGCCAGGGCCCGGAGGAAATTTGCCGAGAGCGGATCAGTCTTCTCAATCCTTTTACATTCTTCCAGAGCTTCCGGAAACTGCCGGTTGAGGATGTAAGCCTCCGCCAAATTGATCTGCGGGGCCAGCAAGTCTGGCTGAAGTTCTATGGCTTTTTGGTTTTCCAGAATCGCCCCGTCAAAGTCTCGGGACATTGCCAGGATGTAGCCCCGAGCCGTGTGACTCACCGGCGAAACCGGATCGAGCTCGACCGCTCGTTTCATTTCCACAAGAGCGTCCGCAAGTCTGAAATCACCGAAAAGGAAATAGCCATAACGAAGGTGGCCGACCGCATAATTCGGATTCAGCTCGAGGGCGCGCCGGAATTCGCGCTCGGCTTGCTCGTAGTCTGAATTGCCAAAGGCGATGTTGGCTTTGGTGGTATGGGCCTCAGCCAAAGTGTCGTCTAAGGCCAGCGCCGCTTGCACCGAAACGCCGGCTTTCGCCAACGACTCTGAACTGTTCATTAATTCGTAGCCGTCCTGGGACGCAAGAAAATATGAGTCAGCCAGGAGCGCGTGCGCGCGCGCAAACTTGCTATCTTCCCGCGTTGCTTGCTCGAAATAATCAATAGCTTTTGAGAGGTTCGCTTTGGTTCTCTTGCTCCAGAAATAAAAGCCGGTAACGTATGCTTCGTAAGCCTCGCGGCTCTCGGTTAAGCGGCCCGCCAAACGATCGCGGGTATCTTTCCGAAGATTCGGAATCATGGCTGAGCCGACTTCCTCCGAGATAGCATCCTGCAGGGCGAAAATGTTGCTGTAGGTTGTGTCGTACTTTCCCGACCAGATGGTGATTCCGTCGACGGTGCGGATCATTTGAGCAGTGACCCGGACGCGATCGCCATCGCGTTGCACAGTGCCATCCAGGACGGCGTCGACTCCCAGGTCGTTCGCAATCACGGATGCTTCCTGGGTCCGTTCGAGATATTTGGACACTGAACTGGTTGGCAAAACCTTTGTCTGATCGATCGCGCTGAGCTTGATAATGAGCGCGTTGGCAATCCCCAACCCGAGCAACTCTTTCTCGGTCTTCGGCCCGATAGTCTGAAATGGCAAAACCGCAATTGACCTGACCGTTGAGTTACCAGCGATTGTTTTGCTCTTCTGCCAGCGGTACGCGAATATGGACGCGCCGGCCAGGAGGATGACTCCCGCGCAAACTGCGAGGTATTTCCGAGGCAACTGATATCCACCAATTTGCAGGAGCTGGTTTGGCTTTGTTTCCGGTTCCGGCAAATCATTCACCAACTGTTCATCTTCTATGAAAATCTGCGTGCTGGTTCGTTCGTGGACGATCAATTCGGCAGTTGAAGGGTCCAACTCACTCACCGCCGCCACAAAGCGATAACCGCGCTTGGGAATCGTCTCGATGTATTGGCCGCCATTTCCGTTTTCCGCCAGGGCTTTTCTCAGCAAAGAAATGTTCTGCGTCAGACTGCTTTCTTCAACAAAACTATCCGGCCAAAGCGACTGCATTAACTCGTCTTTGGTCAGGACGTGTCCGCGATTTTCGACCAGGACGACGAGCGTATCGACGAGCTTTGGAGTAAGCGGTATGACGTCGGCGTTTCGATGCAGAAGTCGTTCGGTGACATTGAGACAAAAAGGGCCGAATTCGTAGTAGCGGAGAGCTTCTTTGTTCATTGGTACAGACCCCTCAGTGAGAAATCTATCAACATTTTGTCAAAGCAAAATCAGGACAATCGCCGCACTATTAAACTAAGCTGCCGACCGAGGTGATGGCCCGGCTGGTGGGTTTGGAAATCGCGGAATCGACGGAAGAACCCGCCGCTCAGGGTCTCACCTCGCAGATAATTTGCTCGGCGAATTGGCAGCGAACTGGTCGGTAAGATGTTGCAATGATTGCTTGGGATGCAAGCCCCGGATGAAAAGGTTCAGGAAAATAAGCATCACCTCGGTCCATGAACGGTACTTAATCGTCAGAACACCCGAAGGTAGGGGGACTTCCGCTTGCCCGGACTGTCTGGCGCACGCGAAGATGGTGACGCCGGAAAACGCCGCCCGCATTACCGCGCGCTCGGTGCGAACGATTTATCGCTGGGTCGAGGCGGGAGAAGTTCATTTCATTGAGGAACCCGCGGGAGTCCTGATCTGCGTCAACTCGCTCGTGTCAAAGAATCTGGATCGAGGCTCCACCGGAGTTTGATTAATCTTCGGTGGCTGGGAAGGAAAACAACGAGGCACGTTATGAAGAGAATAGGCTTCTGGATCGCGGTCGCGGTTTTGGTCCTTTTTTCGGAGGGACGAATCGCGCCACAGCTCACGCACGCGCAAGCCTATGAGGGAAATGTCCCACCCTGTTATCACCAGGAGTTCCGTGACTTTTCTTTCCTGGAAGGCGATTGGGAGGTGAAGCTCAATAGCCGGTTGGGAGATGGAAAGTGGGAAGAGACTACCGCCACTTCTCAGATCAAACGTGATCTCGCCGGCTGTATTTTGATCGAGCGACTGCTGGGTTCAAGGCAAACCCGGCCTTTTCATGTGCTTAGTCTCTTTGCGTTCGATAATAATTCGAAGCGGCTTCAATACCTTTTGAGTGACTCAGAACACGGTCTGCTTGCCTTGTTTCAAGGAAGAAAGCTCGGTGGTGAAATTCTTTTAGACCTGGAACTTGTTCGCGGTGACGGCACCAAGGTCACGATCAGGCGCACCTACTCTGAAATCAAGAAGGACTCTTTTAGCCTGGAGGGCCAACACTCAGGCGATGGAGGCAAATCGTGGTTAACGGTTATGAGGGCACAATACGGCCGAAAGGTTAAGGCGTGAAGGAAAAGGAAATGGCCTTGAGCTGCTTAGACCCAAAAGTCGGGCAAGCGGTTACAGAACCGCTCGCGGTAGCGAGCGGGACAAGAACTCAATCAAACTTAACGGAGGTAGCGCTATCCCTCTAGATCAAATACGGAACACATCAGATTTCAGCTTGCGTTTTTGTCCCGCTCGCTACCCCGACGAGTCGGGGTTCTGTACCAAGCGCTCGGCTCCGAAATCCAGCACCCCGCCAACAGATTAACGCTTCTTACTTGCCTTGCTGCTTTCGGCAAAGGCCTCGTGATACTTCTTCCGAATTTCGGCGATGTCGACAGTTGGCTCGGGTATTTTGATGCCTAACCCTTCCATCCTCTCGAGAACGATGTGGGCGATCGCCAGATCACGAAACCACTTGCGGTCGGAAGGAATCACAAACCAGGGCGACAGGTCCGCGGTGCATTTGTTAAGGGCGTCTTCATAGGCGGCTTCGTAATCGTCCCAGTATTCGCGCTCGGAATAATCCGACTCGCTGATCTTCCAGCGCCGGGCCGGATCATCCAGCCGAGCTTTGAATCGCTCGAGCTGCTCTTCCTTACTGATATGCAGGAAGAATTTCAAAATGTGGGTATTGTTGGCCGCCAGGCGGCGCTCGAAATCGTTAATCTGCTGATAGCGCTTAGACCAGATTTCTTTGGGGACGAGATTATGTACTCGTACGATGAGCACGTCCTCGTAATGCGAGCGATTGAAAATCGCAATTTCGCCGCGCCGGGGTGTCTGCGCTTCGATACGCCACAAAAAATCGTGGGCCAGTTCTTCACTCGACGGTTGCTTGAAACTCGTTACGCGACAGGACTGGGCGTTCAAATCACCAAAAACGTTTCGAATCACTCCGTCCTTGCCGCCGGCGTCGGGGGCTTGCAGAACAACCAACAGCGAACGCTTGTGTTCGGCGTAGAGTTCGCCCTGCAAGTCATCCATCCGCAGTTGTAGTTTCCTTACCGTCACCTTCGCCGACTCCTTGTCTGTTTCTTTGTCGGCAAACCGCGGATCGAGATCCTTAAGCCGGATCTTGTCTCCCGGCTTCACGCGAAATTGTTTGAGATAGTTCATAGGTTTTCGTTGGAAGCAGCCGTCCCAGGCAATCGATTTCAGCTCCGGCAAAATATACTATTGGCGGGTTAAGGTAAATATGGAGAGGCACCAATCAAGCCGATCCACTAAAGCTCACGTTTACACTAATGAATTTTTTTGGCTGGTTCGTGGAAGTCCCAGAGGGACGTAATGCTTATAGACCGGCAGCCCAACTGTTCTTCTGCGCTCCTTTAGGAGCGCGATGTTAGTCCTTGCCAACGGAAATGACGATGGGTCACTCCTACAGAGCTGGATTTTCAGAGAATCTTGCGGGCTATAAACATTTGGCTCCTACGGAGCCAAACCTATCGTGGCACGGCCTCTCAGTGAGAAATCTATCAACATTTTGTCAAAGCAAAGTCAGGACATTGCCGGAGTAATCGAATAAGGTGCCACCCGGCGAGCCAAACGCGGTTGGAATCGAACGGTCGCTAACAAATCCTGGACTTCGAAAGGTCTACTAAATGCCAAATCGGGACTCGCGCCAAACTAAGTCGGCCGTCCTTCTATTACTTCTTCTCGGCTTTTCATCCGGATGGTGGCGCGACTCGATTGCGCAGACCCCGCCAGACCTCAGGCAATATGTGCAGAAAGCTCGCGCCGCTTACAAAGAGAAGAACTATTCCGCGCTGATCGAAAATATGAAGCGGGCGCTGGAACTGCGTCCGAACCACGGCCCGTATACCTACAACGTTGCCGTTGGTTACGCGCTCAGCGGAAACAAAGCTGAGGCCATCACTTGGCTTAATCGGCTGGCGGATATGGGTTTGGTTTATCAGGTCGCTGCTGACGAAGACCTTGCCTCGATCAAGGAAACGGATGAGTTCAAGGCCATAGTCGAAAGGTTCGAAAACAACGCGAAACCGGTCGGCCACAGCACCACGGCCTTTACCATTCATGAGAAAGGTTTGGTGCCTGAGGGAATCGCATACGATCCGTGGCAAAAGACTTTCTATCTCGGCAGCGTTTACAAGCGAAAGATTGTCAGCATTAACGGTGCCGGCGACGTGAAAGATTTTTCTTCCGACGCGGATGGCCTTTGGAGCGTGATGGGCATGCGCGTCGACCCGGTGCGGCGCGTCCTTTGGGTCTGCACTGCTTCCCATCCGCAAATGATGAATTTCCAGGAAGCGGAAAAAGGCTTCTCCGGGATATTCAAATACGATCTCAAGACAAAGAAACTAATTAAGAAATATCTACTCCCCGGTAAGCCAAAACCCCATTGGCTCGGTGACCTGGTGTTGAATTCCCGCGGCGATGTCTTTGCGTCGGACAGTGTCAGCCCGGCCATTTACATCCTCGACCACCGGACGGATCGCCTTGAGCTATTTCTCGAGAGTGAGGCCTTCGTTAACCCACAGGGCCTCGCCTTCGACGCCGCGGAACGACATATGTTCATGGCCGACTACCTGAAAGGACTCTTCGTTATCGACATGAGGACGAAGGCATATTCTGTGGTGAGCCCGGCCCCGCGCACGACGATGCTTGGACTCGATGGTCTTTATTCATACAACGGCAAGCTGATCGGAGTACAAAACGGAGTCAGGCCCAACCGGCTCGTTGCGCTGGTTTTGAATGACCGGCTGACAGAAGTAATGAAGTTTAGAGTGATAGAAGCGAATAATCCGGCTTTCGACGAACCAACGCTGGGAGTGCTTACGCGTGACACACTCTACTACATCGCCAACAGTCAGTGGGGCGCGATCGATGAGAAAGGTAAGTTGGCCGCAGATGAAAAGTTGAAAGACCCGATCGTCTTGAAACTAAAACTCTGAGTCGAGCGAGGCTTGCTCAAAGACTCTTATATCGTGTTCTTTCCTGTAGCTTAGTGTGATTTCGTGGATCGTATGGCTGCGAATCCTAAGCACACGATCCACTAAATTACACGAAGCAAAAAAGAAATTGAAGGAGAGTAAGAGATGAACAAATTCTTCGCAGGATTAGTCACTATGCTGGTGTTCGCCGGCGCCGCCATTGCTCAGAATCAGGCACCGTCAATCGCCACGAGTGCGGCATCAACAGAAGTTCTCGCAGAAGCCAGACGAGCTATCGACAAAGGAAATGCCCAGTGGGTTGAAGCCTGGGCGAAAGGCGATCCCTCATTGACCGCGTCGCTCTTTACTGACGACGGAGTCATGTTGGCAAGTAAGGGCAGGCTCATCAAAGGCCGTCAAAGCATCTTTGAGCGTCAAAAGGCAGCCATGGCCGGAGTTGAACCCGGAGTGAAGGTCACAGTGACCACCGTGGACGTGTGGTTGGATGGTGACACAGCTTACGAAACTGGTAAGTACAAATACGAGTATAAGGAAAAGGGGAAACCCGGGATCGATGAAGGTCGATACGTCACCATGTGGAAGCGGCAGAAAGATGGCTCGTGGAAGTTGGTTATGGATATGGGTGTACCCCAGGACTAGTCTTGGCTGGGTAAGACTACTAACTTTAGGATTGGGAGCCATACGATCCACGAAATCACACCAAGCGACACGAAAGAACATGAAATAAGGAATGGGGCGAAGCAGCGTCACAATGAAGTACCTGAGTAAGTGGCTGCAGGGCTTTATCGCAGTCGGTGTGGTTGCATGCTTCGCTTTTCAATGTCGCGCGGTCTCACTAAGAGAGGTCGAGCAGGTACAACCATTCTCTCGGCAGACACTCCGGCGCTCGTCCCAGATCTTTATCTTCCATGCGGACGAGTTCTGGCTAAACCTTCATCACTTCCTGTATGTCCTGGGCCGGGCTCAGAACAAAATGCGCGACTCAACCCGAGAAGCTGTGATTCACGCGCCTGAAGATGAGCGACAGGTCCTCGCTGCATTGAATGCGAACGAGCAGGCTCTCTGGCGCGAGGCCGTCGGCTCGTACGCAACCGGGTTGAGTAAGAAGGACCTGGTCTTTGATGCACCGCTGCCGGAGATAACAAATGCTCTGGCCCGGGCGGGCAGCGCGAAATCGCTGGCCGGCATTAACGTCGAGCCTAATGTGGCCGCGGTCCTCACCAAAGCGGCGCCGGTCTATCGGAAAGGGTGGTGGCCAAAGCATCACGCATCGAATAAGACGTGGCAGACCGAGATTGAATCGCTGGTAAAAAAATATGGGAACCCCATCCTAAAGTTCATTCAGAAGGTCTATCAGATGGAGTGGCCCGCCGGCGGATATAACGTTCATGTCTCGGGATATACCAATTGGGCCGGGGCCTATTCGACGGACGGCAATCTGCTCGTCGTCTCCAGTCTCGATCAACAGGTACACGGAAGTACGGGTCTCGAGACGGTCTTTCACGAAGGAATGCATCAGTGGGACAGCGAGGTTCAGCAAGCTCTGCGCAACCAGGCGGAGC
Organism: Acidobacteriota bacterium; assembly: GCA_038040505.1. GTDB lineage: Bacteria > Acidobacteriota > Blastocatellia > Pyrinomonadales > Pyrinomonadaceae > UBA11740. The sequence continues at coordinate 51,466 of JBBPID010000003.1, read as the reverse complement.
GCGTTGGCAAACGTGTCCCGCCCGGACTCTCACATTCCCTGATATTTTTCACTGCCGGCGAAGCGGTGCGTCGCACTGTCCCCGGTCACGAGCGCTACGCCGACAAATTTGGGGTCTGGCAACGTGGCCGGATCAGGGATCGAGACGTGCTCGAAGAGATCTGGAAACCTTATCTCGATGGCCGCGGAACTCGCGATCAGGCATTCGCCGACCTGATTCGCCGGCTTTCCGATGGCCAGTGATCGCCTGAACTCGAGAGCCAACCTTCAATTTGAATCCCAAAGGAGGGCAAGTGAGCTAGATCTCCAGTACGGGTGCAATCCGCCATCGTGTCTCATTAGCACCGTCGCTTTAGCGCGGTGACCCCGGTGCACGACCACAAATCGAAAACCGTTTAAACGGTTTCCCTTCCGATGCCAATTGCTATCACCGGGCTAAAGCCACGGTGCTAATAAGACAAGACGGCCAGTTCAATCTGCATCAGTACCTGCCCTCCTATTTTATTCGATGAAAGGCTGGCGTCGTATCTCTCTTCGAGGCCATCGAGATGCGCACTTTTTGAGGGCGTTTTTCCTCAGTTTGGACGTTGAGAAATCTATCAGGAGTTTATCAGCAATTGCATAGGACATTTCCGGGCACTATGACCAAACTACGGAGCCATGGAGCAAATTGAAATTGGAGAGGCCAGATCAGTGAACGGGAAGTCGAACAAACGACCGAAGCCGGGCGGGCGGCGCAGCATCGCCAGTCTTAGTAGCCTGGCCGCCGTGCTTACCGCCGCGGTGGAAGCGCTTGAGACGTCCGTGCCGCCGGTGAGTGATGGGGGCCTCGACTTTTACGATGAGGTTCGTCGATTCGAGATTGCGCTCATCACTCGCGCGCTCCGGCATACCGGTGGCTCTCAGGTTAAGGCCGCCGTTCTGCTGAAACTTAGCACTACGACGCTCAACTCAAAGATTAAGGGCTACGGCATACATTAATACTCCGTAACGGCAGCATCGGCTGAGGGGATCAGCGCTATGAAATCAACACCCAATCCAGGTTTCCTTCACCGGTCAGTGGAAGTTCCCCGACTGAAACATATCGACAACCGTTCGTTGATCTCTGAACCTCCGTCCTCAAACAGGATTTCGACACTCCGTTTCAAAAAGCAGACTGTGTTGGATGCGCGAATTAGTTCGCTGAAGATTCTGGCGCTTTCGTTGCTAAAACGGATTGAATCCCTCGAGGAACAATCATCCGCTGAGACCCCTACCGATCTGGACCTGCAAGCGGAGGTGCGTTGCTTTGAAGCCGAGCTGATTCGGAACGCCCTGATTCGCACTGGTGGTCGACAGCGGCGCGCGGCTCATTTACTGGGAATGAAAGTTACTACGCTTAATGCCAAGATCAAGCGTTACCAGATCACCCTCGATGACTCGCCGGTGCATGAGAACGGATCCGATGATCGCGATCAAGTCTCCTGACAATCAGTGAAAACGATCCACGAAACCCACGCGAACCGGAAGCGGTTTGTTCGTGCAGTTCGTGTGACTTCGTGGATCGTTCTGGCCGGACCGGAAAACAGGAGGTCCAAATCAGTCTCAATGGTCCTTTCCCAAAATTCGGCGAAGCGGTTACAGAACCGCTCGCGGTAGCGAGCGGGATAAGAACTCAATCAACAGTAACGGAGTGCCGCTATCCTCCAGATCAAAACGGGACAATCTGAGACTTCAGCTTGCGTCTTTATCCCGCTCGCTACCCCGACGAGTCGGGGTTCTGTACCGAGCACTCTGAAGCTTCAAGCAGACTTAGATACTGCCCTGCTATCTTACCAGCCTTAGCTCGCATTCAATTTCCGGAACAATAGTTTTCGCCTTACCGCACTGCTTCTCCAAATTCAGCAATACAAACTTCGGCGAATCCAAATCCAACAAGTTAGTTTTCTTCAGTAACTCCTGAATCGGTCGTCGTCGGCTTGATCAAAGATGGCCCGATTCGGATCGGCACAATCCTTGCGCCTCTGAGAGCAGGAAAGGTGAAGAGCTCACATAGGTGTTCCAGATACGGAACATTCCCCATGTGAATTCATTCAAGACTCAGAAAGGATGACCAGTGCAAATGAAATACACTAAGCGGTTTTTCTTCGCCTCGTTATTGGTCTTGTGCTTTGCGCTCTTTAGCAGCGTCTTTGCGCAGTCTTCAACAACGGGGTCGATCGAGGGCACCGTCACGGATCCGAATGGCGCAGCTGTATTGGGCGCTACGGTTACGGCGACGAGCCCGAACTTAATTACTACTCAGACGGCGACCACGGGTGACAACGGTCACTATCAAATCCTGGCGTTACCTCCGGGCGTTTACAAAGTGACGGTTGACGCGTCGGGCTTTGGAAAGTTTGAGAAGGGCGAAGTGAGCGTCAATCTGGGAAGAACGTCCACGGTTGACGTGCCGCTCGCGCTCGCCACCGCCACCGCGACGGTAACGGTGACCGGCGGCGCGACCGTTGACACAGCCCAGAACACCACGGGTTCGAATATTTCCACCGAACAGTTTTCGAACTTCCCGACCCAACGCACGGTGCAGGGTCTCTACACAATTGCCCCGACCGTGACGCGTTCGGGCCTGCGCGATGCGACGGGTCGCGACCGAGATCCATCGGTGGCCGGCTCTTCCGGACCAGAAAACAACTACATTCTCGATGGCGTGAACACCACCGATCCAGCTTATGGCGGATCCGGCGCGAACCTGCCATTTGAGTTCGTTCAGGAAGTTGAAATCAAAACCGGCGCTTACGGCGCAGAGTATGGCAAGTCCACGGGCGGCATCTTCAACGTCATCACCAAGAGTGGTGGCAATGAATTTCATGGCGACCTGTTTGGCTATGGCACCACCAAGGGTCTGGTGCGCTCAGTGAATAACTTTCCGTTCACCGGCTCGGCGGCGAATGGATTCTCGGAAGTTGACCTGGGCGGCGATATTGGCGGTCCTATCAAGAAAGATAAGCTGTGGTTCTTTGGCGCTTTCAATCCACAACGCCGCAGTAACTTCTATCTGACACAGACCTTCCACCAACCAGTGAGTAACAAGGTGACCATTCCGTTCTACGCCGGCAAGTTGACCTGGGCGATCAACGGCAAGAACACTTTCACCGCATCAACCTTTGGCGATTTCACGAAGGTAGATGGCTTCCTGGCGATTAATGCTCTGACGAATACCAATGGCTTTGGTGACGCGGCGTCGCAGATTGGTTTTCAGGGTCTGCAGGAAACAGGCGGCCACAATTATGCATTCCGCTTGAATTCTACGATTCGTAATAACTTCATCGCAGAATTCTCAGGCGGCCTGCATTTTCAACGAGCGAATACCACTCCGCGGGACGTTTCCAAAGACGAACCTTTCCACCTGGATTCTTTCACGGTCATTCGTGGGGGTGCAGCCGTACCTATCACCCAAACGGGAATCAATTCGACTGCGAATCTAAACCGGACCGGATTTGTTGATTTTGTTGACGGCCGGGGAGGATCACTGGAGCGAACCTACTACCGTGGGCCTGGATTTGGCATTTACGGACCACAGGATCGCAATCGGTTTGAGCTCAACGCCCACATGCAAAACCTTTACGGCAAGCATACCTTCAAGTGGGGTTTCGAATGGTTTCGGAATACCTATAATATCCAGACTATCAGCAGCGGAAAGCCCGTTACCTACGGAAACCCGCTGGGCTTGACGATGACCGGAGCCGATAACAACGCCACCGTCGGTTCGCGCATCACGAATAACTTCTTCGTCTGCACCACGCGGGGATCTGAGATCGTTTGTCCGACTGCGAATGCGACCAACTTGTTGCTGACGCCCGGTGTCGTGCTTCCGACCGGACTCACTTCGGTCACCACCGCAGCCATCACGGCGGCGGAATTCACTAACAACCCGTTCCTGGTGAGAAGCAGCACGCGCGTGCGTGACTTTGAGCTTCTGGCAGACACCTATACGAATGCGGAAGCTTTCTATTTCCAGGACGATTGGAAGTTTGCTCAGAACTGGCAGTTCAACATCGGCGCTCGTTGGGATTACCAACAATCATACGGCGCCGGAGGTGTTACTTACGCCAAGTTCAATAACTTCTGGGACAACATGGCGCCCCGCCTGGGGCTGACCTGGGATTTCACCGGTAAAGGTAAAGGCAAGATCTTTGCCAACTACGCCACCTTTATCGAGACACCCATCCCGCTCGATGTTAACGTTCGCGCCGGCGGCGGCGGCAGCCAGACCGACAAGAACTTTAACGTTAACCGCCTCGACGCTCCGGCGAATGCTACGTTACTGCCGGGGATCAGGGCTGATCTGGGCATCGGAGCTGTAAATCTTGGCGCCGATCCGACTCCGCTGGATCCGGGTCTCAAGCCGCAGAGTATCGGTGAGTACAGCCTGGGGATCGAGTACGAGATCGCGAAGGATCTGACTATCGGCACGCGTGGAATCTATCGTCACATGAGAAACGTGATCGAAGACGGCTCGTTTGACGATGGCGATACCTACTTCATCTTCAACCCGGGACGCAACGAGCCGGGAACGACTGAGGCGGGAGCTTGTGCCGGCGATCCGGTGACCGGGCGTCTGCCGCGTTGCTTTGGCAGAGCTCAGCGTTTTTACCGCGCGGTCGAGTTCACCGCTACCAAGCGATTTACGAATAACTATCAGTTCATCGCTTCGTACGTGTATTCGAGCCTGATCGGTAACTACGAAGGCCTCTTCCGTAACGACAACGGGCAGGCGGATCCGAACATCACTTCGTTGTTCGACCTGCAGAGCCTGCTCGACAACACCTACGGACGTCTGCCGAATGATCGTCCGCACCAGTTCAAGTTCAACGGCAGCTACCGGACGCCGTGGAAGCTTCTGATTAGCGGAAACTTCTACATGCAATCCGGCATTCCGTTTAATCAACTGGGACCGCACCCGGTCTATGGGAACAACGAGCAGTTCGTGGTCCAACGGGGCACGGCCATCGTTCCGACGGTCACGGCCAACAACCCCGCGTTCCCGAACATCGTCAACAGCATCGGTTCAACCCGAACGCCTACGACGATGAATCTGGACCTCGGTCTCTATTATCCGATTAAGTTTGGCGAGAAGCGTGAGTTGCGACTGACTGGAGACTGGTTCAATGTCTTCAATAGCCAGCGCGCTCTGACTCTTGATCAGACTTATCAGATCAACAGCGGCGCAACCGGAGTGCCGCCGGTATTGAATCCGTTCTACGGAGCGGGAGTACTGGTTCAGGCTCCTTCGGCGTTCAGATTTGGCGCGAAGTTCACCTTCTAAACTGAAGTTGATGGCCAACAACGGGCGATTCGATCGCCCTAAGCGGGAGGGTCGCAGTGCAAACTGCGGCTCTCCCATTTTTTGTGTGTCAATGATCTGCACAGCACAGAGGTTTTGATCGCTGGCGCACTAATTACAATTACCCGCTGCCGCACGAGCATTAGGCATGGCCGTGCCCGCTAGTCGTTATCAAGTAAGCCACCGCTTTTTTTCGGAGCATTTTTATTTCTGGAGATTGATGATGAAACGGTTGACGGTTGGTTATTTGATAGTGCGGTGGAATCAGTTTACGGAATCGATTTCACTGACCTCATTATCGATCTTAACAGACAGGTGCATATCGATCGTGCTTGTCAGATGGACTCGGTTGGTGACGCCTTCAATCCGCTCACGCTCTATGCCGTCCATAAATAAAATCACGGTAGGGACCATTCGTATCAAGCATCTCCTCGCCATGCGGGGGTTTTCATCCACATTCAAGCGGGCGACCTGAAGGCTCGCTCTCTTGTCATTGGCTACCGCGTCTACGGTTTGCGACATACACCGGCATTCCTCGCACCACTCCGCCCAGAAGTACACCAGCACCGGGCGGATCGATTCAATCACTTCTGAATCAAACGTCTTGTCTGTTACTGTGATGGGAAAGTCGTTCATAGTTCCTTGGCGGTATGCCTAAAGTTTCCGTTTGTTGGATCCGCAGACATAGAAGACCGGCAAATTCAGAAACGAATAATTGCAGCGGCCGGCTCGGATGATCCTAACGTTTTGCAGGTTTCATCGGACATATCAAGTATGCCTGCCTCGAATACCTCAACGGAGTTCAGAGTCCTTGAGAAGGACGTTACCGAACTTGCCGTTACAAACTCCTACAATAGTCACGCGCTGTCCCTTGCTCAGGCGGGCGAGCTGTGACTTGCTGGCGTCGTCAAACATACACTGGACACTTGTAATGCTATATTCTTCCCCACTGCTTAATGTGACGTACATTGAATCGAGAATGTCTTTACCAATACTGTCCACTGTTCCACTCACGGCAAGAAGTTTGTCCTTATAGTTTTCATCGGCGGCGACTTCGTTTGCCTTGTAAGCGGCCACTAGATCAGCAGCGGAAACGGGAATCGGAGTGCCCCGGGACGCTGATTCTCTATTCCCCGACGTGGATCCAGATCGCTGATTCGTTGAAGACGCACAGCCGAGAACGAGCAGTAGCCAAAGGGCACTAACAATCAACAGGGACGATGATGAGGATTTCATTTACATATCTCCTTATCGGTGAGGCAACCACGACGGCCTTATATCACACTCGCGGTTTTTTTGAATATCAGAGAAGCTGAAAATAGCTAGACTTGGCAGACTGGAGTCAGGCTGCGATTCTTGCGATTCAGCTCTACCGACGAAGTGATGCTGCGGACTGAAGGTGCAGGAAAATGTAGAACCTCGCAGCCGACCTCGTCTTAAGCGCCTCTCCTCTTTTTTTGGCACGTCTTCGACACACTCACTCAACAATTACTCGCGTATTATCTGGATTTTAGGATTCCCATGTTGTTGTGATTGTCCCGAACCCGGGACATAATAACTTCGTAAATCTGCACAGTAATGACCAGGACTCGGCTCTTTCTTATTTTTATCGCGGCAGTCATTCTGTTGCTGACGGGAAGAGTCTCGGCGCAGGCACAGACGGCGCAGTCGCCGCTGCCCAAGCCGACGGGCTATGTGAACGACTATGCCGCGGTCGTTGACAGCGCCTCAAAGCAACAGCTCGAGACGACGCTGGGCAATCTGGACCGGCTGCACCAGATACAGTTTTCAGTCGTCACGGTAGATACGACCGGCGGCCAGGACATTTTTGATTACTCGCTCGCGGTAGCCAGGGGATGGGGCATCGGCTCGAAAGACGCGCAAAAGCCAAGTCTGCTCCTGTTGGCCGCGGTCGGTGATCGTAAAGCCTTTACCCAGGTCAGCCGCCATTTGGAAGGAGATCTTCCGGACGGTCTGGTTGGCCAGATCCAGCGAGAGCGGATCATCCCGGCGTTTCGAGCCGGCAATTATGGCCAGGGTCTGGCTGAGACGATCAATGTTTACATCGAGATCGTCGCGGCCAAGAACGGTTTCAGCGCCGACCCGATTTTTGCCCCGGGCACGAAACGCGAACCGGCGCGTGCGACTGACACCCGGAAAGGTTCATGGGGATCTTGCATCATCGTTATTCTGGTAGTCGTTGTGCTGCTGATTTTCCTGCGCGCCCGCGGCCGTGGTGGTCCGGGAGGAGGAGGCAGCGGCTGGTTAACCTGGTTGCTGGTTAGCTCACTTCTGAACAGCGGCCGAGGATCGAGTTCGAGCGGCTGGAGTGGCGGAGGCTTCGGCGGATTTGGTGGCGGCGGAGGCGGCGGCTCCAGCGGTGGCGGCTTTGGTGGCTTCGGTGGGGGCGGAGATTTCGGCGGCGGCGGCGCGGGCGTCAGCTGGTGAGGAATCAAACTTAGGCCTGCAGGGCCTTTGCTTAAGGTTTCGAAGTTCAAAAGGAGAAGCGTATGAGCAAAGTAACACTTATTGTTTTGGGCGTGATCGTTTTGATTGTGGTGATCCTTGGGGTGGTGGCGTTTGGCAGTTACAACACGCTGGTCACCAAACAACAGAACGTGAAAGCGCAGTGGTCGGGCGTTGAGACCCAGATGCAACGACGGGCCGACTTGATTCCGAATCTCGTGGCCACGGTCAAAGGAATCGCCGGGCTTGAGGAGCGGGTCTTCACCAAGATCGCCGAGGCCCGCGCTAACCTGCTTTCGACGATGCAGAATCCGAACGCCACCACGGAAGACAAGATCGCCGCGGACGGCAAACTCAGCCAGGCGATGCGCGATGGCGGCATACTCGGCACCGGCGGGCGTTTTCTGGCAATCACGGAAAACTATCCGCAGCTAAAGTCGAACGAAAGCTTCCTGAAGTTGCAGGACGAGCTGGCCGGGACCGAAAACCGTCTGACAACGTCGCGGCGTGACTATACGCTGGCGGCTCAGGATTACAACACCACGCGTAATCGCTTCCCAACGGTGCTGATAGCCGGCCTGATGGGCTTTAAAGAACAGCCATACTTCCAGGCAGATGAAGGCGCGCGACAGGCGCCGAAGGTAGACTTTGGTAAGTAGACCTTCGCACATTGGGGCACTGGCCCGCGCGTTAGCGAGGGCTCAGTGGTCGGGCCGGTGTCCCGGCGGACAGAACGTGGCCACGGAGAATGAATGGCTAACCGGATAGATGAAAAAGCTCTCGATCGCCTGGTTGAGGAATTGCGCGCAGCGCACGGTGATAATCTCGCGTCCATCGTCTTATATGGATCGGTGGCGGCGGGAGACCAGATCGAGCCGCGCTCGGATTTTAATCTGCTGATCGCGCTGCAGCGCATCGGCTCAGACGACCTGCGAGCTTCGCAGGACGCGCTGCGCGAGTGGCAGCGCCTCGGCCAGCCGCTGCCGGTGTACTTCACGGTCGAGGAACTGAGTCGCGCGGCCGATGTATTTCCCATCGAGTTTCTGCAGATGGAAAAAGCGCGCAAGGTTTTGTTTGGCCGCGATCCATTCGAACTGGTTGAGATCTCAAAAGCGAACCTGCGGCATCAGACTGAATACGAACTGCGCACCAAATTAATTCAGCTGCGACGTTTGTATATTCCGGCGTCCACTTCCGTCGCTAAACTGTCGGCCCTGATGGCCGACAGCCTGGCCAGTTTCGCGGCGCTGTTTCGCGCCGTACTGATCATGCACGGACAGGAACCGCCGGTCGGTAAAGCCGACAGCGTGCGAGCAACCGCGCGGCTGCTTGATCTTGATGGAACGCCTTTTGAACGGATTCTCGAGCTGAGAGCTGAATTCGGATCGAAGCTGACTGAGGACGAGGCCAACCGGATGTTTTCCTCCTATCTGGCCCAGATCGAACGGGTCATCAAGGCGGTGGATCTGAGCGAGCAGTAAGCGGGAGGCTCGCGGGAGAAACTCGGTCGTGTCCTATCTCTAGAATTATTTGGTCCCCAAGAAAGACGATCCACGAAAACACATGACGCACAACTGTTTGGAAGTGCAGAGTCGTGTGACTTGAACACATGGATAAACTGCTCTTTGAAGCTTTTGGCATGACGTACAAAACTAAGTTTGCATGAAAGATATTTTCCTGTACAATTCCCGTGTTCTTGTCCTTACAAAAGATAGATAGCAATCACCTTGCGCAGAATTGTCTGAAAACAGACGACCACGATTGTTAGGCGGACCTGATCCAACGCGAGAATTCAGAGAGGCCTTTGAGCCTCTTCGAAGAAGCGTAGCCTTTGGCTGCATAATAGTTGCGGCCTTATCTGGACTCTGGGGAATAGCACAGACCGAATGGTTTGCGAGCCGCCAAAAGTGGGTAGCTCCCGAATCAGTGCACAGGGAAGTGCACGCAGACTGGAACCTTCAGCGGCGAATTACGAAACAGCACGCAGACGAGACAGGGGAGAAACGATCTCCTGGTATAATTTTCCCCCCTGGGTTGTTCAACGAGCGACAACGGGAATTACTTGAAAATGCAAAACAATTTCTCTTGAACGATCTGCAGTTACAGAAGGAACTTAAAGAGAAGTTTGGATTCTGCTTTCGGGACATCGATGCCGTAGTCGTGCCTGGCTGGGAACTGCATAAGAGCTCAAATCGAATACTATTAGGTCTGACGGAAACAAGCTGGAATGCCTTGCGGGAGTTGCCGGGAGATCCCAATGTTCCGGGGTTTACGTTACGAGATCGCGATCTCAACTTAAGGGTGACCTATGACGGGTGTCCTCGAGTTGTGCTCAATTTTCCGGCCTTTTACTCGACTGATATGCTACGGTGGGCATTGTTCCATGAATTGCTTCATGCCATGAACATACCCGCTCACGATCCTCCCAAATACGTTCGTTTGCAGAGCGATTTGACCTACCTACCTCTCTATCGCTCATTCATAAGAAGGGCTGGGCTAGGGGGTTGGTACGAGACATGGATTTGGTTCCTTTGCGTAGGCGCGCCTTGGACTATCGGCATAATAGTTGGACTTCGTGCGAAGTTCAGAAAGAGCTAGGCGAGTTTCGCAGAATAAGGGTACCCCGGTGTCAACATTCTTCACCGGATTCTCTGCGAAAAACTGAACGGTAAGACGAAAAAGAATCAAGTGGGTTTGTTTGGAGCGGAAACTGCCCCGTCGGCATGATGACGACAACTATAACGCTAGCAAACTACAGTTGAGTGCAGAGCACCCAACATGATTATTCTAAAAACTGTTTTTAGACGGGTTTTGTTTACGCGATTAGGCTGTTCATTACGCAGCTAGCTGACGGTTCCGAATCGGGAACCGTGGTGCTGATGCTTAGCGATCTCGGCACGTCGCTGCCAGACCGATCCTGCTGCAAATGCCAACAAGCTTAGAACGGCTAGTACTGCAAGCACCTCCAGCCATCCCGCGCCGATGAGTTTGTTGCCTAACCATCCTGCTTGGGGAATCGCATCCAAACCGGTATTGATCTTGATTTGTCTAGTTGAACTCGCCCACAACACAAACTTAACGACCACAATGACAAAGAACGATACCGACGCAATGATTCGTCCCTTATCACGAAAAGCCCACAGACTCACTGCCGCTGTTACCAGCGAAAGAGCGATAAAGAACTGGGGATTCTGAGGTATCATTAAGTCGATGTCCAAGCCGGCTGGTTGCGTATGGCCGTACCGCTGGATGAGTCTGAATAAAAACAGCAGAGCATAAGACATCGCCATGACTGTCGCGAATATCCTCAAGGCAAACAGGAAGGTTTTGTTTTGAAGCAACATCTCGCTCTCCCAGGGTTGGCTGGCGTCCTTCGGTTGATTGTTCATGGGGGTGACGTCATAGTCAACTCGAACCCGCTCAAGCTAACAACCTACCTTATCACTACGAACATCGGCAATCAACGTTCCGTTCCAGTAATCTGGGGATTTCCGGCCATTTTTCGATATAAACGTGCAGTGTTTTGAAACATACTTCTGGAATTTGGTGGCCCGAGGATTCCAGGTCATTCAGGAGCGATTCTTTCGCTCCGACACCGGGCTTTGATCAAATCAGATCCTAATCCGCAAAGCCCAGTAGACTCTCACGCGACTCTCATACACTAAGATGCGCTTTCTTATCACAAACAACCGATACAATCAAGAGTGATTGGCCATTTGCTTTTCTTCCACAATTCACACCTTCTCCACATGTGCGAAGCCCTCGTTTCGATTAGCAATTAGTTGAACTGATGGGATTTCCATCTACATTTTGTACTCGTAACCTGTGGCGTCGCGGCTGCTCGTTTGCAGAGGGCGTCGCGTTGCAGTAAATTGACTATCTAATGAAGAAAGAGCGTTCCATCAATCTTCGCCAGCATCGCTTCGTCTTTATATTTTTTGGACTAATCGCCGTCATCGGGGCCGTGGCGCCGCTGTTTCTCATCGCCGGCTGCCGCACCCTGCAGCAGACGCCGCAGGAGTTGAAGGCGCGAGAGACCCTACGCGCGATGACTCGCGGCGGAGTGCTGCCGGGAGAAGACGCGGTGGCGCGGATCGAATCGGATTTTCCGAAGACGACTGCGGGAGCCCTGGCAAAGATCGTCCACGCGCGAATCAAACTCAACGCCAGGGATTTTGCGGGTGCGGCATCACTGTTGGACTCAAAAGCGATCAGCGACTATACGGTGATCGGCGATTACGCATTGTCGATGCGCGCGGATGCGCTTGACCAGGCGAACCGCCGCGTTGAAGCCCGTGCTGCCTATGAGCAACTCGGACGCGAATATCCAACCTCGCTGCGGGCCCGTCGCGCGATGCTTCGCGTAGGCGAAATGCTGATGCAGGATGGCCAAGCCGCAGCTGTGCCGGTGACGTTGAAACAACTGGCCGCGAAAGATGAAGCCGGCGCTCTGCTGTTAACCGCAAAGGCCCTTGAGCAAACCGGAGATTCGTCGCGGGCCCTCGCGAGTTATCGCCGCCTCTTTTTCTTCGCGCCCGCTTCACCTGAAGCCGCGGAAGCCGCAAACGCAATCTCGCGGTTGGGCTCCTCCACAAATCCAGCCAGCGCCGAAGAAGGAATTGCGCGCGCCGAAAAACTTTACGCGGCGAAGCGTTTTAGTGAAGCCTTTGACGCTTTCAGTAACGCATTCTCAAGTTTCCCCAACAGCGGCACGCCCGCGATGCTGGCGCGTCGGGCGTCGGCCGCCGCCAATGCGCGCAGATATGCAGATGCGACCACGGCCCTGGCCGCTACCTCGATGGCCGCGGGAGAATCGAAAGCGGAGGCCATGTTCAATCTGGCGATTGCGTACGGCCGCTCAAAGCAATGGGCCCAGGCGCGCAGCACCACGGATGAGTTGCGTCGCTCTTTTCCCAACAGCCCCTGGACCACGCGAGCTTTCGTCCAGGTGGGACAAGCCGCTGAAGACGCCAAAAACTCGGTCGATGCTTCGTACTTCTATCGCACGGCTGTCAACTTTTATCCCGGCGCGGCGGAAGTAACACCCGCTCAGTTCTATCTCGCCTGGCAAAGTCACGACGCGAAGAACTTTGCCGAGTCCTCGCGGCTGTTGACCGAGCACCTGGCCAACTACGCGGACCGCAATACAGACTTTCGCGGCAAGGCCGCCTACTGGGCGGCGCGCGATAGCGAACGCGCCGGAAAACTGGCGGAAGCGCGGGCAATCTACCAGGGCTTGCAGGCCAGATACGATGCCAACTGGTACGGCTATTTGGCCAAGCAACGCTTGGACACAATGAATCGAAACGGCAACGCGCCGTTGGCCAAGTTTGGCTCTGACTCGCCGGTGGGCCGCGCGGTCGCAAACCTGCAAACCGTCACCGTAGCCGAAGAGACCGCGGGCGCCAACGAAGACGAACGCATCGCCAAAGCCGATCAGCTTTCAATTATCGGCACCGACGATTGGGCTCTGGAAGAGCTCGCGGTGGCGGCATCGGCGGCTCCCAACAGCCCACGGGTCAATCTCGCCATCGCACGCATATATCGGGCTAAGAACGACAACGTGCAGGCCCTCAATGTTTTGAAGCGGAGCTATCCGGACTATTCGCAGATGAAGCCGGAAGAGATGCGTCCGGATGAGTGGGACGCCTTCTATCCTCTTAGTTACTGGGACATCATCACGCAGGAATCGCGCGCGCGGCGGCTGGATCCCTTTCAGGTCGCCGGCCTGATTCGTCAGGAGTCAGTATTTAATCCGCGCGCGGTTTCTTCGGCGCGGGCCTATGGCCTGATGCAACTGGTCGTGCCCACCGCGATCACGACGGCGAGGAGGTCCGGCGTCGATCGCGCGGTGACGATTGAAGCGCTGTTCGAGCCGCGCTTGAATATCCAGCTCGGTACCGCCTATCTGCGCGAGCAGCTCGATAAGTATGGCCGCATTGAGTATGTGGCTGCGGCGTACAACGCGGGCCCCGGTCGAGTGGTGCAATGGCGGGCGACGCTGCCGCTGGAGATAGACGAGTGGGCGGAAGCAGTACCGTTCAGAGAGACTCGCCTTTACATTCAGGGCGTGGTGCGCAACACCCTGCAGTACAAACGTCTCTACGATGATAACGGTCATTTCCGGACTGAAGTCGGAGCGCGCGCCGTTTATCCGGCAACTAAGAGCGCTCCGTCACAATCTCCCGATTCAACGATTCGCATCCAACGCGCGCCGAGTGAAGAAGAAGAGTGATCGGGCCGCGGTTAACGTGAGACAGACACCTTCGTTGGGAGTCCTTTAACTGCCTGTTCGGCTCGGAAGCGACTCATCGCCCTTTCCCTCCCTCCCCCGCCTGGAAATCGCTTGCATTTAGCCGTCTTAGTGATAGTATCTCGCGCACTTTCGTAGATTTTTTGAGCCATCTTCACGGCGATGAATGTCCGGCGCTGGCAGCGAACGGGTGATACATCGTCAGCCTTCCGGGGTGGGAACTTCACCGAATCCCCAGCCTTTGGCAGGTCACGCTCCCGGAAGTTTAGCCTTTCCTGCTTACAAGGAGATCTGCCCCATGAAAACTCGAACTTGTCGGGCCTTACAACTCACCTTCGTCCTGCTCGCACGGGTAAGCTGCTTAAAAGGAGCAATGCAATGAGAACGTCCAATATTCGATCGATACAAACCGCCGCCACGATTTTGACGTTTGCCAGCCTGGTTCTTTGTCTAATGCCGAGCAGAACCGTCCTGACTAAGACCGAATCCACCAGCCAGCCAACTAGCGCGTCACCGGCGAAAAAATCCACAGAGCGAATGCGCATAAGCGAAGCGTACGGAAAGTTGCCGTTGAGTTTTGAAGAGAACCAGGGTCAGGCCGATCGAAGAGTTAAGTTTCTTTCGCGCGGGCCAAACTACGCTTTGTTGCTGACTCCAACCGAAGCCGTGCTTTCCTTGAGCAGTGAAAAAGCAGATTCGGTTTCTGAAAAAACTCGGTCAGTAACGCGAGAGACGCAGTCCGCATTATTGCGGATGAAGCTCATGGGAGCGAACGGCTCGCCGAAAATCCAAGGACGCGAACGCCTTCAGGGCAAGAGCAACTATCTGATCGGCAACGATCGTAAGAAGTGGCACACAGATATTCCGACCTACTCGCGGGTGCACTACGATGAAGTTTATCCGGGCATCGATCTGGTCTATCACGGCAACCAGCGCCGGCTTGAGTATGACTTCGTCGTCGCGCCCGGCGCTGACTCTAATGTGATCCGTCTCTCTTTCGATGGCG
Organism: Acidobacteriota bacterium; assembly: GCA_038040505.1. Lineage (GTDB taxonomy): Bacteria > Acidobacteriota > Blastocatellia > Pyrinomonadales > Pyrinomonadaceae > UBA11740. The sequence goes on along the minus strand of JBBPID010000003.1, from coordinate 36,419 downwards.
CTGATGAATTGAAACTCGACGCGGACGGCAGTCTGCGATTAAAGATGAAAGGCGGCGAAGTCACCCAACCTGCTCCGGTCATCTATCAGACCTCCGAAAGCGGCGAGAAAGAAACCGTAGCTGGACACTATGCTCTCACAGACGATCATGAGATCGGCTTTGAGGTCGGAGACTATGACAGCAGTAAGCCGCTGGTGATTGACCCGCAGCTTGTCTATGCCACCTTTTACGGCGGCTCGAATCTGGACAGTGGCAGTGCCATTGCTGTTGATGGCGAGGGCAACGCTTACATTACAGGCTCAACCAGCTCTCCCGACTTGGCTCTGAGGAACGCCGCTCGCGCCTTTGGGGGCATTATTGATGCTTTTGTCGTCAAATTGAACCCCGGCGGCACGGACATCGTCTATGCCACTTACCTCGGCAGCACTAATCACATTGACGTTGGCCGCGCCATTGCCCTCACGAGCGACGGTAAAGCATGTGTGACTGGACTAGCCGACAATTTCGTCAACAACAGCGACTTCCCCACGACATCAAACCGTTTTCAAGGCAACGGGTTCGGATTGGCGGACCGAGGGTTTGACGCCTTCCTGACCGTACTGACGCCCGCCGGCAACGGCCTCGTCTATTCCACTTTCTTCGGCGGAGGTTTTCAGGATGACAGTTTTGGTATTGCCGTGGACAGTGCGAACAAAATCTACATCACCGGCGTCACCCAATCGACCAGTTTCCCGACGAAGAATGCCTTTCAAAATTCAAAGTCCGGCGGCCTCTTGGACCTCAATCCCGACGCCTTCATCGCCAAGTTCGACCCGGCGCAGAGCGGCAACAGTTCTCTGATCTACTCGAGCTTTCACGGCGGCACGGGCGACGAAGATGGCAACGCCATCGCCGTGACCCCTTCGGGCGTCGCTTTCTTTGTCGGCTCCACCGGCTCAGTGGACCTCCCGACGAAGAGTCCCTCTTCGCTGCCGCCGCTGCAACAGGGCCTTGGCGGCTCCCTTGACGTCTTCGTCGCCAAAGTCTCGCCCACGGGCGCGCTCATCTACTCGACCTACTTCGGCGGCAACGGCGAGGACACTGCTTCTGCCGTCGCGGTGGACTCTGCCGAAAGGACCTACATCACGGGACGGATCGAATCCAACGCGCAGACGTTCCCGCTCAAGAATGCTTTCCAGTCAACCAGAATCGGCAATAGCGACGCCTTCGTGGCGAAGCTCAACGCCGACGGCACGGCGCTCTTCTATTCGAGCTTCCTCTCCGGTAGCGACAATGAAGAGGGGCAGGCCATTGCGGTTGACGCCGCCGGTAATGCCTACGTGGCCGGAGTTGCCTCAGACGGTGAAACAGAGCCGAGCGGGAGCAATTTCAATGTGAACGGCTTTGGGAGCTTACCGGGCGGCAGAGCTTTCGTCACCAAGATCGAAGCCTCGGACGCTACGGGCACGAACGTCCCGAAGATACTCTACTCCGACACCTTCGGCGGCTTTGGCCCTCTTACCCAAGCTACTGGCATTGCTCTTGACCCAAGGGGCAATGTTTACCTCACGGGCGGCGCCCAGAGCAGTTTCCCAGCCACCGCGGGAGCTTATCAAACAACATTAGCGGGCGGCGGACTTGATGCCTTCATCCTCAAGATCGGCTCGATCAACCCAGACACCATCGGCGTCTTCCATCCACCTGCCATCGCGCGCCCAGTCGACGATTTTCGGCTGCGTAACTCTAACACCGCAGGCCCACCTGACCTGGTGGTTGACTTCGGTCAAGCTGGTGATCAACCCCTGGCCGGTGACTGGAATGGCGACGGCATTGATGATGTGGGCGTCTTTCGACCGTCAACCGGGCAATTCCTGCTGCGCCAAACCACCCGGCTACCGATTGGCGGCATCATCACCCTCACACTCACGCTGAACTTCGGCCTAACGGGAGATAAGGCGGTGGTGGGCGACTGGAACGGCGATGGCATTGACACGGTCGGCGTGTTTCGCAACGGTGTCTTCTTCCTGAGCAATAGCCCTAACATCGGCGGTTCAACTCCCGCGGTTGATCTAACGTTCGGCCTCGGCGCCGGTGGTGACCTGCCGGTGGCTGGAGATTGGAATGGTGACGGGATCGATACCGTAGGTGTCTTTCGTCCCAGTTCGAACTTCTTTTTCCTGGCCAACAGCTTTGCCACGGTAGTCGATATTTCATTTCCGTTGGGAGCTGCGGGAGATTTGCCTTTCGTCGGAGATTGGAATGGCGACGGTGTTGACACACCCGGGCTGTTCCGGCCTTCGAGCGGCACAATGTTTCTGGGCAACGCTTTCGTTACGGCGATTGACCTGACCTTCAACTTTGGTCAATCTGGCGACCTGCCGATCGCAGGCGACTGGAACGGCCGGCCCGATCCGTTCACTCCGCCTAACAGCGGGGTTAATGATCCTAATACTGGATCGATCGGCGTGGGCCAGATCGAATCCTTCGTCACGACCTGCTCGGATCCTGACGGCTGGCATGACATTGCTACGATCGATTTCAAGATCGCCAAGAGCGATGGCAACGGGAACGGTGTGCCAATCGCGCTCTGGGTGCAATTCAATGAAAATACGGGTCTGATCCGTTTCTACGATCCCGACTCGCAAACCTGGCAAGAAGGTTATCCGGGTACAAACGTGGTGCTATCAAGCCGCTTTGCCGAGTTACGTCTCGCTGACGCCGTCGTTTTGGGATCAGGTCCCACGGGCCCGAGTGTGCAAATCCTGTGGCCGATAGTCTTTAAGAATCCGGCGATCATGAACAACTACAAGCAGTATCTGAAGATCACGGATGACGCGGGATTGACTACCGGCTTTGACAAGGTCGGTTCGTGGAGCGTGATTAAATAACGATCGGCTACGGTATCAAATACATGGAGTGCGCCGGCGCTTGCCGCCGCACTCCAAATCTGCGTCCTGGGTTACAATCCCCGTCATGCAGGTGCTGAAAGTCCGCTCTCATAAACGCGAAGAACTGGTCGAATTCACCGATCAAGTTCAGGGCCAGCTGAAAGAGTCAGGCGCCAGCGAAGGCGTCGTCGTGCTCTACGTCCAACACACCACGGCCGGCCTCACCGTGAACGAGAATGCCGATCCAGACGTGCCGCGTGACATGCTGCACCTGCTTCGAACTTTGATCCCACAACACGGCATGGGATTTCGCCATGGCGAAGAAAACTCGGATGCTCATATCAAGGCCAGTTTGGTCGGCTCAAGCGTCACCATTCCTTTCACAGACGGTGAGTTACTGCTGGGCCGCTGGCAGGGCATTTTTCTCTGCGAGTTCGACGGCGGGCGCGAGCGCAAGGTGATCATGATGATCCGCTGACGACATTTCGTCCACGCCCTCACAGTATTTGTCTTGACAGATTAGCGGACTCCGGATAATTAACTGACGCTGGGAAACCCTTTAGTTCAAGAGGACCTCTAATGGCAAATTCGGAAGCACCCACTCTTCAAAAAACGGAGGAGACGACTAGAGAAGAGACGAACCCGGCCCGTGATGGCATTGGCACCTCAGACGCAGAGACTCTTCCAGTTGACGACGAACCTTCGCGCTTTGACGAGCACCTGAAGATCGGCGGCCACTTCCGCGGGTTGCTGGTGCACAGCAAGCTTGGCGAAGGAGCGATGGGAGCGGCCTATCTGGTTAGTCATCCAATCCTGCAAATGCCCCTGGTCATTAAGACCTTCAAGGCGACAGTCGATTCGAATATTTTCCGTGAAGCGCACCTCGCCGCGCGCGTTGTATCGCCCAACGTCGTCAGCGTTCTCGACGCCGGTTATGAGTCCAAAATACCTTTTGTGGTTCAGCGTTATATCGATGGAATTGATTTGGACGAGTTGATCACGCACCTGCAAAAGGCCGAGTGGCGCCTTCCCATTAATATGATCTGCCGCATCCTGATCGACGGAGCCAATGGTTTGCATGCTATCCACCAGGCGGGAATTATTCATCGTGACGTTAAGCCGGCTAACTTGTTCCTGCGGGGAAACGGCGTCTCAACCGTTGGCGATTTTGGGATCGCGATCGATCCGGTAAAGGAAAAAGAGTCAGACCGCGTGGCCGGCACGCCAAGTTTCATGGCTCCGGAACAATGGTACGGTCGAAAGATGGGCCGCCATACGGACATCTATGCGCTGGGAGCAACCGGACATCTCCTGGCGACCGGTAACTGCCCGTTTGAGGAAAGAGACATCTCGTCGCTTAGACACGCGCATTTGGAGCGGCCGTACACTCCCCCGGCGGCAGATGAGCCCGGCGAAGCTTATCTTTTTTCGGTAATTGCCCGAGCGCTGCGCAAACTTCCCGTGGATCGTTTCACGAACGCCGCGTCGATGGCCCGGACGCTGGGCGTGGTCGCAGAGCCAATGCCGGAAATAATCAGCACGACGGCCGACGAGGCCCGAGTGGGTCCCCTGAGAATTGGACTGGCGGTAGGGGATCTCGCGGCCCAGGAAAGTGACGTGATAGTCAGTGCCGCGAATAAAGAGTTAACCATGCGGCTGGGAGTTGCCAACGTTCTGCGCCAGTCTGCGGGCGATGCGATTGAACAAGAGGCCACTGCCCAGGCGCCGGCCGCGATGGGGGATGTGATCTGGACAGGCGCGGGTGGACTCAAGTCTAAGTGGATAGCGCACGCCGTCGCGGCCATCGAAGGAGCAGTTTGTCTGCAGCGCGCGACTCTGCGAGTTTTGCTCGGAGCTGAGGTTCGCCGCGCAACCTCAGTGACCTTCCCCGCCTTGGGGACCGGTATCGGAGAGGTGCCGATGGACCTGGCGGCCAAGTTGATGCTCGAAAGTGTTCGCACCTTTGCCGCCCTGCAACCACGGTATGTAAGAACGGTGAACGTCGTTCTCTTCAAAGAGCCCGACTTTGATCGCTGGCGGACCATTCTTCAATCAATGTAGGGTGTAATGTAATGCACTGCGCCACGGCTTTGACGTCTGATGTGCGGAAGCGCTCTGCGCTTCCGGAGGCATGACATCAAGGCTCGGGGCTCCGCCCAAACCGGGCGCAGCCCGAATTCATATTCAGTTCGCTCGGAAGGCCGCAGGCCTTCCGCACATCAGACGGCAAAGCCGTTCCGCGTCACATGACTGGAAAGCACCAGATCGTCGTTTCCGCAGAGAACAATCCGTACATGGGCTGGCAGTGCAAACTGTTCTACTACTCGTGCGTCACTCGCTTAAATCATCAACCAATTATCATCGTTCACGAGTCGGGCTCTGACTGGCATCCTGATTTTTACGACCTGGCAAAAGCCGGATGCTTTGTCGATCACGCTCCGAGTTACCGCGCCCATCCGTTTCGCGATGAGTATCCGCCGCGGAATACCGCCGGCAGTCTGATTCGCGCCGGCGAACTTTTAGCCGGCCAGGACGCGCTGATCGTGCTGTGTGATCCCGACATCATCTTTACCCGCGAGCTGGAATTTCCCACGATCCTTTCGGGTGAATTCAGTTCCATCATGAACTACGATCGCGATTTTGTGGCCCCGGCGCTGCGAGCGTTGGGAATTGAGCGTGAATTGCCTGATGACGAAAAAGCTTCTCTGCGCTGCAGCGTGCCCTACGTGGTTTCCACTGATCTCGCTCACGAACTGGGTTCGGTATGGTTGCAGGCGGTCGATGCCTTTTCGCCCCGGCGCTGGGAAGACATCATGTATGCGTTTGGGCTGGCGGTGGCAAAGCTGGGACTGAAACTAAACGTGACTCATCTTTCGGATTCCAACTTTTGGCCCGACGAGAAAGTGAAGGCGCCGATGATTCACTATGCTTATGGGGACGAACGTTGGACGAAACGAAACTTCTTTCGCGACGAACACATGCGCGCGTTGTGGAACCCACCGTCAGGAATCCAGGAAGACTCAATCCTGGGAGAAGTAATAAAGCAGATTAAAGAAGCCAACAAATTCTATGGCGACGCGGGCTTTCCCATCTGAGGCCAGGGCACTTGGCTTGCAAGTTCAAATCCATTTGATCGGCGCCGGTCCGTTGATCCAGGACACCACCACAAATTTCTCGCCGCTAATCACCGGCTCACTGCAATGCAGATAGTTTGAAGGGAAGACGATGGCTTTACCTGGCTCGGGCGTCGCCACAAAGTCGAGACCGGGAAATGAAGTTTGCCCTCCGGCAAAATCATCATTGAGATAACACACCACGCTAAAGTAGCGATCCTCAAGACCGGGTCCGGTGTCTTGATGGGGGACGTAGTGGTCGGCCGGTCCGTATCTGAGGAGATGCGTGCCCGAGTGGCCGCCGAGCTCGATCTGCCAGTGTTCTTTGATTAGCGGCTTCAGAGTCGCATCCATGCGGGCGTCGAACTCCCGGTAAATATCGTCAGCATCTGCCCCAACCAGCGTCCTGGCCGAACGAACATCAGTTCGGTGCAACACTTCGTAGTTCGAGGCGTCCTGCGCATCGCGGACTAACGCCGCTTTCCATGAATTAAGATCTTTTGTCTTCTCGACTATCGCGCGGCATTCAGCCAGTTCGTAGAGTCGAATCGAGACTACGCCCCGTGACTCTTCTCTATAGTGAATCATCTTAGTGGCCAGAGGTTCGGAGGAGGGACTCGGTTCCCGGAATCACACCGAAAATCTCTTCAGACAAGTCGCACAGTTCGCGATCGTGGAAGAGCTGTTTGAAAACCGGGTCGTCTGCGAAATGACGCCAACGCTCGAGCACCTTCATCTCATTCGCTCGGCCCTCAAAGTGCAGATTATCGAACGAGTCCCCCCAGGTGTTCGGCCCCCATTTCGCGACTTCCCTCAGTCCCTTTTCGGCTGAGACGAGACTCAACCGTCCCGAAACCTGTTGCCGGTACTCGGCGTCGACGAACCAACGATTGTAGTTAACGCACAGTTTCGGCGCCGGCATGAAGTTAGTCAGACCCAGGAACTCGCGGGCGTAGGATTTCCACAGTCGCGGTAGTTCGTGAATTACCCAGGACATTTGCGGCGTCCACTTTGTTCCATTTATCGCCCAACGATACTTGCTGGCAAAGTTGTTGAAAGGATCGCGCAGAACCAGGACGTAGATCGATTTGGCATGCGCGCCAAACCATCTGGTCCGGTTGCTCAAAAAATCCGGCGAGAACGCGTCGCCCAGGGCGCGGTCCTCGTAGTTGTAGATGAGGAGGCTCCGCGGAGCGAGCTCAATCCGCTGCTCCTCGGTACACATGAGAAAAGGATCTACGCCCGGACTGCAGTTGTTAAGAAAGCAGGCCGGGCCCGAGGAGTTCTCTGAGATCCAATTGATAATCGCGTGGTGACCGCTTCTCTGCAGCGCTGCCACGCAAAACTCAGTGCGACTTTGGTGGTTCATCGCAACTCAAGAGCAGCTTGGGGCTAGACTCTGACTCCTCGGCGAGGTCTCGTCGAGACCGTTTTCGTCAAACGGACCAGCTTTAACCTGCCAAGCCGCTGCGAACTGACTGATACTCTTTGGTGACTCTTCCGAATTCGCCGCTCACCCCGCTGTCGGAGGCAGCGCCGGCGCCTGGCGATCAGGAGCCGTTGGCGGCAGAGCCGGTGCTTTCCGCTCCGGTTGCTGCGGCGGCAGAGACGGCTTCGTTGGCGGCAAACCCGGTGTTTTCCGCTCCGGTTCCTGCGGCGGCAGAGACGGCTTCGTGGGCGGCAATCCTGGCTTCTCCGGTTCCTCGGGGGGAATTCCTTTTCCCTGATAGGCATCAGCCGCGTTCATTCCGGCCGCCACCTTCTGCTGGGATTTGCTGTGACCGTTGCTGCTGATCAACTCCTGAGGCAGAGCAAAGATCACGGAGGACAACAACTCGTCGTTGATAGGCTCTTCGAATTCACGAAAGACTTTCGACACGGCCGCCAGACACTCGAGCCGCAAACGATTGTTCATCTGAACTCGGAATCGAAGATTCTCAACATCTCGCAAAGTTTCAAGGGTATTCATTGACAGATCTCCTTTCAAAACGGGACAAGGCTTGACTCATGAAAACGAAGTCGTAAATGAGAAATTTGTCGAGGGGAAGTAGCTCAATCTTAGCTGTCTTCTCTGCGAGGTTTTTGCGATCTGCGTCTTGGCGATGAATAAAGGACATCACCTCTTGAGACGCTGAGACGCCGGGTGGCGCAGAGAATCCAAATTGGCCACAACCGATCGAGGCTATGGATTGCGGCGGAGTCTATACTCAGCCAATCTCTTTTTCAAGCACAATTTACAAGAAGGTATTTGATAGCAAGAGAGGTTGCTATTTCAGTCCTTTGACCAGGTACAAATCCGACAAATGGCGAGTAAAAGCATAGACATATCCTCTGCCATCGGGCGTCAGCAGCACGTTCACCGTCCCGAGCCGTCCCGCAGGGTCAGCCGGAGTTATCTCTCGCAGAAATTCTCGCTGACCGGTGGCCACATTCAATTTAAAGATCTTCGAGGGCAATTCGCGATCGTGGTAGACATATAACGAGTCTCCCCTATCGTTCCAACGGATGACTCGATCGTTATCTTCGAGGCCCGGTATGGGACGCGGTTCGCCGCCGTCGAGAGGGTACAGAGCCTGCTTGTTGGTTCGATCCCGGGCCACCAGTAATTTGCCGTCAGGTGAAACCAGAAAGCCGTAGATTCCTTCCGGCGTAATCGGGCGCGGCGGGCTGCCGTCGAGACTTTGTACATAACTGCGTTGGGCGTGCTCTTTTTCCTTTCCCGCGAACACAATGCTCCGGCCATCCGGCAGCCACGAACCGCCGTGCGCGTATTGCTCGATTCCGAAGCGTGGGAGCTCTTGAGCCTGGCCGACACCGGTTGGCAAGATAACGATCCGAGGTTGATCGGACAAAATAGAAATCACCCACTTGCCATCGGGAGATCGGCCCACACCATAACCCTCTCCCAGCTTGACCGCCGGTGAGGAGCCATCGGTCTTGCGCAGATAGACGGCATAGTTAGCGCCGCTCCCCTGACCAAACTCAGTAACGATGAACGAGGTTCCGTCGGGCGCGAGATCGGTGATCAGAGACCAGTTAAGCCAGGAAAGGTCCCGCTCCTTCGCTTCATTAGGAGGCAATCCGCTCGTGGGAGTAGACACCAGGCTACCTGTCAATAGCACTTCGCCGTCGCGCGAGATGTCGTGCAGCCTTAAATTAGCCGGCGCCCGCGCGACTACCCTTTGCGTTCCGGAAAGAGATACTGCGTAAAGCTCCTGAGCTTCGCCGGCTTTGGTTGCTGTAAACCAAATCTCGTCGCCACCGGGCGCCCACGCCAGGCCGTCTTCGCCACTCCACTCTTCGGTGAGTCTCTTTGTGCGGCGCTGGGAATCGACAATCATTACCGTGCCGCGGCTGTCGCCATGAACCGGGTGATCGAGGAAAGCAACCCTTTCCCCGTCGGGTGAAATGCGCGGATTGCTGATGTAACCATTGGTTGAGTAAAGGATATTTCCGACTGGATATTCCAGGTGATTTTGGACATTGTCGGCCCGAACTATGGCCAGGTTGCGCCCGTCCGGGCTCCAATCGGCTTCCTGGACACCTTCGAGAATCTCGCGAGCGGCGCCTCCGCCCAGGGACATCCGCGCCAAAGTTCCCTGATTGATGAAATGAAATAGGGAACGGCTGTTCAAAAGGACTGCCATCTCGCCCGTCGGTGATACTGACAGCATTTGCGTTTTGGCCAGTCCGAGAGTCTTGAGTTCGAGCGATTCAGTTCGCATCGAGTAGATATCGATTGGATTTCCGCTCCATGACGCGCTGAGAAAAATTTCTTTACCGTCGCTGGTAAAGCGAGCGGTGTAGATTGAACCGCGACGAAAAGTCATTTGGCGGTAAGCAGGGAGCGTGGTGACGGAAGTCTTCCGGCCGACAAAGAATGCCAGGGCCAGCAGGCCGGCGACAATCAGTCCCGCTGCCGCAAACGCGAGCCACTTCCGGTCGGGTTTGGTAGTCTCTTTGTCTTCCAGAGCCGGAATAATGGCGCTGTAGACTCCCGATTGACTTGTGATTGATTCGAGACCGAAAGCCAGATCCCGTGCCGTTTGAAAACGGTCCTGCGGCTGCTTTTCCAGACAATGCGTGATGACCCGGTCCAGCGCGAGAGGAATCATTCGTGACTGCGTTTGGATCGGCGGTGGCTCTTCTTTCAAGATCGCGTTCATGGTTTCGACCGCTGATTCGCCTACGAAAGCGCGATCGCCGGTCACCATCTCGTACAGCAACACGCCAAGAGAAAAAATGTCCGAACGCGCATCCACCGGACGTCCCCGCACTTGCTCCGGCGACATATAGCCGACCGATCCCAGCACTGCGCCCGCATAAGTCACCACGCGTTTGGTCTGGGCTTCGGACGACTTATCGTCCGGCACCCCGGTATCCAAAAGCTTCGCCAGACCAAAGTCGAGAATTTTGGCGTGTCCGTCTGAAGTGATGAAAATGTTCTCTGGCTTAAGATCGCGATGAATGATTCCTTTCTCGTGAGCGGAGGCCAACCCGCGCGCGATCTGCACCGCATAGTCGATCGTTTTACGCGCGGGCAGTGTCCCTGACAAAAGACGCTCACGCAGGGTCTCGCCCTCCAGCAGTTCCGAGACGACATAAGTCGAGCCCTCGAAAGTGCCGATGTCGAAAATCATCAGGATGTTGGGGTGATTGAGCGAGCTGGTGGCGCGCGCTTCCTGTTCGAACCGGCGCAGCCGTTCTATGTCGAGCGATAAATCAGGCGGCAGGACCTTAACCGCTACGTCGCGTCCCAGCGAAGTGTCGCGGGCCCGATAGACTTCGCCCATGCCACCCGCGCCGATAAGCGCGCGTATCTCATAGCGGCCCAGCAAAGTACCGGACGCAATCCGCATGGGGGGGGTGCTAGCTGTGTTTACCCCTTGTCAGGTGGTTTCTTACCAGTTATGCGCCGTCATTCTAGATGACTTCCCGCGCAGGCGCTAGAGAGAAATTGCGTTTGGGTCAGTGCGGAAAATTCAGGGCTGGGGAGGGTCGGACGGGCTCAGCGCTTTGACGAAACGCTCGACGTCTTCGCGGGTCCGCTCCATCTTCCGGCGACTTTCGAGATAAGCCCCCCACTGCGCGGTTTGAGTCAGGGCCTTGGTCGCGTCTTGATCGAGGGCCTGGGCCATCACCGCAATCAGATCGCCGACGACGCGCGTATGATCCAGCAACGCCTCGATGATTTCCCGGGCCAGCTCGGACTGATCGAGTTCGTCGTCAGCCCCAACGGTATCGGTTTGTTCGTCAGTCATCGAAATCAATACTTCGTGAAGTCAGTGCCGCCAGGTTAGCGGACTCTTAATACCAACTTCCCCGAATAAAAGGTAACTCCGCGACGACAGCCGGATAATCCTCGTCTGAAGATCTGATTTTCACCGGGGTGCCCGGGGCCAGGTAGTCATACTTCAGATAAGCCATTGCGATTGTCCGTTGAAGCTGCGGCGAGAAAGTGAATGAGGTAACTCGTCCAATCTCTTTCTCATCAACCGCGAAAATTTTGGCGCCGCTTTCCAAAGCGAGCTCACCGTCAGCAATGATGCCGGTTAGCTTCTTGGCTACGTGACCGCGGTACTTGATGCGGGCGATGATCTCCTGGCCGATATAGCAGCCCTTGGAAAAGCTAACGGCGTCGTCCAGATTGGTTTCGGTCACTACGTTGGTCTCGTCCATGTCGGCGCCATACCGCGCGATGCCGGCTTCGATGCGCAAAGTTTCCAGAGCCTCAGGGTCGACGCTCTCCGCGCCTGCCTCGATCAACAAGTCGCGCACTTTCTCGACGGCGTCTGAAGCGATCAAGAGATCGAAGCCGTCTTCGCCGGTATGCGTGGCGCGAATTATGTCTACGCGTTCTCCATCGCTGAGTTGAGCAGTCGCGACGCTATGACGCTCAACCTGGGCCATTTCGTCTCCCAGTACCGCGTTAAGCCCCCCAACTGCCTTTTGACCCTGAACCGAAAGCATTGCCGTCGCGTCCGTGACGTCCTCGACTCGGAAATCCCCAGCGAGGGTGAAGCGTTCGAGCAACTTCAAAACGGTCTCACGGGTGGCGCTTTCGGTGTCGATGAGAAATCCATCATCGCGATGGATCACCCGGACGCCGGCCAGAAGCCGCCCCTGCACGTTCGGGAAAGCGGCGGGCATCCACGAGTTCACCGCCAGGGTCTTCATGTCGTTAGTAATTAAGCCGTTGAGAAAGGTGACGACTTCCGTGCCGCTGAGCAGCATCCGTCCACGACTTGAGAGATCGAGAAGTCCCGCGCCCCCATCGCGCACGGCGGCGTACCCTTTGGATGTGGATTTCTGGCTCACGAACTCTAGTCTATCGCAACTTCTTTACGCTCTCGCTACTGCCGCGAGCGGTTCAGCGGCGGCTTGCCGCCCGATGTGCGGAAAGCCTATGGCTTTCCGTTGCCGGGATATTTGAGTTGAGGCTGCGCCTCAGCTCCGAGGCGTAGCCTCGGAAAAAGAGGCAGGGTCACCGGAAAGGCAGAGCCTTTCCGCACATCAGGCGGCAGAGCCGCAGGCTCGAATCGCCTGCGCGACGACCTGGTAGTCGCGCAACTGGGCGGCTTCCCTACGGCTGGTAATCAGAACCTGCGGACTCGGGTGGTAAAGCGGAACCAGCAGACGTTCGTTCCACAAGCGAATCGTAGCCGCATCACTCCTGAGACAAAAGTCATGATCATGAACCAGCCTCAACGCCTCGAGCGCGGCGCCTCCTAACGTCACAATTATCTGTGGATTGAGTAGTTCGATCGTGCGGCTGAGAAACGACGAACAGTTTCGCACTTCGACGGCCGTCGGTCGCCGGTTCGCTCCGGATGCTTTCCGCGGATTACAGAGCGCCGCGCTGGTGATAAAGATTTCGCGGCGAGTTAGATTGATCGAAGCCAGAAAGCGCTCGAAGTTCTGACCCGATTGATCGCCGGAGAATGGAGTTCGCGTGCGGTCCGCGCCTTTGCGTCCCGGCGCTTCCCCGATAAACATGACCCGCGCATCCAGCGGGCCGTTGTGCTCGCTGAGCACCGCGGCGCGTCCGCGCATTTCGGGACAGCGCGTGCAGCTCGCGGCCTCAGCCGCCAACCGCGCAAACCGGCTTTGACTCTCGCTGATCGAAATCAGATTCATCTCACCAGACCATTGACTTTGGAACGTCGCTTGGATTACAAGTGCTGCGCCCTCGCAGGCTTTATCAAATCAATTCGATTCAGGAGGCCCCCGAAATGCGTCGTGCAATGTTCCTAACTCTGTTCATTCTGGCCTTGGCAGTTCCGTCCGTGCTGGCCCAGGATGCCACCAAGGTCGATTCCAAACATTACAAGGTCGAGTTTGAAAACTCGCGCGTGCGAGTGTTACGCGTCAAGTACGGCCCGCACGAAAAGTCGGTCATGCACACCCACCCGGACGCCGTCGCGATCTTCCCGCAAGATGGCAAAGTTAAGTTTACTTTTCCCGGAGGCAAAACCGAAGAACGAGAGATGAAAGCCGGTCAGACCCTCTTTACACCGGCCGTGCGACATCTGCCCGAAAACATGACGGACGGGGAGATGGAAGTGATCCTGGTAGAGTTAAAAACCCCGAAGCGGAAACCGGCAAAGAAGAAACCCGCGACTACTGCTGCTACGACAACTCAGTAAAATTGAAACGCGTCGGGGCGCTTTTTCACGAGCGCCCCGACATGAAATTATCGAACTACAGTGATCTCACGGCTGGTTGAATTGTAGCCTCCGTTGTCGACCGGATTGCCACTCTTGTCCACCAACTCGACTTTGACGGTGTGTTTGCCGGCAAGCCACCCGCTTAACCAGATTGGGCCCCAGGTGTCGATGTATCTCGCTTCGCCGCCATCGACGGTATAGCGCACGCGATACTCGCCACCATCGCTTTGCAGCTTGCCGTTCGAAAGCCAGAAATCGATCATTATCGGGTCAGCGTCTTCGCCCTTGTACTCGCCCTTGGGACGGCTATAGGTCAGCAGCGGCGCCGTGGGATTGAAAGCGCCGGCGTTGCTGGACGAATAGTCCTTACCTTCGCGTGATGGAGTCGCGCTGGCGCCGGCCGTTGCCGCCGGACTACTCGCCGGACTGGCCATGGTTTGTCCATCCCTGGTGGTGGTCGGCTTTGAAGCGTCGCCGCCACCCTTTACGGTGAACTCGACCATTTGAAAGGCGCCTTCGTTTTTGTAACTCTCATGCCAGGGCCGTGACGGAAAAACGCGCAAGGTGTGTTTGCCTTCGGCGACGTTACGCATCTCAAACGGCTGGTTCAGTTCGTAGTAAGCTTCGTAAGGCTGATTATCGAGAATGACGTGAATGTGGTTGCCTTTACCGGTGGCCGGATCCTTATGCGGGAGGTATCCTTTCAGATCGCCGCTCAAATCCAATTTCACATTGACGGTGGATCCGTTAATGACAGCATCTTTTGCCGGCGAGACGATTCGCAGGGCCGGCGCGGCCTGATCCTGTTCACCACGCGCCTTCATCAAGTCGGCGATTTTTTGCGGGCGCGGCACCACTGTCAGGCTTTGCACGCCCGGCGGCGTAACTGAAGTGGTCGCGGTGGCGGTGGTGTTTTCATTCGCCGGCGCGCAACCCGCCAGGCTCAATAAACCGATCAGACAAAAACTGAAAAATAACAGAGAAGTCTTCGGGATTCTCATGTCTCCTCCATGGGGTTCAACTTCGGGTTTAGCTTTACTGCATTATCGCAAAAAGCGGTTAGGGCACAAGCCTACTCCCCTCCCTTTGGAGGGGCGCAGCTAGCGCGACAACCCCAGCCACGCTGCGGGCGGGCTGAGCCCGCCCACGAGCTTACTTGTTTAGAGCGTAACTAGGTCCCTACCCTGACCCCTCCCAAAGGAGGGGAATCCGGATGTTTCATCGGCAAATTACAGTTTGGCGCACTCTAAATTCGCTATGCTGCCAGCTTCGCTGTCTGTTGACGAAGACGCTTATCGACCGCGCCCCAGTCAATATTGGAAAAGAACGCTTCGATGTACTTGGGCCGGTCGGCCGGCTTGTAATCCAAAATGAACGCGTGTTCCCAAACGTCCAACACCAGCACGGGACTGAAGCCGGCGACGTTGCCGGTTTCATGCAGCGTGATCCAGTGATTCGATAGCGCGCCATTGGCCGGATTCTGATAGCAAATCGCCCAGCCGACTCCGCGCATTTTTCCGATGCCCACAAAGTCTGCTTTCCAGATGTCATAACTGCCAAAGCTGTCCGCGGCCGCCTTGTGAAACGTCGAATTATTATTCGGGTCGCCGGTCCCACCGCCCGTCTTCAAATTGTCAAAGTAATATTCGTGCAGGACCATGCCGTTGTATTCAAACCCGAGTCGCCGGCTGAGCTCAGAGTATTCGGCAAACTCTTCCTGATCGACTTTGCCGTCCTGGATAAACCCGGCAATCTTTTCATTCAGCTTGTTGGTTTCCTTGACGTAACCTTCATAGAGCTTGAAATGCATTTCGAGAGTTTCATCTGAAATCCCTTTCAGGTTACTCAGATTGAACTGGCGCGCTTTGTAAACGTTCGTTCCCATACCTACCTCCTCTAATCATTGCTGTTTGTGCGCGAGCGCACACGGATAAATTGAAGACACCTCTCCACTTTAGACCAAAGTATCGAATCAAAGTGTGGCGAAGAGATGGAGAGGATGAACCAATACTGTTGCGAGCAGGGAAAGTGCAGTGCGTATTCTTCCCCTCCCTTCGGGAAGGGCTAGGAGAGGGTGCAAAGCTTGACCGGCAGTAAGGGTCCTCACCCCTGCCCTCTCCCAACGGAAGAGGGTGAAAAGGAACCGCCTCGTTACTTGCCGCCGAAGATTATCCAGTCACCGTGCGAGGCGCCCATGAACAACAGCATCGGCAAAGACAACCAGGTGTTAGTGCGTGAAGCAATGAAAGCCTGGCGCGCAAGTTCCGGCGCCGCCGGTGGTCCGCCCTGCAACCCGCCAATAATTCGCTTGTTGTTCGGCCAGATAATCCCCCAGACATTCAGCAACATCACAATGCCGTAAGCGCCGCCGACGCCGATGGCGAACAACTTGTGGCTCGGCGTGTAACCGCCCACCGAGAATTTGGATTCGAAGAACTTGACCAAACCGAAGGAAACAATAGCGACCAGAATGAACATCACGATCGCAAAGACACGGCCGTCTTTGATCAGCGCCGGGACCTTTTTGATGATCAGGAACTCGACGAGGAAAAGCGCGATCGGATAGGTCAGCCACACGAGCAATACCACCCACACGTTCAGGTTCGCATTGCCAATCGCATTTGCGTTGTTCACATCTGAGCCGAGGATGTACATCGCAAAATATGCCAGACCGGCCAGCACTGTGATCAGCGCTCCCCAACGAAAGAACCAAAGCGCGGGCAACAGCAGATCCGGATTGACCTTCTTCTTCGTGTCCGCGTCGAGTTTCTTCTGGAGAGGAACGTTAACCAGGTTGAAGAAGTACAACAACCCAATCCAGGTAATGCCGGCCACAAAGTGCAGCCACCGCAAAATGATATGAGCGAGATCGCTCCCGGTAGGCGGATGAAACAGGCCATCAAACATCGCCAGAGTGACGGGGAGATGGACACTTGTGTCGATAAGCATACGTTCCTCCAAACTAGTTCGTATCGTGCGCGCCAACGGCGGGCGGACAGACGATTAGAAAAGTAACCGACGCTCGTGCTTGTTCTTATTTCGTTCGGCAGATTACACCCAGAGCCGGTCATGACGCAACACTTTTACAAGATTGGGATTAGTCGAAGTGGCTTGCCAGGCTCGTTCGCTTGGGGTAAAGGTACACCGATGAAAGCTTGGATTTGGATAGCCGGACTGCTGTTGGTCTTTGCCGCGGGCGAGCTCTCGGCGCAGAGACAACGGCAAGTCTCGCCTTCGTCCGGCGCCGGTCGAACTCTAACCGTTTTGACTGAGCCCGGCACAGCGAAAGCGATCGTCTGGGTGGACGGAGTTCGCCGGGGCGTGACCGACAGCGCGGGCCGGCTCGCGCAGATAAAGACTTCTTCCGGAGCGCACACGTTGCGGGTACGCGCGACGGGCTTTAAAGAAGTTACGACGCCGGTGAACGCGGCCCAGCGCGGTGAAATCCGAGTGCGACTGGTGCGCACCACCGACGAAGCTGAGCTGGCGTTTCAGCAAGCCGAAACTGCGCGCGAAAGCTCGCGGGATGAGGCGTCGCGTCAGCAAGCCGTGGATCTTTATCGCCGGACGATACAAATCCGGCAGGCTTTTCCGGCGGCCCACCTCGGACTGGCGCGCCTGCTGCTTGATCTCAACGACACCAATGGCGCCCTGACCGAAATCGAAGCGGCGCGGCGTTTCAAGGCCAACTATCCGGAAGCGTCCGCTGTCGAAGGCCGCATCTATCGCGAGACCGCACAGACCGACGAAGCCATCGGTGCTTTCAATCGTGCCATTCGCGAAAGCCACGGCTTTCAGCCAGAGGCGCATGTCGGACTGGGGCGTGTCTATGAAGACAAAGGCCAGTACGATTTGGCCGCGCGGGAATTTCAGATCGCTCTCGATCAGCTCTTTGAAACCGAACCCATCATCTATCAAATGCTTGGCGCCGCTTACGAGAAGACTGGACAGAATAAGGAAGCCATCGCGGCTTACGAGAACTATCTGCGTCTGGCTCCGGACGGATCGCTGGCGCCGGCCGTGCGCTCGATTATCGAGCAGTTAAGAGAGCAACTACCGGACTAGTTTTTCTCGTTAAGCTAAGAGCGGGCGCAAGCCCGACCGACATCAACAGAACCCCATTTGGAAAGGTCGTGCTAATGCAGCTTGAACTGGCCGGCTCTTCTCATTAGCACCGTGGCTTTAGCCCGGTGGTTAGCGATTGGTATCGCACGGGAAACCGTTTAAACGGTTTCCGATTGGTGTCGGGCACTAGGTTCACCGCGCTAAAGCGACGGTGCTAATGAGACAGGCCGGCAAACTGCACCGGTACCTTGAAAGGTCGTCCGATGGACACGACTAAGGCGAAGTGAAATAATTCGCGGCGTTATTCGAATCGCAAATCTGTGGCTCAGTTTATGACGACACCTGCACCCTCAATCTCCAAACGCGTCTCGCGCAAAGCGTCTCAGTTCACCGAATCAGTGATTCGCGAAATGACGCGCGAGGCGATGAAGCACGGCGCCGTAAATCTCTCACAGGGTTTTCCGGATTTCGCCGCGCCTGAAGACATCAAGCGGGTGGCCATGCAGGCGATCGCTGATGATGTCAATCAATACGCCATCACCTGGGGAGCCAGGGATTTTCGCGATGCCATCGCGCGAAAGACAAAGTGGTATCTCGGTCTAGACATCGATCCGGAAACTGAAATCACGGTCACCTGCGGAGCAACCGAAGGTATGATCGCAGCGATGATGGCTACGGTCGATCCCGGTGAAGAAGTAATCGTCTTTGAGCCCTTCTATGAAAACTACGCACCCGACGCGATTCTTTCGGATGCGCGACCGCGTCACGTACCCCTGCGCGCGCCTGATTGGAGTTTCGACCGCGAAGAGCTGCGGGCTGCTTTCAATCCCAGGACGAAAGCCATCATCATCTGCAATCCCAACAACCCGACCGGCAAGGTGTTCACCCGTTCTGAGATGGAGTTCATCGCCGGGCTTTGTCGCGAGTTTGACGCGCTCTGCTTTACGGACGAGATCTACGAACACATCCTTTATCCGCGAGGCGGCGCCGAGATCGCCCACATCTCAATGGCCCAAATCGAAGGAATGCGCGACCGCACCGTCATCGTTAATTCGATGTCGAAGACTTATTCGGTCACGGGTTGGCGCGTCGGTTACTGCATCGCTTCGCCCGACATCACCGGCGCGATCCGGAAAGTGCACGACTTTTTAACAGTCGGCGCAGCCGCGCCGCTCCAGACGGCCGGCGCCTATGCTTTGTCATTGCCACCCTCTTACTACGATAAGCTTCAGACTGAATACCAGGCCCGCCGGGATTTGATCCTGCCTGAGCTGGAGCGGGCAGGTTTTGGAACTTTCTCGCCCGACGGCGCTTATTACATCATGACCGACATCAGCGGGTTTGGCTTTAAGGACGATGTAGAGTTCACCCGCCACTTGATTCGTGAAATCGGCGTCGCCTGCGTACCGGGCTCGAGTTTCTACAGCGATCCCGCGCTGGGCTCGCAGCAAGTGCGCTTCTGTTTCTGCAAAAAGGACGAGACGCTGCTGTTGGCTGCGGAACGACTAAAGAAGCTGCGCGGATAAGGCGGCTTTCGTCAAAGGGCTTTCGTGTCCCTTCGTGTGGTTTCGTGGATCGTACTTTTTCCTGCCGCTTTTACGATCCACTAAATCACACGAAGCGTCACGAAAAAGAGATCTCGTCACTATGCCGGGGAGGTCAATTTTTTCGTGCGGCATTCCTAAACATCATGAACAAAATGCGCCTTCGCCTCCACTGCCTGGTAATCGGGATATTGCTGGTTGTTTTCGCGGCTGTTAGTTTCGCCCAACAAGTTGCCGATCCAAACTTCGATACCAAAGTCGCCAAGCCGGCATTTCCGGCGAAGCACCCAAAGGTGCTGTTCGATGAAGCGCATAATAACTTTCATACAGCCACCGGCCGCTATAAGCCTTTCGCGGATCTGATTACCAATGACGGTTATCAAATCACGCCCAACCCGCAGAAGTTTTCGCCACAGACTTTGAAAGGTTACGACCTGCTGGTGATTTCGAACGCGCTGGGTGCGCCGGCCATGAACGCGCCTGAGGCGAGCAATCCGGCCTTCACTCCCGAGGAAGCGGACGCCGTGCGTGACTGGGTGAAGGACGGCGGCGCCCTCTTGCTGATTGCCGATCACGCCCCGATGGGTGCTGCGAACCAGATTCTGGGAGAACGCTTTGGTGTGAACATGAGCAAGATGTTCACGATTGACAGCCAAAACTTTGACAAAGATTCCGGTAATCCCGGCTTTATCATCTACACGCGCGAGAGTGGACGGCTGGCCGATCATGCGATCACGCGCGGCCGTGATGATTCAGAGCGCGTGAACAAGATCATCACCTTCACCGGCCAGTCGCTTAAAGGCCCGGCTGACAGCGAATCTTTTCTCAAACTCGCGGACACGGCGGTTGACGCCATGCAGGGCACGAATACGAACCCCGCCTCGGCCGCCGGACGCTCGCAAGGGCTGGCCCTGAAGTTCGGCAAAGGCCGCGTGGTGGTGCTCGGCGAAGCGGCCATGCTTTCAGCGCAACTGGCCGGACCCAACCGGATGCAGTTCGGCATGAACCGTCCTGGCATCGACAACCGGCAGTTGGCGCTCAACATCATGCACTGGCTGTCCGGTTTGCTGAAGTGACTAAGGCGAGCTACCGCCGTCTTGACGTTGATACGCTTCAGGCCTAGCATAGATTTCACATCCCCCAAACAACTGAATAGCCGGTTAAAAGACCGTAAGGAGGTTCTCTTATGGCTGAGGAAACAACCCGAAAGTGCGCGCACGGCGTCTGTGATTGTACTGCCGAGGAAGGCAGCAAGTACTGTAGCGAGTATTGCAAGGAAGCGGAGAAGTCGCACGTGATGGAAATCGGCTGTGGCTGTGAACACACCGGCTGTCGTTAACGCGCGGGCGTCTCTTGGTTTTACGAGCTTATCCAACCTCTACCCATATCGACCGGATTAGATAATGCCGGCGCGGTATGGCTTCGCCAGTTCACTTCTTCAAGCCGATCCGCCGCGCCGCGGTTTTTGTTGGCACGCTGCTTGAAAGCCAAAACTCCCGATGAACCCTGGGTATGCAATTTGTCTCGCCGCGCCGCACGAGTAGTGAGGTAAATGTGTGGAGATGAAGAGCCAGGGAAGCGTTTCGCCTCCGCGCGAGCGAATCGCGTTGACAATCGCAAAGGCGCTTTGTTAGCGTGAGTCCGCTTAAGCAACTCAGCAGAGAATTGTGCTCATGCCATCCGACAGCTGTCACTTGATCGTTTAATGCAGAATCACAATGCCCGTTCTGGGGCCCTCAATCACCGTCTGGCCATAACGCTCGCGCTTTCGATTATTTTGATGGTCGCGGCAGCGTGTAACATCGTCAAGAAGCCGGTCGAAGTTGAGAAGCTCCTTACACCCCTGGCGGAAGCCAACACGACCCAATTAATCGCCACCGTGAACAACCTGGTCGGGGTGCGTTCGATTCACGGCAAGGTCGATATCCAGTTCGAGGACACTTCGTTTGCCACCTCGGGTATTGCCGAAAAATATCGCGCGGCCGACGGCTCGATCACACTGCAACGCCCGGCCAGGGTCTATCTGGTGGTGCAAGGGCCGCTGGCGATCGGCGACATTGCTCAGATGACATCGGATGGCGAGCACTTCAGAATCGCCGTGCTGCGCGGGGATGAAAAGTACAAGCGATTCGTGCGCGGCACGAACAATGCAACTTATCCCAAACTGGAAATGAATGGGACCTCGGGTCCGACTCCCAAAGACAAGGGCAAGCAAAGCTCCGAAGCGCAAACGGTGAATGCGCTTTCGAATCTGCGTCCCCAGCATCTGACGGATGCGCTGCTGCTCAACGCAATCGATCCGCACACGCCCGGCCTCATCTATGCGCAGAGCGAGTTCTTTCAATCTGAGAAAGAGACCACCCTGCCCAACAGTAAGAAGCGAGTAGTGCGCGGCTATTACTTACTCGACGAGCTGCAAACCGGTGGCGAGGGATCTGCCCGGCTTTTGCGCCGATTCTGGTTCGACCGCGTCAACGGAATCAGACTGGCGCGGTTACAGACCTTTGACGACAGAGGCGCTTTGATTACGGATGTTACCTACGGCGAGTTAAGAAAATTCGGCTCGGAGGGTAACGTCGTGTTGCCGGGGCAAGTTGGCCTTACTCGACCTCAGGACCACTACAAGATCACGATAACCTACCAGGCGCCCGAATCCGTCACTCTAAACAAAGAATATCCGCCCGAGGCATTCGTCCTCGAGAACAGATGGGGCCTGAAGGAAGCCGATCTTGACGCGTCAGCCAAACCCACTCCGCCAAAGAATTAGCAAGGTCCGATTCAAACCGTCGCGCCACATGCAGACATGATTCTGCTTGATAAACGGCGTTGAGAGTACCGACGTTAGTCGGGTTTTGTATTAGTCGAGAAAGACCCAACTAAAGTTGGTACTCTAAACGCCCGTAAAGGTCCCTACTCCCTCAAAACTCGTCACGTTAGGTGTTCGCTGTGGGCTTGTATTAAGATTCCCGGCTTAAGAAGAGGCTTTCCTTGGACAGTCTGGTAGTTTCCAACATTCGTCAACGTCCGCTTCGTTCAGCGATTAGTGTGCTGGGCGTCGCGCTCGGCGTGACCCTGGTGATGCTGTTCACCGGACTGGCGCGCGGAATGTCGGACGACTTGCAACGCCGCTCATCGAACGTCCGAGCCGAAATAATCTTTACCCGGCCCGGTTCCCAGATGACTTCGACATCGGCTAATTTGAGCACCAAGTACGTCGACTTGCTCAAAAATGTCGAGGGCGTTGATTCGGCGGTGCCGGTAATTCGTCACTTCTATCCGAGCGGCGTCTGGGGTGTCGATCAGGTTGAAGGCCTCGACTGGGACAGCTTTTCCAGGATGAATAACGTTCGTTTGGTGCAAGGCAGCGCGCCGCGGGCGGAAGACGAAATCGTGATCGATGAAATCAAAGCCAGCCGGAATCATCCGGTCGGCAGCCAGTTAAAACTGTTCGGCGATAAGCCCTACCGCGTGGTCGGCGTCTACGCGCCGGAATCCGGCGCGCGCGCCAAGCTTTCGCTCCTGGCGATGCAGAATGCGTTGGAAGCTCCGGGCAAGTGCAGCTACATTTTCGTGAAGGTAAAGAATCCGGCCGACCAAATCGCGGTAGCCAAAAGAATCAACGAGCAACTTCCGGGAAACAAGGTCCAGTTTACGCGGGAGTTTTTCCCGAGCGTCGAAAGTTCGATTCCGGGGCTGGCCGTCTTTATGAGAGTGTTGGTAATTCTGGCTGCAATTGTCAGCGCTTTAGTGGTGATGCTGGCGATGCACACCACGATCACGGAACGCACGCGTGAGATCGGAATTTTGAAAGCCATGGGCGCGTCGCGCGGCTACATCATCAGCGAGATCGAAAGAGAGGCGCTGCTAATCAGCGCGATGGGTCTGGTCGTTGGTTTTGCTTTAGCGGCGATCGCCGGATTTGCTATTCACAAGCTGACCAGCCTGATCTTCGAGTTTGGTGGCTGGTGGGCCCTGACCGCCGCCCTGATCGGTTTAGGTGGGGGCGCGCTGGGCGCTTTCTATCCGGCGGCGCGCGCCGCTAACCTCGATCCGGTTAACGCTCTGGCCTATGAATAGCCTGAGGTTCTTGCTCGAATAGACCGAAGGGATCTTTCAACGCCTAGTGTCGGATAAAGAGCACTATTGAAATCGAATTGTTCGTCACCTAAGAGATGGCCACGATCCTAAAAGCTGAGAACCTGGAAAAAGTTTACCGCGTCGGCAAAGTAGATGTGCCGGCCCTCCGCGGCGTCTCGATGGCGGTCCAGGAAGGCGAGTTTGTGGCGGTGATGGGCCCTTCGGGGTGCGGCAAATCGACGATGCTGCATCTGCTCGGTGGCCTCTTAACGCCCACCAAAGGGCGGATCGTGATTGACGGCGAGGACCTGACCGCCGCTTCTGACTCGCGGCGGACGGACATCCGCCGGCGAAAGATCGGGTTTGTCTTTCAGCGCTTTAATCTGTTTCCCACCCTCACTGCTGAAGGTAACCTGCGGCTGGCTGAGCGCATTCACGGTAACGGCGCCGACGATCCCGATCGTCGACGCGAAATCCTGCGGATGCTGAAGTTAGAAGACAAGATGCACCATAAGCCGCTGGAGCTTTCAGGCGGAGAACAGCAACGCGTAGCCCTGGCCCGCGCGGTAGTCAACCGCCCTGCCATCGTTCTGGCCGACGAACCGACGGGCAACCTGGACACGGAAAACTCAAGTTTGGTTTTGAACATGTTTCGCGAGCTGAATGATCGGTTCAATCAAACCATCATCATGATCACGCACAATCCTGAAGCAGCCGCTGCCTGCCAGCGCATCATCCAAATGCGCGACGGACACATCGTCTAATCACTCTCCTTTTACGCGCAACCGAATTGTAAGAGTCGGTCGGTCGAGGCTTGCGGAACTACATTTGCCTCGACAAACCTTGACGTTGAGCCGATAATTCACCGGACGCAAGCTGGCAGTTATGGGTTTTACCCGCAACTCACTAAAAAAAATCGTCTTCTGGACGTATCCGCGCACGTCCTGGCAGTGGGATGTGCTGTGTGTGTTGATCTTGGTTTTTATTTTTCTGACTCCAAAAAGCTGGTTTGCGAACACCGCTTTTCAGCCCAGTCAGGCCGCTCAAATGACCATGTTGATGAACACCGATGTTGTTGGGGCTCAACTGGATAGGACCGAGATCGAGCGGCGAGCTAAACAACTATCGGGCCGTCCTGGGGCGGTAGTTACGGCAGTGCGCGAGCGACGCGACGACTCCGGCAGATTAATTGCTTATGAGGTTGACATTCGCTGACCATCATTTATAATTCCGAGGCATCATTCGCCATGGGGCGCGGAAGTAAACAAAGCGCACTCAAGGATTAAAAGGGGCCCGCAATGGGCCTTAAGTTTTAGGACAGGAGCTATTATGAAGAAAGTTATTTCGTTTATCTTTGTCGCCGCTTTACTTGTAGGTGTGGTGACTTTGCCGGGCGCCAGAAAAGCAGAGGCTCAGGCCGGCCTGGTAAGTTCAATTCTGAGTCGACTGGAAAAGAACCGCCAGAGCCTCAAGACCCTGCGGGCGAACCTCGACATGTGGAAGTACAACGCCCAGCTGCGCGATGAAGACCACTACAAGGGCATAATCCTTTACATTCCCGGTGTAGGCGGCAGCCGCAATTCTTTTGTGCGTCTGGAGTGGACCAGCCCGCAGCACGAAACGCTGGCGGTGGCCAAGGGGAGTTACAAGTTTTACCGTCCGCGATTGAACACAGTTATCGAAGGCAACACTCGTTCTGTTGCCGGCGGTAAGAACAATGACGTACTCGAGCTGATGAGCATGTCAGCCGCGCAGTTCCGCAGCAAATTCGGTGAATTTCAGGATGTGCGCGACGAGACGTTGGGCGGTGGCGTGTGGACGCAACACTTCCGCGTAACTCCAAAGGGCGCAGCCAGCTATCAGTACATTGAAGTATGGGTCGATAAGGAAGGACTGCCCGTGCAGACCAAGATGGTCGAGAAGAACAACGACGCGACCACCGTGCGGCTGACTAACATTACGAAGAATCAAACGATTTCTCCGGGCGAGTTCGATCTCAAGTTGGATTCGAGCGTCAAGCGAGTTAAAGGCTAAGCCAGCCGTTTCAATTTTGACACTGAAGGGCTTCGGGCAACCGAAGCCCTTCAATGTTTTGGCGCTTCGACGAGTGTTCTTGCCTTCTGTCGGGGCTCGGCATATCCTTCTTTCACCAAACCAGCTGGCATGCGAAAGAGTACTTTTCTTAAGTGGAAATTCCGTCAGGCCGCTTTCATTACGCGGGCCCTGGCTTCCCCCAATCACGTCGTGCTGGCGCACATCATTCCGATGCGGCGCTGCAATCTGGCCTGTGGTTATTGCAACGAATACGACCAGACATCCAAGCCGGTGCCGCTCGAGCTCATGAAGCAGCGGCTCGACAAGCTGGCCGAACTGGGCACCTCGATCGTGACGATCTCGGGCGGCGAGCCCATGATGCACCCCGAGCTGGACCAGATTATTCGCCACATTCGCTCGCGGGGGATGATTGCCGGCCTGATCTCCAACGGCTATTACTTCACCCCCGATCGAATCAAGCGGCTGAACGATGCGGGCCTTGATTCTCTGCAAATCAGTATCGATAACGTCGCGCCCGACGAAGTATCGCGCAAGAGCCTGCGGGTGCTCGACAAGAAGCTGCGTTACCTGGCCGAGCATGCCAACTTTCATATCAATATCAATTCCGTAATTGGCGGTGGGATCAAGCAGCCGGAAGACGCTCTTACCGTCGCCCAGCGCGCGGTGGAGTTGGGTTTCTCGACCACCGTGGGCGTGATTCATGACGAAGACGGCACGCTCAAGCCGCTAACGGAAAAAGAGAAAGAGATCTTTCACGCGGTCAAGAAGCTCGGCAACAAAGATCACGCGCGGCTCAACTGGTTTCAGGACAGCATCGCCGAAGGCAAACCCTATGAATGGCGCTGCCGATCAGGCTCTCGCTATCTCTACATCTGTGAGGACGGACTGGTTCACTGGTGTTCGCAGCAACGCGGCTATCCCGGCATTCCGCTCGCTGACTACACAATGGAAGATTTCAAGCGCGAGTACAAAACCGAGAAATGGTGCGCGCCCACCTGCACGATTCAATGTGTGCACCAGGTCGGGATCCTCGATAACTGGCGCGACCCGCAAATGACGCCCGTCCAGATTCGCCGCGAGCAGAAGCAAAAAGAGAAAGAACGCGTCGGCGAGGTGCTGCGGGCAGACTAGCTCTGTCTGATTCTCACAAGATACGGCCACCGCACATCCACTTTAAGGCTGCCGAAGATGAAGCGAAATTTTGGCTTGATCCGACAGAGCTAGCATCCAACTACGGGTTTTCAAGTCGAGAGTTGAATGAGGTTAGCCAGTTAGTTGAGCAGAACGAGGCGGTTTTTCTGGAGGCTTGGAATGAGTACTTTAGTTAACACTGACGCTAAATCCGCACGAGCCTTCGTGCCAACAACGGCGCTGGCTAAGGCCGTGAGTTTTGATGAAGAAATGATGCACGTTTCACTCACTGACGGTCGTCAAATTAGCGTTCCGATAATCTGGTTTCCTTTGTTGCGCGCAGCCACACCCGAACAACGGACGAAATACAAAATCGGCGGTGGCGGAACATCACTACATTGGTCGGAACTGGATGAAGATTTATCGGTCGCTGGTCTGATGGCAGGCCCCGACTTTCAAGGAGCTTGAATTCCGCAACAAGACCGCCTTCCACGAATCGCACCAATTCGTGAAACGCCTGCAGAGGCTGGAAGACAATCCGTGACAGGCCTGGCTCTTAGCGCCCATTCCAAAGCAGCTAAATCGTCTCGTGAATATCTCCTTCAACCGTATACAGCGTCACTGAACTCGATAAGCCCAGGCCCGACAGTCTGCCCGCCATAACCACGATCGTTTCACCTATCTCAACCAGATCATTTTTGAGCAGGGTTTGCTCGCCAGTCCTCAAAAGCTCTTCCGTGCTTTTTGAGCGCGCGGTGATGACTGACTCGACGCCCCAGGTCAGCGACAACTCGTTCATGACTTCCCGTGACGAAGTCAGCGCCACTATCCGCTGATCGGGACGAAGAAACGACAGCCGGCGGGCCATCAAACCCGATTCGGTAAAGACAGCAATGATCCGGCTGTTCATTTCATCGGCCGCAAAGGCGGCTGCTTCGCACAGCGCGCGGCTGACGCGACCGGTCTGCCGCCCTATCAGCTTGTGGACGATCGATCGCTTTTCATTTCGAGTTTCGGCGGTTTCGATAATCTTCGCCATGGTCGCGACCGCGGCGGCCGGATACTGGCCGGTAGCCGTCTCGCCAGAGAGCATCAGGCAATCCGATCCGTCCCAGACAGCATTGGCTACATCCGTGGCCTCAGCCCGCGTCGGCCGCGGGCTCGCCACCATTGATTGCAGCATTTGGGTTGCGGTGATCACCAGCTTGCCGGCGTCGTTGGCCTGCTCAATGATCGTTTTTTGATAGACAGGCACTTGCTCAACGCTGGTTTCGACGCCCAGGTCGCCGCGCGCCACCATCACGCCATCGGCAGCGGCAATGATTTCATCCAGGTGATCGATGGCTTCGGCTTTTTCGATTTTCGCGATCAGCGGCGCCCGGCTGCCTGCGGCCTCAATCAACAGTTTTGCTTCCCGGCAATCTGAGCCGTTGCGCACAAACGAAAGTGCAAAGTAGTCGACATTCTGCTGCGCTGCCCATTTCAAATCGTCGCGATCCTTTGCCGTTAGCGAAGGGATTGGTATGGGCACTCCGGGCAGGTTTATTCCCTTGCGCTCGCCGAGCGTGCCGCCGTTGATTACCCGCGTCACGATTTCGGTTTCGGTGGTGCTTTCGACCCGCAATTCGATGGCGCCATCGTCCAACAACACGCGCGCTCCGGCCTGCACGTCCTGGGGCATGCCGGGATAGTTAGTGGCCACCTGCGTCTCGTCGCCATCGATCTCACGGGTGGTGATGGTGAACTGTTGATTGGCTTTGAGTGTTACCGGTTTGTGATCTTGCAGCGTGCGGGTGCGAATCTTTGGTCCTGAGAGGTCTGCCAGAATTGCGAGGGGCCGGTTCATCTTTTCCGCGGCCGCCCGCGCCATGCGGATGTCTTCGGCCTTCTCCGCCTGGGTCCCGTGCGACATGTTGATGCGCACGCCGTCGACGCCTGCGGCCAACATGGCTTCGAGCACTCTCGGATCGCGCGACGCCGGCCCGATGGTGGCTAATATTTTTGCTCTTCTCAACATCGTCTTCTCAAAACAGGAACGGCACTACGGCCGGGACCCGGCGCGAGTAAGCTTCAAATTCGGCGCCGAACGCCTCACGCAACAGCCGCTCTTCACTCTGCACCCGAATCACCGTGCCTACCGCGAATACGACGATTGCGATCAGCAGCCCAATCCAGTGCCCAATCGCCATTCCGGTGGCCAGGAGCATCCCGAACATCCCTGTGTAAATCGGATTGCGCACCACACGATACGGCCCTTCTGTTACTAATTTATGTCCTTCGACCAGGCGCGCCGCAATACTCCAGTGTTTTCCCAAACTTCGCACCGCGGATGAAACAAACCAAACTGAGCCGACGGCCACCACCATCGTTACTATCGCCACCAGGATCTCGATCTCTTTTCTCATCCGCACTATCGGCGTAAAGAACGGCCGGTGAACCGACCAGACCACGGCGTAACTAATTCCCTGCAAAGCAATCCCGAGAATTGAGATGCGGTCTCGCTTGCTGTCGGGCGGCGGTGGAGGATTCTTGCGCGCGACAAAGACGACCACGAATGCGAACCAGGAAAGCATGACGACGGTAAACACCATCGTCGGCAGGAACTCGAGACTTGCCGTCATCAGGTCGACTCCAGCACGGCCCGGTCGCCAAAGCCGAGTCTGGCTTCGAGTTTCTTTCGGCGTCGCCCCGTCATCATCCCGTGCGCCGTCATCACCACCGGCGTGAGCATGTAAGTCATCCCCGAGATCCCCGCATAGGCTCCGCGCCCAATCAAGGCGATCGTCACGGAGACTGCGGCGATGGCCACGTTTAAAAGACTCTCCCGAATATCGGTGCGCGTGTCGAATTCTTCGAGTTGATTCAATTCTAATTCAGCGCGGCGCCGGTACGCATGCCAGTAAAGCAGCGCGAAGACCCCGAACACGGCGATGTAGCCGACGCCGAAGATCAACATCATCGACCCGACCTGATCGGCGCTCTCCACCATCGAGCGTGTGGTCCCATTTGGCAGACGCACCTCGGCACGATGACCGGTGAAGATGCTGATCAGAAAAGTGAATACGAACTTCAGGGGATAAACATAGAAGAGGACGACGAACAGCAGCACCGTGTTGAGCAGAATCGTGGTGGTGTCCTGCAAGCCGTAGCGACGGAAAAACTTGTATTGATTGAACCAGACCACGATCAGCAGGGCAAAGCAGATGGCAAAGGCGCCAAACCCGCGCATGACCTCAGTCAATTCATCGAAGGTCTTGGGAACTTCGAGCGAGACCACCAGGAGAGTTACCGCGAACGCGAAGACGGCATCGCTAAGGCCTTCGATGCGCGAGATTTCATGACTGCGCCAACGGAACTTTCGGTTGTCGCCGACGCCGTGATTGACGAGTTTTTCTCGAATCATGATTGTTGTTGATTTGAAGGTTACGGATCTAAGACTATCGTTTGGCGATTGTCTCTTGTGCCAGCGTTGCCTGCACCACGCGCTCTAATTCCTGCCGCCGTTCTTCGTTGTAACCGATGAAACGTTTGACTAGCTTTCCGCTGCGATCGAAGACAAAGGCTTGCGGAATATTTTCGTTGTCGCCGAGATAGGTTTCGACTAAAGCATCGTCAGGATATCCGAGCGGATACTGAACGGCAAACTCTTTGGCAAAGGCCGGTACCTCGGCACGATCGTCATCGCCGCCGACATTCAATCCGATGACCTGAAGGCCCTTCTCGGCATACTGCCTTTGCAAGGCGACGAGATGTGGAGTCTCGGCGCGGCACGGCTCGCACCAGGTGGCATAGAAATCAAGGACCACAACTTTGCCCTTGAAGTCTGTAAGCTGGGCGCGCTGGTTGTTCTCGAGCGTCCAACCCATCGGTCCGGCTGCGCGTTTGCTGCAGCTGCTCAGAACCAGCGCGAGCAGGAGCATCATCACCGCGGTCTTTGGTTTAATCAGTTCGTTCACAGTTCAGTGCTCAACGTCTTTATCGTCGTCGGTGGATGTCCGATCGGCCTCTGGAGGTTCAGCCATCTCGGCGGGATTAATTCTTCGCCCGGGAACGCGGTACTCTTCGTCCGTCCAGCGACCGAAATCAATCAACTGGCAGCGCTCAGAACAGAAGGGCCGCGAAGAGTTGTCTTGCCGCTCAACCGTCTTTCCGCACGTCGGACACTTCGGCACAGAGCAAAAGTATGAAGGAAAAGGGTAAAAGTAAAGGCCGCGACGGAACGCCGAAATTTTTCTGGCGTGCGGTCCCGACGTGTCGGGATCGCCGCTTTTCTTTGATCGGTACAACCCGGCGAATCGACTTGGAGCAGAATACCAAAGCGCTGACAAGTTAGCGCACTCCAAAAATCACTTATTCGCGAACTCTGGCCACTAACTTGGCGTAGAATAGCGAGGGAGCCTGAGACTTATGTCCGATTACAAAGAGAAACTTGACGATTTACAGCGGGCCGCGCGGCGCAAGGCGCGCGAGCTGGACGAAAAGCTGGGGGTCTCAGACATTGTCGAAGAGGGCGCACGTGTGGCCGGTCAGGCAGCGCGCAAAGGCGCCCAGTCTATCGCCGACGGAGCCGAGCATCTGCGCGGCGAAGCGGGCCGGTTTGCCGAAGACCAGAACCTGCGCGAAAGCGCTGGGCAAGCTGCCGACGAAGCCAAGCGCCGCGCCAAAGACGCGGGCAAGATTATTCGCGAGGCGGCCGGTGACGCCGGCAAGATCATCCGTGATGCTGCCGGGCCGGCGGGAAAAAAAGCCGGTGAAGTTTTTGATGGAGCGAAAAGTTATGTAGGAACGGCTGCGAAAGTCGCCGGACAGGGCGTGCGCGTCACGCGCGCCTCTGCCGCCGCGACCGCGGGCATCATCAAAGCGAAAGACTGGGTCAAAGAAAATCCGGGAACAGCCGCGGCAGTCTCCTTCTCGCTAATTCTGGGTGTGCGCATGGGCGCTTCGTTTCCGGGTCTCGACGCGGTGCTGCTCGGTTCACACCCACACTGGCTGACGCATTCAGCGCTGCCGGTCTGGGGCTTGAAAAAAGCATATGAGAAATTTGACGAATATCTGAAGCGGCAGGAAGCGCGCGTCGCGGCGGGTGAAATGGAAGAAGCCGAGCGCGAACGCGTTATCTTTCAACGCAAGATGGCCAAGTACGTCGGGGCGCCTCTACTGGGCGCGTTCAGTTGCGCGGCCGGCGCGGTGATGTTCGCGCAGATCGGCAGCTCCGCAGGCATTACCGGCGCGCCGATCAGCTGGCTGCTGGGCGGCAATCCTTTTCTCGATGGCGTCTGGCTGTTCGCCAACGGCGTCATCTGCTTTCATCAGGGATACAAGTTCTTCATGATCGCGCTGGCGGACCAGGAAGAAGTGCAAAGAGTTGTGAGGGAAATTAAAGGATTGCTGCCGGCGGCGTGACGAGCGGGCCGAAAAGTGTTTTCTAGTCCATACCTAGCCACTCATTAATTGACTCTGCTAGTCGGTCGGCGCGCCACTGACAGAACTCTTCGTATCGACCTGTCTTAAGCCGATCACCTGCGGCTTCTCCAAAAAACTGAACTGATGCGAATTTGCGCTGCTCAGACGTTAGGGCTGAGCCGCTAAGGCAATTCCTTTCGCAGGATCTTGTCAACGATTTTGGGGACGGGTTGGTGAAGTGAGGCAGCTTCTTGCTGTAGTTTCTTGAATACGTCCTCGGCAACCTGCACCTCAAAGACGCGTTCATTGATTTCGATGGTATCGTCGGATGCTTCCAAGTGTTGCTGATAATCCATAGTGCTGTGGTTGTCCCAGAACTCTCCAGCCTTTTCTTCAGTCTCAAACGAATCCGGTAATGGGTCTGTCGCTCTATCTTTGTCGTTCATAATATTTCCTTTCAGCGTCGTCCATGTCCCGAGCTGAGATTGGTAGGGCCGCGCCGGAGACTTTTCGGATGTAGAAGATGATCAGATAGCGTCCAGCATTAGTTTGCCCATAAGCAGCATAGACATCTTCGCCCTTGACGTCGCCTTTGCTTACTCTACGAATATGCGGTGTAGTTCCCAGTGTCTCTTCTGCTTCCGTAACCGACACGCCATGTTTCCGCGCAATCTTTTCAACAAACTGGTCTTTCCAAATGATTTTGCGGATGACCACGGAAGGGGATCATATCATCATTTCCCGTCACCGAAAGAATGGATGCCACGGCTAAATCCTGCAGCGAGGAAGGGGGTGAAAAGTGTGTTACTGGTTATTCTCAATCGTCGGGTTCTTTGACCCCGCGCCGTCGCTGAACTGTTTGGAAGTCTCCAAATACTCTTTCTGCTTTTCCTGATAGGTCGGAGCATCGGAACCGACTTCCTTTGCGTTCTCATCAATCCAGCGAATTAGTTTGCCGCTATTGAAGTAAAAACGATTCTCAGTGGTCCTGATGACTTTCCCGGACAGAGGCTTGTTGTATTGAAAGTCTTTCCGCAGGACAAAGATTAGCTGTCCGTCCCAAAAGTAATACTCTTCAGAGGCCTTGCCGCTCTCGCCAAAGAAGGTGGCGACGATCTTCATTACGGACGGCCCGTGAAAATAGGCGAGCAACTCTCCGCCTTCCGCCGAGAACCCGGACAGTTCTTTCTTCACCTTCTTGTACAGCGCGGCGTTGCGATTGATCTGGGCATAGTGTTGGCGGATCGAAGCGATTGGATCGGCGCTCTGCGCCACTGAACCGGCCGGAAACGCAAACACAAAAATGACAGGGACGAAAAGAACCGCGAGAATTCGATGCATATTTTTCCTGGTTACGGCAAATCGATCGAGACACCTGGCGCAGCGCAGCTTAATTCACGGTAGTAAGCGATGCAAGGTCGCGAGCAGGTCAGGTACTGGTGCAGTTTGCCGTCCTGTCTCATTAGCTAATCACCGGGCTAAAGCCACGGTGCTAATAAGAAAAGTGGATCTCCTTCAGCTCCTAATCAATCGTGATCGGAAACGGCAGGAAACAGAGCACAAATACCATCAGAGTGATAATTCCGATTACGATTCGAGCGCGGCCGAGTGGTTCCATGATCTCGGGCGCTGGGTGTCGCACTCGCAACATGACCGCCAGCAAAGCCACGTAGAGAAAACCGCTCGGGCTCCGGTGCCACAACCACCCCAGGACGGAAATCAAAGCCATCGTCCCAAATGCAACGCGGCCAATCCACCAGTGCGCCCGCTCACCAAAGACCGAGAACGTGCCGTGACCTCCGTCGAGTTGGCCCACGGGCATCAGGTTCAAAGCGGTGACCAGTAGACCAACCCACGCGGCCAGATAGTATGGATTCACTGTCGCGGGTATCGTCAGGTCAATCCCCGAGCCGAGCGCGATCAATTGGAAGAGCAGCGGATCGTGGAAAGTGATTCCGCCTCCTTCAGAGGCGCCGGCCACAATCGGAATCTGTCGAAGTGTCAGCACGCCTGCGAAAGCGATGGGAATCACTACGGCAAAACCAGCCAGCGGACCGGCCAGGCCAATATCAAACAGCGCGCGGCGCGAAGGCACGGGAGACTTCATCTTGATAAATGCGCCGAACGTACCCGGTAGTAAACCCGGAGGTTGCGGAATGAAAAACGGTAGCGTGGCGTTAACACCGTAGTAGCGACAGAACAAATAATGACCAAACTCGTGGGCCGTCAGAATTGCCAGCAGCGATCCGGAAAATTTCAGACCCGGCATAAGGACGACCGGATGAGTCAGCGCCTCCCGGATCAGGGCAGCGATCCCGGTGATGTAGTACCAGGGAATCAGGACCAATGAACCCGTGCCCCCGCTCGATTCCGGAGCAACAGAGCTGTCGGCGCCCACATTAGAACACCACACGATTCCTGTAATCGTAGTGGTGATTGCTGTGAGCAGAAACATCGTCCCGTGCAGCAGCCACTGGCGAGGAGTGGGTGGCACAAAGTGGCGTCCGATTGGTCGACGTTGTGGTGCGGCGGGTGCGATCGTTTCAGTTAGTTGTGACATGCGTTACTTCGGACAACAAAAAAGCCGGAATTGATGATCCAGCAGACCGCTTTTTCAGAAACTGCGGATGCCGATCAGGAATCCTGGCTTCAACTTCCCTTATCTGAAGTGGCACGGGCGTGCCGCCCGTGAATCAGCGCAAGATGCGCGCGCCCCAAAGACGACTACTCGCCGTGCGCCTGAAGCTCCTTGCCCGGCTTAAAGCGGATTGTCTTGCCGGACGGGATGGCCACTTCTTCTCCGGTGCGCGGATTACGTCCGACGCCGCGCTTGCGCGGCTTAACGATGAAAACGCCAAAACCACGCAACTCGATCCGATCGCCTCGCGCCAGCGCTTCCTTCATCGAATGAAAAAGCGCATCGACGGCCTGTTCGGCCTTCAATTTCGGAATGCCGGTTTGGTCGGCGAGACGATTGATAATATCCAGTTTGATCACGAGCGTGGCCTCCGTTCCGGGTTCTTTGATTGGCTGGCGATGGTTTGGAATCTCTTCAGAATTTACGTGTGTGGGGATGATAGTGAGCCGCGCTAATGACTGTCAAGCCTTGTTCGAAGCGGACCCCACTGGAGCGTCTGAGATCAGCATCGGTTTGTTTTGCTTTGTGAGATTTCGTGTAATTTCGTGGATTGTGCTCAGGATTGGCAGCCATACGATCCACGAAATCACACCAAGCGACACGAAAGAAGACGAAATAAGAGTTTTGGAGCAAGCCGCGGTAAATGCTTCAAACAATTCATTAACCGCAGAGGACAAAGGGGCCCCGCGGAGGCCGCAGAGAAGAGCTTTGAAACAAGACATCACTCCCGAGCCCTTCGTTTGACATGCTGGTAAACGACGGATAACCTCGATCAGAAGCACCGAGGCTTTCAAGCCCAAGGGTTTGTTCGTTACTCTTCCTCCTTTGAACAATGTTTGGAAAGCGATTTAGCCAGCCACCGCCGTTCGGCACGGTTCATCCAGACGATGATCGCGACATAGAAGTGCAGCGTCCCAAAGACGCGGCCCGCAAACATCTCTGGCATGAGTCGCGTCTGCTGATCCGCGACCTGATCTTCGCCCTCATGCTGCTGGTCCTGGTGATGGTCTTCATCATTCAACCGGTTAAGGTAGAAGGTACGTCGATGCTTCCCTATTTGCACGACGGCGAACGTATTTTCGTCAATAAATTGGTCTATTACGACGACTATCGCTGGGCGCCCAAACTCTATCGCGGCGACATCGTGGTGTTTTGGTTTCCCGACGATCCGTCGAAGAGTTACATCAAGCGAGTGATCGGCCTGCCCGGCGACACGGTCGAAGTGCATGAAGGCCGGGTGCGGGTCAACGGCCGCGACCTGGACGAGAATTACCTCGATCCCCAGTACAATATGTCGCACGCCAACCGGGCTCCGACTTATGTTAAGCCGGGGTACTATTTCGTGATGGGCGACAACCGCGATAACTCGAGCGACTCGCGGATCTGGGGTCTGGTGCCAAAGAAATACATTTATGGCAAAGCCCTCTTTCGATACTGGCCGTTGGGCACGGCCAAGGTAATCACACGCGACATGCGCAACAACGGCGTGCCGTCCGGCGCGAACTACCGGCGCGATGCTGACAACGCCCCGGATTCAGACGACCGTTAGGAGCACGGGCTTCAGTGATGAAATAGACTGAAGACCTATCAGATTCTTTGGCCAACTCGCTATCATTCACACCTGGCTTTAGCCAGGTGGCTCCGTGGCCCAGGGTACGATCCGGAAACCGTTTAAACGGTTTCCCCTTGCTGTTCACATTCCCGCACACCCGGCTGAACCCGGTCGTGAATGAGAGCTAGACCTTTTTGTGATCGTGAGGCAGAACGGGAACGAAGCGTCAGAGGCG
Organism: Acidobacteriota bacterium; assembly: GCA_038040505.1. Lineage (GTDB taxonomy): Bacteria > Acidobacteriota > Blastocatellia > Pyrinomonadales > Pyrinomonadaceae > UBA11740. The sequence continues at coordinate 72 of JBBPID010000003.1, read as the reverse complement.
CCCTTGAGCTGCGGGTTATCGGTGGTCAGGCTGATGTCACCGGCGGCGTTGGGGGCCACCCGGATGTCGACC
>JBBPID010000039.1:0-43569 GCA_038040505.1 Acidobacteriota bacterium | reverse complement strand
GGGCCGGGAAAAGCGATTGGATTTGTCTGCGATGTGCGCGATTACGATCAGGTCAAAGCTCTCATCGATCACACGGTAAAGGAACTGGGCGGACTCGATGTGCTCATTAACAATGCCGGCATCGGCGCCTTTGAAAGTGTCGCGGACACCTCGCCGGAAGATTTTCGCTCGGTGCTGGAAACAAATCTCTTCGGGGTCTTCTACGCCTGCCACCGGGCCATTCCGGAAATGAAGCGACGTGGTGGCGGCTATATCATCAACATCTCTTCGCTGGCCGGAGCCAATCCCCATCCGAACATGGCGGCCTACAACGCTTCCAAATTTGGCCTCAACGGTTTCAGCGAAGCCCTGATGCAGGAAGTGCGGCACGACAACATCAAAGTCAGCTATATCATGCCCGGTTCGGTAAATACCGAATTCGGGGGCGACTCTCCCAGCGATGAAAAAAGCTGGCAGCTAACGCCTGATGACATCGCCCGCGTGGTCGTTGATCTCCTGCGCCATGACCATCGCGCCCTCCCGAGCCGCATTGAGATTCGGCCGAGTAAACCGCCGAAGAAATAATCAAGTCGACAGGATGAAAAGAACCATAACTACGATGATCGGCTTGCTCCTGGCGTGTGGAATCGCTCTTAATGGCGCATCTCAGACGCCGGACTCAGTCAGGGAACTGGCCAAAGCGCAGGAACTATTTGACCGCGTAATCACTCTCATCAACGAGCGCCAATACGATCAAGCCTTGCCGCTGGCGCAGCAGGTCGGAGAAATTCGGCAAAGATTGCTCGCTCCCGACGATATTAAATTAGGAATGGCCCTGAGTGTCTTGGCCGAGTTGTGTTTGGTGAAGAAGAAGGAACAGGATGCTGAGAAAGCGTACCGGCGTGCCCTTGCTGTCTACGAATCTCATTCCGAACAGAATCAGCTCGCGATTAGCAAGACGCTGGAGCGGCTCTCGTATCTGCGGTTCCTGAAGCGCGATTACACATCAGCCGAACCCCTGGCTTGGCACGCTTTGTTGATTACAGAAAAAGAGTTGGGAAGATCGGATCCAAAAACCATTTCGGCGATGCAGAATTACGCCTGCATTGGACTGCTGGCTGGAGCCGCCAAAGGACCGCCTTTCGCGAAAGAGCCTGATGAGCATAAGGCGACCTTAAGAAAGATTTCACTTTGCTGGCTTGGTGGCCTAACCGACAAATGCGATGAAGTTCAAAGCGAGGACATAATCAACCAGAAGGCTGTGAAGTTAGTACAGCCTGAATACCCCGTCGCGGCACGTCGGAACCGCCTCACGGGAATCGTCTTTGTGGCGATCCTGGTAAATCATCAGGGAGACGTCATAGTCGCTAAACCCGTATGCAGCGGAGTTCCGGAACTGAATGCGGCCGGACTGGCGGCGGCTCGCAAATCCCGGTTTGCGGCGTCGAATGCTCCGGGGAAGCAGACGACAGGAATTGTGACCTATCGGTTCTACATAAAATGACCAATGCGAGCCGTAGTTCAACGCGTCACCCGCGGTTCCGTAACTGTAGATGACAAAATAGTCGGCGAGATCAGCAGGGGTCTCGTCGTGCTGCTGGGTATTGCGCGCGATGACACCAAGCTTGACGCGGCGTACCTGGCTGAGAAGATCGTGGCGCTGCGCATCTTTGACGATGAAGCGGGGAAGATGAACGTCTCCGTCAAAGACATCAATGGCGGTCTGCTAATCATTTCGCAATTCACTTTGTATGGCGATGTCCGTCGCGGCCTGCGGCCTTCGTGGATCGACGCGGCAGCGCCGGAAGTTGCCGAGCCGCTCTATGAATTCTTTGTCAGGCAGGCCCGCTCCTTTGTCAGCGAGGTAGCCACCGGCAGCTTTCGCGCGATGATGCAGGTCGAGCTGGTTAACGACGGGCCGGTGACCATCCTGCTCGATAGTAGAAAGCTTTTCTGAAGCAGGCTTTGCGTCCATGCGTCATTGCGTGAGACAGTTTTGCCAAACCGCGAAGTTTTGAGAGGAGAATTTTTCGTGAACAGATCAGGTGCGAAACTTTTAATGGTGGCGATCGCTTTAATGATTTTTGCCGCCGCCTGCAGTGACAATGCTTCGAATACCGGCCCGGCCGCCAACACCAATGCCGGCGATGTACCCAACACCAAGTCCGCCGCCAAGCCGCAACCGGACACAGAGGTCGCCGTGATCGAGACGGCTGACTATGGGCACATCGTCATCGAGTTATACCCCAACATCGCGCCGAAAATGGTTGAACGCTTCAAAAAATTAATCAGCGCCAGGTTTTATGATGGCATCGCGGTGCATCGCATCGATCCGCAGTTGGGGATCATTCAGGGCGGCGATCCGCTTACCAGGGGGACGAATTACGACTCATGGGGCACGGGCAATTCGCCCTATCCGAACGTGACGGCTGAATTCAGTGACATTCCTTACGAAGCCGGCACGCTGGGCGCAGCGCGCACTCAGGACGTGAATGGCGCCAACTGTCAGTGGTTCATCACGCTGAAGCGTCAACCGGCTTTTGATAAGAGGTACACAGTTTTTGGCCGCGTCATCGATGGGATCAAGAACGCTGAGACTATTATGAGGGCGCCGACCGCAGCGGGAAGCACCAGGCCTTCGGACAAGGTCGTGATCAAGAGCATGACCCTGCAGCCGCGAGCAAACTTTCCTCAGTAGGGTCAGTCGAGTGGGGTTATCCGCAGATTACGCAGATTTTGATACTCCACATAAAAGAGGGGTAGATGGTGACGCGCGCGCATCGCGCGGGCCTCAGGCTAATTCCAATCTGCATAATCTGTGGATGCTACCCACAAAATCCTAGATCGAATCCTCGCTCGCCTTTGATTGTTCTTCCAGCTCGTAACGGTTGCGATCGCGCCGCTCGATCTTATCGAGGAACTCCAGCTCTTCATTATCTTCAAAGCTGATCCCGATGGCCCGCGCGTTTTCTTCGACCATTGATTGGTCGGGTGTGGGACTGTCTCCGGCGAAGGTTTCAGACCCACTTTCGTTCACGTCTTCCCAGGCCGCGTCCAAATCGCCGCCCGCGTCCGCCGGCGAGGCGGCGGTGTTGTTGTGGAGGCGCTGCGCCAACAACTCAGGATCTTTCGGCGCGTGCGCAATCTCTTCTTCCATAAATTCTTCAATTTCGGGATCAGGGACGAATTCAGGATTGTTGCTTAAGTAGTTGAATGACTCCGGTATCTTTTTTGGCATGATAGCTACACCTCAATCAAAGAGACTGCGCTCGTGAACGTTCCAGGCTCCGTTCGCGTTAGCTGATTGAAAATCCGAGGGGGGTTGCTAAGCGGACTATATCAAATTGCGGAGAACAGCGGCAACACGTCGCTTCCCTTAGTACTGGTGCGGTTTGCCATCCTGCTCTCATTAGCACCGTCGCTTTAGCGCGGTGACCCCGATGCACGACACAAATCGGAAACCGTTTAAACGGTTTCCTTCCGATCCCAATCGCTAATCACCGGGCTAAAGCCACGGTGCTAATAAGATAAAACCAGCCAGTTCACACTGCGTCACTATCTGCTACTCGCTTGACGATTACTTTCGTCAAAACTAAACTGGAACTTGATAAGCGGCAACCTAAATTTCCAGAGAAGCTCTGAAGCTTCGCGTTGCCTTTTTGCGCGCTGAATGCGCGCGAATCGCCCGCCAGATGCAGGCGCTCGACGACCTATGCCACATAATCTCTTCAATTCACTACAAACGTTTACCCCATCAACAGGACAATCCGGCCAGTTTTATTCGCTGCCACAACTTGAAAAAGAAGGAGTCGGAAAGATTTCGCGGCTTCCGGTCAGCGTTCGCGTAGTGCTCGAGTCGGTGCTGCGCAACTATGACGGCCAGAAGATCAACGAAGACGATGTGCGCAGTGTGGCGAACTGGAAACCCAACGCCGAGCGCACCGAAGAAGTCCCGTTCGTGGTGGCCCGCGTCCTGTTGCAGGACTTCACCGGGGTGCCGCTCCTCGTCGATTTGGCCGCAATGCGCTCGGCGGTCGTGCGTCTAAACAAAAACCCGGGCGTGATCGAGCCTTTGGTGCCGGTCGATCTGGTGATCGATCACTCGGTGCAGGTGGATTTCTCAAGCAGCGGCGATGCTTTTAAGAAGAACATGGAGATGGAGTTTCGCCGCAACAACTCTCGCTATCAGTTTCTGAAGTGGGGCATGCAGGCCTTCGACGGCTTTCGCGTGGTTCCGCCGGGCATAGGCATCTGTCATCAGGTGAACCTGGAGTACCTGGGCAAGTGCGTCTGGGAAAGCTACGGTCTCTACTATCCCGACAGCGTCGTCGGGACCGATTCGCACACCACGATGATTAATGGCCTTGGTATCGTCGGTTGGGGCGTCGGAGGGATCGAAGCCGAAGCCGCGATGCTCGGTCAGCCGGTGTACTTTCTTACGCCCGATGTGGTCGGCGTGAATATGAAGGGCCGCTTGCGCGAAGGCGTCACCGCCACTGATCTGGTGCTGGCGGTTACCGAGATGTTGCGCAAGGCCAAAGTTGTCGGCAAGTTTGTCGAGTTTCATGGCGAGGGCGCGGCGTCTCTTTCGATTACCGATCGCGCGACGATTGCGAATATGTCGCCCGAGTACGGCGCGACTATGGGTTACTTTCCACCGGACGAAGAAACCTGCGTTTACCTGAAAGCGACTGGCCGGCCGGCCGAACACATAGACGCGGTGCGAAATTATTTCAAGGCGCAGGGCATGTTCGGCATTCCGCGCCAGGGTGAAGTCGATTACAGCACTTTGCTCGAGCTCGATCTCGAAACGATCGTGCCCAGCGTGGCCGGTCCCAAGCGGCCGCAGGATCGAATCGCGCTACCGGATCTCAAAACAAAATTCTGTGAGCTTCTGCAGCAGGACACAAAAAGCGGCGGCTACGGAAAATCAGAAGAAGACATCACGGTCCGGTATTCCGCCGACATTGGCGCGCATGAGCACACGCTGGCCGTGGTTGCCGGCGGCGGACAGCAGCAACCTGCGTCGGCTCCGGCTCCGGCAGGGAACGATGTTACTCAGCGCGAGACCAGTGTGTGGACGGAAACTGAGATGATCAACAATCGTCCGACGCCCGACCGCGTGGTCGAGATGCTGCCCGAAGAGTTTCCCAAAGCCCACGTCGATCTGGGTCACGGCGATGTCCTGATCGCCGCGATCACTTCCTGCACCAACACTTCGAATCCGAGTGTGATGTTGGCCGCCGGTCTGCTCGCCAAGAAGGCAGTCGAACGCGGCTTAAAGGTTCGGCCGACAGTCAAAACGTCTCTGGCTCCCGGCTCGCGCGTGGTCACTGAGTATCTGGATAAGACGGGCTTGCAACCTTATCTAAATCAACTGGGCTTTAATCTTGTCGGTTACGGATGTACTACTTGCATCGGCAATTCCGGGCCTCTCGACCCAAGTATTGAAGATGTTTTGAGCGAGCACGATCTGATTGCCGCGAGCGTGCTTTCGGGCAATCGCAACTTTGAAGCACGCGTGCATCAGAGCATCAAAGCGAACTTCTTAATGAGCCCGCCGCTGGTCGTGGCTTTCGCCTTGGCGGGCCGCATCGATCGCGATCTTTCGCAAGAGCCTCTGGGCCAGGGCAGCAACGGCGAGGACGTTTACCTGCGCGACATCTGGCCAACCATCGAGGAAGTCGGCGCATTGATGAGTGCCGCCTTTGACCCCGAAACCTATCGCACGCTGTACGCGAATCTCGCCGAACAGAATCCGATGTGGAACGAAATTCCCACCAGCACCGGACTCACTTATCAATGGGATCCCGAGTCGACTTACATTCAGGACCCGCCGTTCTTCGAAGGCTTTGGCGCTGAAGTCGGAGAGATGGAAGACATTCACGGCGCGCGGCCGCTGGCGATCTTTGGCGATTCAGTCACCACGGATCACATCAGTCCCGCCGGAGCCATCAAGGCGACTTCACCGGCCGGCGTCTATCTGCAGCAGCGTGGAGTTGAGACGGCGGACTTTAACAGCTACGGTGCGCGGCGCGGCAATCACCAGGTGATGATGCGCGGCACCTTCGCCAACGTGCGCATCAGGAATCTGATGGTCCCGGGAACGGAAGGCGGGGTTACGATTTACCGACCGAACCCGCCATCGGAACCTGAGCGGATGAGCATTTACGACGCTGCCATGAAGTATCAAAGCGAAGGCATGCCTTTGGTTGTGTTTGCCGGTCAGGAATATGGAACGGGATCGTCGCGCGACTGGGCCGCCAAGGGAACTCGGCTGCTGGGAGTGAAAGCGGTAATCGCTCAAAGCTTCGAACGCATCCACCGCAGCAACCTGGTCGGCATGGGCGTGCTGCCTTGTCAGTTTAAGGAAGGAACTAACGCGGCCTCGCTCGGTTTGGATGGCACTGAGACTTTCGACATCACCGGATTGGAAAACATCGAAGTAAAGCCTCGCCAGGACGTAACGTTGACCATCCATCGCACCGACGGCTCGACTGAGCCGGTCCCGCTAGTCCTGCGAATCGACACACCCATCGAGATCGATTACTACCTGCACGGCGGCATCCTGCCGTATGTGCTAAGGCAGTTGTTGGCGGGCACGACGGGATTTTGAAATGGATTAGGCGTCAGGGCGGGCAGCCCGATAATTAAGAAGGTAAAACTGCGTTATGATTTCTCATGAAGAATTCTTAAGGAAGTACAACATCAAAGAAAGTGATTTCGCCAGCGCCGGTTACGCTTGGTCAGATTTGGAGGCGATCTATCGCGATCACGAGGGAAAACAAAAGCATCTGGTAGCTGCTGGCAATTTAGTGGGGGAGCATCTCCGACAGATCACGCAGGTTCATTCCCTGAAAATGCGCGTTAAGGACCCGGAACACTTGATCGAAAAAATCATACGAAAGAGACTTGAGGAACCTGAACGCACGATCACGTTCGATAATTACGAGGATGAAATCACGGACCTTGTCGGTATTCGCGCGCTTCACTTATTCAAAGAGGATTGGGTCCATATTCATAATGCGATTGTTGGTATTTGGGACGACCATCAAATGCCCGTTGCGAATATCCGAAAAGGAGATCCCGAAGACCTATTCAAACATCACGGTTTGGACGTTCGTCCGCATCCTGCCGGCTATCGATCCGTCCATTACACAGTCAGGTTTCAGCCTACCAAAAAGACTATTGTCGTGGAAATACAAGTGAGGACGATTTTCGAAGAAGGGTGGAGCGAAATTGACCATCAATTGCGCTACCCCTACGAAGTCGAAAACGTTATTTTGCGCGATTATCTTTCAATCCTAAACCGATTCGCTGGTGGGGCCGACGAGATGGGATCTTTCATAAAGTGGCTCAAGTGCGAGTTGGAAAAACGTGACGAAACTTATCAGGAGGAGATTCGGGCATACGAAACTGAAAAGGCCGATATGATTCGGAACTTGGAAAGTGTGAAAAAGGACCTTAAATCGGAAAGCGCGGAACGCAAGAAACTACAGAGAACAATCGACTCGCTTCAGTCCGCGAGACCTCCTACTCCGACGGGACCTTCTGTTTCCGCATACAATTTTTCTAGTTTGTCAGGGACACAATGCGAAGGCTGTGGCTATACCTATAATGCGATTGCAGGCGTTTGCCCACGTTGCATGACCTCTGCGTTTGGTGGACGGAAGTGCCGACACTGTGGAAGCACTACTGAAATGGGCTTAACTATAGGCTCGTCTGATCTTTGCTTTCGATGCCAAAGCGCGGCACCTTTGACTACGATTGGCGGGGCAAAAACGTGCCTCAGGTGCGGACGCAGTTTTACAGTTCCGTTGGGCATGATAAGCGATGGAGTTTGCGGATCATGCAAGGCGACAGCCTTCTAAGTCAAACTCAACGCTAAGCACAAACGCCGTCCGCTAAGTGGACCGGCACGGTGGAGTAGCTTGGGCCAGCGCCCCAGGCTGCTTTGTCATTACTGCGAGTGAAGGGCTGAAGGCGCGGAATAAGTCGCCTCGTGATTGGCTCAATTGAATTTTGATTTGAAATTGTCCGGGGCGTTGCCCCCTGGCTATTACATTCCAGGCCATTGGCGTGAGAGCATCCGGAGCGGTAGCGACCGGATCACAGATTCAACTTGAGTGGCAGCATCCCGTCGCTACCGCTCCGGGTTCCGTAACATAGTGCTATCTCGCGATTAACCTCTCCTGATTTCACGGCTTCAGGTGCCGACTTCAGTTGGCTTTCTTCCATGCCAACAGAAAGCCCAACTAAAGTTGGTACTCTGTACATCGCCCAACTTAGAACACAATTGAATCGGTGAAGTCGTTAATCCAAGACCCTTTCGACCAGTTGTTGCTTTAACCCGCTCGCTACCGCGAGCGGTTCTGTAACCGCCCTTATGAAGCCACTTCACTTCCCACCCAAAAAATTCTCTCTCACATAATGGACGGTGTCGTTGAGCGTGTCGCCGGGATCGCGTGGGTTGAAGCCCAGTTCGCGGCGAGCTTTGTTGTGGTGGAAGTACCAGAAGTATTCGGCCATCTCGACGGTGTCGGCTTCTATGGGCGAGGTCAGTTTCCATTGGCGAAACAGCGAGTCAATCACCTGCGCGCCCGCGATGGTGACTTTTGAAGGAAGCGCCAGCCGGGGTGAAGCCACTTTTGTCAGACGTTCCAGTCGATCGAAGAATTTCACGAACGTCCAGTTAACCGCGCCGAGCAGGTAACGTTCGCCGTGCCGGCCCTTCTGCATTGCCGCGCGAAAAGCCTGAGCGGTGTCGCGCACATCGACAAAGTTCAGCCCGCCGTTGGGTACGGCGCTAATTTTGCGCGCGAGGAAATCCAGGATCACTTTCGTCGAGCTCAGCCGATCATCACCAGGTCCGAGCAGCAGGCTCGGATTCATGATCACCAGCCGCAGGCCTTTACCGCTGAAGCGTTCGAGTGCGGCCATTTCCTGATAAGCCTTGCTGGCGTAATAGGGCCAGCGCGCAATGATGTCCAAAGGCGGATTGTAGGTTTCGTCGGGAACGACATCGCCTTTTTCGGTGACGGCGATGGTGCCGCTGCTCGAGGCCAGGACCATCGTTTGCACCCCGGCTTTCTTAGCGGCATCGCACAACAGGCGCGTGCCTTCGACGTGCAGGCGATACATTTCGCGCGCGTCTTCTTTATCGCGCGAAACTTTTCCGGCGAGGTGATAGATTTCGGTAACGCCTTCAACGGCGCGGGCGACGTCGTCTTCGTTCAGGACCGAGCCGGCCACCGTATCCACGCCGAGATCGGCCAGCCACTCAGGGGTCGAGTTGGCCATCACGCGCAGATCCTTCACGCCCGATTCGACCAGTTGGCCAACCAGGTGCGCGCCCAGAAAGCCGGTGCCGCCGGTGATCAGAGTTGTCGGCGGGACTTTCTTAACGATGGCCGCGTGCTTCTTCGTGCTCTTGCGCGGCACGATCTGCGCGGTGCGTTTCCTTGGCGTGGTCTTCTTGGGCATGATGGCTAATCCGCAGATTAATCCGCAGATTAGGAAAAGTCGATTCGGTTTGGAGTATGACCGTCCAGGTGACTTGCGACGTCTATACCGCGAAGCGGTTACGACTCAAAGCCCAGGGTTGCTTCAACCCTGGGGACAACGAATTGTTTTCAATCCAACCCGGAACGGGTTGCGTCAGTAACGCCGCAACCGCGTTGCGGTAGCTGTTGTTTAGCCAGAGTACCCAGGGTTGCCGCGACGGCAACCCTGGGCTGTAAGTCGCAACCGCTTCGCGGTAATACTACTGACCTCATTTCGAGACTTAATCGTAAATCTGCGGACAGTCATCACCGGGCCGCGGCGAACTCTTCTTCATCCGCTTCGATCCGCAAACGCCCGGCGCGACGCTCTTCCTTCCACAGCTGTCTCACCGCTTTAACATCGAACGGTTCATTGGTGCGGTCACGCAGGTTAACGACGTCGTGACGGACACGCTCAGCGATGAGCCGGTAGGCTTCGGCGCGAGCCAATCCTGCGGTCATCTCTTCGAGTTCTTCAATCGGAATAAAGCGGCCGATGCGCGCGCCGACATCGCGGCTCTTGAGAAAGGTCGAACCTTTCGGAAAAGCTTCATAAGTTCCGCGCAGATACACCGGCAGGATGCCGACTCGCGAAGCCAGCGCTAAATATCCAATCACCGGCTTGAAGTCAGCCATCTGGCCTGACATTGAGCGCGTACCTTCGGGAAAAATCAGCGCGTTGTAACCGCGATCCAGATACGAGCGCGCGTGCCTGAGCGACTGTCGCAGCGAACCGCTGCGCTCCATTGGCACCAGGTTGGTGAAGTTCTCCATGTAGGCGCGCTTGTATTTCGTGTCAAAGAAATAATCCGCGGCGGCCAGCGCCACCAGTTCCTCGCCGGCATCTCCGAGTGCCATCTTTACCAAACCCATGTCGAGGTGCGAAGAATGGTTTGCCGCCACGATGCAATTGGTGTGATAAGGAATGTTTGTCTTGCCTTCGTATTTCGTGCGCAGCAAACGTTCGTAGAGCGCGCGCTGAGCGAGGTCGACTGTCTTGTTCCCGATTGTTTTTAGAAACTCGGGCACTTGAATCTCATCGTCTTTTTCCGGTTCCAGCTTCAGTTTGGCAGCTTCACGTTTGGTGGACGAGGTGGGTTGCCGGCTGACCACTGTCAGTAGTTCGCGTACGTCCTGGACCTCGTTGAGGCGTTCGGGCGCTGTCAGCGAGCCGCCCGCGTTTTCAATGGCCGTGGCCAGCTCAACAAACATGAGACTGTCAAAACCAAGGTCGCCCATCCGCGTGTTAATCGAAACTTCGTCGTTAGCACGACTCGACACTGTCGCGACTATGTCCAGCAACCAGAAGGCGTCACTGGTGATTGCTTCGTCTGCCGCGGATGGATCAGGCTGGACGCCTTCCTCCATCTGTTGCATCAGATTCAGCACCTCGCGGCGCTTAACCTTGCGCGTGGCCGTGCGCGGCAACTCGTCATCGGTGAAGTGCATTACCTTGACACGCTTGTAATAGGGCAGCTTGGCCGAGACTTCGCGGAAGTGCTCTTCGATCTTCTTTCGCAGTTCGGTGCGAGAGAGCGCGATATCGTATTCGGGATCCGGAACTACCAGGCAGGCGACTTTTTCGCCGATTCCATCAGGCAAACCGATTACGCTCAGCTCTTTGATATAAGGCGAGTCCTGATAAACCTCTTCGACTTCGTCGGGATAAACGTTCTTGCCATTGGTGTCGACAATGATTTCCTTTGATCGGCCGACCAGGTACAGATTGCCCTCGTCATCGAGGCGTCCCAAATCGCCGGTATAAAGCCAGCGATCAACCAGGGCTTCGCGGGTGGCTTCTTCATTGCCGAAATAGCCAAGCATCACGTTGGGCCCACGCGCGATGACTTCACCGACTCCGCTCGGATCGGGATCCGAGATGCGGACTTCGACCCCGGGGAGAGATTTCCCAACCGTGCCTGCCAGCATTCGATTCTCAGGGCGCGTTACGGTCAGCACCGGCGAGGCTTCAGTCAAACCGTAGCCCTCCAGAATCGTGAAGCCGAGTCCCTGAAAGTCACGCTGTACTTTCTCGTTAAGGGCCGAGCCGCCGCTGATGAAATATCGAATTCGGCCGCCCATGCCCTCGTGAATGGGATAAAAGATCAGCTGGCCAAAATTCAGCGGTGTCTGGTCGCGCAGCCAGGCGTTAAAGCGCATCAGCAAATCGGCGGTTTCTCCCACCCACTTGCCGCTGTCGTGCAGGCGGTTCTTAATTCGCCGGTGCAGCAATTCCCATAGAGCCGGCACGCCGACCATCCCGGTGACGTGACCGTTCTTAATCGCCTTCGCCAGATGTTCGCTGGTGAGCTCAGGCAAATAAGTAATCTGCGCTCCACGGCTAAGCGGCGTGAGAAAGCCGGTCGAGAATTCAAAGGTGTGGTGCAGCGGCAGGACCGAAAGCACGCCGTCGCTGGTGTCCATGTCAAAGATCGCTGCCAGCATCGAGACCATGCTGGTTAGGTTACGATGCGAGAGCATCACACCCTTTGGCCGGCCGGTCGTGCCTGAGGTGAAGATCAGCGACGCGACCGACTGCGCCGTGACCCGCTGCGGTAGGAGAGCGATCCGTTCGTCTTCAGTCTTCTCGTCAGGAAGTTCAAAGACATCGTCGAAAGTCCAGAACTTCACCCCCTCGAGGCCGGCGGCTTTTAGCTTGTCCGGCAGATCAGGATGTTCATCCTTAAGCTTTTGGCTGATGACGATGCCCGAAGCTTCGCCCGCGCGAGCAAAGTTCACCACCTCTTTCGCTGAACTTTCAGGATCGACCGGAATACACGTCGCCCCCGCTTTGAGCACACCAAAGTAAGTCATGCCCCACTCAGGCGCGTTGTGACTGAAGAGCATGACGCGGGAACCGGCGGCAATCTTGTGACTGGCAAAGAAGGCGGCGGCGCGCGTAGCCAGTTCGCGCAGGTCGGCGTAGGTGTATTGCTCGTTGCGCCCATCGCGTTCGATGCGCATTGCCACGCGCGTCGCATGACGTTTAGTGGTCGTCTCAAACAGCTCCACCAGATCGCGATAGGTGTAGATGCGTTTGGGCTGGGCGCGCATATCTTCTTCGAGCGTCGGCAGCACCCACTTCTTCAAGCCCGGCATGTGGATGTTCATCCAGTAGTCGTACCAGTCAAACTGTTCCGGATTCCACAACAGCAGGGGCTGCTCTTCTTCGCGAATACGTTGGAAAAGAGCGCGCACATTGTCGCAGCGAAAGACGTAAGCATTCTCAACGGTAAAGGGAAGAAACATCTCGAACGCTTCTTTCGCTTCGCGCGTCTCTTCTTCCACCCGGTCGACAGTCTGTTTCACCCGGTTGATGACACCTTCGTAACGACCGCCGCCCCAGCGAGGCCGCGCTCGGTCGAGCAGGCTTGAGGCCCGCTTGGCCGCCCGGTTCATCATCGGGAGAGAAGTTGACTCGAATCGTTCAGGTGTTACCCGGTGAGGCTCAAAACGCGCCGATATTTCGTGGAAGAGTTTCCAGCCGTCTTTCTTCTCCAGTTCCTGCTGCCGCCGGAACAAGCCGACCAGCCCGACAATACGCTCCATGTTGTTGGGATTAGCCTCACCGGTCGCGGCCTGATGCACGAGTTTTGGCTCTTCGACAATGGCCTGCGCGGCGACCGAGAGCATCACCGCCGCCACCTGATCGACCGGCGTGATGTCCAGGATCAATTTGGCGTTCGCAGGGATCTGGCGCTGACCTTTCAGGGTCATGAAGATAATCGGCGCCGTGGTGGTAAAGCCTTCGTTCCAACCCGGAAAGGGATAATCCTTGGCGGACTCAACGATGCTCGGCCGCACAATGCTGCGCACCAGGCCCGGTTCGGCGGCGACCAGTTGTTCGCCCAGAGCTTTGGCGTAAGTGTAGATGTTGGGCCAGCCCCAGAATTTGGCCCGTTCGATACCGAGTTCGGTCAAACGATTGCGCGTCCACACTTTTCGTTCGCGAGCGACCGCCAAACCCAACGCGTCCGGATCGTCGCCGTCGCGCATCTCTTCGTTGAGGCGCTTGCGGGCCTGCTCGCGAAAATGCGCCACTCGCATCGCATCTTTGGCCTCTTCGCGGGCGCGCTCAGACATGCGGGCGCAATCCTCAATCTCCTGCTCGACCGAAAACTCGACGCCCTTCAACTCATTCTTGCGCGGGAAGTATCCAATCACGCCGTCGTCTTCCCAGACTGAGCCCGAGCGGTTGCCGGCCACGAAACAGGTCGAGATGTGAATCAGGCACGGCCGCTTCATCCGCTTGGCAAAAGCGATCACGTTGCGCGTGCCTACCACATTCGTGCGCAATCCACTTTCGAGCGTCGGATTGAAAGTTACGTTACCCGCGGAATTGATGATCACGTCGAGGTCGTCGGCGATACGCTGCGCTTCTTCTTCACTAAAACCGAGATTTGCTTCGGCGATGTCGCCCCCCACGATGGCAACTTTGTCGCGAACAAAATCTTCCATGGCCTCGCCGTATCGTTCTCTGAGCGGGTCGAACGGCGGCGCGCTAATCACGTTGTTCCAGAAGCGCGTTTCGGATTCCTCCTGCGAGCGCGCGCGGACTGTCACATAAACCTTTCCAATGTTTGGAAAGCGATGCAGGAGCATGCTCAGGGTTACTTTGCCGACAAAGCCGGTGCCGCCGATCAGAAAGACTCTGCGGTCCTGATAAATCTCGGTTGGTGAAAGCTTGTTGGTCATGATCCTGAACCCTTAGCCGCAGTTGCGAATTTCGCAGGCCTTCCGGGCGCCGCGGTGCCTGAGCAAATCAGCTATGGCCGTATGATTTCTGTTAATGGCGATGTCGAGCGCCGTGCCGCCATCGGCAATCGCGTTTACATCGGCGCCCCTGAGCAGCAACTCTTTGACTGCCGCCAGTTGCCCATTGAAGACGGCTTCGGTCAGCGCCGTGTCGCCGAATTTCTCGCGCGCGTTAACGTCGGCGCCCTCGTCGAGTAAATAGCGGACCACTTCGAGCCGGCCTTCGCCGGCAGCGAGATATAACGGCATACAGCAATTGCCGCGAGCGTTCACGTTGGCGCCCGCGAAATGAAGTAACTGGAGCCGGCGAAGATTTCCGTCAACTGCTGCCTGGGCAAAGTATCTTTGTCGCTGCTCTCTTACACCTGGCCGGGTATTGACCAGCGCCAGCGCCAACGAGAGCGTGCTGGTAAAGGCAATCGCCCGGATGATGATTAATTTGGCAGTCGCTTTGTTCATCTACTCCATGTCCGCGATGCCGATCATAGGTTGATGCAACATGGTGATCTCGGCTGAGTTGCCCATGTAATTACGGGCCATCGCGATCGCTTCGGTCAGGTTGTCAGCTCGCTCCCAGCCGAGCATGGCCGGCACATGAGCATTTTCAGCCCCCGCAGCAATCACTTTACCGACATGCTGCCGTCCGTTTTCGCCCCAATACCACATGAAAAACGGGTGCGCGCCGTGATAGGCGTTGCCGCGCCGATACATCTCAACATAACTGGGATTGTTGGCGAACTCGCGCTCGTACTTGTCGCGCAGATAGAAAGCGTCGCGCGATTCCGGCAGCAGACGATTGAAAAACTCGATGTAGCTGGGATGAAAATTGTGATCGAACTGGTCATAACACGGATGGTGAATGATCATCACTCCATCCTTCTTCAGCAGCGGCTTGTTCCGGTAGAAATTGAAGTGATAGCCCAGTCCCATCACCTGCACGAGCAACGGGTTGAGAATCGAATACACGTTGTAAGGAGAAATATCCGGAATACCGGTAATCAGAATGTCGCACTGGCCGCGGACCGGGATCGCATACTGCTGAAAGCCCTTCTCAATTATCTTCTCGTGAACCGGTTCAGTTTTGCCCGCGTAACAAGCTGTCATCTCATATTGCGAAGGCCGCGAATGAAGCAATTTGCGCCGGGCCGTCCGCGGAAGTTTGTTCATTGTGTAGCGCATCGCTTCGAACTTCATGCGGTCAAATGCCGTGAAGTCATCCTCGTTCTTGGTCAGGAAATCCATGTCGCCCTTGTACATCCGATTGTTGATCGCCGTTTCGATGTGAAAGACGTTGAGATGTTCGTCGACGATCTTACCCAGGCGCACACATTTATTGGCAAGTTCCGAGCGGGCCGGATCCATGTAGCTGTCCGAGTCACGTATGGTCTGCGGGTCGTGGTGCGCGCGCAGCGACTCGTAGTCACAGAGACCCACGGCCACGGATTTATGTCCGCCATCCATCGGAACAAAATTTAGATTGCAATAAATAAGCAGGTCGCTTTCCGCACACCTACGGTTCAGGGTTAAAGGCTCTTTGTGACGCGTCTCGCCAATCTTGATCAGTCCTTCTTTCCACTCGGCGTCATGGTTGTAGTAGCGATCCGGGTAGTAGTCGTCATAGATCTTCTGCCCGACCATTCGTTTCATTTCCCACGGCGTCATCTTTCGGTGCAGGGAATTGGCGATGATGATGTGCACGTCATCAACCCCGTGACCGGCCAGCATATCCAACACGATCTCCAACACCGTCTGGCGAATATCCGGCGTAGCCATCGGCGGCAACGGTAAGCTAATGTCGTCCACCGCAATCGTAACTTTCATCCCGGGTTCGAGTTGCGCAAACAGCGGGTCGCAGTCCAGCGGATGATTCAGTGCGTAGCGAATCGCGGCCTCGCGATTGGGCAGGCCCTTCATCGGCGGATTCGGGTAGATCACGCGCGTGCCGACCGGCAGATCTTCGAGAATAAAGTCTTCTCCGGAAGGCATGATGCGCGGGGCGCTGTCACTATCGATGTAGACAATCGACTCGTGGGTTTTCTTTCTTAATTGAAGGGCCATAAGTTTTTCATGCTACTTCAAATTTAAGATCGGCCAGTCATGATGCAGCGCCGTCTGTCGCAAACGCAGGTCCGGGTTAACGGCGGCCGGATGGCCGACAATTGAGAGCATCGGCAGATCGCTGATGCTGTCCGAGTAAGCGAACGAGTCGCTCAGGCTAATACCTTCGCGCTCGGCAAAAGTCCTAATCCAGGAAGCTTTGGTCGCGGCTGCTAAAACCGGCGGCAGCAGACGTCCGGTGGCCACACCCTTTACGAATTCCAGGCGGTTCGCCACATAGTCAGTGATTCCGAGGTAGTCCATCAGCGGCTCAACCGAAAAGTCCAGGGCGCCGGTGACCACAACCTGGCGCAAGCCGAGGCTCCGCGACTTTTCGATTATCTCGAAAGCTCCCGGGAACACTGCCGGCTTGAGAACCTTGACGAACAACTCGTCGGCAAAGTACCGCATGCGGTCTTCGGTCTCGCCTTTGTATCGTTTGAAAAAAAGATCGTTGAAGACTTTTCGGCTATACTGGTCGCTGACCGCGAACAAGGGCACGCTGAGAACGGTGGCGGCACTCTTGGCGACACTGCGCAGGAGGTTGGGTTGATTGCGGGCATAGAAACCGAGGGTGTGGACCAGATTGGTGCTGATCAGGGTCCCCTCCAGATCGTAAAATGCCGCCGCTGCCACTCAATCGCCCCCGGTTTTGGATTTCGAGGGCGTCACTATACCCTACTCGGCCAAAAACCGAAAGCCAATTTACCCGTGTATGAATAGACTAGACAATATGGACGCTTCCAAAGGGTTTCCGAAACGAATTAGCCATAATTTCTGGCTTTTTGCAGCTCTGCTGACGTTCCCACTCATCGCTGGAGCCTGTCAAAAACCGAGTTCTCAGCCGAATATTCCGAGCGCTCCGGTCAGATCAGCAGCGGAAGCTGTCGCTGAGGCGGACCAGCTCTATGCCGGGCGGGCGGATCTGACCAAGGTGCGGGAAGGTCTGGTGGCTCTCAGGCAGGCCCAGGCCGACGACTCGACTAACTACGACCTGGCGTGGCGGCTGTCAAAGTTCAACTACTATCTGGGCGCCCACACCACCGAGTCCAGCGAGAAAGAAAAATCATTTCATGATGGGATTGAAGCGGGAAAGCTCGCCGTAAAACTGCAGGACGGAAAACCGGACGGCCACTTTTGGCTCGGCGCCAACTACGGAGGGAACGCGAAGCTAAGCGTGCTCGCCGGTCTGTCCGACTTCGAAGACATCAAGCGGGAGATGGAAACCGTCCTC
Organism: Acidobacteriota bacterium; assembly: GCA_038040505.1. Taxonomy (GTDB): domain Bacteria; phylum Acidobacteriota; class Blastocatellia; order Pyrinomonadales; family Pyrinomonadaceae; genus UBA11740. The sequence continues at coordinate 25,962 of JBBPID010000039.1, read as the reverse complement.
AAGCTCGACGAAAGATATCAGTCGGGAAGCCCGTACATGGCCTTGGGCCAGTTGTATCTAGAAGCGCCCAGGATCTTGGGCGGTGACGCACAGAAGGCTGTGGATTATCTGGAAAAGGGTGTTCGCATTGGTCCGGACAACGCGCTCATGCGTTGGCACCTGGCGGCGGCTTATGCCGAACTTCATCGGGATGCGGACGCGCGCAGGGAAATCGACTACCTGTTAGCGATGAAACCAGCGGCCGGTTACGAGCCGGAATATGAAGAGGCCGTTGCAGAAGTGCGAAAGCTGCAGGAGAAAATGAAACAGCAGAACCGTTAGAGCATCGAGGCAGGTCGCGAGTCGAAGCCGTCACTCAGGGCTTACCGGTAGCTCTCTTCAATTCCTCGAGTGTTCGTTTGTGCTCTTCGAGTTTCTTTCCGGCTTCCGCCAGCTTACCTTCCGAAGTTAACCGCTGATATTCCTGAAATTCCTGAATCGCGCGATTCACTAACTGCTGCACGTTTTGTGTTCCGGCGGGACCAGGTGAACTGGCCGGCGAAGGCGATGGCTTTGGCGACGCGCCCGGCTGCGGCGCCGGCTGTTCACCCTTACTTTCTGCCGGAGCCTTGGCGGCTTCGCCAAACAGACTATTAAGCGCTTCCTCAAAACTGGCTCCATAGCCCAGGCGGTCCTGTGTGGCTAGAACCACGAGGCGCAATTCGGGCATGGGGCTGCTTTCGGCTCGAAGATAGATGGGCTCAACGTAAAGGAGCGAGCGGCCGATAGGAATGACCAGCATGTGGCCGCGGACCACCCGCGAGCCCTGCTGGTTCCAAAGGCTAAATTGCGCTGAAAGCTGAGCGTTTTGGTCGATCCGCGCTTCAATTTGCAGCGGTCCATCAATCAACCGCGACTTGGGAAAGTCGTAAACCAGCAGCTTGCCGTAATTCTCGCCATCGCAGCGTCCGGCCATCCAGCCAATCATGTTATTTCGCTTAGCGGGCGTGAACGGAAGTATCAGCGCAAATTCAGTCTTCGCCTGTTCGCCCGGCAGCTGCATCAGGACAAAGTAGGGATCGATTGGCCCGACCTGCTTCTGGCCTTGATCGTTCAGGGACACCTGTTGGGCGACGCTCCAGACGTCTTCCTGTTGGAAGAGGACCTTGGGGTTCTGGGTGTGGTAAAGGCTGAAAACTTCTCCCTGCACGCGCAGCAGGGTCTCGGGATAGCGGACGTGGCTGCGGAGATCGGCCGGCATCTGGGCGGCATCCAGAAACAAGTTCGGGAATATTCCGCGGTAGGCCGCGATCAAAGGATCCTGCGGATCGAAAATGTAAAAACGCGTCGTGCCGTTGTAAGCGTCAATAACAACTTTGACACTGTTGCGAATGTAATTGACCTGGTTGTTGCCGACTTTGTGATGACGGGAATACGGATAGTTGGCTGACTCAGTGAACGCGTCGATGATCCAATAGAGCCCGCCATCGTTGCCGGCGACGATGTAAGGGTCGCTATCGTAAATCAAAAACGGCGCAATACCGTTGACGATCTCCTTGATATTGCGGTGAATCATGATGCGACTGTCGGCAGAAACATCGTCAGAGAAGGGAAGCTTGGCCAGATCGCCCACAGCCCACGCGAGTAACAGACGCCGCAATCCGCCGCCCACCTGAATGCCGCCGGTGCCGTCATAACTCGTAGAGATGAATGATTCGCCCTGCGGAAAGTCGAACTCTTTTTGTTTGGTCTTTACATAGACGTCGCTGTTGGTTTCCTGTCCGAAATAAATCTGCGGGCGCGTGACTTTGATCTCCGGCGCCGTGGACTCAATCGGCATGTTTGAGAGGATAAACCGCGGCTGCCCTTCAGGCGTGAAGCCGTTGGCGGTGTTCATTGTCGCTCCGTAACCGTGCGTGTAGATCAGCCGCTCGTTAATCCAATTCCGTGAAGCGTCGGGCAGCTTGCTCTCGTCGAGTTCGCGGGCGGCAATCATCACCTGCCGGCCCTGCCCGCCCATCTGATAACGGTCTACGTCCACGTCCGGAAAGTCGTAGTAGGTCCGGATTGCCTGGATTTGCTTGAGAGTGTCCTGCAACGCGCGCCAATCCCAGAGGCGAATGTTGTCGAGGGTAACGCGATTGTTTTGCAGGTCAAAAGCTTCGACTGAATTATCGGCTTCGAAATTTCGCTGTTCGATACGATCGACTCCGAATGCGCGCCGCGTCCAGACGATGTTGTGCTCAATGTAAGGTGTTTCCCGACCGAGCTCGTTCGGCTTGACGATGAAGTTTGTGACATACCAGGGAACGATGACCCCGGCCACCACATAGACCAGAACCGGAATCGCAATGCCGGCGACCAGGATTCGGACGCGGCGAAAAGCAAAGGCATTGACGACTGCGATTATGGCCGTTAGCGTCAGAGCTCCCGCGACCCAAACGTAACCGGGGAGCAGATAATTCGCCTCAGTGTAGGTGACACCGGAAAAAGTTTGGTGGTCCACCCAAAGATAGGGATAGCGTGAAAGCAAGAACCGCCACGCCAGGATCAAGAACCATCCGGCCACCGCGCATGAAACCACAGCGACACTCGTCCGGCGGGCCCGGGCAACGTCGCCCGCGGTCGATAATCCCTGCTGCGTCACGGCCAGCACTGTGTAAATCAGGGCCCAGGCCAAAATGATTATGGCGAGATAGAGCAACCAGGCGCTGATGGCCTCGTAAACCGGGAGTGTGAAAAGATAAAAGCCGATCGGTTCGTTGAAGATCGGATCAGCTAAATCGGTCGGCACTCGATGGAGATAAAGCGCGAACGTGCGCCAGTCATCGCGCACGCTCAAACCAAAAACCAGGCCCGCGATGACGGCGACGACCCAGCCCGCCGGCTTTAGCACTCTGACTGGTGAAAAATTGACCGGTTGTTGATTGACGATAATAGTGCGGCGATCAAGAGCTATCCCGGCAAAGCCCCGCTGGACCAACCAGAATCCGGCCCGCAAAATCAGGATTGTCAGGACCGCGAAGATCGCAAACAGTTCGATCTTCAGCTTGAACATGTACCAGTAGACTGAGGAGTAACCCAGCGAGCCGAACCACAACGCCGAGACGTAGATTGACAGTGCGCGCGAACCGACGAACAGTAGGCCCACAATTGCCAGCAGGACGAACCATCGCCAGCGCTTGCGGCGCGGTCTAATGCGGCCGACGTCGATAATCTCGCCGGGCGAATCCGTGGACATGGGTTGGCTCATGTGGCGCTAGCATACGCTGAAAGAGGTGCGGCTCAAAAGACAATTCACCGGTGCGGCGCGTCCAAATACACAGAGCTAACGCTCGAAGGAAAAGAGATCGCAACCCGTTGGCCTTGCACTGCGTGCAATGATAGACTCGTCGAGAATCCTAATTTAGCGAGTTTTACTGATGCTTTCACCAGATACGGTCCTGCAAGCGCGTTACAAAATTGTTCGCCAGCTCGGGCAAGGCGGTATGGGCGCAGTTTATGAAGCAGTTGACGAGCGGTTGGACACCGTGGTGGCGTTGAAAGAGACGCTCTTTACCGACGAGAGGTTGCGGAAGCAGTTCGAACGCGAGGCCCGTCTATTGACCCGGCTCCATCATCAGGCGCTCCCACGCGTCAGCGATCACTTTAACGAAGGCGACGGCCAGTTCCTGGTGATGCAATACATCGCGGGGGAAGATCTTTTTGAGATGCTGACCCGCAGAAAGGGCCCTTTTCCGCAGGAGGAAGTCCTGCTGTGGGCCGATCAGCTCTGTGACGCACTCGACTATTTGCATACTCAGGATCCTCAAATAATTCATCGCGATATCAAGCCACAGAATCTGAAACTAACCGCGCGGAACCAGGCGGTGTTGCTCGATTTTGGGTTGGCGAAAGGTTCGGTCGGGCAAATGTCGGTGGTGACGACTTCAGCCAGTATCTTTGGCTACACACCAAACTATGCACCGCTGGAACAGGTGCAGGGCCTGGGCACGGACGGGCGCAGCGACATCTATGCGCTCGCGGCGACCCTTTATCATTTGCTCACTAATGTTAAGCCGCCGGACGCGCTCAGTCGCGCCGGGGCCCTGGTCAACGGGCAGCCGGATCCACTGATTCCCGCGAACCAGGTAGCAGCGGTTAGTGGCGCCGTTTCCGCCGTGCTGAACAAAGGCATGTCTCAGAAGCGAGACGATCGGTACGCCACTGCGGAAGATATGCGCGAGGCTCTTCGCGCCGCTGTGGCGCATCCGGCGAGCGAAGCGGCAACCATCATCGGCGCTGACTCAGCCGCATTGGCAAACGCGAATACGGTTCTCCTCGATCAGGCGACCAAGGTTGGCGGATCTCCTACGGCGCGGATGACCAGCGAAGCTCAGACTCTGTTGGCTACGGATGCCACTAAAGTTCGCGCCGCGACCTCGGGCACTGAAACGCCGACGCTGGTAAGACGGCCGGCGGCCGGCAATCGCACGAAAGTTTGGGTGGGAGCGGCGCTGGTCGTGCTGGTGCTCGCCGGCGGGGCCGGCGGATTCTATCTGTATAAGAAGAAGCAAGCGCAGCAGCAGGCGGCTACGCCCACGCAGGCGCCGGCGCAGCCATCGGAAACGAATCAAACCAATAATGCGACTACCAGTTCGCAGCCCTCAGAGGCCGACAAGAACTCTGAAAACAAGATCGACAAGGTGCAGGCCGATACGAAACGAACAGACACGACCAAGCAGTCGACCGCCAGGACCAATCAGCCGGCCAACAATCGTACCGGCGATCAGTCAACATCCGCGCACGACCGCGATCGAGATCCCGAACGTAATCCACCCGTCGGAACGCCGCCACAGCCTCCGGCTTATGATCCGTTCCGCAATCAGCAGACCCCCGGCCATACGCCGGGAACGAATCAAACGCCGGGAACGAATCAGATGCCGCGTGTTCGGACGCTTCCAAATGGCGTGCGAATCGTGACTCAGCCAGACGGGACCCGGATCATGATCATGCCAAATGGCACCACGCGAGTGATGCCCCCGGCTCAGCGGCCCAGGAGGCGACCAAATCCTTAAACCGTCTTCGATTAAATGCTCTCGGCCAATTTTCAAAATCCGCCAAACAACTTTCAGGAGTTTCAGATGATTAGAAGATTAAGATTTCGCTCAGTGTCCTTCCTGGCACTCGCCATCCTGCTTTCAATATCAGCAATGCCCGCGGTTCGGGCCGGCGCAACGGTTGACACTGCAGCACCGCCCGCAATTCGGATTACGCCTCCGGCGCCGGTCTTTGAAGAGGCGAAGCGTTTGGAAGAGCTGGCCGCTCGACGTAAGCGCGTAGCTGATGCGATTGGCCCGAACAGCATTCTGATCTTGTTTAGCGCGGAGCCGCGCGTTTATACCAACGACGTGGATTACCAGTTCCGCCAGGAAAACAATCTCTATTACCTGACCAATTTGAACCAGAAGGGCGCCACGCTGGTGTTGATGCCCGGCAACCCGCAGACGCCGGAAATTCTTTTTCTGCCGCGGCGAAACCCGGCGGCGGAAACCTGGACCGGCCACATGTACAGTCCGGAAGAAGCGAAACAGATCTCCGGGATCAAGGAAATTTGGGACGCTGATATTCGCCGCCCGCGAACTCAGGGGACCGAATTCGAAGCTTTCATTACCGCCCTGCGCGCGCGCCAGCCGTACCGGCCAGCAGCCGACAAGATCCTGCTTTCGGAAGCTTCAGCAACGACTAACGGAGATGGCTTTGCCACTCTTTTTGAGGGGGTGAAGAAAGGCGGATCGATCTACCTGATGGGATCTTTCATTCCGGATCTGGAAAGCAACGAGTATCGCCAGGAACAGCGCTTTGCCGCGACCTGGACCAAGGAATCCGGCTTTACCGTCCAACCTGCCGCGCCGATTTTTACCCAGCTGCGGGTGCGCAAGTCGCCCATGGAACTACGTCTGATGCAGCACGCGATCGACATCAGCATCGAAGCGCACCAGCGCGCGCAGGCCTTCTCCTCGCAGGCAAAGTGGGAATACGAAGTCGATGCGCAGGTGGCTTACACCTTCAAGCTGCGTAATGCCGACAACTGGGGTTATCCGGACATTGTCGGCTGCGGTCCAAACGCCACGACGCTGCATTACCAGGAATCACAGGGTCCGGTGCGCCCGGGGCAACTGATGTTGATGGACGTTGGCGCCGAGTACGGCCACTACTCAGCCGACGTGACCCGCACGTTTCCGGTGAATGGCAAGTTCACTAAAGAGCAGGCCGAGATTTATCAGATTGTCTATGATGCGCAGGAAGCCGGGGCGAAAGTTATCAAGCCGGGCGCTACTTTGTCGCAAGTGCACAACGCGGCGAGGGAAGTGATCAAGGACGGCTTACTCAAAGTGGGTTTGATTACCGATCGCAACTCCGATTGGCAATACCGCGTCTGGTTCATGCACGGCACCTCGCACTGGCTGGGCATGAACGTGCACGATGTCGGGGGTGGCGCCCTGTTCGAACCCGGCATGGTTTTTACTAACGAGCCGGGCATCTACGTTCGCGTCGATGCGCTGGACAATCTGCCCAAGAGCCCGGATTACGAAAAATTCATTGCGGCAGTGAGGCCGGCCTTTGAGAAATACAAGGGCATCGGCGTCCGCATCGAAGACGACATGCTAGTCACCGATGTCGGCGTGAAGTGGATGACTGAAGCTTTGCCGCGCAGCATTCCCGATATCGAAGCGTTTATCGCGAAGGCGAGGCGTTAGCTGTCCTTTCCTGGACAATCAACGGCTGCGCGATGAAATCTGCGAGCAGTCACTTCTCGGAGAAAATAATGATGAGAAACACGTCCGCTACAATTGTGCGCCGGCGTTGGCCGTGGCTCGCCCTGGCCTTTCTGCTCTGGGCGCCGGCAAACGTCGCGCAATCAAATCAATCACCCGTCGAGTACCTCGAGGGCGCAATCACGTGGCAGCAAAGTTCCGGCGAAGCGCGAGCGCTGGCTTATCAGGCGTTCACGGTCGCGAGAATGATGCTCGACCGCGACTTGAGAATTAACCGGCGCAACCGCATGAGGCGGGCAGTCGTCGTGGATGTCGACGAGACGATTCTCGACAACAGTCGTTACCTGGTACAGGGGATTCTGGATCGAACACCGCACAGCAGCCAAAGATTTACCGATTGGGTGAATCGCGCTGAGGCCAGCGCGGTGCCCGGAGCGGTTGAGTTTCTGCGCTATGCAGACTCGCGCGGCGTCCGTGTTTTCTACATAACCAATCGCAAGCAGGTTGAAAAGGAAGGAACTGCCGCCAATTTGCGGAAGATGGGCTTTCCCAGGGTGAATGACGAGACGGTGCTGGTGAAGCCCGATCAGGGAGAATCGAGCAAGGAACCTCGCCGCCTGGCGGTCCGCGGGAAATATCGCATCGTGCTGTTGATGGGCGATAACCTGAACGACTTTGCGGAAATCTTTGAAAAGAGCAAGACGGTTGATAGCCGCCTGCAGGCAACTGACCTGAATAAGAGTGAATTCGGCAGGCGGTTCATCGTGCTTCCCAACCCAATCTACGGAGATTGGGAAAGCGCGATCTATGATTACAACTTCAAGCGCAGCGACGAGGAAAAATCGGCTTTGCGGAAAAAGGTTTTGCGCGGGTACTGAGGTGCGGCCGCCGCAGTCAGGACGATCCACTAAATAACACTAACAAGTCTTAGTGTTGGTTCGAGTGATTTCGTGGATCGAATCTTATCTACTTACGGGTTCGAGTTGACCTCAGCTTCAAGCGTACCAAAGAAGCGGCCAGCCATCATCTTGGCCGCGCCTTCAATCATCCGCTGGCCCACACCCGCGATGGCTCCGCCGACCTGCATCTCGCCGGTGTATTTGATGAGGGTTGCACCTTCGTTTTCTTCCAGATCGAAATCTCCCGTCCCTTTTACGAACCCGGGCCCGCCCTTGCCGTCGACGACGATTCGGTAATGCTCAGGCGCACGCATTTCTTCGAGACGAACGTTGCCCTTAAAGGTACCTTTAATCATGCCGATGCCGGCCTTGATCGTAACGGCGTAAGCATTCTCGCCAGTTTCTTCCAGGGATTCGCACCCAGGGATACACCTCTGCAACACCGCCGGACTGGTCAGTCGGGCGTAAATGTTTTCGCGCGAGGCGTTGAGTTTTTGTGTGCCTTCGATCTTCATTTCTGCATGGCTATCCGCAGATTACACAGATTTAATACCATCTCCAAAATGGCTGGTGACGCGCGTGCGTCGCACAGCTCCCTGAATACCTAATCGTTATCTGCGTAATCCGCGGATGTTCTTATCCTCTGCATAGCTATCCGCAGATTACACAGATTTAATACCAACTCCAAAATGGCTGGTGACGCGCGTGCGTCGCACAGCTCCCTGAACACCTAATCGTTATCTGCGTAATCTGCGGATGTTCTTATCCGGCTCGCTCGGTCGCGGCTGCGAGAGCCCGTCGCACATACACCTGAGCCAGGTGCCGACGATATTCTGCCGAAGCAAACAGGTCGCCATTCGCATCGACACCGTCGGTGGCGTGAGCGACTGCGGCGGCGATTGTCTGCTCATCGAGTTTAGCGCCGCTGAGCGCGCCCTCGACGGCGGTGGCCCGGTAAGCTTTTGATGAGACGCCGGTGATCCCGATCCCGGCGTTCGCACAGTTGCCGTTTGCGTCGAGTGATACGCTGGCGGCGACACCGACGACGGCAAATCCGGACGCCGGATGATGCAACTTCACATAGGCTTGGCCCGTGCGGCCGTTCGCTTTGTTGATACGAATTTCGCGCAGGATCTCTCCCGCCTGCAAGGCTGTGGTCATGAGATCCACAAAGAAGTCATCCGCCTTGACGGTCCGTTCGCCGTTCTTGCTGGCCACGACAAGCTCAGCGCTCAGCGCAATTATCGCTGCGGGCCAATCACCGGCCGGGTCGTTGTGGGCAAGACTGCCGCCAATCGTGCCCTTGTTGCGCACTTGCACGTCACCGATATGGCCGGCGCATTCCGGCAGCAGTGGGCAAATCTGCTTCAGCAAATCCGAAGATTCAATTTGGTAGTGGGTGGTCATCGCGCCAACCTGAATCTGGCCGGCTTCTTCACGCACGTATGCGAGATCACTCAGGCGGCCGATATCCACGAGCAGCGGCGGTTGCGCCAGTCGCAGCTTCATCGCCGGAATCAGGCTGTGCCCGCCGGCAAGAATCTTAGCGTCTTCGTTTTGCGCCAGAAGCGCCAGCGCTTCATCCAGAGTCTTGGCGCGTACGTAGTCGAATTGTGCTGCAATCATCTTCTTCTCCTATTTGGAGTGCGCCGGCAAAGTCCCGATTTGTCAGGGACGACGGCGGCGCTTTTCTTCCAACTTCGTCAGCTCTTCTCTTTGAAACTGAATTCGTACAGATGCTTTGGACCGCTTCCTTCGTCTGCCGAAATCTTCCAGACGGATCCTGCCCCATCTTTCTTGATCGAGGCGGTGAATGGCGTTTGTTTTCCGTCAACCGCTACCGAACCCTGGCCGTTAAAACCGCCACTCTCCGAATAAGTAAGAGGAAAGTTATCCAGAATTCCTTCCCCGTCGACTTTGAGAGTTAGCAGGTAGTTATTGGCGCTGTGCTTGAGGGTTACATCAAAACTCTTGGTTTGCATGTTGGGGACGCCGAATTGACCGACGCCCGTCACCACCGAAGTGGACTCTCCGAAAGTAACGGTGTCCGACGAAGGTTGCTTTACCGTGAGCTTTCCCGAGCTAACGCGGCCGCCTCGCGAATCGAAGATCGAGTACGTGGTTTGCCAGGTTCCGACGAATTGCCCCAGACCGGCCTGGCCCCCCTTGCCGCAGCCGGAAACCGCCAGCGCGACCAATGAAATCAACAGCACTAAGACTTTTATCATCATCATCGTCCGTTCTCAGCCTTACCGTTGGAATCTAATGCTGGCTCAGAATCTTCCAAATATTCTCAGGTCTGATCGGCATATCCAGGTGCTTCACTCCATAAGGCGACAGCGCATCCACGATGGCATTAACAATCGCCGGCGTTGCTCCAATAGTGCCGGCTTCGCCCACGCCCTTTACACCCAGCGGATTCACTGGTGAAGGCGTTTCAGTACGGTCGAGTTCGAACCACGGAAGTTGAGAGGCCCTCGGTATCGCATAGTCCATCAACTCGCCGGTGATTAGCTGACCCTGCTCGTCGTAAACAACTTCTTCATAGAGTGCCTGGCCGATCGATTGCACGATCCCGCCGTGAATCTGACCATCGACTAACAGCGGATTAATTACTTTGCCGCAGTCATCGACGGCGACATAGCGCAGGAACTTTGTTTCGCCCGTTTCTTTATCAATCTCGACGACGCAAATATGCGTACCAAACGGAAAAGTAAAGTTCTTTGGCTCGAAAAAGTAGGTCGCCGACAGACCCGGTTCAGTGTCCGGAGGCAGTTCTTTAGCAATGTGTGCTATCAGGGCAATCTCCTGAATGGTCAGGGTCTTTCGGCCTTCCGTGTCCGGGTCCGGAAGAGCGCCGGCCGGCGCCTCACCGACGGGCACGACGGGTTCCGAAACTCCGGTGGCGGCCGCGGCGGCATCTTGCCGAGAATAGCGGCCAGCTTCAAAACACAAACCTGAGGTTTCGCATTGCAGGATGTGCGCCGCGATCTTTCCGGCCTTCTCTTTGAGTTTTTGAATCGCAATTAGCACCGCGGTACCGCCGACTGCGGTTGCGCGGCTGCCAAACGTCCCGATGCCGTACTGAACGATTCCTGTGTCGCCGTGAATCACGGTCACGTCATTAAGGTCTACGCCCAACTCATCGGCGGCGATTTGCGCAAAGGAAGTCTCCTGTCCTTGTCCGTGCGGTGACGCTCCCGTCATCACCGTGACTTTCCCGGTAGGCTCAATCCTGACAGTCGCACTTTCCCAGCCGCCGGCCGGCATGGCTTGCGAGGGACCTAACGCACAGATTTCGACGTAACTCGACATCCCGATGCCGATTAACTTGCCGGCAGCCCGCCCCCGCTCTTGTTCGGCGCGCAGATTCTGGTAGCCGGAAATATCCAGGGCCTTAGCAAGCGCACCTTCGTAGTCTCCGCTGTCGTAGTCCAACCCGGTGGCTGTATGAAAGGGAAATTCGCTGGCCGCAGGGAAATTCTTGCGCCTCACCTCAACCGGATCCATCTTTAGCTCTGCCGCTACTATGTCCATGGCCCGCTCAACGACATAAGTCGCCTCCGGCCGGCCCGCACCCCGGTAAGCATCGGTGGACATTTTGTTGGTGAAGACCCCGGTGACGTTCATTTGAATTGCCGGAATCCGGTAAGCGCCGGAAAGCATCAGGCCGGTGAGCGTCGGAATCGCCGGCGTCAGCAACTGGTGATAAGCCCCGAGATCTGCAAAGACGTTGTAGCGAAGTCCAGTGATGGTGCCATCGTTCTTACAACCGACTTCGACCGTGCCGACCTGCGCGCGCCCATGAATCGTGGCCTGCACGTTTTCGCGCCGCGTCTCAATCCACTTAACCGGTTTACCAAGCTGGATTGAGATCCAGCCGAGCAAAGCTTCTTCGGCATAGACATTGAGCTTCGAGCCAAAGCCGCCGCCCACTTCCGGCGTGATTACTCGCAGTTTGTTTTCTGCGATGCCGATCATGAGGGCGACTTGCGTGCGCATCAGGTGGGGAATCTGCGTCGAAGACCAGAGTGTTAGTTCTTCTTCACCGGGAAAATATCGCGCCAGAACGCCGCGCGGTTCCATAGCGATCGGCGCCAGGCGCTGGTGAATCATTTTCTGGGTAACGATCTTGTCGGCAGATTTCATCGCGGCGTCGATATCGCCTTCGCCGGAAGTCAGCTTGTAGGCGATGTTGTCGCCGAAACTTTCATGGACAAGGTCGCCGCCGTTGGCAGCTTGTTCGACATCAACGACAACCGGCAGCTCTTCATAATCGACCGAGATCAGGGCGGCGGCGTCGACGGCTGCATAGCGATCGGTGGCGACTACCGCTGCGATCGGATGTCCCACGAACAGGGCTTTGCCGGTTGCCAGCACGCGATACTCGGGCACCTTCAAATCGGGAAGGGCGGCCGCGCAGGGGACCGTGCCCACCGCGGTAGCGATGTCCTTGCCGGTGTAGACCGCGACGACACCGGGCGCTTTCAGCGCGTCGGTGGCGTCAATTCCACTGATCCGCGCGTGCGCGTAAATCGAGCGCACGAACGCGACGTGCAACGTGTCGGGCAAGCGGATGTCATCGACATAATGCGCCAATCCCTTGATCAGTCGCGGGTCTTCAGTTCGCTTGATTCTTTGTCCAACGTACTTAGCCATTCTGGATCTCCCGGAAAGTGCTCTTCGTTTTTGATGTTTGGTCTTTGATCTTCGATCTTTGATCTTCGATTCAGACTATCCAGATCACGAAATCAAGAGTCAAAGACCTAAGACCAAAGATCAAAGCCCTATGCTTTTGCCGCTTTCTTGGCCGCGTACTCAACCGCTTCGACGATATGCTGATAGCCGGTGCAGCGGCAGAGATTTCCTTCCAGGCCGTGACGAATTTCTTCGCGCGACGGACTGGGATTGCGATCGACGATCTGGGTGGCGGTAATAATCATTCCCGGCGTGCAATAGCCGCACTGCAAGCCGTGCTTTTCCCAGAAGCCTTCCTGCATCGGGTGCAGATTGCCGTTGGCGGCCAATCCTTCGATGGTAGTGATGTTCGCGCCATCAGCCTGGACGGCGAACATGGTGCACGACTTGACGGCCTGGCCATCGATGAGCACGGTGCAGGCCCCGCAGATCGAAGTCTCGCAGCCGACGTGTGTGCCGGTTAGCGCCAGCACGTCGCGCAGGTAATGCACCAGCAAGAGCCGCGGTTCGACCTCGTGGCGATGGTCGACGCCATTAACATTGACACTGATAGCCTGTTTCATTGAGCTACCTCGCTCGTTTCAAAATTGTAGGAAGGCAGTAATTTGCGTGAGGTTTTTTATTGCAGTTTGTGAGGAAAGTCAATGGCTGTGGCACGCGCATCCTGCGCGTGATTCGCGAAACTCACGGGCGAGACGCCCGTGCCACGGCGGTGCTCAGACTGTCGCTTTGTGAATCTGTCTCTTGAGGCGATGAATGCGCCGGCGCACGGCCTTCAGTTGGGCGTGATCGTGCGCCGCCAGGGCGGTGTTGCGACGCTCCTTCAGCTGCTGGATCCGTGATTTGATGGCAGCTTTATCAATTCCCACGACCTGGTAATGCTCGTGCATATCGATATTCAGCGCCTGGCAAAGGGCGACTACCAGATGTTCCTTGTTTAGCTGGGTATAGCCCTGCACGGCTTCGTGTTCCATGTCTTTGGCGATGTCGCGCAATTCCGCCAGGGTTTTGTGTTTGAGTTCGTGGTGTGTATATGCCATTGTCTCTGTCCTTAAAGCAGGTGATAAATTTTCTCGCTGTCTGTAGATTTGCCTAACTGAGATACCACGTCGAGGCCAGGAATGTCGAGTCCAGCTCCAAAACGAAAACTAAAGATTGTGATCCGGGTAATTCTACTCCTGCTGGTCGTGCTGATCGGCGCCGTACTTTACGATCTCTATTATCCGGGAACGACCCACCTGCGCGAATTCGACTCGGATGAAGTCGCCCGGCTCGAGACCGCGATGTGGCGCTCGTACTACGAAAAACAGCAGGTGCGGCTCTTCAATCAGCTTACCGAGTTATTGCGAACTCAATACCATATGCCGCTGATCCGGTCGAATCAGGTGGCTTACCATGCGGCGAATGCGGCCTTCGTCTTCAAGCAGGGCGGGGAACGCAAAGACTACGAGAAGGCCCTTCCGGATCTCGTCAAGTTTTACACCGAGATTCGCAAGCTGAGCGACATTCCGTTCGACGTTGACCGGGTAGCGCGGCTCGAGTTGGAATGGTGGATAATTCATCGCCAACGCGGCCGACATAAGCCGGGCGACCTGGAAAAGGCCCTGGCTGAATTACAAGCTGAGATTTATCGGTTGCCGGTCGAGCGGATGATGGAGCATGGACGGCTGCGCGCTGAGGCGATGACGATTCGCGATACCAAAGCCGAAGCTGGTGGAGTTTCGGAAGCGGATTGGGCGGCGATCAATGAGCTCCTGAAACAGTCATGGGGATCGCTGGTGAAGGCGGTGAAAGCCTAGGTAGGTTTTCATATCTTTAGTTTTTGTGCTTTTCGTGTGACTTAGTGGATCGTATTCCACGCGCAAGGGCGATCCACGAAATCACACGAAACTACACCAACAGGAGAGGCCTGTGAACAGTCGCTACTGGCTGTCGCCGACTGCAAATGCCGTCAGGCGGTTGGCGGATGCCGAATAGAGAAATCCCGCCACCTCGTCCGTAATAAATCGCTCGTCCAAATCGCTTAATCTCACCGAACGTTCCTGGGTTCCGGTTTGAATGTTCACGCCCGCGAGTCCGTGTCCGCCCGCGCCTTTCAAATCCGTATAGAAATACATCCAGTTGCCACGCAGGGTAGCAAGGCGTTCGCGATGCCAGAGAAAGCTGGACAGCCGTTCAAGCTGTCGCGCGGGATCAAGCCGATCGAGCAAACGCTCCTCAACATTCTGCGGACGCTTTTGCGAAAGTCGCTGACGAATGTTAGCTCGCAGATCGCCCGCGCCCGGCCGTTGATTCAGCTGCACCCTCGCCAAAACCCCAAACGGCTTGAATCTGTCGGCGGTGTACGAACGCGCTGCGTTGGTAGCCAGGCTTTGCAAATTTGAAAAGGAAGACCGCGTGGCCAGGCCGGACCAGCTCATCGAACTAACAGATCCAAGCGAGGCCACCGTGCGGGCAATCTGAATCCCGCGGAACGTCACCGACGCGACGCCGCCGAAACGAAAGTAGAGAGAAGCTGCGCGCGCGGCAATGGCGGCGATCGTTCGCAGGAAACCGCGGCCCGGAGGCGGATGTCGGGCCCGCCAGGTCGCTAACCCACCACGGACGTCAAAGCCGGCAATTTCCTCCTGACCGCCGACGACGATCTCAGCGCGCTCGTTCAGCAGCGCGAACGCGGCCCGCTTGATTCCGTGCGGCGTGCGGCTGCGGCGTTTGCCGGTACCGGCATCGATGGTGATCAAGTCGTCATGATCCGCTAAGACAATGCTGGCTGCATCAGGAAAGACCAGATTAGTGATGCCTTTGTCCGCGCCTTTGTAACGCCAAAGGATCTTTCCGGTGCGCGAATCGATTGCTGTCACGCCGTATGGTCCCCGCTCGATCGTCTCGCCGTCTTTGAGTCTGGTGAACTGGCCTCCCGTGCGCGCGAACAGAACCTTCCCGGCCAGAATTATTTCCGGGGTCAACCCGAGATCCTTCGCTTCCCATTCCGTATCACCCGAGGCGCGCGAAATTGCCCGAACATGGCCCCGCCCGGAAGTGTAGATAAAGGCTTCGTCGATCACCGGCGCGGCTTCAGTCAGCGCCAGACCTTCCTCGTTGACGCGAAACTTTTCGCGCGTGCGGGCCTTGCCGGTGCGCGCGTCGTAGGAGGTCACGCCTTCGTAGAAAAGATAGAGCCGGCTGTTGAGAAAAGCGGGCGGGTGATAATTGTCCAGACTGAAGTCGACCTCGTCGTCTTCGCTCCAGCGCGTGGGCATCATTTCAATGTCGCTGCCGAGGTCCTGCTTCCACGCTTCATCGCCGGATGAAAGATCGAGCACGTGAATGACGGGCTTTCGTTTGAGCCCATTGCGCGCATGGCCCCTGGCATCTTTGACCATCACTACGGCGAGTTGATTGATGTCCGGGTCGACGCAGGTTTGCATTACCGCGCCGCGCAGCTTCTCGCTTTGCCAAATCAGATTGCCGGTCAGGATGTCGACGGCTTCGAGGCGAGTGCGCTCGTCTTTCTCGAAACTGAGCAGCAGCAAGTCCGTTCCCGGCACGGGCGCGACATCGTTTTCGTCGAGCGAGCCGGCTTTGCGGCGCCAAAGAATGTCCCCTGTGGTTGCGTCAACCGCATAGAGCGACGTTTTGGTGCCGACGATGATGGCGCCCACGTCAGTTGCCTGGTAGAACCGGACGGTGTCATCTAATTTGGCCGTCCATGCTTGCGCCTGGATGCGGTTTGCGCCAGCCCAGAGCATGGGCATCGCGAGGATGAGGATTAGAACCGATCTAACCTTGCGCATGGAAAGACTAAGAAAGGGAAACATTTACTAAGGCGTTTTGGAGTGCGGTCCCGACTTGTCGGGATCGCCGCTTTCGTTTTTAGACAAAAGCGCTGACAGTCAGCGCACTCCAAATCCTGTCGCCACGAGAGCTTGATTAATTCGCCGTGGGTGCCGGGGCCACCGTTGCCAGCAGCGCCGTCAACGCGTCCAGGTCGACTGGCTTAACCAGGTGATGATCAAAGCCGGCCTCTTTCGAACGCTGCCGGTCGACGTCTTCACCCCAACCGGTTACCGCGATCATTACCGCTTGTTTGCCCCAGTCGTGTTCGCGCATCTGGCGCGCGGCTTCGTACCCGTTCATCGTCGGTAGGCCGATATCCAACAGCACAACCCGAGGTCGAAATTCGCCGGCTACCTCCACGGCGGTGTGGCCATCGTGGACAATCCGAACGTCATTCCCGACCAGTTGAAGCAACAGTCCGAGGCTGTCGGCGGAGTCATGATTGTCATCGACTACGAGAATGCGAACCGATCCAGGTTTAGGAGCCTGAGTATCCCGCGTCGTTGCAACCGGGGACTTAATTTCAGGCGGCATCTGCGGGTTGAACACCGGCAGAGAGAAAGTGAACTCGCTGCCCTTACCGGGACCTTCACTCTGAGCGGTAATCGCTCCACCGTGCATTTGAACCAGACGCCTTACCAGCGTCAGGCCGATTCCCAGTCCGCTCGGCGAACCGGCGATTGTGCGGCCGGCCTGCGTGAACATGTCAAAAATCCGCGGCAGGACTTCCGGGGCGATGCCGTTGCCGGTATCGCGCACACTGACAACCGCGTGACCATCTTTGCTGCCCGCGGTTAACCAAATGCGGCCGCCGCGATCGGTGTACTTAGCGGCATTGTTGAGCAGATTCGAAATCACCTGGGCCAGGCGCACCAGGTCGCCGTCCAGATAAATCGGATCATCGGATACTTCAAGAATCAGTTCCTGCCCGCGCTGCTCAATCAGCGGTTGGCTGGTCTCCACCGCGGCTTTCAGGACGTCACGCATTTCAATCCGTTCCTTGCGCAGCTCGAGCTTGTTGCTGGTGATGCGCGCGATGTCCAGCAGATCGTCGATCAAACGGGTCATCTGCCGCGTCTGGCGATCGATTACGTCCAAAGCTGACTGCGCTTCAGGCGTCACGTTAGCTTTCAGTTCGAGAATCTTTACTGCAGCGCGAATCGGCGCCAGCGGGTTGCGCAGTTCATGGGCGAGGGTGGCCAGAAACTCGTTCTTGGATCGGTCCGCTTCCTTGAGAGCATCTTCCGCCCGCTTACGATCACTGATGTCCACCAGGACGTTCACTGCGCCGATTAGCCTGCCGGTCTCGTCGCTAATCGGATTAGCGTAAGCCAGAGTGGTGCGGCGTTGCCCGTCGGGCTGCTCAATAATGATTTCGTGGCCGTTGTACTCGAGGCAGTTCTGCAGCGCCAGGGCCATCCAGCACTGTTCGTGCGAGATGGGTGCGCCGTCGAGGGAGTACAATTTGAACGAGCCGCACCAGCGATCCGTCGGGTCGTTCAGTTTGGGCGATCGTCCCCAAAGCTGCACCGCGTGCTGGTTGTAATAAGTTATCAAGCCGTTTGGATCGCAGGTGTAAGCGCCGGCGGGCAGCTTTTCCAGCAGCCCGCGAAAACGCAGTTCACTATTCAGCGTCAGGGGACCGGATGGTAGTCCCTGTCGTAAATTTAGCGTCGTCTGATCCAACATGGCACACTCCTCGCCCTCACCATGGGCAAACGCGGTCGAATTCGGCTGTTCGGGGGGACGACTCACGGCAAAATGGGGGTTCGAGATATTCTTACCTAATAAGGATCGTAGAAGCAACCGCAAAGCGAGTCTCTGGCAAGCCGCTGAGGTTGTGTTTATCTTGCCTGGTCTACTTGTAGTGCATTAGCCCGGTTGGGCTAAGTGGATCATTAGGAATTAACAAATTTGTAGCCGGAGATTTCTATGAAAAAAGTTATCCGCGAAGCAATCCGCCTGTTAATGATTGTCCTGGGTGTCTTCTCAGCCGCCTTTGGATTGAAGGGCTTTCTCTTGTCCAGCCATTTCATCGACGGCGGAGTTACCGGCGTCTCGATGCTCCTTTCCAATGTGCTCGGCTGGCCGCTTTCGATTCTAATTCTGGCCATTAACCTGCCGTTTATCGCGGTCGGTTATCGCCAGATCGGACGCGCATTCGCTATCAAAGGCACACTGGCCATCGGCGGTTTGGCACTCTGCCTGGCTTTCGTGAAATTTCCCGATGTCACCCCCGACAAACTGCTGACGGCGGTCTTTGGTGGGTTCTTCATCGGCGCCGGTATCGGTCTGGCCATTCGCGGCGGCGCGGTCCTGGACGGAACTGAGATCGCCGCCCTGCTCATCAGCAAAGGCAGTCACCTGTTGAAAGTCGGCGACGTGATCCTCCTGCTCAACATAATAATCTTTTCGGCCGCGGCTTTCTTTCTCGGCATCGAGCCCGCGCTCTACTCGATGCTCACCTACTATGCCGCTTCCAAGACGGTGGACTTTCTGATTCACGGAGTCGAGGAATACACCGCCATCACCATCATGTCGGACAGAAGCGAAGAGATTCGGGAAGCGATCGTCAGCGACCTGGGCCGCGGCGTAACTGTATACAAAGGCCGCGGCGGCCTGAGCGACACCGAGCACGACATTCTGTTCAGCGTGGTCACCCGCCTTGAGATTGGCCGCGTTACGGCGGCTGCCAAGGCGCTCGATAAAGAGGCTTTCATCGTGGTTCATCCGCTGGCCGCGGCCGAGGGAGGTGTAGTGAAGCGGCTGGCATTGCATTCGTGAGAGGCGTTTCAGAAGCCCGATCGCGAGGGAGGGCAAGTTGCGTGGCGTTTAAACAAGTATCAAGCTCCCCAACGGTCCAAGCCCGCGTCTCATTGTCCCGTAGGGACGAAATGTTTATAGCTTCCGCCAACCACCAAACCGTTAGCCCATTTATGGGCGACGGAACATTTCGCTCCTGCGGAGCGACGGAATATTGTGTGGCCTTTGGTGCTATAAACATTTCGCCGCTACGCGGCGACGTTCTGTTCGTGTCAGAAGCCCGACCGTCAGGGAGGGCAACTTCCCCTCCGCTCAACACGAGCGTCCGCGATAATTGACCTTTATCAATCCGGCGCTCCCTGACGGTCAGGCTTCTGACACTAAAGAAAGTTCGTAGGAGTCTGCTTCGTTTGCGTGTCCCAGACCAGGTCGACTGAGTTCCATTCGTTCAGCCAAAGTCCCAGCACCCGCACGTTCATGTGATGGGCAATGACGACGCGCACGCTCTCGAGGATCTGTTCGATGTGTTCTTCTTTGTCGGCGTCATTGGCCGCACAGTCATGATGCCCGGTCACGGCCACTACCGGGGACTGGTGATGACGCACTGAAAACCGGGCGCGGCGAATAATGTCGTCGATCAAATTGGATGGACCGCTGCTCAGGACCTTATCCGGCCCCGGTTCCGTCACCAGGTCGACGTAATGCACGTTGGTATTCAGTTTCATCCAATCAGAGATTGGTTGTTGGACGCGGCCATCAATGCAGGTGATCGCTGTGGCGAATTTGACTCGGGTCATATGAATCCGCGTTCAATTAAGTCCTAAAGTATGTTTGAGAGCGTTGTCGAGTGCGGTCATTTCCGATAAGTGTCCGAGGACAGAATCGATTTCGTTTTCCAGGACGGTTGCGAGATTATCAGTCATGACAACAGAATCGAGGCGCAGTCCCGCAGCTATACCTTCTGCTGAGGCAACGCCGATGAACAGTCGACTGGGATGGCCGCGTCGGGCCAGATTGCTTGAAATCATTGCTATAATTGTTTGGGAAAGTCCTGATTGGAGAGCGTCGCGTTGCAGAACTAGTGCTGGACGCCGTTTTGCCGTGCGTGAATCAGAGTTGGGAAACAAAACGAGAACAACATCACCGCGGTGGGTTTTCATCGTAGATGTCTGCCTCGGGCCGATCCCAATCCTCAGCGAAAGACTTCAGGCGTGCGCGCAGCTCAGCAGCCTGACTCTTATCAATGCCGCGAGCGTTAAGGTCGATTCCATTTGGCCGTTGAATTAGGCTCTTAAGGTATTCGTCGACCGAGACGCCGCGCGCTCTGGCCTCGGCGGCGATCCTCTCCGCAGTGTCAGGCTTAATCTGGTCGATTATAGAACTCATGTTTCGCCGCTACGTTTGAGATTCATAATAGCGCTGAGGTCACGACAAGAGCAATACGTACTTAGCCACAGAGCGACCGCGCTCATTCATAGCTCAACGCATCGACAGCATCCTGTCGCGCGGCGCGGAGCGCAGGATAGAGCGCGCCGATCGAGCCGCCAATTAAGCCGACCACCAGCGAGATGATGATCCACTTGGGCTCGACATCAACGATCAGCCGGGTTGAGCGCATCACGAAAAACCGCACGATCAGTGTCAGGATGACGCCGGCAAAGACACCCAGCACGCTGACAAAGATAGCTTCCTGCTCGATCACCCAGGCGATCGAACGCTTGGACATGCCGAGGGATTTCAGGATGCCGATCTGACGGGTGCGTTCGGTGACGGTCGTGTACATGGCCAGCAGAATTACCAGCATGCTGATGGTAGTGGCGACGCCGATGACGACCTTGAGAAAGACGTTGAGCGCCGGCACGCTGGACATGTAAAGCTCGGGCAGCTCGCGCGTAAGAATGATTTGATCGTCGGGATATTTTTCCTTGATCCGCGTGGCCACTTCTTCCTGTTTAGCCGGATCGATGGCGGCCACCAGGATCGTGTTACAGCGCTCTTTGCTGCCAACCTGATCCTGCATGGTTGAGAGTGGGATCTTGATGCGTCCGCCCCCCGGCGGTTCGTAAATACCGACCAGCTGAAACGGCCTTTCGTAGATCTCGACCGTCGCGCCCACTGCTAGTTGCCGCTCCTGCGCCCACGCGGCATCGACAATTACTTCCTGTCCATCCCGCAATCCTCTGCCTTCCTTGATGGTGAGACCGTTGAGGGCTGCATACTGGTCGAACGGAATTCCCTCGATCAGGCGCGAACCCAAACCCGAATCGCTCTTGTCCAGGTTCTGTCCGATCGGCACCGCGGCGCGCACACCTTCAATCCTCGCAACTTCCGCGACATGCGCCATCGGAATTGAGAAGGTTTGGCCGCCGCTGAGGGTCGAACCTGATGGTCGCAGCATGATCTGCGCGCCGATGTTCGCCTCGCGCTTGCCGCGCTCGCGCAAAAGGCCATGGGCCAGACCAACAGTGAAGACGACCAGCAAAACGCCGAGGGCGATGCCGGCGATGCTGACGAGGGTACGGGCCGGGCGGTGAGCGAGATTTGAAAGTACAAGGCTGTCCATAAGTTTTCTTAGACGCGGGCTGCGATCGAGCACGCGCTCCCACATTTTGGGCAGCGTGCGCGAAGTGATGATGAAAACTCCAATGACGGTCCAAAAGATGATTGCGGCCTTGCGCACGATTGCCAGGGCCACGCCAATCGCCGTGGTATAGCCGAGTGTCCGCAAAATGATGCCGTTCCCTGTTTCATAGACTCCGATGGTTCCCGGCACAAAACCAAACGCGAAGTTAATGACTTTGGTCAGCGATTCAATGATGTAAGCCGCGCCGACATGCGGTTGAAATCCGAGCAGCCTTAGCGTGATATAAACTTCCAGCACGCTGGCGACGTGCGACGCCAGATCCAGCCCAATCATGGAAAAGAAGGCCGCGCGTCTTCGCTTGTAAAAGCCATAGACCGTGAGTTCGATGCGATAGATGTGATGCCGTCGGCTGCGGAGAAACTTAGGCTTAAAGCCGCGCCGGCCCAGACTGTCAATAATATTCGTGAGCAGCGTCACGCGTTTGCGCGTTGCCAGGGCCGCGGCGAGCAGACCGAGGAACGCCACCGCCGCGATCAGCATCAGCACTTCTCTGGCCACCGGCGGCACCGGATACGCGAACAGCATCAGACAGGCGCCGCCAAAAACAATCAGCACGACGGACAGGTTGTAGAGAAGATTGTCGACGACCAGCGCGGGGACCCCGTGCACCAGCGGCACCCGTTTTCGCAGCATCGCAACTTTGGTGGCTTCACCCAGAAGGGGACCGGCGAAAGTGAGGAAGCTCATCGATTCGCCGCCCAGACGCGCGGCGAATGCCTGAAAGAAAGTAAAGCGACGGTGTTCAGGGGCCACCGAAAGGCTCATCGCGATGGTGCGCAGCACGTGGCGGAGTCCGTTCAGGGCCACGACAAAGAAAAAACCAAAACCGACCCGGGCCAGGGCGGTAAAGATTGTCTGGAGTCCGACTTTGCGCACCAGCCACACCAGCAGCAGAGCGCCCAGCAGAAAAGCCGCGGCCTGCGCCCAGGCGACAGTGCGTTTGGATTGCGACGGTTTGGTCACTGAGTGCGCTTCGGTCCTTTCGATCAGCGCACGATCATTGAGGGAACTTTCCATTGCTAACAAATCATTGCGCCGGCGCCGCGCTGCGGGCGCCAAAATCATGACCCGCAACCTCCTCGATTACTCGTCCCGGAAACTTTTGAAAGCCACGCCGGGCCAGGGACTCAACCGGCGTGTTGTCGCTCTGTAAAGATCCAATCAGAGCGAGCACGGTCGGCACGACGCTGAGGCTGTCATAAGGCTCAGTCACCGCCAGGCCGCGCGGGATGCCGGTTCGCTCGCCGCCGGCGAACATCAAAGTCGAATGCGTCGAGATGCGAAAGAACGATCCGTGGTTGCCGCCCGGATTGAATCCCCGAACATCAAAATTCCAATGATCGTTGGCGGCAATCATCATGTCGGTTTCCACCAACGCTCGTTGCCGCCGCCGAAAACGGTGCAACAGCCGCTGCTCTGCGGAAAGCCCGGCCGCGTTCGTATCGGTTCCGGGCGAAGTAAATTGAGTGAACTGTTCGTGCAGCCCGATAAACCCGTTAGAGTATTGCGTCTTATGCAGCGCGCGCAACCATTCGAGGTCCGTGTGCCACTCGTTAAGCCAAACGACGCGACTGTTACGGTTCAGGTCGAGGCGCGGATCTTCCAGCATTTGCAAGGGTAAACCGGAGCGCCAATCGATTCGATCGAAGCGGATCAGGCCTTTTTCATCCTGCGTCAGATTGGCAATCGGAAGATACCTCAGACGCAGATTTCCCTGATTCTCTCCTCGTGCCAGAATCAAGGCCTGGCGATCTGGTCCTCCGTACAGCCAGACCGGGTCGTCATCGGGCCTAAGGTCGTCGGCGTCCAGCGCCGGCCGAATTGCTTCGCGGGGAATGCGGGTGGCGACGAAATCTACCGGGCGATTTGAAACATCCGCCTGCACGTTGTTGCGAACTTTTTGCTCCTGGATAAATTGGAAATAGTTAAGCCGGACAAAACTGCGTTCCAGGTCGAGCTTTCCGTCGGCTCCTACAACCAGACCATTTCGACCTGCACCGACCACATAATTCTGCAGGCCGTAAATATCGTTGCGCGGCCCCATAGACTTTTCCGGAATCAGTTCCCCTGGTTTGAACTTGCCGGGTTCGAAGCTTTCAGGTCGCAGCGACAAGAGCCGGCGCATGATGGCGACATAGGCGGTGTAATCCTTTTCGAGCTCAGTCCACTGCATCGCCCGCAAACAGATGCGCCGCGCATTATCGTCGCGGCCCATTTCGCGATCCTCGACGGAAAATTTCTTTGGCTGGGCTTCGCACAGCGCTCGCTGCTTTTCAATGGCTCGCCCCAGGGCGGCGAGTTCTTCGTCCATCTGATCGAGATCGCCCTGCCATTTCGGGCGGGCCTTGGCCAGAGTCGCAAAGAAGTAATCGGACGTTGCCTGCCGCAATTGGGGCGAGAGGTCTTTCCGTTGAAGTTCTTTCAGCAGGATGTGCAGCACGTTGAATTCGCGGTTGCGCAGATGCAATCCGGCCCGCTCGTTGCCGTCGAAATCCAGCAGCGCGGTAGGATACTCCGTACTTTGACCTTTCAAATAATAGGATTGCGACGACGTTGTGGTAATGGGCGGCACAAATGGATTGATGCCCTTGAGCGAGTAATCCATGAGCAGCCGGCGCTTGGTAATGACGTGATGGCCGCCGCCGGCGGAAGTTCCCAGCAGCTTCACCAGATTGAATCCCTGGCTGATGGCCCGCTCGTCGGTATTAAAGCCATGGTCCGAAACTACGATGAACGCTGTCTCGGACGCAATCGGACTCTTTTCAATCGCGCTCCACAGTTTCCCCAACATCGCGTCGAGTTCGCGTAACGAAGCCAGGTGCGACTCGCGATCATTGTTGTGGTGCGCGGTGTGATCGAACGCGCCGGTCCACATATCCAGATAGCGGATCCTGGGGTCGTTCAACTTTTCGATCATCTCGCGCACGATTTGATCGTAGACAATGTTGCGGACCTCGATTCCCCCAATAAACTCGCCGGCTAACTGAATCGGATTTTTGAGAAAGTACGCCTTACCGGCACGTTCGAGCAGTGCGAGTTGCGAACCGCGCTCGTAAAGCTGGCCGCCGGGAACTCTCTCATAATTGTCATACGCGTCCACCAGCAGCGGAATGCCGACTGAATCCATTACTTCGGTTCCCGGCATATCGACATTCCCGCGGACGGTTTGCTTGAAATAGAAAGGAATGAAGTTGAGATAATCGTAGGTGTGCAGAGTGTCGCGGTCGAATTCCACGTTGCCCTTGATTTGCAGATGTTGTCCGGTGTCGGCGATTGACCACGACGGCGCCGACAGGCTCATGCCGCGCACATAAAAGTTGGTCAGGCGAGTGCCGTTACTGAAAAAGATATGGTCGAACCAGGGCAGCTGGCTTTTGCCGGTAACCGGATCGCGCTGGCGCACAAAGCGCTCGACTACCTCGTAAGGCAAACCGTCAATCTTGACGATCACGACGCGCTTGGTTTGGGCGCTCGTCGCGATTTGTGAAGCGAGAATTAGGAAGATCGCGGCGGCCAAAATAGCCAGCGATCTTCCGATCCCCAAACGTCGAAGATTAAAGTTTGCAATTTTCAATTGTGGGGTGTTGCTTTTCTTCGACCGCGACATTGAAAACTGAAAACCGGAAATTGCAAATTGCAAATTATTAGAGAGGTTCACGGTTGACCCACCTGATTAAGCACGGCCCTTACTTCAGCGGGCTTCATCCGCGTATCTTCCGTCACAGCCTTGCGCAGGCGTTGGGCGATTTCTGTCCGCCAGGGTGAGTTTGCCTGCTCCTCGGTGAACATCCGCAGCAGTTCATGCTTTGCCTGCCGGCTGTTGATCTTGTAGAGCGCATCCAAGCACATGCGGCGCACGTCCGCATCGCTGGTACGTTGGAAGATCATGGCGGTGGCCCTTGCTGCCGCGCCGTTCGCTCCGGCACCGCGCTCAGTTAGAAACTGGAGCGAGTGCTTCACACTGTTCAGATCCCAGGTGACCTCAGTCTGCGGCGATGACTTTGCCGCGGCGCGCAGGAGTTGCGTATGCATTTCCAGACGCCGGGCTTCCTCCAGGCGCGCTTGCAACTCCGGAGTGGCCTGCTCGCGATGGACATAGCGGCCGAACGACAGAACATTTCCCAGATTAAGAAAGAATCGCGCGAGTTTGCCATGTTCCAGCGGCACCATTTCCGCCTGCCGGTCACGTTCGATCCTAGCGGATAAACCGTCCGGGCGCGCCGCGGAAGCGAGCAGAGATGCATATTGCTGGTTCGCCAACCTGACTTCAGTCTGATTGTCATTGTTGAGGGGATTGACGGAAACGTTTTCCAGGCGACGCTCGATCTCTTTTCTTAAAGATGGTGCGATGGTTGGATTGAGCGACAAAATCAACTTCATCTCT
>JBBPID010000038.1:0-43875 GCA_038040505.1 Acidobacteriota bacterium | reverse complement strand
GCTCAGGCTTTTCACCGTCGGTCGTCAGGAAATCTGTCCAGCGCGAGAGCATGTTGCCGGCCATGTGCTTGATGTTGATGGCGACGCTGTTCGATTCCGCGTCAATAGTTTTGAAAAAGTCTTCGTCTGCGGTTTGCGCAAAAGCGCGCTCGGCGAGCTTTTTGTAATCGTGAAACGTTTGTAGCGCGTCGGCGAGATAGTGTTGGGTTGGTGATTGATCGGACATTTATGTTTTTAGTTCATCGCGGCAAAGCCGCGATTGTGATCCTTAAGATCAAACGATTGTAGTGTTCAGCGAGTTGGCACATTCCTTTTTGACTGACGGCTTCCCCAGCTGGTTGAATCAACTCATTGGTCTGCTTTATCCCTTTCCTGTTTGATTGCGTCGGCAAAGGTCTTGTCTTCCATCTCCCTTTCTTTCTTTTTCTCTTCCAGTCTTTGCCTTATAGCACTAACGATCTCGTTTTTCGGAAGTTGTTGACCACCTCGAATCCTTGGTTCCACAAGTATTAACTGTCCCGTTTGACGTTCGTTTTCACCGATAACAATCATGAAGGGGATGCCACGATCGCGCGCGTACACTCTATGCTTGCCGGGATTGCCAGACTCTGGATGAAGAAGAACGCGTAATCCCTGCGCGCGTAACTCAGCCGCAAACGTGAACGCGACTGGCTGCGATTCGTCATCGAAGCTGGCGACCATTAGATCTGCCGGTGAACCAACTACCGACAGAGGAAACATTTTGCGCTCGTTCATTACCGTGATAATGCGCTCCAGCCCAAGCGAAAATCCGCAGGCTGGAATACTTTGCTTGGAAAACATTCCAACCAAATTGTCATAGCGACCGCCGCCACCGAGACTGCCGGGAAGATCGGCGACGTTCATTTCCATGATTGTCCCCGTGTAATACGAGAGTCCTCGGGCAAGCGTAAGATCCAAGAAAACTCTTCTAGGTTTTGTTCTGTTCTCAGCTAGCTGTAATACCTTTCTCACGTCTTCGATTGCTTTCTCGGCTGCTAGACTTGGAAATGTGAACCCCGCAATCCGATCGAGGAGAGATTCATTGGCATCCATGAATAATCGTGAAAAGTCGACCACATCAAGCTCTTCAACCGTTGTGGCGTCCGCGATTTGGCGGCTGGCCGCTTCTTGGGCACGGCTAACCAGGTCTTTGAAGCGGGTCACGTTCTCCAACAGAAAGGTTAGGAATTTCAGACCGCTCTCATAAGGAACTCCAATATTGGCCATGGCTTCAGTCAAGCTACCCGGATTCTTGTCGTACTTGTCCAAACCGATAAGCACCGCAGAATGAATTGCTGGCGGAATATTCGAGGCGTTCAAGACAGCAGTTAGAATGTTCCTGTGGTTCACTCTGATTGTGAAATCGTTGAACCCCAGCGCTTCGAGAGCGTCACTGGCGGCGGAAATCAGTTCGGCTTCCACAATCATGGATCGGGATCCCAGCACGTCGACGTCGCATTGATAGAACTCACGAAAGCGGCCGCGCGCCGGACGATCGGCGCGCCACACGGGTTGGATTTGATAACGCTTGAAGAACTTCGGCAGCTCGTTTTGATATTGGGCCACCACCCGAGCGAGCGGAACCGTCAGATCATAACGAAGAGCCAGATCCGCCTCTCCGCTCTTTTCGTGTTCGCCCCGCTTGAGGATCTTGAAGATGAGCTGGTTGCCTTCTTCGCCATACTTGCCCATCAAGGTTTCAATGTTCTCGACGGCGGGAGTTTCGAGCGGTTCGAAACCGTAGCGCTCGTACACTTCCTTGATTATACCGATGACGTATTCGCGTTTGCGCACGTCGGCGGGCAAAAAGTCGCGCATACCGCGCGCTGGTTGTGTCTTGGGCGAAGGCATCGAGTTGCGTTGAGTCTGATTTCGCCGGCAATCATAACTCGAAAACTGATCGAGACAGTAGCCGGAGTGAAAGAGAATCCGCAGATGACGCAGATTTACCAAAACGAAGATAGGTGGTGAGGGCTTGCGCTCAGTCTGGCGGTGCAGTGTCCAGGTTTTAATCTGTGTAATCGGTGGATAATGCGCCAACCCTTGAATCTTTGTAACTTTGCGAGTATAAGCAACGTCAATTCAATCAAAGTTCGTCTGCCCGGTTTTCAAGGTGAACGAGCCACTCCAAAATCTAATTTCTGATAGGAGTCTTTGAGATGATTCGACGCCGAATTGCCGCCACTCTTCTGCTTTTGGCCTTAACAATTCCGTATGCCGCGTTTGCGCAGCAGCCAGCAGCCCAGACTCAAGCTGTCGATCCAACCGATCCGATCGTGCGCATCAAGGACGAAGGTATGAATCGTTCGCAAGTCATGCAGACGCTTTCATATCTCAGCGACGTAATCGGCCCGCGCCTGACCGCCTCGCCGGGTATGAAGCGAGCTAATAACTGGACGCGCGAGACGTTGGAGAAATGGGGCCTGCAAAATGCGAAGCTCGAGTCGTGGGGGCCGTTCGGTCGCGGCTGGACCCTGAAGCGTTTCAGCGCGCAGGTGGTTGAGCCCGTGGCTATTCCGCTGATCGCTTATCCGAAAGCCTGGTCACCGGGCACCGATGGTCCGGTCACGGCTGAAGTAGTTTATTTCGACGCCAAAGACGAGGCGGACATGGCCCGGTTCAAAGGTCAACTCAAAGGCAAGATCGTGTTGACTGCCCCGATCCGCGAAGTCAAAGCGCACTTCGAAACGTTGGGAACCCGGCGCGATGAAAAGAATCTGCTGGCCCTGGCCGATGCTCCTTTGCCGCGGGCCGGAGGAGGCGGACGTGGCGGCCCGGGTAACCGAGCTGCTGAGTTTCTGGCAGCGCAACAGTTTGTCGCCAAGAAGAACCAGTTCTTAATGGACGAAGGCGCCGCGGTGTTAATTGATGCCAGCCGCGGCGATGGTGGAACCATCTTCGTGCAATCGGCGACCGTGCCGGCCCCTCCCGCGGTGCCGGGCGCGACGACCGGACGGCGTAGCGGTCCGTGGGACAAGGACGCGAAGCTCTTGCCGCAGGTGGGCATGGCCGCGGAACACTACAACCGGATCGTGCGCATGCTGCAAGCCGGTGAAAAGGTAAAGATAGAAACAAATATCGCGGTCGAGTGGCAAGATACCGATTTGAATGGCTACAACACCGTGGCTGAAATTCCCGGCAGCGATCCGACTCTGAAAGAAGAGGTCGTGATGCTCGGCGGACACATGGATTCATGGCATTCCGGCACGGGCGCCACCGACAATGGGGCCGGCTGCGCCGTGGCGATGGAAGCAGTTCGGATTATTCAGACACTCGGTTTGAAACCGCGGCGTACGATTCGGATTGCCCTCTGGAGTGGTGAAGAGCAGGGCCTGCTCGGCTCACGAGCTTATGTGGCGCAGCACTTTGGGAAGATGGAGTCCCCGACAACGACAGCAGCCGGATCCGGGGCCTCGGGTAACGGCACCGCCAATGGAACCAGTACCGGAGCGAGCGCCTCGAGTCCTGCTCCGCAGCCGGTGCTCGTCAAACTGCCCGACTACGAAAAGGTGTCCGCATACTTCAATCTCGACAACGGCACTGGAAAGATTCGAGGTGTTTATCTTCAGGGGAATGAAGCGGCCGGGTCGCTCTTTCGGCAATGGTTGGCGCCGTTTCGGGATCTCGGGGCTTCGACAATTTCGCTTTCAAATACCGGCGGCACGGATCACCTGGCGTTCGATGCCATCGGCCTGCCGGGATTTCAGTTCATTCAGGACGAGATTGAATACGACACCCGCACGCACCACTCAAACATGGACGTTTTCGATCGCATTCAGGCTGATGACATGAAGCAGGCGGCGACCATCATGGCGGCGTTTGTCTATCAAACCGCGATGCGGGATGAAAAGATTCCGCGCAAGCCGGCGCCGGGGCGGTAAACAGGGAAAACAAAGGTTAAGAGTAAAAAGGGTGAGGGTCTTTTCGGCTCTCACCCTTTTGCAAAAAACATGACTCGCCTGCTCGAAGTCAGGAATCTCAGCACGCACTTCCCAAGCCGCGAAGGATTGGTGCGCGCGGTCGACGATGTGAGTTTTTATCTCGACCGCGGCGAATTGTTAGGGTTGGTGGGAGAGAGCGGTTGCGGCAAGTCGATGACCGCGCTCTCGATCATGCGCCTGATTGCGCCACCCGGAAAAATAGTGGCCGGCGAAATTCTTTTCGAGGGCCAGAATCTGTTGCAGTTTTCGAATGCCGCGATGCGCGACGTCCGCGGTAACGACATCGCGATGATCTTTCAGGATCCGATGACCTCGCTTAATCCGGTCTTTACGGTCGGCGAGCAGATTGCTGAAGCGCTGCGCTTGCATCGCCGCCTGGGGCGCAAAGCCGCGCGGCAGGCAGCCGTTGACGCGATGCGCGAAGTCTCGATTCCCGATCCTGCCCTGCGCGCCGACGATTATCCGCATCAACTGTCCGGCGGCATGCGCCAGCGCGTCATGATTGCAATGGCGCTGGCCTGTGATCCGAAATTGCTCATCGCCGACGAGCCGACCACCGCGCTGGATGTCACAATCCAGGCGCAAATTCTCGAGCTCTTGAATGGCCTGCGACGCAACCGGGAGCTGGCGATCCTGCTAATCACGCACGACCTCGGAGTGGTGGCGGAGGTCGCCGATCGCGTCGCCGTGATGTACACGGGAAGAATTGTCGAAGAGTCGCCCGTCGATGAACTGTTCGCCCGGCCAAAGCATCCGTACACCGAAGGCCTTTTGCGATCCGTGCCCAAGCTGACCGCGGAACATGTGGCCAAGGCCGAACGGTTGCAGACAATCGAAGGCACGGTCCCCAAGCCGACGCGGTTGCCGGCGGGATGTCATTTCGAGCCTCGTTGTCCCTACCGCATGCCGCGTTGTAAGGAAGGCGAAATTCCGCTTTATGAAGTTGGTGGCGGAGTGACAGCAAGATGCGTGCTTTTCGATCCGGCGGTGGCCGCATGCGCATCGTTGTAGGTCCAATAGGTCCTATCGGCCTTATATCGACATGACTAGTTCGAAGCCAACATTCGGTGAAAACCACAATCACCCACTCGTTCGCGTGCGCGGCCTGGTAAAGCATTTTCCGGTCGAGAATAGCGACGATGTCTGGCGCG
The DNA here is from genome assembly GCA_038040505.1 of Acidobacteriota bacterium. Classification (GTDB taxonomy): domain Bacteria; phylum Acidobacteriota; class Blastocatellia; order Pyrinomonadales; family Pyrinomonadaceae; genus UBA11740. The sequence continues at coordinate 38,762 of JBBPID010000038.1, read as the reverse complement.
CAGTGGACGGCGTCTCTTTCGAAATTCTGCGCGGCGAAACGTTGGGGCTGGTTGGTGAATCCGGTTGTGGCAAATCAACAGTAGGACGCTGCCTGCTCCGACTAATTGAACCCACCAAAGGCGACGTGCAGTTCGAGGGCCGCGACGTAACGGCAATGGGCAAAGGCGATCTGCGCCAGTTGCGACGCGAGATGCAGATTGTGTTTCAGGATCCCAACGCTTCGCTGAATCCCCGCATGAAGATCGGCGATATTATTGCCGAACCTTTGATCATTCATAAGATAGGCAACAAAGAGCAGAGGCGCGAACGCGTGGCCTGGTTACTCGGGAAAGTCGGCCTGGATACCGACTTTATGAAGCGTTACAGCCACGAGTTCTCAGGCGGACAACTGCAACGCATCGGCGTAGCCCGCGCGCTCGCGCTCAACCCAAAGCTGATTGTGGCGGACGAGCCGGTCTCGGCGTTGGACGTCTCGGTGCAGGCGCAGGTGGTAAACCTCTTGCAGGATCTGCAGAAAGAATTCCGGCTCACTTATCTTTTCATTTCGCATGGTCTTGCCGTAGTCGAACACATCTCGACGCGCGTGGCGGTCATGTATCTGGGACGCATCGTCGAGATTGCTGGCGCCCAGGGACTTTATGCTGAGCCATTACACCCGTACACGCAGGCCTTGCTTTCAGCGATTCCAGTTCCCGATCCGCAGATTAAGCGTGATCGCATTATTCTCAAGGGTGACGTTCCTACCTCGCGCAATCCGCCGTCCGGTTGTCGCTTTCGCACCCGCTGTCCAATAGCTATTGACGAATGCGCGCGAATCGATCCAGAGTTGCGCGAAATCAGTCCCGGCCATTCAGTCGCTTGTATTCGGGTGGAGGGTTATCAGAGCGCTCCGCCAGGCGAACCCAAAGTATCGACCGAGTGATGCGCCGCTCGATGTCTGGGCTTACTGTTTGATCATAGTCACGTCGAAGTCATCTTTGCGCAAAAGAAGTTCGCCGTCTTATTCACACCTGGCTTCAGCCGGATGACCGCGGTCAAAACGATAGTGGGAAACCGTTTAAACGGTTTTCAGATCCCCGCTGGGCGCCTTTTCACCTGGCTAAAGCCAGGTGTGAATGAGATTGTTGAAGGTGAGAATCTGAAAGCCTGGCGTGTGAATTACTTTCAGGCAACGACGCCGAATCACAATGAAGATCTGCCCCACGTGTAATCGAACGTACGCTGACACCTTGCGATTTTGTCTGGAGGATGGCGCCACTCTGGTTCGCTCAGAGCAATCTCCCGGCCCGACCATGACCATGCCCGCCGCAGCGGTCTTCCAATCGCCGCCGCCGCCACCGACACTGCAAATGGCGACGAAGCCTTCATTGTCGATTATCAGAACTCTCGCGAGTATCTTCTTTGCACCGGGCCGGGTCTTTGATTCGTTTCGCGAACTGACGACCTTTGGGCCGGCGGCAGCGCGCTTTGTAATAGCCGCCGCAATCATTGTCATTGCCCTCGTCACCTACAACCTCGCCTACCTGGCGAGAATTGATTATGCCCAGATGACGCGGGCGGCGATGGAGATCTCGCCTCAAACTGCCAGGATGTCCGATCAGCAGAAAGAGCAGGCGTTAAAAATGCAGCAGACTCCGGCCTTTCTGACGATTAGTCTGGTGACGCGCTTTGGTGGATTGGTTGTGATAACGCTGGCGAGTTTTTTCCTCGGAGGGTTGATTTACTGGCTGGGCGCGATGCTCTTCAAAAGCAAGATCAAGTACCTGCAGGCGGTGCTGGTCTGGACTTATGCGAGTTTGCCGGTGATCGTCATCTGGCTGTTGGTAAATTTGATTGTGCTGTGGTTGTGGCCGCCGACAACCAACATGGCAATCGTCACCGGCAACAACGGTGTGGTGCACGCGAACCTCGGAGCGCTATTCACGGTCGAAAGTCTTCCACTCCCGGTATATGTAGTCGCGCTCAGCTCGTTCGACTTGTTTGAGTTTTATGGGTTGGCTCTGGCAGTCTTTGGCCTGCGCCGAGTTGCGCGCATCCATTGGCTGGCATCATTCGGTATCGTAATCTTTGTTTGGCTAATCGGTTTGATGTACCGCATTACGACGGCTGGCGTCGTGTCGGCAATCCTTAAGTAACGACCGACCGCTTTGAAACCTCGCGCGAACCGGCCGCGTAAGAACGATTTCATTTCGACGGACATTTGTTTCGCTGCTTTCTGAAAATCGGAGGAAAACCATGAGCGATCCCAACCAGGTATTTCAGGCACCGCCACCACCGCCGTTTGCTCCCACGCCGGCGCCGCCGGCCGTAGAGATGTCGACGCCGCAAACTTTGACCAGCATCTTTTTCGAGCCCGGCCGCACTTTTGAAGCGTTACGCAGCCGGCCGCGCTTCCTGATCGCCGGCCTGATTCTGTTGGTGCTCACCTGCGTGGTTACGGCCGTCCTGTTTGTGCGAAAAGACATGACCGGTTATATCCGCGACAAGATGGAGCAATCGCAAAGCAACCAAAACGCTACCCCTGAACAGAAAGAGTTGGGGCTCAAGATCGGCACAGCTATCGCAATAGCAGGGTTTCCCCTGAGCGTTCCGTTTTGGATTGCGGCCGGGGCCGCGCTTTACCTGCTGGGGGTGATGGCCTTTGGCGGAACTATCAGCTACAAGCAGGCGCTCTCAGTCTGGGTTTACTCGTCGGTTCCGCCTGCAATCCTCGGAACCATTGTCGCGATTCTGGTCTTGTTCCTGAAAGCCGCCGATCAGATAGACCCTGAGCACATGCTCATTACCAACCCCGGCGCGTTTATGGGCGCGGACTCTTCAAAGGTCCTGACCGCTATTCTGAGCCAGTTCGACGTGCTGAGGTTCTATGGATTATTTCTGGCGGCCATCGGACTCAAGAAAGTAGCGAAGATGTCTTCCGGCGCGGCCTGGGGCGTGGTGATTCTGTTATTCCTGATTCGCGCAATCTTTGGGATCGCGAGCGCCGCGATTTTCGGCCGGTAAGCGAAGACTGTCAGAAGCCCGACCGTGAGGGAGTCCCGACAAGTCGGGATTGCTGACGCGCGGGCTTCTGACGTTATTCGTATCTGAGCGATTCGATTGGATCCAGCCGCGCGGCTTTCCAGGCCGGCCATAATCCAAAGATCATGCCAATGCCCACGCTGGCGAAAAAGCCTGCGGCCGGCGCCCACAAGGGCACGTAAGACGGCATGATTAGCTTCACCAGTAAGGTCAGCAACCACCCGATTGCCAATCCCATAAATCCGCCAAAGCCCGTCAGGGTCATGGCTTCAATCAGGAACTGCCAGAGGATGTCTTTGCGACGCGCGCCAATCGCTTTGCGGATTCCGATTTCCCGCGTCCGTTCCGTCACTGAAACCAGCATGATGTTCATCACGCCAATGCCGCCAACCATCAGGCCCACCGACGAAATCACCACCATCGCGATGGCGATGCCACCGGTGATCGAGTGAAAGGTGCTAATCAGAGAGGCAGTGGTTTCGATTCCAAAGTTATCAGGATTTCCAAAAGGAACATTGCGCCGGACGCGCAGCGTGTCGGTAACCTGGTCCATCGCTTCCTGCATCATGCCCGGCTTGGCCACGGCCAGCACATAGACATCATCGGAGTTCGGTTTTAGTTTGCGCGCGTTGTTGTACGGCAGGTAGACGACATTGTTTTGATCGTCGCTGCCTCCGCTAAACAAAAACTGTTCGCGTTTTTGGAGCACACCGACGACACGATATTCCTCAGAACCAATCTTCAGCGTATCGCCTATCGGCGAGCCAAAAGGAAAGAAGTCATCGGCCACTTTCGAGCCAATCACGCAAACATTCTGATTCTGATCGTTTTCGAACTGCGAAAAGAAGCGGCCTTCAGCAATCACCTGCGTGCCGGCCTTTTCGAATTCGGGTAAAGTGCCCTGCAGCGCGACCGACGCGGATGTTTTACCGCCGCCGCTCACCAGGATCTTCTGGCCGAAAAAGTTATTGGTGATTTCCAGGAAAGGGACGGCAATTTCTACTGTCGGCAACTTTGCCAGGGCCATCGAATCGTCGTACGTCAGCGGCTTGCGCATGCGCTCTTCGCGCGAAAGCCGGCCGACGTGAATGCCCGGATTGTATTTGCTGATGTACATCGAGCGGGTGCCGAAGGATTCGACCTCTTTGGTGAAGGCGGTATCAATCCCGCTGATAATCGAAGCGATTAGCATCACCGTCACCACGCCGATGATTACGCCGATGATGGTCAGAAACGATCGGAGTTTGTTGGCGCGCAGCGTGTTCAGGGCCAGCCAGAGATTTTCGAGAATGTCGCTTCTGATTAATTTCATGACGCCTACTCCGGTCGCCTAGGTCTCCGCTCTTAACGCTTCAATTGGATCCATGCGCGCGGCCTTCCAGGCCGGAACGATTCCGGAAATTATGCCTACGCCCCCCGATGCCGCCAGCGCCCCCAGGATGGCCAGCAGCGAAAGATAAGTTGGAAAAATCAAAGCGGTAACTGCCTTACCCACCATCCACGCCAGAAAAATGCCGACCGCCCCGCCGATTGTGGCCAGCGTCACGGCTTCAAACAGGAATTGCTTCAGGATGTCCAGCTTGCGCGCTCCCAGCGACTTGCGCAGGCCGATCTCTTTGGTGCGCTCGGTCACTGAGACGAGCATGATGTTCATAATCACGATGGCGCCTACGATCATCGCAATTCCGGGAACCGCAATCGCCACCAGAAAGATTGTGCCGAAGATTCGATCGCGCAGGCCGGTAATCGCGTCGGGCGTGACGATGCCAAAGTTGTCCTTCTCGTTTGGTCCCAGGTGACGGCGCGCGCGCATCAAAAATCTGGCTTCCTCAACCGCGTCGTTAAAAGTCTCATCCGTTCGCGAAGTGGCCGTGAAGTAAAGCGAACGTTGCCGGATTAAAGGACCAAAGTCGAGTGTGTAGGTCTTGAGCGGAATTACGATGAAGGCATCCTGCGGAATTCCAAAGACCGTGCCCTTAACCGCCTCGACGCCGATTACCTTGTAAGGCAAACCCCGGATGGAAATTTCTCCGCCGATGGGGTTGCCGGCGGGAAACAGTTTGGTAGAGATGTCTGCGCCGACGTACGCCACCCGGGCCGACCCATCAGCTTCGGTCTCAGAAAAAAAGCGGCCGTCCGCGATGTTGCGGTTGTCAATGTCGGCAGTATTCGCGGTGGCCCCAATCACGAAAATGTCTTCCAGCACCTGATCGTTACGCTTGATCTCGGACGGTGTGCCACGGGCTTTGGCGCCGATCTTACCGATGAGCGTCGCGCGCTCTCTGAGAAACTCGTAGTCCTCCATGGTGAGGTCTTTGTTGCGGCGCTGGGCAGCTGCGATGGTGTCGGTATCTTTGAAATCTTCGAAGGGATTAAAGCGCTGGACGGAAAACGACTTGGCCCCGATTCCGGCGATCTTCTCGTCAATGTAGACATTGAAACCCTGAATCAGGGAGACCACGGTCACGAAAGCCGTGACGCCGACAATCATACCCAGCAGCGTCAGCGCTGAGCGGAGCTTGTGCGCCCAGATGGCCGCGATGGCAACTTTGAGAATCTCGGTAAGCTTCACTGGATTTAATACGTCCGACTCTGGCGTTAAGTTACAGGGGGCCGGTACTTAGTGCTTTGGTCTTTGGTTTTTGATCTTTGAAAGAATCGAGTTCGAGCGCAAGAAATCAAAGTCCAAAGATCAAAGGTCAAAGGTCAGTTTTATTCGTACCGCAACGACTCAATTGGATCCAGCCGCGCCGCCTTCCAGGCCGGCCACAATCCGAAAATAATTCCCACGCCGGCGGAAATTCCGACACCCACAAAGATGGCCCACGCAGGGACAAACGCGGGCAGAGGCGAATAAGCATTCATCAGCACGCTGGCCAACTCGCCGATTCCGAGTCCCAGCAGGCCACCGATGGCCGTAAGCACCACCGCCTCGATCAAAAACTGGGTGAGTATGTTTAGTCTTGTGGCGCCGACGGCTTTGCGCAAACCGATCTCTTTCGTCCTTTCGGTGACTGAAACCAGCATGATATTCATGACTCCAATTCCCCCAATCATCAGAGCCACGAAGGAAATTGCGGTCAGCACCAGATAAGTCGCGCCGGTAAGCTGATTGTAGACATCCAGCAGAGCGTCCTGTGAAGAGATGCCAAAGGTGTTCGGCGCACCGCGCGGGACTCGCCGCCGGCGGCGCAAAATGTCGGTCATCTCATCGACCGCGGATTTTACGTAAGCACGCGATACGGGTCGGACGATGATTACAAAAACATCCTGGGGAAATTTCAGCTCGGGATAGTATTTTTCGAACGTCCTAATCGGAATGAAGATAGAGTTGTCCCGCGATTGGCCCAAAAAGTTTCCCAGCGGCTCCATCACGCCGATCACCTTAAAGGGTCGGCCAGCAATCTTCAGCTCTTTTCCCAACGGATCAGTGAAAGGAAAGAGCGCGCGCACCAGATCCTGTCCAATGACGCAGACGTTCGATTTCTCCTGCACGTCGAGATCGGTGACGAAGCGCCCGCGGCCCACATAACTTGATTGGGTGAACTCGTAGTAGGGCGTGACACCGACCAGAATCGGAGTGTCACTCTGCTTGTCTTCGTAGCGAACTGTTTCCGCAATCTTCCGGTAAATCGGCGAGACGCTCAGTACGGACGGCGCTTCCCGGCGGATCGCATCGGCGTCTTCGATAGTGAGCTCTTTGCGGTGGAGCTCTTCAGAATTTGGCTGATGGCCAAAGCTGGGATCGAACTTTGTTGCCCAGATCGCGTTTGAGCCCAGGGCTTCAATTTGTTCGGCGAAGGCCTTGTTCAGACCTTGTATGATTGAAACCATGAACACCACCGTGATCACGCCGACACTGACCCCGAGGATCGTGAGCGATGAGCGCAGCTTGTTGGTGCGCACGGTGTCGAACGCCATATAGGCGGATTCGCGAACGTCAGCGAAGTTCATAAGAAATCCAGAAACTTCTCAACCGCGAAGCGGTTGATGCCACAGAGCCCAGGGTTGCCGCTTCGGCTACCCTGGGGACCTGAGATATTAGTTTAGTCGCAACCCTGTCAGGGTTGCGACATGATTACTTAGCTTTGACCCAACGTAGCCGCTGCGCGTCAACGTTGGGCTGTGGGCCGCAACCGCTTCGCGGTTCGATCTGTCGACCTCACGCGCTCGACTTCCAGGCTCAGGCGGCGAGAGGGTTACGAGCTACTCAGCTCTCAAAGCCTCGATCGGATCCAGTTTTGCCGCTCGCCACGCCGGCCAAAGACCGCTGATTATTCCTACCAGAGACGACATCGTAACGCCCAGGATCGCCGACCAGGCGCTGAAAAGCAGCGGGAATCCGATCAGCAGAGCAATTAGCCAGGCCACCCCGAAACCGCTCAGGACGCCGAGCACACCTCCAATCGCCGTCACGGTAACCGCCTCGATTAGAAACTGCGTCAGAATGTCTTTGCGGCGTGCGCCGACTGCCTTGCGAATGCCGATCTCCTTGGTTCGCTCAGTTACTGAGACCAGCATGATATTCATAACCACGATGCCGCCCACTACCAGGGAAATCGCCGAAACGCCAATCGTCACGATGTAGATGTTCGAAGTTGCGCTGCTGTAAAGATTCAGAAAGACGTCCTGAGTCTCGAGCGCAAACCCATCGTCTTCGTCGCGAAAAGTCTTGCCGCGCCGGTTGCGCATGATCGCGCGCGCCTGGTCCTCGGCCTGTTCGAGCTGGGGCGCGGTCTGTGTCTGGACAAAGACAACCAGCGAGATATGCGACCCGAAGTTTTTCTCGAAATTGGTGTAGGGAATGTAAATGACATTGTCGCGCGAGTTGCCGAAGATCTTTCCCAGCGCCTGAAGCACCCCGATAATCGTGTACCTGTGTCCGGCGACCCAAATATCCTGGCCGACCGCGCGATCCAGGGGCTGATCGGGAAACAGGTTGGTCACCACGTCGGGTCCGACCACACAAATTTCGCGGCCTGCAGAGCTTTCGGTTTCAGTCCACAGGCGGCCCACGTCGATGGTGACCCCGTCAATATCAAACATCGCTGCTGGTGTAATCGCCCGCAGGCGCACGCCCTCGAATTTTTGATCACCGTGTTTGGCAATTTCGAAACTGTTGGCGGCGATGCCGGTGCGCCAGCAGGCGGTGCAGGATCTAAAAACTGCTTCGGCATCTTCGCGGACGACGTCCTTGCGCTTGTTGAATTTGACGAAATCCTCGCGCGAAGTTATGACCTGCGGCCGTTTGGAAATTGTGAAGACGGTCGAGCCCTGTGAAGAAAAGGTTGAAGCGACCGTCTGATCCAGGCCCTTAATAATAGTCACTACCGCAATCACCGCGGTCACGCCCACGATGATCCCGATCAGGGTCAGCGCAGTCCGTAGCTTGTTCTGGCGCAGACTGGCCGCGGCCACGCGAAAGGCCTCCCAGAGCGTCGCTATCCGTCCGACAGTGTTTCGCAACCCACGTCGGGGAACCTGGATCACCTCGGGTTTGTTTAGAGCCAGGGACATCAGTTAATTACCAGACGCGGGACGGTCTCAGATATTTTGAAGGTCAAGCCGAAAAAACGCCGGCCGTTTATTAGAGACGCAGCAGCTTGCCGCGAGTGAATTTCAAAGTCGAGAGGCTGCGCCGCGGTACTTGACCGGTCAGACGCAGCCTCATTGAATTCCATACGAAGCCTGGCTTGAAAATCTACTTCCAACTGCTGAGCGGTTCAGGGGCGCCCCCCTCAACCCTACCTTACCTGCTCGTCCTTTTCGATCAATCCGTCGCGAATCGAGATAATCCGGTGCGCGCGCGCGGCGATGTCGTGCTCGTGCGTGACGAGGATGATAGTGTTGCCGGCTTCATGCAGCTTCTCGAACAAGTTCATGATGTCGTAACTGGTCGCCGTGTCCAGCGCGCCAGTCGGTTCATCAGCCAGCAGAATCGACGGATGGTTGACCAGGGCGCGTGCGATGGCCACCCGCTGGCGCTGTCCGCCGGAAAGCTCGTTGGGCCGGTGCGTCATGCGGTCGGTGAGATCGACTGCGCCGAGCGCTTTCGTCGCCATTTCACGCCGCTTGGCACCGGGGACGCCGCCATAAATCAGCGGCAATTCGACGTTGTGCAGGGCCGTGGCGCGGGCCAGCAAATTAAAGGTTTGAAAAACGAAGCCGACTTCCTGGTTGCGAATGCGCGCCAGCTCATCGTCGTCCATTTCGGAAACGTTCTTTCCGTTCAGCCAGTATTGTCCCTGTGAAGGCGTATCGAGACAGCCGATCAGGTTCATCAAAGTCGACTTGCCTGAGCCTGACGGGCCGGTGATGGCCAGGTACTCGCCGCGCCGCACATCAAAGGAAACGCCATGAAGGGCATGAACTTTCTCAGCCCCCATATCATAGGTCTTCCAGATGTCACGCATGGCGATCAGCAGATCCAGCTTGCCGTCGATAGCGGGCGACTGGGCTTGAACGTCTACGCCGGAAGATGTTTCCGAGGTGGCGACGGTCGCTTCGGTCATTAACGTCCTCCACCGGCGTTGGCATTCGCCCCGGCCGCGCCGCGCGCCTGCCGTTTGACACTGGTTCCGTCTTTTAGAGTCTTCAAGACGCGGCTTGGTCCGGTGATGACTTCCGATCCGGCTTGCAGTCCGGCGGTAATCTCGATGTCCGACTCGCCGGTAATGCCGGTGGTGACCTCGACAAACTTCACCTTGTTGTTCTTATCGAGGATGTAGACGCCTTTTTGGTCTTTCAGCTTTTCGCCTTGAGGAGTCGGGGCGCTACTTGCGAGCGTTGGCCCGGGACTTGGCGTGGCGGCCGGTTTTTCCACGATCGCCTGCAGCGGCACGGCAATAACATTGTTCTTGGTTTTGGTGGTGATAGTGGCCGTGGCGCTCATGCCCGGACGCAGCTTGGCGCGCTCTTCATCCGTGAAGTCCTTTAGCTCAAGTGTTACTTTGAACTCTTTGGCTTCCTGAACGTTGACGCGGTTCGACAAACCGCCGGTGGTGTCCGACTTAGCAATTGCCAGCGGGTTCCTTAGCGTCACCACCCCGACAATCTCCTTCTCGCCCAACGCGTCCACTTTGACCTTGGCGGTTTGACCCACTTCGACGTTTGAAATTTCGGTCTCGTCGACATTGACCTCAACGTTGATGGTAGACATGTCGGCGATCGTCATGAGCGGCGTCGTGGATAATCCGGCAACCGCGAATTCTCCGACGCGCGTGGGAATATCGGCGACCACGCCGTTGAGCGGCGAGTACTGCGTCGCTTTTTCGCGCTGGCTCGACTGACCCCGCAACAGAGCCTGTTGCTGGTTCGCGCGCTGCTCGCTGGATTTCACACTGGTTCTGGCTTCCTGCATCGCGACCCGTTGTTGGTTCGCCCGTTCCACTGCTTCCTTGACGGCGATGTTCGCCGATTGCAGCTTGGCCTTGGCTTGATCGTAACGATCGCGCGCGGCGTCATACTCTGAGCGTGAGATTACATTGGACTCCACCATATTGGTGGCGCGCTTGAGTTCGCGCTCGGCGGTTTTCACATCGATCTCGGCACTGACGGTCTGCTGCCTTGCCTGAGAGACGGCCGCTTCGGCGACCACCAAAGACTGTTGCGCAGAAGCTACTGCATTGCGCGCGTTCTGCACATCGCTGATCGACGCCTGCGTCGCGGCAAACTGGGCTTCCTGGTTGGATTGCAGCTGCGTCGGATCGATGCGCACCAGGGATTGGCCTTTGGTAACCAGATCGCCGGCGTTCACATAAATCTCCTGAATGCGGCCCTGGACCTCGCTGGTTAGCTTGATATAGCGAATCGGGCGCACCTCGCCCGAGGCTGTAACCGTCGACCGCAACTCGGGACGCACATCGATTTTGACGGTGGTAACCTCGGCCTGGTCCTGCCGAGTCGCCAGCACACTGATTATGACAACCAGCGCCAGGACCGCGACCGCGGCGACGCTGATAATGATTTTTTTCTTTCTACTGAGGGCCATTGAATTTCGAATCCTTACGTTAGTCTTTTTGAGTTGGGCCGGGACTATTCCGGTATCTGATTAGCCGCCGCGCGTAACGATAGTTCGCGCTCGAAGATGTTTTTACGTAGAAATCACGCGCCCGGTTTCAAAGAAATCGCGCCTGAGCAATGAATTATAAGCGAAAACTGCAGGTCTACTGAAACCCGCAGAGACTCGGATTGGGCCACTTCGATCCACTCGGACTGACACGACAATTCGTCGAATTTCGCCGCTGCCGGGTCCCGGGCGCCGGTTCTTACCTGTAGCCTGAACGGCCAATCAAGGGCGTTGGCGCGCTTAACTGTTTCGCGTTAAGATACACTCCCGCGCCTGCTCGGAAGTTCGGAGTGTGTGCGTGAGGACCCTGGTGCGATGACTATTTGCGAGAGGTGTGGAACCGGAAACCCGACCGGGTCGCGGTATTGCGACGAATGCGGAACCGCGTTGTGGCTGGGAGGAGGAGCCGGTGAAAGTCCTCCGCGAGCCAAAAACAACGGATCCGAGGGCCGCCTTCCGGAGAAAGCCAAAGCCAGCCTGTCCGGGGCGGCCCCCCCGACTTCAGCAATTTCAGAGCAGAAGACTTCGGCGCCTTTGGCCGTTGACCATAAAGCGCACGCCACCCTCGTGATCGAGCGCGGCATTTCGGCCGGCAAACAGTTTCCCTTGAGTGACCAGGAAGCAAACATCGGTCGCTGGGATGCCGACGGCGGCGTGTTTCCGGATGTCGACCTGGATACCGATGATCCCGAGGCGAAGGTGTCGCGGCGACATGCACGTATTTCGGTGCGTGACGGACAATATTTGATCGAGGATTTGGGATCGACGAACGGAACTTTTGTGAATCGCGGACATCGATTGGTTTCCGGCGAGCGCCACCCATTAAAGGACGGCGACGAGATCATCGTGGGGAAAACTTTCCTGCGCTTTCGCATTACCAAGAAGGAATCCAAGCGTCCGATTTAGATTGAGGCGATCCTCCCGGCTTTAGCACCTCCAGTAATTGTGAAATGACTCACTGTAACCTATGCGGCGCCGAGATTGGGCCCGACGAAAACTTTTGCGGCAACTGCGGGGCTTTTCAAAAGCAGGAGGATGCCCCCGTGGCTGCTGATCAGTCTGCCTCGGCTGAAGAAGCCGAGGTGGTTACCGGTGAGCATGAAGTAGTCTCTGACTACTCTCAACAGCCGGCCGCGGATGGCAGCACCTGGAACTCTCCTGACGAAATTAAAGAAGAACCTGCGGTGACGGGCGAAGTCGTTGCGAGCGAAGACTTGTCACTGAAGACTTCGCGAGCTGACACTCCCGCCAAGAAGGGAGGCAAGCCGAAAACCCTTAGCACCGGCAAGGTGCTGAACGGCCGTTATGAAATCGTGCGCCGGATCGGCGGCGGCGGCATGGGCGCGGTTTATCTTGCCAAGGACCGCAACCTCGGTGAAGCAGCGCGCGCGGTGAAGGAGATGATTGAGTCTCACCTCGACGACACGCAGCACGAAAAGGCCATTGCCGACTTCAAACGCGAGTCACTGCTGCTGACCGAGCTCGAGCACCCTTCGATTCCTACGGTCTATGACTACTTTTACGACGACAACTCCGAGCGTTTTTATCTGGTAATGAAATTCATTCCCGGCAGTGATTTGTCCTCGCGGCTGCGGAATGCGCCGGGCGGTCGGGTCGATGAACTGACCGTAACCGAGTGGGGAATTCAGGTCGCGGACGTGCTGCACTATCTGCACACGCGCCCACAGGCAATCATCTATCGCGATCTCAAGCCCGCCAACTTGATGATCGACAGCAACAACAACCGCATCATGCTGATTGATTTCGGCATTGCCCGCTGGGTGAACAAGAAAGAAAAGGGCGTGACCGCGGTTGGCACGATGGGTTATGCGCCGCCCGAGCTGTTTAGCGGGCAGGGCGATGCCCGCGTCGACATCTACAGCCTGGGCGCCACGATGTTTCACCTGTTGACCGGCTCAGACCCGCAGGACAATCCGCTTTTGATATTCGACTTTGCCAAAAATCCACGGCCTCGCCAGATCAACCCGGCGCTCTCGGCTGAGATGGAACGGATCCTGACGCGGGCGGTTGAATACAAACCCGAACATCGCTTCCAATCAGGCGCCGAGATGCGGGACGTGCTCAACGGGCATTTGGAGAAGTTGCGCACCGGCCAGGTCAGTTACGGCGCGCCGGCCTATGAGTTGGGTGGCGAAACGGTCCGAGTGGCGATTGTTTTCTGCGGATTCTGCGGCGGCCGGATCGCAGCGGACGATATTTTCTGCGCTCACTGTGGCTCGCGCCAGCCGCTGGCGGGTGGCGAGTCCGGCGCGAATCTAACTCCCGTGCGGTCGACGGCAAAACTAATCGTGGCCGGCACGACCGAGCTGGATGCGTCGTTCCTTTTGCAAAAGGACAGTAACCTTGTGGGCCGGACTGATCCGCTCTCGAACATTTTTCCGGAAGTGGATCTTTCCCGCTTTGATCCGCAAACCAAAGTCTCGCGCCGCCACGCGCGCATCTGGCGCGAAGGCGATGCGTTCCTGGTCGAGGACCTGGGCTCAGTTAACGGCACGGTGATCAATGACATCATCCGGCTCGAACCTCGGCAACCGCGGGCGCTCGACAGCGGCGATCGGATCAAGATGGGCGAGACGACTTTGCATTTTCTCGTGGGATAGCGAGTGGCACCCGTGAATCATAAAGTGGGAAGAGCGTCGCGCTGGTGAAGTCACGCGCAGGATGCGCGTGCCACATTTGGATTTGCAATTTTAGATTTTTGATTTAGAGTCTGACCTCGCTCCGGAAAATCGAAGCAGGCCGGCCAAGACTGTAACCAAAAATCTTCAATCAAAAGTCTAAACTCAAAAATGGAATCCCCTATGACCCCAGCCACCCAGACTTCAAAACCGGCGCGCCCGCCGCAGCGCCGGGGAGAGCAGCGGGTTCGGGTGCGTTACCGGGCGCCGTTTGCCCTGCGTTGCGGAGCCCTGTTGATCGACTATATCTTGCTGGCGCTGATCCTGACTTTCAGTACCATGGTGGCCCGTTTGATGGGCGGGGGCGCCCGCATGGCCGGCGGCAGCGCCGAAAAAATAGGGATTCTAATTACCTTTGTGGTGGCGGTGCTCGATCTCGGAATTCTCGCCGGCCTCACCGGTAAGACAGTGGGAAAGTGGACTACGGGTTTGCGGATTGAGCGCATGCACGGGGGGCCGCCGGGAATTGGTTGGGCGCTCCTGCGTCACTTTGTAGGATATCCCCTGTCGCTGCTGCCTTTTGGTTTGGGTTTTTTAATCGTTACGGTAATGCCGACCGGCCGCTCGTTGCATGACTTTATCGCGAACACGGTCGTAGTCCGGGAAACTACGGCGCATGTCGTCGCGGCGCCGCGCAAGGCGCGTCCCCAGGGCGCGCAGACATGACGAAAGCGTTCCTGGTTCAGAATTCAATCTTAGTTTGCTGCCTATTCGCATAAGTTAAAGCTTGAATTCCAGACAAATTCGATGGCTGAACTAATCGTCAAATACCCCGACCGCGCTGCTGAGCATTTTCAGATCAGCCGCCTGCGAGTCACGATTGGGCGTTCTGCTCGCAACGATTTGTGTATTCCCGATCCCTTTGCCTCGCGCGTGCACGCAGAGGTCCGCAACGAAGGCGACGAGTACTTTCTCCAGGATCTGGGTTCTGCCAACGGCACGCTCTACAACGGCTCGATTGTCGAGACGCCGATTACTCTCTCGCGCGGCGGGCGCATCCAGATTGGCGAGACGGAAATAGTTTTCAACGACAGCGCGTTTCCGCTGAGCAGCGGCGCGACCATGATTACGGACAACTCGTCGTCGATTCCGGAAGCGACGATTGCGCTCTCGTCCGCCGATCGCACCACCTCGGGCCTGTTCGAAGCCATCGAGGGCGCGCGCTCTCTCTCCGAAGAATCCGCCCAACATCACGAGGCTGCTAAGCAATCCGATCTGCTGGCCTTGATCAGCAAGGTAGGCGTGGCGTTGCTGGCGTCGGTGACGTTGAACGAAACTCTCGAGCAGATTGTCGCCCTTACGTTTGAGGCTGTGCCCGCCGATCGCTGCATGATCATGATGCGCGACGACAAGAACCCGGAATTGAAAGTGGCCGTCGCGCGCCTCCGCGATCGCGTGGGCGAGGTCGGCGAGATTCGCATCAGCCGTTCGGTTATCGACGAAGTCGTCGCCAATGGCAAGTCGGTTTTGACTTCAGATGCCCAGGCCGATCCGCGCTTCGCCGGCGGCACGGTGATGCTGCAAGGCGTACGTTCAGTGCTCGCAGTGCCTCTCGGCGTGGGCGCAAACGTTTTCGGCATTATCTATGCCGACTCGCCCCTGGCTGACGGCCGTTTCACCGAAGATCATCTGAAGGTGCTGACCACGCTCGCTTCGGTGGCGGCCATCCGCGTCGAGAATGCGCGCTTGACTGAAGAGCAGATTGAGCGGGAACGCCTCGAGCGCGAGCAACAGGTTGCCAGCGAGATCCAGCAGAGGTTTTTGCCGGCCACCGCGCCTATCGTTGCCGGTTATGAATTGCAGGGAATTAGTTTCCCCTGTTACGAGATCGGCGGGGACTATTACGATTTCATCCAGCGGGAAGACGGCAAACTGGTCGTAGCCCTGGGCGATGTTTCCGGGAAAGGAACGGCCGCCGCCTTGCTAATGTCGTCTCTGCACGCCGCCATCCATGCTCAGGCCGACATTCACGACTCCCTGGTCAAGACGATCAGCGCAGTCA
This sequence comes from Acidobacteriota bacterium, assembly GCA_038040505.1. Taxonomy (GTDB): domain Bacteria; phylum Acidobacteriota; class Blastocatellia; order Pyrinomonadales; family Pyrinomonadaceae; genus UBA11740. Next base: position 22,971 of record JBBPID010000038.1, on the reverse strand, counting down.
ACCGCTACCTGGTTGACAGTATTCCAGCTAATCGGTTCGTGACCCTTTTCTATGCGCAATTAGATCCCAAGAACGGCACGCTCTCGTTCCTCAACGCCGGCCATAACCCACCGCTTATCGTGCACACCGGCGGCACCATGGAGCAGCTCGCTTCCGGCGGATTGCCGCTCGGAATTATGCCCAACGCTGATTTTCGGGAAGGACGAACAAAGTTGTATCCCGGTGACGTTTTGGTGATCTATTCCGACGGCGTTTCTGAGGCAGTTAATCCGGCCGGTGAAGAATTTGGCCCCACCCGACTGTATGAGGTAGTAGCCCGCAACATGGATGCATCGGCGGGCGGCATACGGGACCGAATCGAATCCGCGTTGACAAAATTCTGCCAGGGCACGCCCGCGGCTGATGACATTACGCTCGTAATCGTTAAACGCCAGGCCGAAGCAGAAGAACTCGCCGTAGGCGCCGCGGGAAGCTGAGCGCGAACGATTCCGACAAGATTTCTAGTAGACCGCGCGTTTCGCATCCCGACTTTTTGTCTCCAAACTAAAGCGCGGCTCGATTCCGTCCTGGGTGCCGTCAATCCTGGCGGCGACGTATTCGCCGACGAAGGGGCCGTGCTTGAAACCGTGGCCTGACCCACCACCCACCAGCCAAACGTTTTCCCAACTCGGATGAAGATCGATGAGAAAGTCGCCGTTCGAAGTGTTCTCGTACTGGCAGACACGCGCGTCAATGACCTGCGCGTTCTTTAGAGCGGGCAGACGGCGCGCGAGATAAGCACGAACCTCGGCCAGTCCTTCGGCAGTCGCGGTGCGATCGCCGCTTTCAGGATCGAACGCTGGTCCATGGCGATCGATCGCGATCTTGACGCCGTGTCCGTCTACATCCGGCAAACCATAGGCTTCGTCTTTGAAGTCGATCCAGGTAGGCAGCGTTGGCGCGGCGAAATCTCGGGACGCGGTTGGTGGTGCGAAGTAGAAAACTTCCTGGCGCGTCGGACGAATTCGCTCCCCTAATACCTCGGGAAAAATCTTTGGCAGCCACGGCCCACAGGCGAAGACATATTGAGAGGCCGAGATGCGTTGGCCACTCACGGTCTTGACATGGTTCAGCTTCTGTTTTGTGGCACGCGCATCTCGCGCGTGAGTCACGGGCGGGACGCCCGTGCCACTTACTGCTTCCTGCAAATATTCGACGCCGTTTCGCATTCCTTCGTTCACGACGGCCTCGACGGCGCGTCGCGCGGAAAGCACGCCACTATTTGGCTCAAGCATCGCCCAGGAGATTCCCTCGACTTTGAGCTGCGGGTAACGGTTGGTAACTTCACCGCGCGTCAGCTTCTCAAATGGAATCCCGAGCTTCGCCAGAGTTTCGGCAGTCTTCGAAGGGTAAGGATCGTTTTCGTGCGCCAGCCACAGCACACCGGTCTGATGAAAGAGCTGCTCGTTAACACGATCGAACAAATCCTGCCAGAGTTGCCGCGAACGCAGCGCCGAGCGCGTGTAAATCTCATCCGCGCCATAACCCATGCGCATGATGCGCGACTCGTCACCGGAACTTGAGCGGCTGTTGCCCGGTCCGTAAACGTCGAACAGGGCCACCCTCTTTCCGGCTCGGCTTAGTTGCAGGGCCGTCCAGGCGCCAAACACGCCAGCGCCGATCACTGCTACGTCGTAAATCCTGTTCATTCTTGAGGCTCGCACCGACGGCGGCATTATTCTAGATTTCCGCTCACGCGTTCGCTCTTGTTGAGGCCTCCCACGTCGAAATCACATTCCGCCGGAGTCTTTTCATCGAAGACGAAGCAGTTTCATCAGACACGCGCGTTGTGGATCGGGATCAAGATTCATTGCGTAACCGGTCCTCAGATGAAGGGCCGGCGATCAACCGCATTACCCCGTGGCCCAAAGATACAATTCCGACATAGGTCGCGGCGTCTGCAAGTATGGGTACGACACCCGGTCCAAAAACCATCCATTCCGGGAACATCGACGCGATCAGATAATCCCGTGGCGGGCCAATGATCGCCACGATGCCAATGAACACCGCGAGCCCACGCCACCCAAACCGGCGGGCCAGCCGCCAGGTAACGAGGTAGATTGGAGTAACTGAGATGGTGAACCCGAGGTAGAAGAGCGAAAGGAAGGCTGGTGTCGGGGAGATCGGCACGCGCCACCACCACAACATATTGCCGAGTGCGACAGCGCCCATTCCCAGACAACCGGCCGCTGCTCCTCCGGCCAGGGCCCCCAGGACTCGGTGCGAAGTTGCCCGCATGAAATAGAACACGGCAACCAACTCGACCAGGTAAATGCAGGCTACAACGATAAGTTGGCGCGCTGTCATGCGTTTCCCTGAAACGCGGGAGTTGTTCCGCGTTGTGCTATTCCCACGCCGGTTTGGTTTGTCCCTGAGCGTCGCGCCAATAGGGAGCCCAGGCCAGAGTCAGCAACTTGATTGTGATATTTGCTTTGGTTGGTTTCATGGTGGCGGTTTCAAGAACCTCCGTTTGCGGATCGCCGGATTTCTCAATCGCGTCAGTCTCGGTCTTGAACTGCGCATCGAGATCGGTAAGTTGGCTATTGATCACCCCGACCGTCTCCTGGGCCCGGCCCACATCTTCACTCTCCTTCATGGAACGCCCGACGCCTCGCACCGCCGTGGTGGCCCGGCCCAACGAAGTCAGGCTGATCGTCTTGCGGCCCAGGAAAGATGAAAGCAGCGTGGCGCCAAACGAGATGGCCGTCTGCATCTTCTGACCCTTGGCCTGTTCCGCCTCACGCTCGACTGCTTGTTCGGCGCGTCGCTTTCTTTCTTCAAGAGCAGCGATCTTCGGCGCATACTTTTGCCGCAAACGCTCGACCGCCTGATCACGCCGCTCACGCGCGGCCTGTTGCAGCCGGATGCGAAAATCGCGCTCTGATTCATCCGGGTTTGAAGTCTGACCCAGGCTGGGGCTGGTCAGCAATTCGAGTTTCTGACTCCGATAAAGCCAAGCGGCCAGGTCCTTCTGCCACTTGTCATAATTTTTGGGTTTTCCGGCCGCCTCAGGCAGTTCCGTAAATTGAGCATTCTCGACAGGTGACTTCTCGAGATCCTCCATAGCCAGGTTAACCGGAGTGGCGTTTTCCCAATCCAGCGTCACGACGCCGGCGGAAATTTGCGCCGCCACTGTCAGGTCCCGGGTTGTGTCGGTCTTCTTATCAGCGAAGCGTATTTGCGCAGTGCTGAGTACGGTTGGGAGATAGACGATACTGGCGCCGGCCGGTTCGGCAGCGCGAACCGGAATGAAATACTGCGAGATTTCAGGTGGTAATACCGGCTGACGATCCGAGCCCGAACTCTTAGGAGCAGCCGCCGGCGGAGGCGCCGGCGTCGCCGCTTGCGGAGCCGCGCCTGCTGACGCGCTCGCCGCTTGCGCAACGCCCACCCCGGCAGCAGCGGCCTTGACCGGATCCATCAGCGACTTGATCTGGGTGCGAGTGAGCGGTCCGCGCAGATAGGACATTGCCCAGCGAGTCTCGAATACCACCGACCCGTCTTCGTGAACATTGTTCAGCAGAAATATTCGGTTACTCAGTCCGGCCAAAGTCTGTTCCATTTCCTGGCGGTCGAACTTAATTCCGCTGCCGCCGGCAACTCCTTCCAGTCCCTCCAACACTCGAGCCTTGTCGCGTTCAGTTTGCAGCCTTCCAATAAACCAGGTGCCGGTGTTTGCCAGACCTTTGTAATCCAGATCGACCGGGTTTTGGGTCGCCAGGACAACGCCAAGTCCAAAAGCGCGGCCTTGTTTGAGTAGCGTTAGCAACGGCAGTTTTGAAGGCGGATTCGCCACCGGCGGAAAGTAACCAAAGATTTCATCCATGTAGAGCACGGCCCTGAGGCTGGTGGTGCCTGACTGGGATCTAATCCAGCCCAAAACCTGATTGAGCAGTAGCGCCACGAAAAACATTCGCTCGGCGTCGCTCAAATGGGCGATCGAAAAAATCGCCACTCGCGGCTTGCCTTCCGGAGTGTGCAGAATCTGTTGCATGTCGAGCGGCTCACCTTCCATCCAACTGCTGAAGCCGGGGGCGGCGAGAAGATTATTAAGCGACATTGCCAACTCAAAACGGTCTTTTGCGGGAAAGACCGACTCGATGTCCATCACGCCGACCTTGGTCATCGGCGGCGACTGAATCTGTTGAATCAGGCCCGCGATGTCGAGATCTTTTCCTTCGGCCCAGGTCCGGCTGAGGATGTTGGAAATCAGAATGTGTTCGCGGCTCCTGAGCGGATCTGCATCGATGCTGAGCAGGCCGAGCAGGCTGGTAGTGGTGGTGTTGACCCGTTCAGTCAGCAACTCGCTGTCTTCGCGGATCGCTTGCGGTGGCGCGCCGAATGACTTCAAGATCGAAACTGAGAAACCCGCATTGCTGCCGGGCGTGTAGATGCGGAAGTCGGCCGCGTCGCGCAGCCGCTTGATTCGATCTCCACTCTGTCCCCAATCGGCCAAACCCTTCTTCCAGGTCTCAGCCTGTTGCGCCGCGAATTCGGGAATTGAAAGGTTTTTCTTTTGGGCGTCTTCCTCATTCACCCACGGAGCAAAATCTTCCGTGTTGAGCGCGGGAAATGTCAGCAGCAGGTTGGCCAGATCGCCCTTCGGGTCAATGATCAGGGAAGGAATCCCGTCGATAGCTGCTTCCTCGATCAGATCCAGACACAAACCGGTTTTCCCGCTGCCGGTCATGCCCACGCAAACGGCATGGGTCAGCAGGTCTTTCGAATCGTAAAGCAACAGGCCATCTTTCGGCTTTTTCGTTTTCAAATCATAAGGACGTCCCAGATAAAAGGTCCCGAGTTTTTCGAAGTCTTCCATGTTGCTACCTTCCCTGAATTAAATACGGTCGTCGCCTTGCTGAACGCAGTGCTTTTGGGAGACTAATTATCTGCTTCCAGAGTCTTTTGGCAAATCCCGGAATCCGAGATTCTGTCGAGTAAGCGGCTTTGGTTGCGAACGGCTTTGCGCAGAAAAACTCTTATTTCGTGTCGCTTAGTGTGATTTCGTGGATCGTATGGCTGCCAAACCTAAGCACACGATCCACGAAATTACACGAAATCTCACGAAGCAACACAAACGAATGCCGATCTCAGACGCTCCAGTGGACCACCGCTTCGAACAGCCGGTGACTTTTTGGGCAAAGCCGTTGCAAACCAACCGCTTCCTTGACACCCGCCGCAACGCTCACTTAGGCTCAACCGCATTAGGAATTGCCGCTTCCTGCCTTTATGATTTGTACTTCAATTTGACGGGAACGTTCATGATCAAAAACGAAATCACCGATCTAATTAAGGGTAAACGTGCGCGTGTAGGGGTGGTGGGGCTGGGCTATGTCGGCTTGCCGCTGGCGACCGAGTTCGCGCGCAATGGGTTCAGCGTAACCGGATTCGAAGTCGATGGCCGCAAAGCCGAAATCATCAATGCCGGCGAGACTTATATAAGCGACGTTGACGAATCTCTTATCAAAGACGCGGTAGAGGCGGGCCGGCTGCGGGCCACAACAGATTTCGGCGAGCTGAAGGAGTGCGACGCGATTATTATCTGCGTGCCGACGCCGCTCAGAAAAACCAAGGAGCCGGATGTTTCTTTTATTCTGGCGGCCGCCGAGGAGATTAAGAAGCGGCTCCGCCGCGGCCAGCTGGTCATCCTTGAATCGACTACCTATCCCGGCACGACCGACGAAGTCCTGATGCCTATGTTTCAGGAAACGGGTTTGAAACTCGACGAGGATTTTCTGCTGGCGTTCTCACCCGAACGCGTCGATCCTGGCAATCCGGAATTTCAAACGCACAACATCCCCAAGGTGGTCGGGGGCGTGACCGACGATTCAACTGAAGTGGCGACTTCCCTGTACTCGCAGATTGTGAAAGACGTACACCCAGTCAGCTCGGCCCGGGTGGCGGAAGCAGCCAAGCTTTTGGAGAATACGTTTCGCGCGGTCAACATCGGCATGGCCAACGAAATGGCGCGCCTTTGCTACGCCTTGAACATCGATACCTGGGAAGTAATTCGCGCGGCGGCCACCAAGCCCTTCGGCTTTATGCCGTTCTATCCCGGCCCCGGCATCGGCGGTCATTGCATTCCGCTCGATCCACATTATCTTTCGTGGAAAGCGCGACAGCACGGCTTTGATTCGCGTTTTATCGGACTGGCTGAAGAAGTGAACTCGCGCATGCCTGAGCATGTAATCCAGCTCGTGTCGGACGGATTGAACGACGATCGTAAATCCATGAACGGCGCGCGTGTGCTCGTGCTGGGCGTGGCTTACAAACGTGACATTGACGACGTGCGCGAAAGCCCGGCGCTTTCGATCATTGACCGGTTGCGCAGCAAAGGCTGCGATGTCTTTTATCACGACCCGTTCGTCGCGAAGATCAGTTTTGACGACGCCCATACCGAAGGCGGCGGCAAGCCGCTTTCGTCGGTCGGGCTCAGCGATGAAGCGATTCGCGCGGCCGATTGCGTGGTCATAGTTACCGATCATAGCCAGATTGACTATCAACGAGTGGTGAGCCTGGCCCCGCTGGTGATCGACACGCGCAACGCGTTGAATGGCGATGTGCGGCGCGGCAGCCGGGCCCGGATAATCAGACTTTAAAAGGTGCTTTCGAGTTACGAGTTTCGGGCCAGGGAACTCGAAACTCCAAACTCGAAACCCTAAACTTGAGTGATGTTAAAGATCATCAACGTCGCCGGCGCCCGTCCCAACTTCATGAAAGTTGCGCCCCTGGTCGAGGCGATGAACCGCCGCCGCGCTGACTTTCGATCAATCCTCGTCCATACCGGACAACATTACGACGCCATGATGTCGGAAGCGTTTTTTCGCGACCTGGAATTGCCAGAGCCTGACGTCGATCTGGGTGTTGGTTCGTCCAGTCACGCGGTCCAGACGGCAGAGTTGATCCGCGCCTTTGAGCCCTACGTGATTGCTGAAAAGCCTGATTGGGTGGTGGTGGTGGGCGACGTAAATTCGACTGTGGCCTGCGCTCTGGTCTGTGCCAAGCTAAATGTGAAAGTCGCGCACGTCGAAGCCGGTTTGCGCAGCCGCGATCGCCGCATGCCGGAAGAGATCAATCGCGTGCTCACCGATCAGATTGCCGAATTGCTGCTGACCCCATCACGCGATGCCGACGCTAATTTGCTGGCCGAGGGAATTCCTCAGGAGCGCATTCGCTTTGTCGGCAACATCATGATTGATTCGCTGTTGAAGCATCTTCCCCTCGCGTCTAAATCAACAATCAGAGAGACGATTGGCCTGGACCAGCAGGACTATGCGGTGCTCACGCTGCATCGACCCTCGAACGTTGATGAACTGCAAACCTTTAGCGGCATCCTCGACGCGCTCGAGGAGATCGGCAAGCGGCTGCCGGTAGTTTTTCCGGTCCATCCGCGAACTTTGAAGATGATCGCGGAATTGGGACTGGAGGAAAGGGCGGCCCGGACGAACGTGCGCCTGACAGTTCCGCTCGGTTATTCGGATTTTCTGCAACTCTTAAGCGGCGCGCGCCTGGTGTTGACCGATTCCGGCGGGATTCAGGAAGAAACCACCGTGCTCAAAATTCCCTGTATCACACTGCGCGAGAATACTGAACGGCCGATTACTGTTGAGCACGGCACAAATACCCTTGCCGGTACGGACCCGGCCCGAATCGTCGCCGCCGCTAATCAGGCTTTGGACAATCCCCCCGATCAGTCCGCCCTTCTGACTCCCGAGCTTTGGGACGGACATGCCGCAGATCGGATCCTTGATGCGTTATTGGAAAGAGAGGGTAAGACGTAGGCGGGGAAGCCGGAATCATTTTCCATTTTTCATTTGACATTTTTCATTAGGCCATTGAAGTCGCGAGCAGAAGCCTTTCCGACGTCAACAATGAGAAATGAAAAATGGAAAATGCTTCGTCCTCCCGCCGTTTGCCCTTTCCCGGCTTCCCCTTTACCCTTCTGGTTTCTCTAATCGATGTCCATCATTTCCAAAATCAAGCGCATGCTGCGGGGAGAGGTCGATGCGCGGACCGCGGCGCTGGAAGTAAAGAGTCGCTGGCGCAAATCGCAGGAGCTGAAAAGCGAGCGCGTCCAGCTCGATGAGTTGGATCGCCAACCCGCGCGTCTGGGTCCGCAATTCGCCAAGCTCTCGCCGGCTGAACTGCTCGCGCACTTTCGCTCGCGCAAACCTGTCAAAGGGTCGCCGCAATTCTTTCCCGGCTTTACCGGGGCGGCCAAAGTTACTTCTCCTTTACAACGAGAGCTTTACCCGCGCGAAACGGAAGCACTGTTGCGCCAGGCGGCCCGGATCGTAGACGCGCATTGCTGGCCGCTGCTCGGTTTCGGCGAAAAGTGTTTTGGCGCGGAACAAGTGAATTGGTGTCGAGATCCTCTGTCAGGTTTTGACTGGCCGGCTGATTTTCATGCCGACCTCAATCTCATTCGCAACGACGGATCGGACGCGCGAGTCGTTTGGGAACTGAATCGGCTTGCGCACCTGATTACTTTGGGACGCGCTTACTCAATCACTAACGACGAAAAATTCAGCGAAGAGTTTTTTTCACAGCTGGCTGGTTGGCGGGCGCAGAACCCTGTGGGCCGCGGTATCAACTGGAATTGCGCGATGGAAGCCGCCCTGCGCGCCATGAACCTGCTCGCTGCTTTCGAACTTTTCGTGCGCTCGCCGGCGCTGACTGAAACCGCCTTACTCGAACTCTTGCAGATGTTCGAACAGCACGGCGCGCATATCAAACGCAATCTCGAGTTTTCCGAGATCGCCACCAGTAATCATTACCTGGCGGATGTGACCGGGCTCTTATGGCTGGGGGTGATGTTGCCGGAGTTGGAAGTGGCCTCCGCGTGGCGCGAATTTGGTTTGCGCGAGCTGCTGCAGGAGCTGGAAAAGCAAACTCTACCCGACGGCGCCGACTATGAAGCTTCGACCGGCTATCATCGACTGAAGCTGGAGCTTTATCTTTATTCGTTTGTCTTATGTCACCTAAACGGAATTCAAATTGACGAAGCACATTGGAACCGTTTGCGCGGAATGTTTGATTACCTGCGCGCGTACTTGCGGCCGGACGGAAGAGCACCCCTGATTGGCGATACCGACAGTGGGCAGGCGTTGCCGATCGTCCGGCGGACTGGCGACGACCACGAATATCTGCTGACGCTGGGCGCCGCCGTGTTTCAGGAGCCGCGCTTTAAGATCGCTGACCAAATTCCCGAGGAGTTGCTTTGGATTTTGGGCGCCCATGGTGTGCGCGATTACCGGGCCCTGCAAGCCGGCGAGATTCCAACCTCCGAGGGATTCGCTGATGCGGGGATCTATGTCCTGCGCCAGGATGATCTCTATCTCCTTTTCAATGCCAGCGACATCGGCGTGAAGGGTCGTGGTTCTCACGGGCATAATGACGCGCTCAGCATTGAAGTGTCCGCCTGCGGAACGCCATTCATCGTCGATCCCGGAACTTATCTGTACACGGCCGACCTGGATCAGCGGCATCTATTTCGATCGACTGCCTATCACTCGACGGTCGAAATCGATCGCGTTGAGCAGAACACCACCGATCCTCAAGCTCCGTTCGTGATGGGAAACGAAGCCCAGCCGCGCGTCCTGAAATGGGAGCGCGGCGCGGAAAAAGACGTCGTGATTGCTGAGCATAGCGGGTATGAACGGCCGCCGGCGCCGGCGACGCACCGGCGCACAGTAACCCTCATTAAGAAAAATCGTTTTTGGGTGGTGACGGACGATATCTCGGGGCAGGGAAATTACGAGCTGGCTTTCCGCTTTCACCTGGCTCCCGGATTGGAAACCGTCGTACGCTCTGACGGAAGCGTTGAAGCCTGCGATAAGATTAGTGGCGCGCGTCTGCTGATTATCCCGAGTGGCATTAAGATCCAGGCAGCGCTGGAAGACAGATTTTCGTCTCGTGACTACGGGGCCCGGTCGCCGTCGGTATCGGTTTGTTGGAGATTGCGAACTACGTTGCCCATCAAAGCTTCGTTTGGGATCGTTCCGGTTGCGCGGGATGAAGACGAGCGGCAGCGAACAGGCTTATTTAGTACTTGAAAGTCTGACTTGATGGGACAAGAGTCAGAGTTTTATTGAGACGAGCTATCTAAGCTAGTCCCAGAGCGAGCCTGGGGTTCATGGAGTTTTCCCTTTCTTTTTTAAGATCGAGCTGGGTAAATGGAGTTTCTTCCTTTCCTTTTTGTGAGATCAAGTCTGGGTTCACGGAGTTTTCCTTTTTTTATTTGAGATCTCAAATTTGAGATCTGAGATCTAAAGGCATGTGCGGCATCTGCGGAATCTGGGAGTACGGCGCAGCCGAAGGCCGCGTGCAGCGCGCGCTGGTCGAGCGCATGCGCGACGTCATGATTCATCGGGGCCCCGATGATGCCGGAGAGCTGATCTTTGATGAAGGACGCGGCGGGTTTGGCTTTAGGCGGCTCTCGATTATCGATTTATCCGAAGCCGGTCACCAGCCGATGCATGGCTGCACCGACCGTGTCTGGCTGATTTTCAACGGCGAGATTTACAACCACGCGGAGCTGCGCGCGGGCCTGAAACAGCGCGGCCACGTCTACGCGTCGCGCACCGATTCAGAAACGATTCTGCATCTTTACGAGGAACGCGGACTCGACTTTGTTCAGGACATCGAGGGCGATTACGCGATTGCCCTCTGGGACGCCGAGCGCGAACGGTTGGTGCTGGCGCGCGACCGGGCCGGAGTTAAACCACTCTACTTTTATCAGAACGACGGCCGCTTCATTTTCGCTTCCGAAATCAAAGCCATCCTTGAGCATCCAGCGGTTCCCCGGGAAGTCGACGAAGCCGCGCTCTACCACTATCTGACTTTTGTGACCACGCCGGCGCCGCAAACCCTCTTTCGCGGCGTTCAAAAGCTTCCCGCCGGGCACATGCTGGTGATCGATCGTGGTGGGTCAGCGTCCATAACGCAATATTGGGACGCGCTGCCTCCGGTTTCGGCCATCGCCCGCACCGAAGCCGAGCACCGGCAGAACATTCTTGATTTGCTGCGCGACTCGATCAAAAAGCGAATGATGGCCGACGTGCCGTTCGGGGTCTTTCTTTCCGGCGGCGTGGATTCGTCGGCAAACGTCGCGCTGATGTCTGAGTTGATGAGCCAGCCGGTGCGGACTTTTACCGTCGGCTTTCACGATACTGAGGAGCTTAACGAGCTGGACTCAGCGCGGGCCATCTCAAAAAGATTCGGCACCGATCATCACGAGGTAATGATTGGCCGCGAAGAGATGATGAAGTTTCTTCCCGAGCTGGTCTTTCATCAGGACGAACCAATCGCCGATCCCGTCTGCGTGCCGCTCTACTACGTTTCGAAGCTGGCTCGCAGCACCGGAACGATCGTGGTGCAGGTTGGTGAAGGCTCGGATGAAATTTTTGCCGGTTATGACTGGTTCGGGACTTATTTGCGAATCCAGGAAAGATTCTGGCGGCATGCCGAGCGGACACCGCTGGTTGCGCGTCGCGCTGCGGCCGCCGTAGCCCAGCCGCTGGTGCAAAAGGCTTTGAAGAAGCGCATGGCCAGTGAACTCGTGCGGCGGCTGGGAGCCAATGAATCCCTGTTTTGGGGTGGCGCAGTGGTGTTTGACGAGACGATGAAGCCCCACGTGCTCTCCGCCGAAATGCGCGCGCATTACAACGGGCTGTCCACTCACGACGTGGTGCGCCAGTATCAGGATACGATCGCGAAAGCCCGGCCGCGTTCTGATTACGCCGCGCGCATGGCTTATCTCGAATTGAAACTTCGCCTGCCGGAATTGCTGCTGATGCGCGTGGACAAGATTACAATGGCGACTTCGGTCGAAGCGCGCGTTCCTTTTCTTGATCATCATCTGATTGAATATGCGATGAGTTTGCCGCGCAGCTTGAAAGTAAAGGGCGGCACCGGCAAGCACATCTTAAAGCGGGCGCTGGAATCCGTGCTTCCGGCAGAAGTGCTCTATCGTCCTAAACGTGGTTTCGGGGCGCCCGTGCGCGAGTGGTTTCGCGGCCCCGAAGGCGAGGCTTTGATTGGGCAATTGATGAATTCGTCCATTCGCGAGCGAAATTTTTTCGATTATGCGTATGTGCAACGCCTGGTCGACGAGCACCGGCGTGAGAAGCGTGATTGGAGCGCCAACCTTTGGTGCCTGCTAAACCTCAGTCTCTGGTACGACCGTTGGATTGGGCGAAAGTGACTCAACGAATGCCGACCGGAAGGTCGTGGCACGGGCGTCTCGCCCGTGGATCACGCGCAAGATGCGCCTGCCACGATCACACTTGTAACGAGTGAAAGAACCATCGCTCAAAGTGACCGCCGACAACGTTTCAACTTTAGAAGCAGTGCCAGGCAGTTTCGTCTCGGGCGTGGCTCTGACTTTCGGAACGCGGCTGCTGATGTTTGTCGGCGTCGTGGGTTCGAGCATCGTGATAGCCCGGTGGCTGGGACCTGAAGGGATGGGCACCCTCGCGGTGCTGAATGCGACGGTGGCGCTGGCCCTGCAGGTTGGCAGCGCCGGGCTTCCTTCCGCCAATACCTACTTCATCGCCAAAGATCGCAGCAGCTTGGGCGCCGCCTGGGCCAATTCAGTCTTCTTTGCTTTCATCGTGGGTAGTTTGATTGCCGCCGCCGTCTTTCTGGTGGCCGAGGTCAAGCCGGAGCTATTTGGCGGAGTTTCACGCAACCTTTTGATGATTGCGGCGCTTTCCATTCCTTTTCAGTTGCTAAGTGTCCTGGGACTAAATGTCCTGTTGGCAGTGGGTCGCATCGGGCAACTCAATCTTCTGGATTCACTGTCGCCCGCGCTCATACTGGTCAACGCCATTATCGTCCTGGTGATCATGAAGGCCGCGCTCCCAACCCTGGTTTCCTTCAATACCGGCGCCGCCATTATCCTCAGCCTCGCTATGCTCATCGTGGCGAGGCGAATGTTGGCCAGTCAGAACCAGAGAGGCAAGTTCTCGCCCGACTTTGCCCTGGCCAGGAAGATGCTGGTCTATGGTCTTAAGTTCTACATTTCGATTATGGCCGGCGTCGTGATCTTTCGGGCTGACCTGCTGATCGTGAACCATTTTCGCGGCGCCGGCGAGGCCGGGGTTTATGCGGTGGCGGCGCAGGTCTCGTTCCTGCTGCTGCTGTTGCCGGGAGTGATCGCGGCGCTGCTGTTTCCGCGAGTTGCGTCAGATCAGGATGTGCGCGGCGAGTTTGCCGCCAGGGTCACCAGGTATGCATCGGCGGTGATGTTGATAATGTGCGCGGCCGCGGCGATCGGATCGTTTGCCCTGCCGGTGATCTACGGCGCGTCTTTCACTGACTCTACCTTTCAATTGTTAATCTTGTTGCCTGGAATTTACCTCGTGGGTATTGAATCGGTGTTGGTGCAGCATTTCACGGGAACGGGATTGCCGGCGGCGATTCCCGTGTTCTGGCTAATTACACTCGCGGTTAACCTGGTTCTCAATCTGGTGCTGGTGCCGCGTCTGGGTGCGCGGGGAGCCGCGCTCGCTTCGACTCTTAGCTACGCCCTAATCTTCGGACTGGTGGCTGTCTATTTTTGTGCAAAGACGGCGCGGCGGCCGGCCGAGATATTTTTGTTGCACCGCCACGAGATGAGAGATTTGTTCGCACGTTCTCGCCGGGCACTTTTTTCCAGGTCAAGTTAGGAGCAGGCGTTTGTTCTTCCTGAAACCGGTTCACGCAGTCTTTCCTGGTTGCTCGCGCAACCGGAGAATAGTTTTGCGACTTCGATTGGCGCGGGTTTTGGAAACGGTCGGTGATTTCGTATGAAGGTGGTGTTGCTGGTCCTGAGCGGTGACACCGCGCCCGCGCTCGAACGACTCCGCGCTCGCTATCCTCGGGCGGAAATCCAGAGTCTTTCCCGCGATGAAATTGAAAACTCAAACTATCGCCACCGTCTGAAAACTCTGCGCGCGCTCCGTCCTGATGTGTTTGCGGTCGGGACCGAACGACTTGCCTGGCAACGAGGACAAAATGCGTTGCTGCTCTTTGGGGCGTTGGCCGGCGCGCGCCGCGTGATGCTCATCGATGCGCGCGGCGAGTTGAGAGAAGAAACACGGGCAGGCATCATGGCCCGCGCGCCGTTCCGTTTTGCACGAGAAGCCGCGGCCAGTGAGCGAGCAATCATAGATTCGCGGGTCCAACTAAAGCGGCTTGAGCAAGCCGTGCAAAGTCGTTCGCCGACCAGCCTTCTCAGATCCGCAACTGAAGGTCCGGTTCGACTCGCCTACCTGCGCAGCACCCCGAGTCCGGGGACGCTCGCCGGGGGAGCCGCGACTCACATCAACGGCTTCGTCAATGCCGCGGTCAAGTTGGGTGCGCGGGTTAGTTTGATCAGCAACGATCGCATCGCCGGACTCGACGAGACCAGACTGACGCTGATCGATCCTGAACCAGTCGGCGCCACCCGAGCGGCATTTGACCTGCGGAACAATCTCATCTTTTCCGCCGGTGCGGTGTACGAGATCGAGCGCTCGCCGGCGGATTTCATCTATCAACGCTATGGCCGGTTCACTTGGGCGGGGGTCGAAGCAAGTATCCGCACTGGCGCGCCTTTGTTTCTTGAATACAACGGTTCCGAGGTCTGGATTGGCAAGCACTGGGACATGTCAGGAATGCTTCCGTTGCTGGAACGCTTCGAGCGCCTGAACCTTTCGGCGGCGGCGCGGATTTTCGTGGTCTCAGATGTCGAGCGACGTAATCTGGTGCGAGCCGGCCTTCCCGACGAAAAAATCGTCGTCAATCCGAACGGAGTTGACGTCGAGACTTTTCGACCCGCAGTCGGCGGCGCCGCCATGCGCGACGAGTTGGGAATCAAACCAGATCAAACCCTGGCAGGTTTCGTCGGGACCTTTGGCCCGTGGCACGGGGTGCTGACTCTGGCTGAAGCTATCGCGATGCTGCCGGGTGATTGTGACGTACGCTTTCTGCTGGTGGGCGCTGGCAGATTTCGAGATGAAGTCGAACGCCTGGTTCGCGCGGCGGGGAAAGAGCAACAGGTAATCTTCACCGGACACGTCAAACATCAACGAGTGCCGGCCCTGCTGGATGCCTGTGACATCCTGCTATCGCCACACGTCCCGCTGGAAGATGGCAGCGAATTCTTTGGCTCGCCGACAAAATTGTTTGAGTACATGGCGATGGGGAAGGGAATCGTTGCCAGTCGTCTGGGCCAGATTGGTGACGTGCTGACGGACGAGAAGACTGGGCTGCTGGTAGAGCCGGGAAACGCACAGCAGTTGGCTGAAGCGATCCTGCGTTTGGACACTTCGCGCGAGCTGCGGGAGAAGTTGGGTCTGGCCGCGCGAGAAGCAGCAATCGCAAATCATACCTGGAAGATCAACGCGCAACGCGTGCTCGATGAATATCAAGATTGGACGAGGGATTTGTGACAACTGATACGAACCACGCCAATCTGGCCGAGGAAGAAAAAGAGCGTGCTCGTGACCAGTGGAGCAAGGATCCGGCCGGCGCGGTCTATGGTCGCGAGCACGAGTTCGGCTCTTGCGAGTTTTTCGAGGCAGTCGAACGTCATCGCTATTCGGAATACGCGCCGTGGATGCCCGAGGTCATGGGCTTTAAAGAATTCGCCGGCGCGCGTTTGCTGGAAATCGGCTGTGGCATGGGTACGGATCTCTTGCAGTTCGCGCGCGGCGGGGCAAAGGTAACCGGAATTGATCTCACGCCGCGCTCGATTGAAATCTCTCGCCGCCATTTCGAGATTTATGAACAGCGGGCGGACTTTGCGATTGGCGACGCCGAAAAACTACCCTTCAAGAGCGAAAGCTTCGACGTTGTGTATTCAAACGGCGTGTTGCATCACACGCCTGACACCGCCGGCGCGGTGCGCGAGCTTCACCGGGTATTACGACGTGGCGGCCAGGCGCGCGTAATGCTCTACCACCGCGATTCGCTTAACTACTGGGGACAAATCATGCTTCGCCATGGCGTGTTGGGTGGTGAATTGTTCCGGGGGCGCTCGGCGGAGGAAATCATGAGCCGTCATGTAGAAGTAAACGAAGGCGGCGGCCGTCCCCTGGTGAAAGTTTACAGTCGAGGCAGAGCCCGAAATCTGTTCTCGATGTTTCGCGATGTTAGCGTCGAGGTTGAGCAACTCACGCGAGCGGAATTGCCTCTGGTGGGTAAACTAATTCCCGGAAGTGTTCTCCGTTTCCTGAGACAGAGCGTTGGCGGGAACGTGATTATCTCAGCCAGAAAGTAGTTTTTGGAGTGCGCCGGCAGAGTCCCGATTTATCGGGACGACGACGGCGCTTTGGATGGCAGATTTGATAGGTTTGCCGAATGGCATTAACTCTACCCACGCCTCGTACCTGGCTCGCGCTCTTGTTCATCGTTGCGCTGGCGTTGACGACGCGCGGCTTGACGGCAAATTTCCTGCGCGCGCATTTAGACGATGCGGGCTGGTTTCCCTTTGGGATTTACTCAGCGTTTGACCGGCAGGCCCAGGATGGACTGGATGGGCGCGCCTCCTTCTTTCGGATCGACGATCCCTCCCGCACAGACGCGGCCGTCTATCCTCCGGGATATCCGCTGTGGCTCGCTTTTATTTACAAGTTAAGCGGCGTCAGATCGCCGGCCGTAGTTCAAAACGTTCAGTGGATTCTGGATTCCCTTTCGGTGCTGCTAATCGTCGGCATCGGCGTAACGGCTTTTGGTTGGGGAGTAGGATTGTGGGCCGGAGGAATTGGCGCGCTTTGGCCGCTGCTGGCAACTTATGGCGCCGTGCCTCTGGCCGACGCCCCTACAAGCTGGATTATTCTGGCCGCCGTCTGGATGCTGCTTCTGACTGTGAAGCGGCAAAGTCTGGCCTGGGCCCTCGGGGCGGGAGCGCTCGTCGGCGCCTCGTGCTGGTTGCGCGCCAACGCTTTGTTGCTGATATTTTTCTGGGCGCTAGCCCTCTTATTGCTTCTGCAAAGTAGTTGGCGGCGGCGGGTTCTCTTAAGCGCTGGTCTGGTGCTCGCCGCACTCATCGTGATTGCGCCGGTAATAATCCGAAACGCAATCGCCTTTCGCGCTTTCGTGCCGACCGGCCTCGGCGCCGGCACCAACCTCCTGGAAGGCATTGGCGAGACAGAACGTGGAGCGCGGGAGTTCGGCGTGCCGGCAAACGATCGCGACCTTCTTGAGCAGGAGCGCGCCGAATTAAAGCCCCCGGCAGAGACGCCTTTCAATCTTTATTACCCGGACGGCATTCGCCGAGACCGCGAGCGCACGCGCAAAGCGATGGCCATCATTGTGCGGCATCCCTTCTGGTACGCGGGTTCAGTCGCGCAGCGAATGGCAGGCGTCATGAAGTACGCCGGCCAGCCGTCAGGTATTTACGGCAGCGCCGGAGTGAACATCACCAGCAAGAAAAATTTGCCCCCCTCGTGGCAGAGCGGCGTCACAGCGCTGCTGGTCAACTTGCTGGGAATGCTTCAGAGCGTTCTGCGATACCTGCTCCTGCCGCTAATGCTGATCGGATTGGTTCTGGCGTTCAAATGGAAGTGGCGCACCAGCGCGCTCTTGATGGTGACGGTGTTCTATTACCTGTTGGTGGGGTCGCTGATTCACACGCACATACGCTATGGACTTCCTATGCATGCGCTGCTCTGTGTGTTGGCGGGCGTGACTTTTTGGCGGTTGAGCGAAGTTGTGGCTCGATGGAAACGATCCACGAAATCACACTAAGTTCCACTAATTAAGCGGCCGTGCCTTCCTGCTTCAGCAATTCTTCCAGGTATTCAATCAGCGTGCGGAGGGTGGAAAAGGGACTCTTTTCTTTCGACAGCAGGTTCTCGTCGGCAATTGTCAGGTCCACGCCAAACTCGGTCTTGATTTTTTCTTCGACCTCCATAATGAAGGTGACGAAGTCCAGCGACTCGAGTTTCCCGCCCGGGCCATACAAAGGGGCGTCAGGTGTTTTCTCGACATGAGCGCCTTTGGGGAGCTGGCTATTGAGTTCATCAACTGCGCGGTAGACTGCGGTCGTAATCCGTTCCTGGTTGGCCATTCGTGATCCTCTCGATGTTCGAGCGATTCTAACTTAGCCGCGCAGAGATTAGAAATGCGTAACGCTTTCGGTGATGGCGTTGTGAAAAGCTCCGAGTGATCCGGTTATAATGAGAGCCCAGGCAAATTAACAGCAGGCAGTAACTGAATGACGAAGCAGGCAGCGATCACGGCTATCAAATCTTTTTTGCCCGCGGGCAAATTAACCAACGAACAACTGGCCGAAGAGTTTGGCGACTGGCACGCCGGACAAATTCTTTCAAAAACCGGGGTCGCAGTCAGGGGCGTGGCGGCCGCGGATGAAACCGCGTCGGACTTAGGCGTGGCCGCCGGCCGGCGCTTATTTGAAAGCGGGGCCGCTACCCCGGAGGAAATAGATTTTCTCCTCTTCTGCACCCAAAGTCCCGATTACTTCACACCGACCAGCGCCTGCATAATGCAGGATCGGCTCGGATTGAAAACCAGTTGCGGCGCGATTGATTTCAATCAGGGTTGCTCAGGTTACGTGTATGGGCTGGCGCTGGCGAAGAGTTTGATCGAAGCGGGAACCGCGTCAAATGTTCTCTTAATCACCGCTGACACCTACACGAAATTCATCAACCGGCGCGATCGTTCCATTCGCACATTGTTCGGCGACGGCGCAGCGGCCACGCTGGTTAGGTCGGTCGAGGCCGAATCGGAAATGATCGGCCCACTCGTGTTGGGCACAGATGGCCGCGGCGCTAATGAGATCATCGTGCCCGCGGGCGGCTTGCGCTGCCCGCCGACGACTGAAACGGCGATTGAGAAAGAAGATGACGTCGGCAATTGGCGTTCGGCGCAGAACCTCTACATGAACGGCGCAGACGTATTCAGCTTCGCGCTCAGGACCGTTCCGCCGGCCATCGATCAGTTGCTGCAAAAGTCAGGACTGACCATGGATCAAGTGGATTTTTTCGTGCTGCATCAGGCCAACAAGTTCATCCTCGAACGCCTGCGCGGGAAGATGAAAATCTCGCCTGAAAAATTCTGGATCGACATGGAAAATTGCGGTAACACGGTTTCCTCCACAATTCCCATCGCCCTCGAAAGCGCGTTTGAGCAAAAGCGAGTCAAATCCGGTGACCGGGTGGCCCTGGCGGGATTTGGCGTCGGTTATTCGTGGGGCGCCGCGATGGTTCGAATTGCCTGAGCCTGATGGACCTCCAACGGATTGCCAAAAGTTTGCTTCCGGCTGGTGCCGTAGCCTCGCTGCGCCGCGCCAAGTGGGAGCGGGAAAGACGCCGCGTCGCTTCGCTGTCGCCCTTGACTGAAGACGATTTCACCAAACTGCTTTCGGGTGAACTCGGCCTCGAAACCGGCGATGTGGTTTATGTCCACAGCGGAATGGACGGACTCAATCTCGCGTTTCCTTTCTATCGAATTCTGTTTTTGATTCAGAAGGTCATCGGGCCCGCCGGCACGGTCGTCTTTCCTACTTATCCCAACCACCTGATTTCTTCTTACGAATATCTATTGCAGGCAAATACATTTGACGTACGGCGGACGCCGTCTTACACGGGAATTCTGACCGAGTTCGCACGCCGGCAGCGCCAGGCAGTGCGCAGCCTGCATCCGACGAAATCTGTCTGCGCCATCGGGCCGGCCGCCCGGGAACTAACCGCGACCCATCATCTGTCGCTTTACCCTTATGACACCGGCAGTCCTTACTACAAATTGATCGAGCAGCGGGGAAAGATTGTCGGCCTGGGAGTCACCACGAATTACATCTCGTTTGGTTATTGTGTCGACGATGCACTGAAAGAAAAGTTTCCGGTCAAGGTTTATCACGATCGAGTTTTCGCAGCGCCCTGCCTCAACTACGAGGGTGAAACTGTAATTGTCGGCACTTATGCGCATGACATGAGCAAAGTCGTGCATGGCGACGTGCGCAACTTTATGAAGGCGCATGTTTCCAGTGAAGCCTGTCAGGATATTGTGGTGAAGGGGATGAGATTCTTTCGCGCCAGCGCGGCCAAACTCTTTCCAGAAATGTTGAGTCTGGCAGCGCAGGGGATTACTGCGTACCCCAGATCGGTTTATCGGAAGTAGCGTATGCGGAAGCGATCGTGTACGCACTAGCGCACGAGTCTCTTCGTCCGGAGAATCGGATTTCACCCCGTTAGGGGTGAGATGTTTATAGATTGTGGGCCCCAAACACTCCAACTCCGTTCGGAGGAGCGGAATGAAGTTGAAAGGAAAGAATCTCGTTGAGCTCCGCTCCTCCGAACGGAGTTGGTCACTATATTGCGTTCCGTTCTATAAACATCTCACTCCTACGGAGTGAAGAACGGCTGAGTAGACAGAAAGGCTTGTATTTTCGCGCTTCGCGCTCAGGGGACGGGTGTCCGCGCTCCGCTCATTAAGCGATTCTCACTTGAAACACTCCGGCGCGAACTTTCTCAACAATCTCAGTCAAAGTAATGAATCTCAAGTCTTCCGCTCGGGCCACATCTTCAACAAAGCGCTCTATCGCTTTGAGGTCGCGAATGTCTTTCGGATGATTCGTTAAGACCACCGGCAATTGTGACAGTCCGCTAGAGAGCGCGCGCTGTCGAATGGAAGAGAGCATCTCGCGCATCAGCGGGTAATTCAGCCGGCCGGTGTCGGACACAAAATGCTTCGGCTTTAAGGTTGGCAGCACCAGCTTTTCATAGACTTTGCCGATGGTTGAGCGCTGACTTTCTATCGGCGAAGGTGCGGAACCTTCGCTTTGGAATTTGGAGTCGCGTTGGCTTGTGAGCCGGCGGAGTTGTTTTCGGGCCAGCGAGATGTTCTGGCGGGTAACCTCCCTGCGCGATCCGTAAAAGTGATTGAGCGGAACACAGACGATCGGTTCGGTTTGAGTGGACACTCGCCGGGCATCGTCAAGGGTGGGAAAAAACGGCACGAATGTCTCTTCGCAAGCGCGATAGTCGATTTGCAAAGTTTGGCTGTCGGCGAACAAGCCGCCGGCAATGCTCACGTCCAGCTCGATGCCGAGCTCGACGAGAGACTTGAACAAATGATCCGAAGGCGCCGCCGCCAGCGCGCCCGCGCGAAAAGCCAGACAGCGATAAGACGAATCGATCGGCTGCAGCAGGTTTTCCAGATAACTCTTCGCATCGGCGAGCATCGTTAGAGCAACAGCGCGATCGTAATTCAGAATCGACCAGTCGCCGTTCAGCCGCCAGCGTCCGTTCGCGTATTCGGCTTTCAGCCACTGAGGATGAACGTGCAGCTGGATGTCATGACCCTGGCGAAAGGTTTCGCGAACGTGCTCGTCCCATGAATCGGCCAGAGGTTTGAGTTCGGGGTGTTTGCTTTCCAACCGCCTAAACGCCAGTTGTTGCATAACGTCGGGAAGAATTGTGGTATGTGCCCCGGCCCTAACATAGATTTCCAGGAGCCGGCGCAAAGGCGCGAACTGAATCTCTTCAATATCGCCTGAGCCGTCGCCGCGCAGTTCCCAGTCGTGAGTTAGAGCGAGATGGATAATCGGCGTCATAACAGAAAGTCAGACCTACCTGCCGTAGCGGGTGGTTGAACCTAAAAGATCCAGACTCTACCACGTCGAAGATCAACCGCCCGCTATCCCGACGCGTCGGGGTTCTGACTTCATCGATCGCGTATTGTACTATCACCGGGCGCAAACGATGCTGCACGATAAATCCATTATTTGTTTTGGCGGCGAGGATTGGTGGTATCACCATCCGCATTCGAAGAACCATCTGATGCGGCGATTTGCGCGCGCCGGCAACAAAGTTATTTTCGTCAACTCGATCTCGATGGGTCTGGCCTCGGTAAAGAGCAAGGATCTGTTTCCGCGGATACGGCGCAAGTTGAAAAGCTACGCCAAGCTGGCGCGCACTACTGAAGAGGGAATTACCGTAGTTTCGCCGGCGGTGGTGCCGTTCTTTGGAAGCGCGGCGGCCACGGTGGCGAACCGGCGCTTGCTGACCACCCAAATCTCGGGATTGGCGCGGCGTCGCGGGTTGTCCCGTCCCGTCCTCTGGATCGCAATTCCCACCGCAGTTGAAATCGTCGGCC
Organism: Acidobacteriota bacterium; assembly: GCA_038040505.1. Taxonomy (GTDB): domain Bacteria; phylum Acidobacteriota; class Blastocatellia; order Pyrinomonadales; family Pyrinomonadaceae; genus UBA11740. The sequence continues at coordinate 849 of JBBPID010000038.1, read as the reverse complement.
GGCTGAACGAATCGCTGGTTGTCTATCACGTTTCCGACAAGTACGACGCGAACACCATGGATCACGCGACCAATCCCGCCGTGATTCGCGCGCTTCACGAGCGCGCCATCGATGCTGCCGATATTATTTTTTACTCGAGCCGAAAATTATTAGCGGAAGCGGGCCGCGGACTCGAACGATCTCATCTGCTCGAACAGGCGGTCGACTTTGAGCACTGGTCAAAAATTAGTAAGGACGATTTGCGCGTGCCCGACGAAGTCGAAGGCATCCCCCACCCGCGAATTGGTTACTTTGGGGCAATTGAACCCTGGTTGATCGATCAAGAGATGATCAAGGAAGCCTCGCGTGAACGTCCTACCTGGCACTGGGTTTTCATCGGTAACAAATCGCGAGGGCTGGAAATTGAAAGCCTTAAGAACGTGCATTTCCTGCCGCCGGTGTCTTATCAGGACTTGCCGAACTACGCCGCCGGATTCGATGTCTGCGTTTTGCCCTGGAACACTGAGGTGCCCTTCACCAGCTACGGCTCAGCGATCAAAGTGCGCGAGTATCTCGCTTCCGGCAAACCCGTGGTTATCTCTCCTTTGCCTGAATACGAATCATTGAGCAGCGTGCTGCGAATCGGGAGGACGCGTGAGCAATTTCTGCAACTGGTTGCCGAGGCCTTGCGCGAAGAGGGCACCGAACTGCGGGTCGCGCGTCAGAACGCTGTGAAAGACGGAACCTGGGACGCGCGAGCCGAGTGGGTGAGTGATTTGATTGAGCGAGCGTTGAAAGAAAAGCACAACGAGTAGCAGCTGTATTATTTTCCTCCCTTCTCTCTTTGGGAGATGGGGCGCGGATGAGGGT
>JBBPID010000142.1:0-6051 GCA_038040505.1 Acidobacteriota bacterium | reverse complement strand
ATGTCCGCTCACTTTCTGGTTGACTTTCAACACAGTTGCTCCGCGGCTCCCGTAAATTTATTCAACGGTAACCCAAGGCTCGCAGGGCCTCGCCTTGGGCTTAACTACACCCGCTGCTTCGCAGCTTGTTGAGTATTGTTAGCCAAAGGTGGCGTGATAAGCGATCAATAAGAGGATTTAGGCCACCTAAGACTTTTTGGCCAAAGCCATTTGAGGCAGAATACGTGATCACGCCAAACCTTCTCAATTCTCGCTTCCCGAAATAAGATTAGCGCCATGAAATTAACCGGCCCGCTTATCGTCCTCTTACTTTTGGCTGCCAGCATTACGGCCAAGCCTCAGAAGAGACCTGTCGCAACTTCGGTTAATGCCGACAGGTTAGCCAGGACGGTGACTATCTATCGTGATCGGTACGGCGTGCCGCATGTCTTTGGCGCCACCGACGCCAGCACCGTTTTCGGTTTTGCCTACGCGCAGGCGGAAGACAATTTTTGGCGCGTGGAAGAGAACTTTATTTATGCCCTGGGACGCGCGGCTGAAATAAACGGGGAAAGGCGTCTGGCTGAAGACCGTCGCACTCGGGCCCTCGAGATTCCGCGTCTTGCACGTGAAGAATACGCTCGTCTCGATCCCAGGATGCGCGCGATTTGCGACGCCTTTGCGGCCGGCTTTAACTATTACTTAACCAAACATCCCGAAACGCCACCGCGACTACTTTCAAAGATCGAGCCGTGGTACATGCTCGCGTTTATCCGATATAACTATTTCCAGAACGGCTTTTCCAACGACCCCAACCTTTCGCGAGTTGCGCAGACGGCTCAAATCGATGCCGCGCCAAAGGAAAATATCGGATCGAACGGATGGGTCATCGCGCCTTCGCGCAGCAAGACCGGCCACGCCATGCTTCTGATCAATCCGCACCTGGCTTTCTTCGGTAGCGGCCAGGTTTACGAAGGCCATGTGCACAGCGAAGAGGGATGGAACTTCACCGGCTACACCCGCTTCGGATTTCCTTTTCCGTACGTTGGACATAACGAAGATCTTGGCTGGGTCAGCACTGACAACGCCGCCGATTTGACTGACGTGTACGCTGAGACCTTCGACGAGCCGGCGCGGCCGCTCGCCTATCGTTACGGGAGCGGGCACCGTCTGGCGACGGAGCGGGTTGAAAGAATTCGCGTGAAAACCAGTAACGGTTTTGAAGAGCGGTCGATCAAAATGATCAAGACCCATCACGGACCCGTGCTCGATAAGCGCGATGGAAAACTTTTGACGATTCGCATAGCCCGGTTGGAAGAAGATGGTTGGCTGCGGGAGTGGTACAACATGACTCGAGCTCGCACCCTCGCGCAACTCAAAGCCGCGCTGCGTCCCCAGAAAATGCTGTTTGGGAATGTGATGTCCGCTGACCGGCGGGGCAACATCTTTTACCTCTACAACGGCGCGGTCCCACGTCGTGATCCGCGCTTCGATTGGACGAAACCAGTTGATGGTAGCGACCCGGCGACTGAGTGGCGTGGCTATCACACGATGGACGAGTTGCCGCAGCTGACCAATCCAAGCTCAGGCTGGATGCAAAACTGCAACACGAGTCCATTTCTTTTGACCAGCGAGGGAAATCCGGACCCGGCGCGCTTTCCCAAATACATGGTTCAGGACTCCGACAATCCGCGCGGCCGCATCGCCCGCCAAATCCTTTCGAAAAAGTCAGCGTGGACTTTCGCTGAGTGGACGCGCGCAGCTTTTGATACGCGGGTCATGATGGCTGACGAGCTGCTGCCGGGTTGGCTTACAGAGATCAAAGAACATCTCGCCATGCCGGGCGCCGATCCGCGTAATCTGCGGATGGCTTACAATGAGATCTCAGCCTGGGATCATCGCGCGACCAACGACTCCGTCGCCATGACCATCTTCAACCGGTGGCGGGATCGCGTTAACAGAATCACGCAGACGCCGGTCACGGCGCAGATGCGTGTCGTCGCACTTAAGGAAGCGCTCGACGAGTTAGAGCAGCGGTTCGGCAAATGGCGAGTTACGTGGGGCGAGCTCAACCGGCTCCAGCGTCGTGATGAAAGTAAGGGCGAACAATTTGATGATGCGCGGCCGAGTTTGCCGGTTCCGGGAATCAGCGGTGGCGATGGCGCCGTGTTTACGTTTTATGCGGGACCGTCGTCGGGACAGAAACGCTTCTACGGAGTTGCCGGCGCGACGTATGTGAGCGTGGTCGAGTTCGCGCCTCAAGTCCGCGCGTTGTCGATTCACACCTTTGGCGCCAGCGGCAATCCCCAAAGCCGCCATTACACGGATCAGGCTGAACTGTATGCCCGCGGCGAATTCAAGCCCGCCTGGTTCAGGCTGAGTGAAATCCGCGCCAACCTCGAATCTTCATATCATCCCGGAGAAGAGCGCCGATAAGCGCGAACGATCCGCAGATTACACAGATACTAAACGCGGTTTGTTTTATCTGCGTAATCTGTGGATGAAAGCAGCGCGACGCATTGCCTCATATCTTCCCGCTGTACTACTATTGCCGCCCACCAGTTTACGATCGTACATGCTCGGCCGAACCATCTCGCACTATCGCATCACTTCGCAGCTCGGAGAGGGCGGCATGGGCGTGGTGTATGAAGCCGAGGATATGAATCTGGGCCGGCATGTCGCCCTGAAGTTTCTAACCCCGGCCATGGCCAAGGACGCCAATCTGCTGCAGCGATTCCAGCGCGAAGCGCGCGCCGCATCGGCTCTTAATCATCCGAATATCTGCACGATTCACGGAATCGAAAATTTCGAGTCAGAGCATTTCATCGTCATGGAGCTCCTGGATGGGGAGTTGCTCGGTGATCGCATTCGTCGTGGTCCACTCGATGTCGAATCGGTGCTGACGCTGGGCGCGCAGATTGTTGACGCGCTCGAGTCGGCCCACTCGAAAGGGATCGTTCATCGCGATCTAAAGCCCGCGAACATCTTCATAACCTCCCGCGGACAGGCAAAGATCCTCGACTTTGGGATCGCCAAGATTGATCCTCAACAGAAACCCGATGCTTCTTCGATGATCGAGACGATCCGGAAGGAACAGTTGACCTCGGCCGGCACGACGATGGGCACGGTGGCGTACATGTCGCCCGAACAAGCCCGCGGCGAAGTCACTGACGCCCGGACAGATCTTTTCTCTTTCGGCACTGTTCTGTATCAGATGGCCACCGGAGTCCTGCCTTTCCAGGGAGAGACAACGGCGGTCGTGTTCGATGCGATCCTCAATCGCGATCCGGCGCCAGTGAATCAGTTGAATGGGTCGTTGCCCCAGGAACTGGGACGGATTCTGGACAAGGTGCTCGAGAAAGATCGCTCACTACGCTGTCAGTCGGCCACCGAGCTCAAGACTGACCTGCTGCGGCTTAAGCGCGATCTCGATTCCGGCCGCAAGCGTTCAGTAGAAGCTGACAACTCGGGTCGGGTCGAGGCGGCAAAGAAGCCATCCGAGCGGCCGCTGGCGGTGCTTTACTTCGAGAATGCAGCCGGCGCGAAAGAAGACGAGTACCTGCGGGACGGCATCACCGAAGACATCATCACCGAGCTCTCGAAGATTAAAGATCTCAACGTATTTTCGCGACCCACCGTGCTCGCCTTCCGCGACAAGCCGGTGACGCCGGGGCAGATTGGCCAGCAGTTGTCGGCGGCTTATGTGCTCACGGGTACTTTGCGCCGCTCCGGTTCGCGATTGCGCATCAGCGCGCAACTGATCGATACGAAAACGGATTTTCCACTCTGGTCTGAGCGATATGACCGCGAGATGCAGGATATCTTTGAGTTGCAGGACGAGATCGCGCGCAAGATTGCGGAGGCGTTGCGCGTGACCCTCTCGCCGCAGGAGCAGGCCGAGCTGGCGGCGAAGCCGACGGAAAATCTGCAGGCATACGATCTGTACCTGCGCGGTCGTAGCTATGCGCGGCGGGAAGCGCGCCAGGATCTCGAGCTGGCTCGCGAAATGTTCGAGAGTGCCGGCTCACTCGATCCTAATTTTGCGCTGGCTTATGCGGCGATCGCCAATGTGTGCGCACTGCACTATTACCGTTACGGCCACGAACCAATGTGGATGGATCGCGCCAAGGCAGCGGCGAGCAAAGCCACCACGCTTCAACCAAATCTGCCTGAGGCCGACATCGCCCGCGCCTGGGTCTGCTACGCGGATAAGCAGTATGACGAAGCGGTGCGGCTCGCGCGGGGAGCGCTGGATCGCAAGCCCGACTGCGAAGGCGGGTACTACCTGCTCGGCCGCGCGCTCTTTTCCATGGGGCGCTTTCACGAAATCGTCGAGATGGCCGAGATCGCGATCCAGATGTCGGGCGAGGACTACAACATGTACACGCCGATTGGAAACGCGCTCGGCGCCCTCGGAAAGACTGAGCAGATGCGACACTGGCGACAACGGCGGGTGCAGACGCTCGAAGGACATCTGCGAAAAGTGCCTGAGGACGTGCGGGCGCGGGTCATGCTCTCGATCGACTATGCGAGTCTGGAACGGGTTGACGACGCGCTGCGAGAACTTAATCTGGCAATCAGCTTTCGGCCCGACGACGCGTCGGTGCTCTACAACGCGGCGTGTGCGTACTGTACTTTGAAGAAGAAGCCGGAAGCGCTCGAGGCCCTGGCGAAGGCGCGCGCCGCCGGCTTCCGCGACTCGGACTGGGCCCGCCGCGATCCGGATCTGACGCTCGTCCACGACGATCCGGAGTTTGAGAGGCTCTATCCTGTAACGAACAACTGATTCCCGGATAATGAGGTCAGAACCGCCTCCTCTCCTCTCCCTTTGGGAGAGGTTGGGTGAGGGTGCGAAGCTTAGCGGGCGGTTTATGCTGGGAGCGCGAATTTGGAGTGGGCCGGCAGAGTCCCGATTTATCGGGACGACGACGGCGCTTTGGATTGCTCCTTCTTCCGCTTTCTGACCTCTGAACTCCGATCTCTGACCTCTGCTTTGTGGGTGCGCAGCTTAGCGACCGGCTTATGCTGGGAGCGCGGACATCCCTGTCCGCCTGGGCGCGCAGCGCGAACCATCCGCAGATTACACAGATAATGGAGTCAGCACCGGGAGCTTTCCTCTCTTTGGGAGGTTGGGTGAGGGTGCGAAGCTTAGGTGCAAAGTGAAGTGGCGTTATTAGCGCGTAATGCCTTCTTCATCTGCGTAATCTGCGGAAAAACTACGGCGCCTTCGGCATCGGCAACGACACCGGCCGAGAGGCGATGACTTTCCACTGGCCCTTGCGCTTCTGATAGATATCGCAGAATCGCTCGCGCGCCTGGAACGCGCGGCCTTTGAAGGTGCCTTTAAAGGTGCCGACGCCGGTGGCGATCGCCGTGTCACCATAAGCAAACACCTTCACGTCATCAATCGAAATACTTTCAAATTTGATATCGCCGGCCCGGCTGGGCGCCAGTTCCTCCACCTTGTTTCTGGTCTTGCCGTCGTCAAGAATGTATTGAAAGTCATCAGCCAGAATTTGCTCCAGGACCGAAACATCGTTGCGCTTCAAAGCATCGGCCCACTGTTCCAGACGCTCCCGCACCTCCCGCTCAGTCCTTGAGTTTCCGTTACGTTTCTGATCTTTGGTCTGTCCCAACAGCGCGGGAATGGAAGCGAGAATTAACAACAGAGCAACGCTCACGATTCGTCTCATCATGCGACTCTCCTTTTAGTAAATGAACTGCGAACCTGATTGGACTGCGAACAAATGTGAGAACGAGCCTATCCCTCAAATTGTTTATTGAGCGGCTAACTCTTAACAAGATTTTACAATTCGACGAAACTTGTCAGTACCATCCACAGATTAGACAGATGAGTCAGAACCGGGGCTTTCCTCTCCCTTTTGGAAGAGGTTGGGCGAGGGCGCGAAGCTTAGCGACCGCAGATGTAACCGGGGAAATGCAGTCAGTACCACGCTTCAGCGGGTGACCAGAACCTCGGGATGAACTATCCCGGCACCGACAACGCCAACTCGTGCTGAATGTGCTGCACTGGTTGACGGGATTGTTGAAGTGAGATAGGAGTCAGTTACC
>JBBPID010000037.1:5877-44710 GCA_038040505.1 Acidobacteriota bacterium | reverse complement strand
ACTGGGACGCGATTAACAGTATCAGTGATGGCAAAATGGATGGTGAGACCATCTGACTCCTGTTTCAAGCTGCCGGTTTCGACGAGGCCACCGACGCGAAATGTCTGGTCAGGTACCGCCTGTTTCGCCACGACTTCAGACGGACTTAGAAAAAATGCGATGTTGCTATTGAGCGCGCGTAAAACCAGGGTGACTCCGAGGCCAAGCGCTGCCAAACCGACGGCTATGAAGACAATTCTCTTATGACGCTTTTTCATGAATTGCAGTGAACAAGTCTAATCGCGACTATCGTAGTCCGCGACGTTTGCGCGGTTTGCCAGGTTTCGTTTCCGCTTCCAGAGCATTATCACCTCTCCGCCAAGCAGAACTAAAGTCACGCCGTACGATCCCCAGACGTACAAGCCGTAACCGCCCATCGACAGGAACTCAGATAATGATGACCACTGCATGATTTACCAAACTCTGACCTTAACTTATCCACGAACCCAGCTCGGCTGTCGGGCTCTTGACCACCGGCTCGGCGCTTAGCCAGGGAGCTTCGCGCTCCCTTTCTTGAATAATGTATCGCAAGCGCGTCAGAACCACCGCGATCGAATACATCCAGCAGGCCGCCAGGAAAATTAACATCGCCGCCAGCATTGTCGGCGCAATGGTCGGCTTGCTGGCTATCCTGATGCTGGCGCCTTGATGCAGAGTGCTCCACCAACGGACTGAGAAATATATGATCGGAACATTGATTAAGCCGACGAGTGCCAGCACGGCGCCGGCGCGGTCGGCGCGCCGCGGATCGTCTATGGATGACTGCAACGAAATGAAGCCGATATACAGAAACATGAGTATTAACGTCGAGGTCATCCGCGCGTCCCAAACCCACCACACGCCCCATGCCGGTCGGCCCCAGAGCGAACCGGTAACCAGAGAGATTAAAGTAAAGATTGCCCCGGTCGTGGAAATCGCGGTGGCCATCATCGATGCCAGCCGCGCGTTGAAGGCCCAGCCGATACCGGCATAGATCGCCATAAGTACGTACAGGAACATTCCGATCCAGGCGGCCGGCACGTGGATGAAGATTATTCGATACGACTGTCCCTGTTGAAAGTCAGTCGGCGCGACAAAGAAGCCGACATAAAAACCAACGATGAACAGGACCACCGTGATGGCCGTGAACCACGGAATCATTTTCCCAGCGAGTGGGTAAAAACTCGCTGGCGCTGCGTACTTATACCAGTTGACCGTTTTCTGACTCATCAATTCACGTCGACATACCGAACTCTGTCTTCGTAATCTGCAAAGCGCGGTTCTACTACAAGTCTTATTCCACAGATATGCGCAGAGCCGCGCTGGTTGCCCAGGGGGCGAATACCAACGACACCAGCAAGGTGGCACCCAGCAAGAGAAGATAAGGCTGGGCATCGAGACCGGACAGGCTGGCCGATACAGCCCCGGCTCCAAAGATTAGGACCGGTATATAAAGGGGTAACACGAGTAATGCCACTAAAACGTTTGCGGCCCGCAATCCGAGAGTGAGTGCAGCGCCGATCGCGCCGATCAAACTAAGGACGGGCGTCCCTAACAAGAGCGAAAATGCAATTACGCCAAGCGTATTCTGCGACAAACCGAACTGAACGCCAAGCAACGGCGCCACAATAACTAAGGGGAGTTCCGAAATTACCCAGTGACTGAAGATTTTTGCCAGCACCACGAGATAATGGGGCAGTGGCGTTAACAGGAGCTGCTCGAGACTGCCGTCCTGATAATCATTGCCAAATAACCTGCCCAGCGAAAGCATCGACGCGAGGAGGGCGGCTACCCAAACTACACCGGGAGCGATCGTGCGAAGAGTTTCTCGGTCAGGTCCGATGCCCAGGGGGAAGAGGCTGACGACAATGACAAAGAAGAAAAGCGTGGCCAGCACATCGGCGCGCCGGCGCCAGGCCAGCATCAAATCTCGCCAGACCAGCCAGCCGAACATCGATGGCAGGGAAGATGCGCTCACGTAATAATTTGTGCCACGCGCATCCTGCGCGTGATTCACGAGCGGGACGCCCGTGCTGCTTGAACTAGCCACTGCTACCGAGTTCAAGCCGATGCGTGGCGGTGGCGGGAATATTCAAATCCTGATGCGTCGCAATAATCGCCATGCCGCCATTCTGCAAGTGCTCACCAATAAACTGATGCGCGAGATCTATCGCGGCTGCATCAAGCGAAGTTAACACTTCATCAAGAATCCAAAGCCCCGCTCTGGCCACCAACAGACGGGCCAGGGCCAGCCGGCGTCGTTGTCCCGCAGAAAGGAAACGCGCCGGCAGATGCGTCTCTCTTCGCAAACCGATTCGCGCAAGAACTTCCTGCGCTTCTTTCTTGCCCAGCCCTATCCCGGCCACGCCGCTCGCGATGCGTAGATTTTCCAGTGCACTCAATTCATCTTTAACGCCATTTTGGTGCGCCACATAGGCAACCGAGCCAAAATACTCCTCACCCAGGGCCCGAATGTTCTTACCGTCCCAGCGAACTTCGCCTTCTGCCGGCGGGGCCAGGCCGCAGAGAATCCGCAGGAGGCTGGTCTTGCCGCTGCCGTTAGCTCCGCGGATCTCGATTAACTCACCCGGCCTCGCGGAAAAGTTTAGTCCCTGGAAGAGCCGGCGCTCGCCTCTGACGCACCCGAGATTAATGACCTCGAACATGTTTAGAATCTTGTGGCCGTAGGCAAGATGGTTCTGCTGCCTTGCTGATGTGTCGCGTTTTCAGTTAAAAGAGACGACATCTTAACATGAGACTTTGCATCCGGTCTGAATCGCGTTAACTCTCGCAATGAATCCCAGGGAAACTACAACCGAACGCGATGCCCGCGTGATGCGGCTTTACGAACAACTCGTTGAAATCGAGCAGCGGCTGATTCCCACGGGCCTGCACGTGTTCGGGCGACCGTCGGAGTTTCAGGAACAGGCCGACCTATTGCGTATGGTCGCGTCGTTTGACCGGCCGGAGCTTGGCGCGCGCGCCCTGCCGAAGTTAGTGGCCGAAGCGCTGGGCGTCGATGCATACGAGACACTGCTGCAAGAGCCATCGGCACATGAAACCAGAGAGTTGGTAGAGACAATCGTCTCGGATGCTGTTCGACAGTTTTGCGAGCAGGGTCCGGAAGCGGCGGCCGGCTGGCTTCAATCAAAGGCAAGTGTGGGGAAAGACGAGTCACTTCCGACGTTCATCCTCCTCGATCAGGTTTCCGAACAACTTAAATCCAATCACGAGGTGGACGCGCTCATGCGCGCGCTGCGTGGCGAATACATCGAGCCCGGGCCGGGCGCCGACATCGTGCAGAACCCACTCGTTCTGCCGACCGGTCGCAACACGCACGCGGTCAATCCCTATTCGGTTCCTTCGACAATGGCCTTCGCTCGCGCCGAGAAGACGGTCGCCGCGTTGTTGCAACGATACTCGGAAGAACACGGCCGGCATCCGAAAGCGATGGCCCTGGTGCTATGGGGCCTGGACAACATCAAGACTAACGGCGAAGGCGTGGCGCAAGCTCTTCACTTGCTGGGTGTGCGTCCGGTTCGCGATGCGCTGAACCGCGTAACCGAAGTCGAGGTGATTCCCCTAACTGAACTCAAACGCCCACGCATCGATGTGGTGATGACGGTGTCGGGCATCTTCCGGGATCTGTTCGCGCCGACGATGGCCCTGCTTGATAAGGCGGTTCGCCGAGTGGCGATGCTCGATGAGCCGTTTGAAATGAATTATGTGCGCCGGAACGTGTCGGAAAAGATTGATGGAGCACACGTAGAGTTCGACGATGCGGTCGCCCGAGTGTTTTCCAATGCGCCCGGCAACTACGGCGCAAACGTGAATTTCATGGTGATGGACTCGGGTTGGGAGAGCGCCGAGACGCTGGGCGATCTCTTTGTCACTCGTAAATGCTTCGCTTACAGCCGCGATTCGAAAGGCCGCTCCGTGGAGGGCCGCGAAGCGCGCGATTTGATGGACCGCGCGCTCTCGCGGGTCGAAGCAACTTACCAAAACATCGATTCATTCGAAGTCGGCATCACCGACGTCGACCACTACTTCGAATATCTCGGTGGAGTCTCAAAGGCGGTGGAGAGGCGGGCCCAATCTCGTCCGTCGATCTATCTGTCTGATTCGCTTTCGCCGCAGGCGCAGATTCGATCTCTGGAAGAAACGATTCGTCTGGAGACGCGAGCCAAGACTTTGAATCCGAAATGGTATGAAGGCATGTTGAAGCATGGCTTTCGCGGGGTGGCGGAAATCGAAAACCACGTGCTGAATACTTTTGGGTGGAGCGCCACGGCCGACGCCGTCGATCCCTGGATCTACACTGAGATCGCGAAGACCTTTTTGTTGGATTCGGAAATGTTTGATCGTTTGAACGAACTGAATCCACATTCTGTTCAGTCGCTGATAAGGCGATTGTTAGAAGCTCATGACCGGGGATACTGGAATCCGGATGAGGAGCTCCTGGAAAAGTTGCGGGATCAGGTTGAGAGGGTTCACGGCAACCTTGGTGAGAATTGACGTTGGATTTTCTTCGTGTTTGTTTCGTGTGATTTCGTGGTTGCTTTTTCTTCACGACTGCCACGATCAACCAAGGACGAACCTTAACGTCGTATCCCGGCTCTTGCAAGAATTAGTGCATTGACGAGTGTGTTTTAGTAGATCGAGAAAAGCGATCTACGAAACAACACGAAAGAGCACGAAATAAGAGCCGTGGCTGAGCTCATTCTCAAGGAAGAGGTTTATCAAATTATGGGTGCGGCCATGGATGTCTATTGGCAACTTGGCCGCGGATTTCTCGAACCGATTTATCAGGAAGCTCTTGAGATTGAGTTAGGTAGACGCGGAATTCCATTTCGGCAGCAGGAACAACTTGTCATTAAGTACAAGGGACAGGTTCTAAAAAAACAATATGTGCCGGATCTAATTCTTTTTGGCCAGATCATTGCCGAGGTGAAAGTCGTTGACCGCCTCAGCGGCGTCGAGGAAGCTCAACTCTTGAATTATCTGAAAGCAACCGGAATGAGGGTGGGATTACTGATCAACTTCGGTAGTCGGGTGCGATTGGAATGGAAGCGCTACGTCATTTGAAGGCTTCTTATTCGTGCAAATTCGTGTGGTTTCGTGGATCGTCTTCGTCCTTCTAACCCAGTCGAGGATCCACGAAATCACACTAAACAACACTAAATAATGACCCGCAACGTCGACAGCAGTCTTTTCGAAAGTCATCAATGAAATTAAGCGTTCTCTACGTAGGCTCAAGTCTCCTCGCTCCGCTAAAGCAAGCGGAACGCGAGATCAATCGCCAATACGCGCTTGATCTGCGAGTCGCGGCCTACAACTTCGGCTCGTCGTTTGATGAGGACCAGTGGCGCGAGATTGAAACCGAACTCTCTGAAGCCCAGGTCGTCTTTGTTATTCATGTGATGGATGGTGAAAACGCGGCGCGCCTGCTGCCACTGCTCGATCAGTTCGGCGGCAACCATCGAGCGGTCGTGGTAATCAACTGCATGCCTGAGTTAATGAAGCGTACGCGCATGGGCAAGCTGGATTTCGCCCGATTGCCCGGTGTTTCGCGCAAAGGCGCAAAGACGCAAAGCAAGACCGAAACCGCCGAAGGTGGAGAAGAAGACGCCACGAGCCTCCTTGCCTCAGTCAGTTCATGGATTGGCCGACAGGCACGAAGCAGTAAGGCCAAAGATGAGGAAGGAAAGCGATCCAATGGTCACGGTCGCTCTCAATATCTTAAATACGTCGACCGCATGCCCGGCTTGCTCAAGTTTGTTCCCGGCATTGGCGCGCTGCGCGACGTAAAGAACTATCTGGGCCTGTTCTGCTATTTCCTGCAGCCGACCCCGGCCAACATTCGTTTCATGTTGCTGTCAGCGCTCAAGGAATACGTGCCGGATGATCGGCTGCAGCAGGTAAGCATTCCGCCGCCCGAATCTCTGCCCGCAGTTGCCATTTACCATCCCGACGCGCCGGCCTTGTTCGAATCATTCGCGGAATATGAGAGCTGGCACCAGGCAGAAAGGCAAAAGGCAAAAGGTAAAAGTAAAAAGAACGAAACGCTCGATCCGAAATCAACTCTTGGACTGCTTCTGATGAGACCGCAGATCGTCAGCAACGCGCGCAAACATTACGACGCGTTGATTCGAGCGATTGAAGCCGAAGGGCTGAGCGTCATCCCGGCGATCTCGACCTTAATGGATAATCGTGAAGCCTGCGAAAAGTTTTTCATCGACTCAAAGACGAATGGTCAAGAACCAAAACAAGCGCGTGTCAGTCAGATCGTCTCACTTACCGGCTTTAGTTTCGTCGGCGGGCCGGCGATGAATGACAGTGAAGCAGCGAGCCGGTTCCTAAGCGAACTCAACATCCCGTATCGCTCTCTGGTCAGTCTGGACGCGCAGACGATCGAGTCGTGGCGCGAACTGCCCACGGGCCTCAATCCGGTCCAGACCGGAATGCAGGTGTCGATTCCGGAAATCGACGGCGCGACCGAGCCATTCGTATTCGGCGGCATCCCCGGTCGCGGTATCGAGCCGGCGCCGCTCGAGGATCGATGCCTGCGTATCGCGCTGCGCTTGAAGCGCTGGCATCGGCTGCAAACGGCCCCGCGCGATCAATTAAAAATCGCTCTGGCCCTCTACTGCTTTCCTCCGAACAAGGGAAACCTTGGAACGGCAGCTGATCTCGACGTCTTTGCCAGTGTCTGGGAAGTTCTTGGCAGCTTGCGGCGTGAAGGGTACGACGTCGAGTTACCGGAGAGCGCCGATGCGTTACGGGAAATGCTGCTCGGCGGAAATTCCCAGAAGTTCGGTTCGACCGCAAACGTCGAGTATCGGCTGAGCCTGGATGAATATCTTCGAATCTGCCCGTTTGTCGATGAAATCTCCGCCGAATGGGGAGCGGCGCCCGGCGCGATCAATTCTTTTGGCGGGGAGCTCCTGATTCAGGGAGCGATGCTGGGAAACGTCTTCCTCGGTTTGCAGCCGACATTTGGCTATGAAGATGACCCAATGCGGCTCTTGATGGCCAAAGGAGGCACGCCTCACCACGGCTTTGCGGCCTTTTATGCGTATCTGGAGAAAATCTTTCAAGCGGATGTAGTCGTGCACGTGGGCACGCACGGGGCGATGGAGTTTATGCCGGGCAAACAGGTCGGATTGTCGAGCGCCTGCTGGCCGGATCGCCTGATCGGCGAGCTGCCAAACATCTATATCTACAGCGTCAATAATCCTTCCGAGGGGACAATTGCCAAGCGCCGCTCGTACGCAGAGCTGATCTCTTACCTGACGCCACCGATTGAAAACGCCGGGCTATATAAAGGACTGGCGTCACTGAAGGAGCTAATCGGAAATTACCGGCGAGCGACCGACGAGTCTGAGCGAGCGCCACTGTTTTCGGAAATCAAGCGGTCCAGCTCGGAGCTCAATTTCCCACTGACGCTGTGATCGCGGTCCGGAATTGATCTGCCTGAAGCCGGTGCCTGAACGCTTCGACGCCGTTGATTTGAAGGACGGGGATGTCGAACCGGTAACGCTCGAGGAGCGCCGGATCGCTTTCGATATTGATTTCTTCCAGACGGTAAAGGTTATCGCAGCCCGCTTTCTTCAACTCCGCCTTCATTTCGTCGCAAAGATGGCAGTTCGGTTTGGTATAGAGGACCACTGACGCTTTGGTTTCCAGACGGCTCTCCTCAACCAGAGGTCGCCGGGTAAAGGCGCCTCGAAGTTTTAACAATCTCCTTGCCAATGCGACGCTGAAAGTTGTATAAAAGTCAGCTGCCGAGCCAGTTTAATATAATTTTTGGGTGCGGCAGCACTTCTAGTGAACCAGACTGTATTTGTTTTCACAGAGAGACCATCCCTGTGTCGCGGGGAATTGTATAGTTTCCGCAGCAATCCCCTGCGTTGAAGTGTGAGTGCGCGAAGCCGGAAAGATCGCTTATCAGAGGCTTAGGTTTTTCCGAGATGGACAGCAACCCACAGGATCAGACATCGGTCGCCGTTGCCGAGCCACCGGCGCCGTCAGGAGCTAAACCAGCGGCCCGGCCGACCGCAAAGCCGGCGGCGGTGGTAGTCGAATCGACGCCCGATCCGCCGGTCAATAAGATGCGCCGCCGCATTGTCTGGGCCGGCGTAACCGGGTTTCTGACCGTTTGCTTCCTGATGTTCGTGCGCTTCTTTCTGCCGCGCGCGATCTTCGAACCTTCCAGTACTTTCAAAATCGGTTTTCCCGGCGACTATGCCCTGGGCGTCGATACCAAATACCAACAGCAGTTTCGCATCTGGGTGGATAAGACTTCGGATCGGCTGTTCGTGGTCTATGCGCGCTGCACACACCTGGGTTGCACGCCTGACTGGAAAGCCAGCGAGAACAAATTCAAGTGCCCGTGTCACGGCAGTGGCTATGACAGCGAGGCCATCAACTTTGAAGGACCGGCGCCGCGGCCGATGGATCGCGCTGAAGTAAAGCTGGACGCGGAAGGCCAGATAGTCGTGAACACCGCGAAGTTATACCAGTGGCCGAAAGGCGAGCGAAACCAGTTCAACGATGCGGGTGCTTTTATCCCGTTGTAGAAACATGGACGAGCCCAAAGATCAAAAAGAGACCAAACAGCTAACCGGCGAAAAGACTAATGTCGGTTTGGTCGAGCGCGCGAAAGACTCAGCCGTCGCGCTGAAGGACCGCGCGCTGGAAGAAGCCAAGGATTACAAAGATCCGCAGCAGACGCAGGTTTGGAAATCGATCTTTCGGGTCTCGCACGAACGTTCGGATCCTCGCAATCGCAGCCTGGCAATTCTCTCGAACGTCTTTCTGCATCTGCATCCGGCAAAGATCAATCGCGACGCGGTGCGTTACCAATACACCTGGGGAATGGGCGGCATTACTTTCTATCTCTTCATCGTGCTCACGTTCACGGGTGTGCTGTTGATGTTCTATTACCACCCGACCAAGATTGTCGCCTTCAAAGACATTTTGTATCTCGAGCACGACGTGCCGTTCGGCAAGCTCTTGCGCAACATGCACCGCTGGGCAGCGCACCTGATGGTGATTACGACCTGGCTGCACATGTTTCGCGTGGTCTTGACCGGTTCTTACAAGAAGCCGCGCGAATTCAACTGGTGCGTCGGCGTGGTGCTGCTGGTGCTGACGCTGCTGCTTTCCTTTACAGGATATCTACTCCCGGACGATCAACTTGGCTTTTGGGCGGTCACGGTGGGAACTAACATGGCTCGGGCTACGCCGATGCTGGGAAGTGAAGGGCCCTTCGGGGCGCAGCTTGGCCTGACGCCCTACAATGATGTGCGGTTCGGTCTGCTGGGCGGGTCAATTGTGGATGACAATGCGCTTTTGCGCTCTTACATCTGGCATTGCATTGGGATTCCTCTGGTGGCATCGATCTTCATGGCGGTGCATTTCTGGCGTATCCGAAAGGACGGAGGCATTTCGGGGCCGGCGCCGGTTATGCTTGAGTCGGAAATGAAAGTGTTGAAGAAAAAATGAGCGCCATCGTCCAGCCCCAGCCAACTTCGCGTCGCAATAAGCTGATCTGGCTGATCGTCGCGCTCGTGCTGGTCGGCCTTTGGATCTATTCCGTCCAGGATTGGCATCAGATCTGGAAGATCGTCTCCGCGCCCGATAACGTTCCCATCGTCGCGATGCTGTTTCTGGTGCCGTTCTTTACCTGGCTCGGAATCAAGCAAGCCAAAGCCAACGACAATTTGATCGGCGCGCTGGAAAGCGATGCCAAGCTGGCCAAGTCCCATCATCGCAAGGCCGAACCCTGGCGTCCGGGATGGGCGAGAGAGCTGCACGTTTGGCCTTACCTGGTGCGCATTGAGTTTCTGGCGGCCGTCATTGTGACGGTCGTTTTGTATGTCTGGTCGATTACTCTGAATGCACCGCTCGAGGAACCGGCGAATCCGAACCTTACGATGAATCCCTCTAAGGCGCCCTGGTACTTTCTCGGCCTGCAGGAAATGCTCGTCTACTTCGATCCGTGGATCGCCGGGGTGGTCATGCCTTCGATCATCATGGTCGGGTTGATGGTGTTTCCTTACGTGGATTCAAACCCCCTGGGCAACGGTTACTACACGCTCCGGCAGAGAAGGTTTGCGGTCAATATGTTCGGCTGGGGCTTTCTGATGTGGATCCTGCTGATTGTGATCGGGACCTTCATCCGCGGGCCGGGTTGGATTTGGTTCTGGCCGGGCGAGACCTGGGACCACAACACGGTGGTCTTTGATCGGAACCGCGACTTGCACGAAATCGTGGCGGATATTCCGGGCTTTGCTTTTCTAAACACTAATTGGATCGCCAAGATGATCTTCGGAGCGATCATCGTGGGCGGGTTCTACATCGTCGGTGCTTTGTTTTTTCACTGGCTGATGAGGCGGGGGCCGCTCAAGTTACGTTACCTGATATCACCAAAGCAGCTTTGGCAGTGGGCTCGCGAGCCCGACCCGTTTGAGGTAAAGCTGCTGCAGAATACCAGCCTGCTGCAATATGTAACGTTCCAGTTTTTTGCGATAAGCGTCCTGCTCGCGATGCCCGTAAAACTTATCCTGCGGCTGGGGTTTACGATTAAGTATGTTTGGGTAACGCCGTGGTTCAACATCTGACGCACGCAAACTTCCAGCGTAGCCGTGCGACAGACTGAAGTTGTCCGACAACACTTAGAGAAAAACAGACTGTGTCAGAATCTTCGGAACGGATCGAATCCCTGGTAAAGAAAGACGCGGAGCCGCAGCGCGATCCGATCGTAAGCCGATCGACGAGCGCGATTATCCTCATTAGCACGTTGTTGCTGATCCTGTCTGCCGGCTGGGCGCTTTACGATGAGGGATTTGGCCAGCGCCCCTGGCACGGCGTCCAGAAGGAATTTGTTAAGCGCTACACCGCCTACCTTAAGAGCATTCGCAAAGACGCCGGTAAATCTGAGGCTGAGATTAAGGAGACTGCTGACTACCAGCAGCTCGATGAACAGGCCAAGGCGGCGTCTGAGAAGGTAAAGGCAGACGTCACGGAGAGGGACAAGCGGGTTGCGCTGATCCAGAAGAAGCTGGACGCGGTTACGGAACCATTCCAAAACCAGCGCGGCCGCATCGTCGTGATTACTTACAAGCTGGAAACGGCGACGAGCGAATTCTGGCGCAAGTGGTATCGCGGCAACCTCGATAAGAAAAAACAGGAAGTCGTGTCGGTTGATTTACCCGTGGATGAATCAGGCAAAACCACCAGACAGAAAATGAACTTCGCGCAACTGGAGAACACCTTTAATACCTTGCGCGAAGAAAAAGCGAAAGTTCTGGGCGAAAAGGCAGAGCTCTTAAAAGAGCCCGCAGAGCTAGCGCGCAAGCGTGATGACTATCTCAAGAACCATGTCAGCCTGCTTCCGCAAAAGAGCGTCGACGACCTGATCAAGAAAAACCAAGACAGTTTCGATTACACAATTCTTGGCCATCAAATCAACGTCAATCAATTTGCCATCGTCGATCGCTGTGAGATCTGTCATCTCGGCACGCGCGAACCGTTGACCATCAAAGCTTCAGACATGGCGCCAGCCGGACCCGGTAAGAAGCCCGACGAACTAGCCGGCGCTTTTGTCAGCCATCCGCGCAAGGAATTGCTGCAGATTCACAATCCGGAGAAATTTGGCTGCTCGGCCTGTCACGGCGGCAACGGCCGCGCGACGACCAGCGTGGAAAAGGCCCACGGCCTTAACCCGTTCTGGCTGCACCCGCTGTTTCGTAAAGAGAACGCTGAAGCGGGCTGTCAGATGTGCCATGCGAACGACCGAGTGACCCAGGGCGCGGACACGTTGAATCTGGCTAAAGATTTGTTCTACCAGCGCGGCTGCGTCGGTTGTCACCGGATGGAGGCTTTTGATCGTGAGAGCGACGCGCTGACGAACGCTCGCCAGCAAATCTCGCAACTTCAGGATCAAATCACCGCGAATGATAGGCAGAGCAGGCTGGACACTAACGCGAGCGCCAATGTTGGGGACGATACGGCTGAAGTTCAGCGTCTGCTGGCGCACGCCGAGTCGCTGCGAGTTACCAACAGCCAGCTCGCCGCGCGCATCGACGAGCTCAATCTCCAGACACGTTACCTGCAGCAGGACCAAAAGAAGATTGGGCCTAACCTGAAAGACGTGCGGCTCAAGCTGAAGAAAGACTGGATTCCGCTTTGGCTGAAAGATCCCCAGGGCTTCCGGCCCGGAACCAAAATGCCGACCTTCTGGCGATTTAAGGTCGACGGCGAGGAAGGCGAGAAAGACTTGCGCGCGGTGGCCGCTTACCTCTGGCAGAACGGTTTTGACGGCCAACCGCCGGTCCAGGCAAAGGGCGATGATAAGAACGGTAAGCAGTTATTCGAGTCGCGCGGCTGTCTGGCCTGCCACTCAATCGGCGAAGGCGACAGCAAGATGGGTGGCACCTTTGCCGCGAACCTGACGAAGGTCGGTGAGAAGTCCAACTACGATTACATCGTGCGCTGGATTTACAACCCACGCGAACGCTGGGCCCCTTACTGTCCCAAGGAGAGGCGCGACCTGACTCCGGAAGATTACAAGAATCACGGATTGCCATTCATCTTTGACACTGAGCTTCATTCAAAGTGTCCCAACGACGGCGCTGAGCTTCAGGTTCAGAACATGACGGTGATGCCGAACCTCCGTCTGTCGGAACAAGACGCCCGCGACATAGCTACTTATCTTTTCTCGCTTTCGTCCCCGTCGTCGTCCGGCGATGTTTCCTTCATGGATGATTCCAAGCTGGCTGAGGAAGGGAAGGCCGAGATCAAACAATACGGCTGCGCCGGCTGTCACGAAATCAAGGGATTCGAAGAAGAGCAGCGCATCGGTAAAGAGTTGACGACTGAGGGCGCGACTCCTTTGGAACGTTTGGACTTTGCGCTCATGACTCAGGACGCTGAGTACGGTCGTGAAGTCTTGAAGGGACCCGATGGAAAACGTATCGACCTTCATCCAAAGGAAAAAGAGAAGGAATGGTACAACCACCGCGGCTTCTTTGAGCACAAGCTGGCCGACCCAGGAATCTACGACACCGGCAAGTCACAGTACCTGGATCCGAAAGATCGCCTGCGCATGCCGCAGCCTTATCTGACCGACGAATGGCGGACGAGCTTAACGACTTTGCTTTTGGGCAGCCTGGGCGTGGAAGGCGCGAATGTGCCTGCCTCGCTCTTCTATAGCCCGCCGGATCAGCGCCGTCAGGACATTCAGAACGGCTGGTGGGTAATTAAGAAATACAACTGTACGGGTTGCCACGTGCTGCAGCCCGGCCAACAGGTGAGCGTTTACAACAACTCCGCAGAGCCGACGATGACCACCGGCGCGGTGCTGAATGCGTTGTCGTTCTATCAAAGCCAGAAAGAGTTTTTGCCTCCGCAGCTAACCAGTGAAGGCGCGCGCGTCGACCCGGACTGGTTGATGAGGTTCCTGAAAGATCCGTCAATGATGCAATCCGGGGAAAAGCCGCCCGGTCCTACATCAGCTCCGTCGTCGGCCGCATCCGCTCCGTCAACATCTCCGGCGGCGACTGCATCTCCGGGCGCAGCAGCCAGACCGGCGGCAGCCGCCAACGATCAGAGCAACGGGCGGCTGATGCCTCAGCCGGGCGCAAACCGCAACGGCGTGCGGCCTTACTTGCAGGTGCACATGCCGACCTTTAACTTTTCGCCGAACGAACTGCGGCTCCTGGTGCGCTTCTTTTTAGCGGTGTCTTCGCAGAACGATCCGTACATCAAGGAACCGCTGAACCCGATGACTGAGAGCGAAAGGTCGATCGCGCGCAACATCTTTGTCTCGGGAACGCCCTGTTTGAAGTGTCATATCACCGGAGAGCCGGGGCACGACGCCCAGGCGATTGCCCCGAACTTCCTGCTGGCTTCGCAAAGATTGAAACCGGAGTGGACTTTCCGTTGGCTTCTGGATCCAGCGCAGATCGCGCCGGGCACGGCGATGCCCACCGGTCTCTTTAAGAAGGAAGGCGATCGTTGGGTGGTGAACTTGCCGAATCCGCCCACGGACGTGGCTGGTTATCATGGTGACCACGCGCGCTTGCTGGTGCGTTACATGTTCCTGATGACGCCGGACGAGCAGCGCAGACTGTTGTCGGCTTCACCTTCGCCGCCGCCTGCTCAACCTGGCGCCGCGCCCGCGCCGGCAAAGACGGGCCGGAATAAGCCGGCCGCGAACCAGACAGATCGCGCCGGCCATCACGGCGCTCGACGCCGATCGCATACGACGCGCAAGCAGGCGCGGGTGGGTCCGAGCGAGCGGCGTTGGCAAAGCGCCGGGCGCGCTATTTGCGGGCTTTAATGTTGTGATCGAGACTTTCTTATTAGCTCTAACGGCTATCCCTGGCAAAGCTAACTGGGGTATGCTTGCTCAAAATCCGAAGTCATATCTTAATTGGAGGAATTAGAAACTTATGTTGAGTAAACGCGCACGATTGTGGCTGGGGTTGATTGTGACCCTCGGCCTGCTGTCCGTCGCATCGTCATGTAGCAAAGCCCCGGAAGGCACTGCTGATGATGGCAAGGACACCGGTGGTACCAGCAAAGCTTATGCGTCGAAGGGCGACGAAGGCACGGTCACCGGAAAAGTTACTTATACCGGCGCCGCGCCTGAAGGCAAGAAAATCGACACCTCGGCGGATGCGGCCTGCACCAGCAAGAGCCCGAATCTGACGACCGAAGAGTGGGCCGTGAAAGATGGCAAGGTTGCGAACACTTTCGTTTATATCAAAGACGGAACTCTGGCCGACGGTTCGAAGATCGGCGATTGGTCGTTTGAAGCGCCCAAGACGGCCGCGACTCTGGATCAGAACGGCTGTCATTACAAGCCGCACGTAATGGGCGTCGTGGTCAAGCAGGACATCACCATCACCAACAGCGATCCGACGACCCATAACATTCACTTTACGGGGAGCAAGAATCCAGACTGGAACCAGTCTCAGGCGAACGGCGCCGCGGCGATGACACACAAGCTCAACAATGCCGAAGTGTTGGTGCCGGTGAAGTGCAATCAGCATCCGTGGATGAAGGCCTACGTGGGTGTGTTGCGGCATCCGTTGTTTGCGGTTAGCGGCGAGGACGGCTCGTTTACCATCAAGGGTGTGCCGCCCGGAAAATACAACGTGGTTGCCTGGCATGAAGGCGGCGCCAATGGAACCGAGAAGACCATGGAAGTAACCGTTCCGGCGAAAGGCGCAGCCACGGCGGACTTTGCTTTTGGCAGCACTGCAGCCTTGCGCGGCCAACCGAGCTCAATGCCGGTGGTTTCGGCCATTGAAGTTCCGATGGCAATCAGGCACTAACGGAGACATTGCCGATTTCCGATTGCCAATTGCCGAATTGGAACCGGCTGCTCTGGCAATCGGAAATCAATCGGCAATCAAAATTCGGCAATCGAAAATGTCTAAGGGTGTTCATCGCTTTGCAGTCCTGGTGGCTGGTGCGACGTTCTTTCTGATTATCGCGGGCGCGAACGTCACCAGCCACGACGCGGGTCTGGCGACGTCGGACTGGCCACTTTCCAACGGGCAGTTCTTTCCCAAAATGGTCGGAAACCTGTTTTGGGAACATGGTCATCGGATGGTGGCTACGGCGGTCGGAATCCTGACGATCGCGCTTGCCATTTATTTGCAGTTCAGCGAAAGACGCCGCTGGGTGAAGCGTTTAGGCTGGCTCGCATTACTTGGCGTAGTGGCGCAGGGCCTGCTCGGCGGTTTGACCGTGAAGATGAATTTGCCGTTGGCTGTTTCCACGGCCCACGCCACCCTGGCGCAGTTGTTCTTTCTCACAACCGTTAGCCTGGCTGTCTTTACTTCCCGAAGCTGGATGGTCGCCGAATCCAGCATCGGCGAAGACGGCGAGGGTATTTCTATTCGGGCGCTGTGCGTAGCGGCCCTGGCGGTGATTCTGGCGCAGTTGGTCCTCGGCGCAACTTTGCGGCATTCGGCAACCTGGGACCAGGAGCTGCCGACTGGCCTGTTGTTGGCGCACATTGGGGGCGCGTTGATCGTAACGCTGGTGGTGGGAGTGACCGTCGCCACCGTGCTGATGCGCCACCGCGGCGAGAAGTATCTGGCCCGGCCGGCGTTCTTTGCGATCGCGTTTTTGGTTACCCAGTTGTTCCTGGGCCTGGCGGCTTACATTACTCGTACGTGGTCACCCGAAGACCCGCAGCCGCTGAATCCAATGATTTCGATAACGGTGGCTCACGTCGCTGTTGGCGCGCTGGTTTTTGCGACGATGATTGTGCTGACGCTCAGAGTGTTCCGAGTTCTTCGTCTGGATCGGCGGGAATACGTGCTTGCCCCTGCTTAAGTTGCTTATCAAGTGGACAGATAGTTAGACGATGAAGACTGTTGCCATAGAACTGCATTCGGACGCCGCTACCGATGTCATTGCGCCCCTTGGCGCGAAAGCGCGGGTCGCGGCTTATGTCGAGCTCACTAAGCCGCGCATTACCTTTCTGATTGTATTGACGTCCGCGGCCGGGTTTGCGCTCGGCTCGCGCGGCGCCGTGAACTACGTCGTGTTCGCCCACGCGATGATCGGCATTGCGCTCCTGTCTTCCGGTATTGCCACACTCAACCAGTTTATGGAGCGCGATCTCGACCGTCTGATGCGCCGCACGGCCGACCGGCCTTTGCCGTCCGGACGGTTGCTGCCGTTCGAAGCTTTGTGGTTTGGAATCGTGCTGACCGCGACTGCGGAGCTGTACCTGGCCCTGTCCGTCAACGTCTTGACCGCGGCGCTCGGTCTGACCGTGATTGCCGGTTATCTGTTTCTTTACACGCCACTGAAAACGCGCACCACGCTATCGACCGCAATCGGCGCCTTTCCCGGCGCCATGCCGCCGCTGATCGGTTGGGCCGCCGCCCGCGGCGAGGTTGATATCTCGGCCTGGGTGCTGTTCGCGATTCTGTTTCTATGGCAGTTTCCGCACTTTCTGGCAATCGCCTGGATGTATCGCGAAGACTATGGCCGCGCCGGCATTCGCATGCTGCCGGTCGTCGAGCCCGATGGACGCGTCACCGGCCAACAGATAATTACCTATGCACTGATGCTGGTACCGGTAAGTTTGCTGCCGGCCATTCTCGGGATCTCCGGGCGCGTTTACTTGTTCGCGGCGCTGGTGCTGGGCCTCTTGTTTCTGGCCAGCAGCGTGCGCGCGGCAATCTCGAAATCGAATCAGCATGCGCGCCAGCTCCTGCTGGCTTCCGTGCTTTACCTGCCGCTGTTGTTTGGAGTGATGGTTCTAGATAGGTAGAAGCAATAGGTCCTATACGAACTATACGACTTAGTTAAGGAGATAACCGATGGGACGTGTTCTCGGAATAGCCATCTGGATCATAACGATTCTTTCAGTACTGATGTTTGTTACCAAACGTTGGTGGTTTCCTGAAGCCATCTCTGATCACGGCCCTGCGGTTGACCGGCAGTTCATGATTACGATTATCGTGGTGGGCATTTCCTTCGCCGCCGCGCAAATCGGCCTGGGCTGGGCAGTCTGGAAATATCGCGACAGCGCCAACGCGCAGCGGGCCACTTACTCACACGGTAACAACCGGCTGGAAGTAATCTGGACCGTCGTCACCGCGATCATCTTTATAAGCCTGGCGGTTATGGGACAGAGAGTTTGGGCCTCGCTGCACCTGAATTCGGCGCCTCCCGGATCTTTTCAAATCGAAGTGGTCGCCCAGCAATTCGCGTGGACGTTTCGATATCCGGGGAAAGATGGAGTATTTGGCCGGACGGATCCTTCGTTTATCAACGACGAGGGCCAGAACTTCGTCGGCCTTGACGAAACCGCACCCAACGCCCGCGATGACATTCAGGTTTCAACTCTCGTGATTCCGGTCAACCAGCCGGTCGAGCTGATTCTGAGATCGAAAGACGTCACGCACAGCTTCTTTGTACCGCAACTTCGGTTCAAGCAGGATCTGGTTCCGGGAATGAAGATCCCGGTGCATTTCACCGCGAACAAGATAGGCAAATACGAGCTGGCTTGCGCCGAGCTTTGCGGGATGAATCATTTCAAGATGAAATCCTACATGCTGGTTTTACCTAAGGAAGAGTTCGACGAACTGGTTATTCTTCCACCGGCCGATTTCCTGACCAGAAAAGAGCAGCTGCTTAGCAAGTACCAACTTCCGCAATATTGAGATACGGATTTTCGCCTGAGCTGAAGGAGAAGCGCGAATGGCAGAACACGCAGAAGTTCACCGGCACCCAGCGCCGCAAGGCTTCATCCGCAAATACATTTTCAGTCTCGACCATAAGGTCATCGGCATCCAGTACATCATGCTGGCGCTTGCCGCCGTCCTGGTCGGCATGATCATGTCTGTGCTGATGCGCATGAACCTCAGTTGGCCCGGCACGAAATGGTCCATTCTGGGGACGCTCTTTCCCACCGGCGCGCCGGGCGGGGTGATGTCGGATGCTTTCTATCTATCACTGGTGACGATGCACGGCACGCTGATGGTCTTTTTCGTGCTGACGACGGCGCCGCAGGGTGGCTTTGGCAACTATTTTCTCCCGATCCAAATCGGCGCGGAAGATATGGCCTTTCCCGTGCTCAACATGCTTTCGTTCTGGGTCACCTTCGTCGGCTTCATCGTGCTGCTGCTGGCAATAGTGGCGGAAGGAAATGTCACCGTCGGGGCCTGGTTCGCTAAGTTGGGAGAGTCGGCATTCGGCGGCGGGAGCGGCACAGTAGGGCCCATTGGAGGATGGACCGGTTACGCACCTTTAAGCGCCTTAGGCAAAGTTGCCGGCCCGGGGCAGGGCGCGGGTGTGAGCCTGTGGATTATCAGCATCGCAATCTTTTGTGTTGGCTCGCTGCTGGGCGCGCTGAATTTCATCACGACGCTGCTCAACATGAGAACGCGTGGAATGTCGCTCATGCGCATGCCGCTGACGTGCTGGGCCTGGTTTACGACCGCAGTTTTGGCCCTGCTTTCCTTCCCGGTGTTGCTGGGTGGCGGCATCCTTCTCCTGCTCGACCGGGTAGCGGGCACTAGCTTCTTCATTCCGTCGGGTGAGTTTGTCAGCGGTGCGCTGATCCCGAATCATGCGGGTGGCTCGCCGCTGCTCTGGCAGCATCTGTTCTGGTTCTTCGGGCATCCGGAAGTCTACATCGCGATTCTGCCGGGCATGGGCGCGACCTCGCACATTCTCTCGACCTTTGCGCGCAAGCCGATCTTTGGCTATCGCGCGATGGTGTTTGCGATTTTCGCGATTGGCATGCTGGGCTTCTTTGTCTGGGGCCATCACATGTTCATTAGTGGCATGAGCCCGTACTCGGCCGTGGCCTTTTCGATCCTGACGCTTTCGATTGGGGTGCCTTCGGCGATCAAGACCTTCAACTGGCTGGGCACGCTCTGGGGCGCCAGGATTCGCTTTACCACGCCGATGCTTTTCGCGATCGGGTTTGTTTCGCTGTTTGTGGCCGGCGGTATTACCGGACTCGTGTTAGGGCAGACGTCGCTCGACTTTTTCTTTCACGATACTTACTTCGTGACCGCTCACTTCCATCTGGTGATGGGGGTAGCGTCGATCTTCGGCATGTTCGCGGCCACCTACTTTTGGTTTCCAAAGATGTTTGGCCGGATGATGAACGAAAGTCTGGGCAAGCTGCATTTCTGGGTAACGTTCCTCGGCGTCTATGCCATTTTCGTCCCTTTCCATGCGATGGGAATGCTGGGCATGCCGCGCCGCTATTCAAATTTCGCCGAGTACGAGTTCCTGAAGAACTCGCATTCCCTCGTGCTGTTTGTGACCGTGGCGGCAATCATTACCGTGAGCGTCCAGATTCTTTTCTACTTCAACTTTTTCTGGAGCATGTTCAAGGGCAAGAAGGCTTCAGAGAATCCGTGGGATGCTACGACCCTGGAATGGACGACGGCTTCGCCGCCGCCGCATGACAACTTTGCCGGCGTAATTCCGTCGGTTTATCGCGGCCCGTACGAGTTTGCAGTGCCCGGCGCGCCGAGAGATTTCATCATGCAGCATGAGACTGAAGGCGTCGAAGTCGCCGCAGAATTAGGAGACAAAAGCGGAAATGGCGGCAACGGTCACAAACACTGAAAACGTTGCCACCGCGATTGGCGCCGGTGCGCGCCCGCGCGGAGGCAACGGCTTTCATAAGAATGGTGGCGGCGGAAACGATGACGGGCAGCCGCTACGGTTTTCGCCGGCGCGCTATCGTATCGGCGTCTGGATGGCGGTTGGCAGCATCCTGATGCTGTTCACGGCGCTGACCAGCGCTTACATCGTGCGCTCAGCGTCGGGAAACGACTGGCGCCCTATCACAATGCCAAAAGTGCTGCTGGTGAGCACGCTCTTGATTGTGATCAGCAGTGTGACGATGGAGGTTTCACGTCGTTCTTTGAAGCAGCAGCGTGACGCGGCATATGGGCGCTGGCTGGTCCTTACGTCGGTGCTGGGTTTGGGCTTTTTAGCATCGCAGGTAATCGCGTGGCGCCAACTCGTTGGGCAGGGCGTGTACCTGTCGAGCAATCCGTACAACTCGTTTTTCTATCTGTTTACCGCCGCCCACGGTTTACACCTGCTGGGTGGGATCCTGGCTCTCGCTCTGCTCTTGCTGCGAACCCGACGAAGACGGGCCACGGTCGAAGGTGAGCTGCGACGCACAGGCGCGGCCGATGCGGCTTCGATCTACTGGCATTTCATGGACGGGTTGTGGGTAGCTTTGTTTTTCCTGCTGTTCTTTTGGAAGTAGAAGTGGCACATCTTCTCCCTCTCCCTCTGGGAGAGGGAGCCAGGACAAATTAGAATCTTGTCGGAGGTGATTGGTGGCAACTGAAGCTGAAGCGATAACCGGCGACTGGGGCGGCGGTGTACATCCCTATCGAGTCGGCCACAGAAAACTGGGCATGTGGCTTTTCATCATGTCCGACTCATTGACCTTTTCGGCGCTGCTGATCGGTTATGCCTACGTGCGCGCTTCGAATGTCTGGCCCACGCCGTTCAAGTTTTATCCCAGCATCGTCTTCTCGTCGATCATGACGCTGGTGCTCCTGTCGTCCAGCTTGACGATGGTTATGGCGGTGTCAGCATCGGCGCGCGGTGAGCGATCCAAAGTGCGCAAGTGGATTATCGCGACGGCCGTGCTGGGCGTGACCTTTATCGTGCTGCACAGTATCGAGTGGAAACACCTGATTGACGAAGGTCTCAGCCCGTTCGCACTGCCGCACGAGTGGGCCGAAAAATGGCCGGGCGCGAGTCCGTTGTTCGGGGCAACTTTCTTCGGGATTACTGGAATGCACATGTTCCACGTCTTCACGGGCTGCATTTATTTGCTGATAGTGGCCGGACGAGTCAACAAACTCAAACACGAAGACGTCGAGATTAGCGGGCTGTATTGGCACTTTGTCGATTTGGTCTGGATGTTTGTGTTCCCGATGATCTATCTACTGTCGGTTGATGCCAGTAAGTAGGCAGCTTTCTCTTTTTAGGGAGATGAGCGTGAGGAAAAACTCGTTGGAGGAAACGAAATGACTGAACACGCCGCAGGTGGCGAAGAACATTTTGCCGGCTCAAACAAGTTGTTCATTTCGGTGTGGGTGTGGCTGCTGGTGCTGACCGGCTTTGAGGTTTTTCTCGGCTACATTCACCTCCCGGTCGTCTACATGCTGACGATTCTGATGGGCGCCTCGATTATTAAGGCGGCGCTGATCGTCGCTTACTTCATGCACCTGCGCTTTGAGCGCCTGAACCTGGTGCTGACAATCGTACCGGCGCTAGTCATCTGCATCTGCCTGATGCTGCTGGTTTTTTTCCCGGATAGTTTTCGCGCGAAGGAATTGCGTTATGAGGGACCGGTCCAGCCTCCGGCAGAGAGTCATTAGTATTTGCTATGCAAGTCAAAGCAATTCGATTTGTGCGTTTAGGTCTGATGATATTAGTCGTCGGGTTGCTGAGCCTGGCGTTCGCCGAATCAACGTTCGCCCAGTGCGTAATGTGCCGGGCTTCGCTGGGCGCCAGCCCCAGTTTCGTTCGCAACCTGAATATTGGCGTAATAGTTTTGCTGGTGCCGCCGGTCTCGATTTTCTGTACGATTTTCTTTTTGGCGTTAAGGAATCGCAAATCCGACTAGTAAAGAAGGACCGGGTTCCCACATAGTGGAAGACCAAGGCGAGCTCAACAACTTCGATATTGAAAAGCGGACGACGCGAGGGCGCCTTTGTCCGCGGTGCGGTGGTAAGATCATTCCCTCGCAAAGGGCGGTTTACCAAAGCACTGGCGATCCCAACGCCGTCTTCCCAGTCTGGCAGTGCGAACGCTGCGGTTACGAAGAATTGGCTGAGCGGCCACCGGCCCCCGCGAAGAAACATTAGATCACGTAGTTTAGACGGCTATCCCGCGCCGGTCGGGCAGTAGCCAGACGCTAAACAAAGCTGATAGGAACATGAAGCGCGAAGAATCATTACTAAAGCTGCTCTGCGTGCTGGTTGCGCTGGGATTTTTTGCCCTGATTGTTTACAACTTCTTCGCCGGCGGCAGCATTATCAGCACGGACGGATTGTTCTTTACCGTGGTGCCGATGGTCCTGGCGCTTTGTTTTCTCGCAGTGCCGGCCTTCGGAGTAGTGTCGCGCGTGCTGGAACGCCGGGGCCTGGTTGCCGGCGGTTCCACACCGCAACTAGCCGCGGCCGGTGGTGCTACCTGGGTGCCAGGCGCCCGCACTGTCCCCGCGCTCAAAGACGCCAGGGGTCGCGCCCTGCCTGCGGACGTCAACCGGATGGTAGCGGAAATGAATGCTCCTCGCTCGAAAGAAAGTTAGAACCCGCGTGACGGATTATTTCTCGGTTCTTCCTCACTTCAACGCCGCTCTGAATGCCTCAAGTTTTGTCCTGCTGACCAGTGGGTATTTCTTCATCCGGCGCAAGAACATTAAGGCGCATCGCAACTGCCAGTTCGCCGCCCTGGCGGCGTCGATCCTTTTCCTGATTTCGTACCTGACTTATCACGCGCATCATGGCGTCACGCGGTTCGCGGGGCAGGGAATCGCCCGCCCGATCTATTTCACGATTCTGTTCACTCACACTATCCTGGCGGCGGTGATCGTTCCC
Source organism: Acidobacteriota bacterium (assembly GCA_038040505.1). Lineage (GTDB taxonomy): Bacteria > Acidobacteriota > Blastocatellia > Pyrinomonadales > Pyrinomonadaceae > UBA11740. The sequence continues at coordinate 21,557 of JBBPID010000037.1, read as the reverse complement.
TTTGTGATCATCACGGTGCGGCGCGCCCTGCGCGGCGACTTTCAAAGACACCGGCGCATTGCCCGCGTTACTTTGCCGATGTGGTTGTACGTCTCGGTCACAGGCGTCATTGTCTACCTGATGCTGTATCATCTCTATCCTTCCAATTAGCCGCTCCGGGACCGTTGGAGCAAACTGCCCTGAGACGATAGCGAGACGATGAACTTTCTCGACTTTTTCCAACTCTCGAGTGTGGCGCTGTTCCTGGTGATTGTTGTGCTCAGGGCGTCTCATTTGCGGCTGACGAGAAAGATTAATCCCATTGCGATCGGGCGCGGCAAGAAAGGGTTCTCGCTGGCTTTTGAACTCATCGCTTTTGCGGCTCTGTTAATCTGGATGTTCGAGGTTGTCCTGCACGCACTGCATAGTACCTTTCATGTGTTCCCGGACGTCTTAGAGAGGCAGTTGTTCGAGTCCGTCACTGCCAGATGCATAGGTGTGGGGCTGGTGACTGCGGCTTTCGTCCTTTTCAGTTTTGCGTTTCTGTCTTTCGGCAGTTCATGGCGCGTGGGGCTTGATACGCAGACGCCCGGCTCCCTGGTCACCTCAGGAACTTTTGCGCTAACCCGAAACCCGATCTTTGTCTCGCTTAACTTATGGTTCAGCGGGGTCTTTCTGATGAACGGCAGCGTCGGCTTCCTGATCTTTGCGCTGCTCGCCGCCATCGGCATGCACTGGCAAATTCTACGTGAAGAAAAGTTTCTGACTGGCCTTTATGGTCGGCGCTACCGAGATTACCGGGCCCGGACGGCGAGGTACTTCATTTGGTTCTAAATCCCAATGGTCAGGACGCGCCCGCTGGTCCGCCGCGGACGCCATTGCGGCGCCCGTCTAACTTTTGGCTAATCATCGTGGCGGCGCTCTTTATCATTGTGCCGTTTCTGACCTGGTATGGAACCTGGTTTGGTCGGGAATTATCCGACGAAGACATCGCCAAATATCTCGCCGAGCAAGATAAACCACGCCACATCCAGCACGCTCTCTTACAAATCGAAGCGCGAATCGAAAAGCGCGATCCGACGGTTAAGAAGTTCTATCCGCAAATCATCGCGCTGGCGAAGAATCCCGTCGCGGAAATCCGGAAAACTGCAGCCTGGGTGATGGGGCAGGATCCGACGGCGGAAGAATTTCATCAGGCCTTGCTGTTTCTGTTGAGTGACAGTGAGCCTCTGGTGCGCCGCAACGCGGCCTTACAACTGGTTCGGTTTCGCGACGGGTCGGGCCGTGCTGAGTTGCAGGCGATGCTTCAGCCATTTGAGCTAAAGTCGCCTCTGGCCGGCACTATTGTGAGCTTCCTGCCGCCCGGTACGAAAATTAAGGCTGGTGGGTTGGTGGCGAGAATTCGCGACGCCTCGAACACGGTTCAGGAATTTCGCTCACCGCTCGACGGAGCGCTTGCCAGCGTGGCAACGAAAGAAGGAGAAACCGTAACTACAGCGCAAACAGTCGGCATGCTGTCGCCGGATCGCCAAACGGTCGTCGATGCCCTGGCCGCACTGGCGTACGTTGGGACGAAAGAAGATTTACCTGTGATTCAGCCTTTAACCGAAGGAAAGACCACCAACGACGCTGAGATCAAACAGCAGGCAGCGCTGGCCGTGAAGGCCATCCAGAACCGGAACAGTCAATAGTAGTGGACGTTAACCCGCCGCTAAAGTAGTCGGAGCCGGCGGAAGATCGGGCAGAGTGATTTCGTGCATCGCTTCCCAATCATCGGTCGGAATCATCTCGATCGCATCCCAGGGACAGCCGTCCAGAAAGGCGCCATCGGGTCCTTTGCTGATGCACTTTTGACATCCAATACATAGATAGGGATCGACTTCGATTCGGCCGAAGGGCGGGTGATCTTCGTCAGGTACCCAGAACATGCAAGCTTCGATCGGGCAGTATTCAATGCACGCAGGCGAGCCGGCGCAGCCGGTGCAGCAGTCGGTGGTGATTGCCAAAATGCGCGGCCGCTTTTTTCGTTGAGCCTTGCCGTCGCCTTCTGACATGGGCAAATGCTTCTCTACAATATCGAACACTTTGCCGTGCTCCTGTCTTCAGTCCTGGGGAACGAAATCGTTGCTACCTTAACACAAGCCCTCCGCCTCGCTCAACGATTCACTTCTCGCAGGCGTCTCTTGCGTGTGATTCACGGGCGGGACGCCCGTGCCACTTAATGCAGGCCCGCGAATTGTTTTCGAATAACTTTTCAGTTACCGAAGTATGTTTGTTTCGCTGAGCCGCATCTTTGGCACGCCGGGCGCGTCTGTTTATCTTGAGGAGGACTGATCATATGCAGAGCATTGTGGGAATTTTCAATTCTTTGGCTGACGCCAGGCGTGCGGGAGCGATTTTGAACTCTATGGGCCTTGCCGAAGACAAAATTACTGTACTCTCACCGCACACACCTGAGGCCGAAATTGAGGCGGCTATTCCAACCACCGAGGCTGAACAGCCCGGCATGGGAGGTACCATTGGCGGCGCAGTTGGCGGCGCGATGGGAGTCGCCGGGGGACTGCAAGCCGGGGCTGTGGCGGCGAGCATGTTGGTTCCTGGAGTTGGCCCGGTTATCGCAATTGGATTGATCGGCGCCGCAATCCTGGGCGCGGGGGGCGTTGCTGCCGGGGCGATGGCCGGTAATGCTCTCGAGAAGGGAATCGACGACGGGTTACCGCGTGACGAAGTGTTTGTCTACGAAGACGCCCTTAGACGGGGCCGATCAGTCGTCATCGCGTTTGCGGACGAAGAGCAAATCGCCGAGAATGCTCGCGCTGAAATGATGCGGGCCGGGGCTGAGACGGTGGACGCCGCGCGTGACGAATGGTGGATCGGCTTACGTGGCGCCGAACAGGAGCATTACACCAGTCAGGGTGGCGACTTTAAGGTTGACGAAGCCAGATATCGACTGGGATTCGAGTCGGCTTTGCACCCGGAACGCCGCGGAAAATTGTCGGACGAAGTAACTGCCAACCTTAAGCAGAAGTATGGCGATGACTCAACGTCCCGCGCCTTTCGCCAGGGCTATGAACGCGGACAGCAATACCTGAAATCCCGCGTTGAGACCTCAAAGGGGCAGAACGCTGACAGTAAAGGCGCGAAGCGAGCTGCCTAATTTTAAGGAGTGGCACAGGCGTCCCGCCCGTGAATCACGCGCAAGATGCGCGGGCCACAAAATATTCTGAAAGAGACTCTGCTAAATATCGGCATAGCTATCGCTATTCTCGGCGGTAGCTATGCCATTACCCACTTCTTTGCCCGCGCGATGTACGTGAGATGTACGGCGTGTAGCACCCTTAACGCCAAGCGGAGGAGCGAATGTCGCAGCTGTGGTAATAGCCTGCGATGAAACTCGTCTGCCTCAGCGTGTCCAAATGCTTTTTTTGAGAAACTAATGACCGAAAGCTTCCGGGTGCTCTGAGACTTCTTTAATCGCTCGGCTTCGTCCGCGGCGAGTTACCACCAGAACGCCGGCAAACACGAGTAGCGCGGCGATGAGAGTTCCCCAGCTCAGCCTTTCCCCAAGCAGCAGCGGAGCCAGAGAAAAAGCGATCAAAGGTTGTAGGTAGATGTAGACCGCAACGGTGCTTGGTGGCACGCGCCCCAGCGCCCAGGTGTTGAGGTAATAAGCGCCGACGGTGGGAACCAGAATGATGTATACAATCCACAACCAGATCGCGGGATTGATGCTTGCCACCGAGACGTGCGACAGGCTAATGAGGCCGGCGGGAACTGTGGCGACGCTGCCCACGACGAATATCCAGGTAATTACCGTTAGCGCGCTGTAACGTTTCATCAAGTCTTTCGAGATAGCGATGTAGGTTCCGTAACAGATCGAGTTCGTCACGAGCAGCAAATCGCCTAGCCGGGTACCTGAGGAGAAGCCTGCCCGCGACGGACCGATCAGGTAGACAACTCCGGCAGCTGCCAGAAAAATCCCCAGGGCTCGCCGAAACGACGGACGATCCATACGCAAAGCAATGCTAACCATGAGCGTGAAAATCGGAATCGTCGTGCCCAGCAAGGTGGCGTTGATAACGCTGGTAAGCGACAGCCCTTTGACGAACAGCCACTGATTCAAAACCACGCCGAGCAAACTCGAGGCGATTAGAAGAGGCCAGTCTCGTTTTGCGATTCTGCCGACGCGGCCAGTGATTGCGCCGATCACGATGAAGGCGAGCGCGGCGCCGGCAACGCGAAAGGCGACCAGGGCAACACTGGGTAACGCCTTCAAAGCGACTTTCCCGACGATGGGCCAGGTCCCGAACATGATCTGCACCGCCATCAGTGCCAGATGCGGCGCCGCGGAAGACTTTGTTAGAGGCTTGTTCATCGGTCGGGCGACATGGAGGTAGAAAAAAGAAAAGATCGGGACGGTGATCCCGATCTCTTTCTCAATCAGGGTTCTGGCACCGGTCTACGATCCCAGAAACAGGTAAAGCGGGTTTTCCATTATCTGTTTGAATGTTTGCAGAAACTGCGCGCCGATGGCGCCATCGATAACGCGATGGTCGCAGGACATTGTCACCCGCATGGTCTGCCGCACGGCGACTGCGCCATCTCTTACCACGGCTTTAGGCGCCATGGCCCCGACCGCCAGAATCGCGCCCTCCGGAGGATTGATCACGGCAGTAAATTCGTCGATGCCAAACATGCCTAGATTACTGATTGAGAAACTGGCGCCGGTGTACTCCTCCGGTTTTAGCTTTCGGGCTCGTGCCCGGCCCGCCAGCTCGCGCACCTCACTGGCAATCTCTTCCAACGACTTTAAGTCGGCCGAGCGCACGACGGGCGTTATCAATCCGTTGTCAGTCGCTACGGCAACGCCGATGTCCGCGTGTTCGTAATGGCGTACGGTGTTATCCTGAAATGAAGCGTTGACTTGCGGATGGGCAATCAATGCGGCCGCAGCTACTTTGATTATGACGTCGTTGACGCTTAATTTGAGTTCCGGGTTCAGTTCGTTAATGGCGCTACGCAGATCCTTGGCGCGCTCCATATCAATTTCGCTGGTGAGAAAGAAATGCGGCACCGGGCCCAGTGAAGTGACCAGCCGCTTGGCTATGGTGCGGCGCATTTCACTGACCGGCTCGTCGCGGTACGCTGAAGGACCGTAAACGGCGCCTTTCTCAGCCGGGCGTCGCAGTGCTGCGAGTGGTGACGCGGCCATTTTCCCGGCTGGCTTCTCAGTCATTGCCGCTTCGATGTCGCGCTTCACAATTCGCCCGCCCGGGCCGCTGCCCTGCAGAGAGCTGAGGTTAAGTCCGGCTTCGGCCGCCATGCGCGCGGCGATTGGCGAAATTAACTGGCGTCCACCGTCTCTCGATGGCTGAGCTGGCTGGCTCTTTGCTTCGGCCGGCGGCGGCGTGACTGGTTCTGCTGCCGCAGGTTCAGGCTGTTCAGGTTCTTTCGCTTGGGCTGGTTCGGGAGCCGATTCCGGTTCGGCAGCAGGAGCGGCTTTTGCCTGACCGGAATTAAGCAGGGCCGAGATATCCTCGTCCGGCTCGCCGATGATCGCGATTGGCTGTCCGAGCGGCGCGCTCTCACCTTCGTTAATCAGAATCTTGCGCAGCACACCGTTGGACAGCGCCTGCATTTCCATCGTGGCTTTATCGGTGTCAATTTCGGCGAGCGGCTCGCCCATCGAAACCTTGTCGCCTTCTTTTTTTAACCAGCGCGCCAGCTGACCCTCTTCCATGGTCGGCGAGAGCTTGGGCATTACGACATTAGTGGCCATGATCAGTCTGAGTCAGGGCAGTTGAATTTGTTTGAACTTAGTACTTCGTTCTTTGTACTTGGATTTCTAACCCAAGTCAGCGAATAAATCCCAGTCATCTGAGGAACAAAGTGCAAGGTACAAAGCTTAAAGCACTAAGTACAAGAACTAAAGATAAGAAACTTCGCGAACGGCGGCGACGATCTGGTCAAAGCCCGGAATAGCGAGCCGCTCAAGGTTCTTCGCGTAAGGCATGGGTGCATCCACGCCCGAGACGCGCTTCACCGGCGCATCCAGGTAATCGAAGGCGCGTTCGTTAATCTCGGCGCTAATCTCCGCGCCGACACCACAGAACGGATGCGACTCTTCGACGATGACCGCCCGGTTGGTTTTCTTAACCGACTCGACGATCGTGTTGATGTCCAGCGGCCGAATCGTGCGCGGGTCGATTACTTCGCAGGACACGCCCTCGGCTTCGAGGGTTTCCGCGGCCTTCAATGCAGCCGGCACCATCAACGAGCGAGCAATAATCGTGGCATCTGTACCTTCGCGTTTCACTTCGGCCACACCGAGCGGGATGGTGAAGTCTTCGTCCTCCGGAACCTCGCCTTTCATGCCGTACATTCGTTCCTGTTCGATGAAGATCACCGGGTCGTCGTCTCGAATCGCGCTCTTCAAAAGTCCTTTGGCGTCAGCCGGCGTCGATGGCATGACCACCTTCAGTCCGGGAAAGTACGCGAACCAGGACTCGAGCGCCTGCGAATGCTGTGATGAGACCTGATAGGCGGAACCACCGGGTCCGCGAAACACAATCGGAATCTTGAACTGCCCACCTGACATGTACAGCATCTTCGCCGCCGAATTAATGATTTGATCGGTCGCCAGAATCGAGAAATTGAAAGTCATGAACTCAATAATCGGCCGCAGCCCGGCCATCGCCGCGCCCACTCCCAGGCCGGCAAAGCCGAGTTCGGTAATCGGCGTGTCGATCACTCGCTTAGGCCCAAACTCTTCAAGTAGACCTCGCGTCACTTTGTATGCGCCTTGATATTCCGCGACTTCTTCACCCATCAGAAAGACAGACTGATCGCGGGCCAGCTCTTCTTTCAGAGCCTGGTTCAAAGCATCACGCATGGTCATTACAGCCATCAGCAAGTCCTCAAAGCGAAAGCTTAGGCCAAAGGGTTAGAGTAGATATCGGTGTAGAGCTCACTCGGATCGGGCTCCGGGCTTTCTTCAGCAAAGCGCACCGCGCCATCCACTTCCTCTTTCACCTGCGCCTCGAAGTTGGAAATATCCTGATCCGAAATAATGTTTTGTTCCTTTAAGCTGGCGGTGAAGATCTTGATTGGATCGCGTTCCTGATACTTCTCAATTTCGGCGCGCGTGCGATAGTTGCCGGGGTCAGACATCGAGTGCCCCATGTAACGATAAGTGCGCGCTTCGAGCAGCGTGGGCTGCGATTCCTCGCGGGCGCGTTTGACAGCGCGCTGGGTCGCTTGACGCATTGCGAGAACGTCCATGCCGTCTACGAATTCCGAGGTCATCTCGTAGGCATAGGCTTTTTCGGCAACATTCTGCAACGACATGGCCCGCGCCAGTGACGTTCCCATCCCGTACTGGTTATTCTCACAGATGTAGATGCACGGCAACTTCCAGAGCTGTGCCATGTTGAGTGATTCGTGGAATGCCCCCTGGTTAACCGCGGCTTCGCCAAAGAAACACAGCGCGACCTTATCGGTTTCCTGATACTTGGCCGCAAACGCGAGACCCGTTGCGAGGGGAATCTGTCCGCCGACGATCGCGTGCCCGCCGAGAAAATTTACGTCTTTGTCAAAGAGATGCATCGAGCCGCCTTTGCCGTGGGAACAGCCGCCGGCCTTGCCGTAGAGTTCGGCCATGATAGCGTTCGCCGAAATCCCTTTGGCGATAGCCTGGCCGTGCTCGCGATAGCTGGTGACGACATAGTCATCCTGGCGAATCGCCGAGATGGCCCCGACGCCGACCGCCTCCTGGCCGATGTACAGGTGGCAGAAGCCGCCAATCTTGCCCAGGCTATATGACTCAGCGCACTTCTCTTCAAAGCGACGGATCAAGACCATCTGCTTGAGGAGTTTAAGCAGAGTATCGCGATCTTCTTCGACGGCCGCGGACTGTTGACGCTCGTGTCGCTCAGTCTCAAGCACTGCGGTTGAACTTCCCGCCGACGGATTCGCCTTTTCGCTTCGTCCGGTTGTCTGGCTGCTCATTGAAACGACGTATTGCCTGTCTTAATGTGAATCTGCCAGCTTACTTGCTGGCCTGTGATGTCATGTTGGATAACGGTGGCGATTATACGCGAGACCTGCGGCCAGGCAAAACAGGGGAAAGAAAAAGGCACGCGAATCCGGAGATTAGCGTGCCTGGTGGATATCAGGATTTGCGACTTAAGTGTAGTGGTCAATTCGCGCCGGCGTCGGCATGGTCGCCAGATTGTGCAGGTTCTTGCGCGTGTGCTTGTCCTGCTGCATGTTGCGCGCTGCATTAGTCAGTAACTCTTCCGTTGTTTCACCGTTGTCGGGAAACACGGCAATGCCGGTGCTGATGGTAACGGCCACGCTTTTGCCCGTTCGCACTGAGAATTGATGACTACTGACCGCCGTCCGAATACGCTGGGCGATGCCCTCGGCCATGGATTGCGAGGCCATCGGCAGGATGGCCACGAACTCGTCGCCGGCATAGCGTGAGAGCAGATCCATCTGTCGCAGTTCTTTTCTAATTACTCGGGCGACACTGGCCAGGAGGCGATCTCCAATCGCATGACCCCACTGGTCGTTGATCTGCTTAAAGTCGTCAATGTCCATGCTGATTAAGGCGAGTGATTCTCGATTCAGGCGCTGGCCTTCGGCAAGTCTTTGCTCCAACATCATGTAGAAGCCACGCGCGTTGGGTAAATCGGTAAGCGGGTCAGTCAGTGCGCTTTCTTTCGTTCTCTCAAAAGTTATTGCGTTATTGAGTGCTGAGGCGGCGTGCTGGGCAACTGACTCGAGCAGACGCACATGTTCGGTGGTGTATGAGGTGCGACCTTTGGAATAAAGCGAGATGGCGCCGAAAGCTCCGTCCTCGCGAATCAGCGGCGAAACAAGGACCCCGCGAAAGTTCTTTACAATCTCGTCATCCAAACCAACCAGATCCAGTTCCGGTGAAGAGTTGCACATCGAACGGGAGTTGGCGATCACCCAACCGGTGATTCCGTCGCCGACGCTTATGCGCCGATGCTCAAACAAGTCCGCATGGTCACCCACAACGTGCAGCGCCGTAGCTTTGCCCGAACGGTCGTCCACCACAAAAATGACGCAGGTATCGAACGGCACGATGGCTCGCAGTTTGTTCGAAATCAGAGAAACGGTGTCATTCATGTTCAGGGAGGAGCCGATCGTTTGCGCGATTTCGTGGAGTGCAAAGACCTCTCGTTGAGCCTGAGTAATCGACCTGAAGCCGAGGCTGCTGTCGGGCGCGCCCAGAATATCAGAGGCCAATCCTGCATCAGGCTTGGTCTTGGTGTTGAGGTCGAGTTGTGAAGCGACCTGCTCCTGGATGTCTTCGTTGCCAATCAATTGATCGAACTCTCCGACGTGCAGGCTGAAGAGGTCGACAACCCTCGGATCGAAAGAAGACCCAGTCATCTTGTGCAGAAGCGCCAGGGAGTCTTCTCGCTTCATGCCTTTGCGATAAGGACGATCACAGCGGGTCGCATCATAGAAATCAACGACCGAAATGATTCGGGCTACGAGAGGAATCTGCTCGGCCTTTAGGCCTTTGGGATATCCGCTGCCATCCCATTTTTCATGGTGATAGCGAACGATGTCTTCGACCGGATAGGGGAAGTTGACACGTTTGAGGATATCCCCGCCTACCGTGGGGTGAATCTTCATCTTGGCGAATTCGGCCTCAGTCAGTTTGCCGGGTTTGTTCAGAATGTACTCCGGCACCGCGAGTTTGCCGATGTCGTGCAGGAGAGCTCCGGCAACCAGGGCCCTTAACTCTGACTCGGTGACCTTGAGGAGCTTGCCCATCTCAGTTGCGTAAATCTGAGTGCGGCGCACGTGACCGTGCGTGGTCTGGTCCTTGGCGTCGATCGCAATTGCCAGCGACTCAATGGTGTTCATGTGAAGACTTGCGATTTCTTCAACATATTTCACCTTGTCGGCCTGGGCTCGGGTAACTTGGCTGACGCTTTTCTCATTAAATCGATAGAGGAGGTACACCAACCCACTAATCAGGATTCCAACAAACAGGAACGGAACGCCCCCGCCGTGAATGGCTGAATAGAATAAGGCTGCGGAAGTAACGTTGGCGACCTGAGTAATAAAAGTCCAAATCAAACTCTCGGGGGAGATCGTCACGCGGCCTTGGCCGGCGTGAAACGCATTGAAGGCGACGGTGCCGAAAGTACTGAGGCCGTATTGAACGATTCCGAAAACGCAGAGCGGGAAGAGGAGGATATCGAGGACAACACCGGTGCCATTTCCAGGCAAAGCATCGCCGGCGAGGGTCACCAGCAAGACCCGGTAAGCCAGAGAGGCCACAAATGTCGAAATAATCAACGTCCCGATAGCAAAGACCGAAGACCAACGCTTAGCAGAAGAAAATGAGGCAATAAATCCGACAATGGCAGCCAGTATGATCGCCGGGCCCAGATTGTTGGCCGGCGCAAGGGCGTACATCATTACGGCCAGGAAGATGAATGCGTCAGCAACCGATTTGTTGCTTTCGCTGACCCCATCCACATTCGTGACCGGGACGGTGAGCCGGCTGGAAGCGACCGTAAGAATGATGAGCAGGGCGAAGGAAGCGAGTCCGCTCCAGCCCCAGAAAGACAGGCGAGCAACAGAGGCAAATCCCAGAATCAGCAACGCAGAGCCGATGACGCCTACGCCGCACACCAGGATCAGACTCTTCCAGTTTAGACTCTTCAAGTTCAGTCTTGTCAGCGTTGTCATTGATTGTCCGTTCAAAAGGGGCATTCGCATTAGGAGGATAGCGACCAAATTTGACGCTTCCGAAACGAAGGGTGTGGGGGTTTAATAATCGCGCGACAGTGGCCAACAGTGTTGGCCCACTAAGAATAGCGAGGTTGGGACGACAAAGTCAACCGCTTTTTTATTAGGGTTTTCGGGCGGGGAACTGTCTAACCGGCGGCCGAAAGCGGAGTTCTGAGCGCCGCTGACAGGTGGTTGTGCAGTTCAGCCCGCGTCCGGGCTGGAGCCTGACAGGTGTAGTTCTGGCAGACAAAAGCGGTCGGCGTGGAGGCGAATGTGTCCCGATCGCGAAGCAGCGGGATAACTTTCGCGGACTCTACAAATCTCTCCGTGCACAAGGCGATTACCCTGTTTGGCAGATATGTTTCCCAAAGGGCACGTTGAAGATCTGCCATTGCGACATTGGCTGAGTCTCCCACCAAGGCAACCTCAACTGGTGTGCCCAGGTAAAAATCAAGTGCAGTTAAGGCCATGCCGAAGGCTGACGGGTACCTGCGAATCTGATCTGAGAGGAGACGTAAGACAGTGATTGCGCGGCGGCGATAGTCTTCGTTGCCGGTTAGCAGACTTAATCTAAGCAAGGACAAGGCAGCGATCGAATTGCCGGACGGAGTGGCATTGTCGAAAAACTCCTTGGCGCGAACAATCAATTCTTCGTGACTTTTTCCGGTGAAGAAAAACCCGCCCATCTCGTCGTCCCAGAATTCCTCGATCATTCGATCAGCAAGCACAATCGCATTCTCGATCCATTCAAGCGTACCGGTCGCCTCGTAAAGCGAAATCAGGCCGTGGATCAGACAAGCGTAGTCTTCAAGGTAGGCATTGAGCTTTGCCTCACCACCTTTATATGTTCTCAGCAGCAAGCCGTCGCGACGCAGGTTATCAAGCAGAAAACGGGCGTTGGTCTCGGCCACTTTGCGGTAATCCGGTCGCTCGAGAATCGCGGCAGCGTCGGCGAAACTCGCCAGCATCAACCCATTCCAGGCGGTTAAGACCTTTTCATCGCGGCCGGGCTTGATTCGGCGCTCCCGAATCTCGAACAGTTTCTGCCGACCTTCGGCCAGGGTTTTGCGGGCGTCGTCGACGGGCACGCCCATGCCCGCCGCAACTTCGGCGAGTGAACTGGTAATGTTCAGAATGTTGCGGTCTTCGAAGTTGCCGGCTTCGGTAACGTTGTAGTACCTGGAAAAGATTTCCGCGTCAGCCTCGCCAAGGGCCTCGCCAATCTCCTGACGCGACCACACAAAAAACTTTCCCTCGTGGCCTTCCGAATCAGCATCCTGACTCGAATAGAACCCACCACGATGATCGGTCATTTCGCGCACAACATAATCCAGAGTCTCTTCGGCGATCCGCCGGACGTCGGGATCCTTCTTCACCTGATAGAGGTGAAGATACAAACTCGACAACAAAGCGTTGTCGTAGAGCATCTTCTCGAAATGCGGCACTAACCATTTGGCGTCGACTGAGTACCGATGAAAGCCGCCGCCGAGTTGATCGTACATTCCGCCATTTCCCATTTTGCGAGCTGTTTGTTCGACCATCTCCAATGTATCCGCAGCGCCGGTACGAACGTAAGTGTGCAGCAGGAATTCGAGGGTCATGGCCGGTGGAAATTTCGGAGCGCCACCAAAGCCGCCGTTTGACGGGTCAAAGTTCCTGGCAATACGGCGGTATGAAGCATCAAGAATATCGACGGCAAGAATATCCTGTGACGACTCTGCTAAACCGGCGCGCCTTAATTCACCGAGCATGGCTGTGGCCGTGCTCGCTACCTGATCAGGCTGGGAGCGATAAGCCTCGGCGACGCTCAGCAGCACGCGCGGGAAACCCGGCATGTTGTAACGATCTGACGGCGGAAAGTAGGTGCCGCCGTAGAAGGGGACGCCTTCCGGCGTCAGAAACATCGTCATTGGCCAGCCACCATGGCCTGTCATCATCTGGACTGCGTTCATGTAAATCTGGTCGAGGTCCGGACGCTCTTCACGATCGACCTTGATGTTTACAAAGTTCTCGTTCATGAGCTTCGCGATTTCTTCGTTCTCGAACGACTCATGTTCCATCACGTGGCACCAGTGGCAGGCCGAATAACCAATGCTGAGCAGGATAGGTTTGTTTTCGCTGCGAGCTCTGGCCAGAGCGGTGTCGCCCCAGGGATACCAATCGACAGGATTGTGCGCGTGCTGAAGCAGGTACGGGCTGGTTTCGCTGATGAGATTATTGGTGTGCTTATTTTCAGTCACGCTTTTCCTTTTTCCATGATTTGCCGTCAGCCTTTGAACCAATACTTAGTGTTCTTAGCCCAGACGGTGTTCGGATACCGGAGATGAAGTAAGTCATAAGCTGCCTTGGACCAACGTCCGGTTTCTTTGTCGGTACAACCATATCGAGTGGATCTCACTGCGAGGTGAAGGGCCTCAGGCGAACGAGGGTCATTCGGATTCTTCTGTGTCCATTCGATGGCCATGCGACAGAGGTAGTTCGGAGCCGTGCCCAGCGCCTGAAGCGCGGCGAATTGTCTGGCGCCGGTGGCGGCCGACGTTTTCAAAAACGGCGGAGCTTGAATCTGTTTGGGTTTAGTCTCGTCATTCCACATCGGGCCCCCGAGTGGCGAGGGGGGTTCAGCGCACCAGTAATTGTCGCGATAACTGTCGATCTCGTTAATCGGCGTGGTACGGCCGGTCCCGGCAGGAACGTAAGGCCGCAGACCGGGAAACTTGAGAGACATGAAAGCCGCGGCAAAACGTCTGGCGTCGGGTGTGGCGGCACGCTCGTAGGCCGTAAGGAACGGACGAAACTCGGGCTGCATCGGCGCAAGGATCTGCGAAGCCTGGATTGCGACCTCACGCTCATCCAACATCGCCGCGCGCAGGAAAGCTGCCTGGGCCACATCCCGGCGCAGATTCGACGCCAGCACAGAGCTGCGAGCCGAGTCTTTGATCATCGCCACCGGCATTACTTGATTGAAAACCCCGGCCGAGTCCGTCGCAAAGAAGAACTGCGATCCTTTTGTCAGCTCCGTGCTCTGACTTTCCTCGTCCGGAATTTCGCGACCATCGTTGTCGTCGCTAAAACCAACAGGCTTGCGCTGCGCGGCCTGCAGGAATTCGTCGAGGTTCACGGCCAGCGTCATTCGCTGTCCCAAGAGATGATTAAGCGCCGATGGAGAGAGCTGAGCGCGGTCGTTTGCAAGCGTTCGATCCAGCACGTCACGAGCTTCGGCGGCCCGGCCGCTGGCGATTAAGATTCGAACGGCATGAAACACAACCGAAGCAAAGGCCGGCGAAGAATGGTCGACGCTGTCCGCGGCTTTCAAGAGCACGTCCACCTGGCTTCCGTCGTTCCTGGCCATGGCCGCGACCAGCCAGGGCAGCGATTTTGTCTGTTGCCAACGCTGCAGTGCGTGGGCCGCACCCTCGGCTGACTCGCTTTCAAACGTCAGCACCCAGTCGGTGAGGTCGTCATTCTTCAGAGTTGCCGGCGGTTTCGCTTTCGTGGTCGCTTCGTCCTCGCCCTGATCCAGGAACTTGTCCAGCAAAACCGTGTAATCCCAAACATCCTGTTTGAAATCAGTGCTCGCATCCTTTTCCATGATCAGGTGCGCGAGTTCGTGAAGCTTCTCTTCCGGATGCAAACGCAGCCGGGTCAGATTTAGGAGACGCGCCGCCGCGCGATGGGTGGTGGCGAGCGACTTATCCTTGAGGATCGTGTTCAGTCGGGTTTCAGCTTCCGAAAGAGCAGGGCGGGCCGCTGCTTCGTTTTCCGCAAAGCTCCCTTTGCGCAAGAGTGCACGCGCCGCCAGATACGCAGCTGTTTCTTTCCATGGCGACGCGCTGTCACGCGAGATAGCTTCAAACTGTTGTCTGGCCTGGTCGAGATCCCCGGCGTAGAAATTTGCCGCGGCGATCTGATAAGCGCGATCCGCGCGCAGAAGCGGCGGCAGATCAGGAGCCTCGGTCGAGGCGGCGGCCGGCAGGTGTTTGCCGTCGGAGCAATTAATGAGGACCAGATCCTGGGCGGCAACCCAGCTTTTAACTCCAGGGCTATCCGCGCCAAACTGCTTTACCCGATCGTTGAGGGTCGCAATGGCAGTATTGAAGGCGTCTTCCTGGCAGTTGAGGTAGCTCTCGTACTCATGCGGTTTTTCGCGGTTTCGGAAGACGTTGATTTGAGCGGGCGCAGCCAGGCCGGGGACTTTCTGGCGGGCTTCGACCCATGATTTGATCCAGGCATCATCGTTCAATTGCCAACCGTAATTTAGGCGTTCGTCCCACAACGCCTTGATGCCCTTGGCTTCCTCGGCACTCAAGCCGCTTCCGGCCAGGTTGCGATAAGCAGCAACCAGGTAAGACCGTGCGTAGCTCGGTTGCAGCACCCCTAGTTTGCCGGACGCGAATGTCTCGAGCGGAAAGTCGGGGTGCTTGGTGTAGACAAAGATGGCGTCACTAAAGAAAGGGCCACAGGCCTGAGTTCGATCTGGGACTAGAAACGACACCGTGAGGATCAGACCGAGCGCGACCACAGCCTTGAAACGCGCAGATGCTACGACGGATTCACGTCCGAGCCGCCTTCTTTGTTTACAGCGTTTGATTTCGACCATCATTTGGGGGACTCCAGGTTTGGGGATGACAGGATTCTCCGGACCGATGATTCGGTCCACGGGTTCGGGTTGAAAACATAGAGCCGGCGGTCTCGGGAGAGATTCGCACGCGGCTCGTCGGTCGAAACGCCATAGCTTTGCTTACAAGGCGCGGCGTTAAAGTCTTCGCCTGATTCGAGGCGATTGGTGAACTGCTTCTCTTCGACACCCATCCGGAACAGCATCGGCACCGCTTCGTCAATCGGCAGATCGGACAGCCAATTGTCGTGAGCACACCATGACGCCAGCGCGGTGATTGATAAACCAACGTGACTGGGCAGGC
>JBBPID010000037.1:0-5867 GCA_038040505.1 Acidobacteriota bacterium | reverse complement strand
GGCAGGCGCCTGCGCACGTCGAAAATTAGCTGGCGATAGAATTCGCGCTCGCTCTTCGTGGCGTCAAAGTCGATTTGAATTTGGGAAATGTTAGGAAGTCCGACCATCTCGACAATAGCCGCGGCTAATTTGTCACGCTGGCTTTCCGACAGTTCCGCTTTGTCGACACGATCTGTCTCGACCCGCGCGACGGCCAACACGGTCGTGACTTCCGGAAGATTCAGCGGTTGAAGTCTGGGCCGAACATTCACTTCGTCGGCGCGCAATCGGATGGTTCTGGCCAGGAAGGCAACGCCAACCTCGCGAGGATTGATGAAGCGCAGGTCAGTCGGACGTTCCCACGCCCAAAGGATCACCCGGGGCATGGCGTTGTTACGGGATGTGGCAACAACTAAGTTTCGGTGATTGATTACTGAACGGGCTTTCGTCAGACCGAGAGCGAGCGACGCGAGCAAAAACACGGCTAACATCAGAAAGATGATTGGTTGTCGCGAAAGCTGAAAGCGCATAGACATTCGGTCCATGAGAGGCGTCAGTCTACACCAGCAAACGGGACTGATAAAGCGCCCGATTTGTTACGAGCGTCGTTGCAACAGGCGTTGGATTGCCGAAACCGGAAGTTCACATTAAGCTGCGTCGTTTTTGAAGTAAATGCGTTCGACCCACGAACTGTGAGCTTTGAACGATGAAAGATAATTTGATTCCGGCACACGGCGGTTATCGCAGACTTAAGTCGTTCCAACAGGCCGAGTTGGTCTATGACGCAACTGTCAGATTCTGCGACCGTTTCATCGACCGCCGTTCGCGTACGCACGATCAAATGGTGCAAGCGGCCCGGAGCGGACGACAGAATATTGCTGAAGGCAGTCAAGCTTCAGGCACGTCGAAAAAATTCGAGTTGAAATTAGTAGGGGTGGCGCGAGCGAGTCTCGAGGAGCTGTTGTTGGACTATGAAGATTTCTTGAGACAGCGAGGTCTGCAATTGTGGGGCAAGGATCATCCTACCGCGCAGATAGTGCGTCCCCTGGCCTACGAAAAGAATAGGTCCTATTTGACCTATCGGACCTATATTGAAAGCGAGTCACCTGAGATCGCCGCTAATGTGGTAATTTGCCTGATTCATCAGACAAATTATCTGTTGGATCAACAGCTCCGCCAGCTCGAGAACGCATTCGTTCAAGAAGGCGGCTTTACCGAACGGCTTTATCGGACGCGCTCCAGGATGAGAAGGCACTAGCGAGCTAAGTCTTCTTTCCCTGGTCTCATCACTCAATTTCGCGCCTTTCCCTCGTCTTGCTATACTGCTCAAACTGAATAGCCATTCATTTTCGTAGCGAGGAACCCTCTTAATGGAACGTGAGAGTCTGGAGATGGATGTGGTGTTTGTCGGCGCGGGGCCGGCAAACCTCAGCGGCGCGCTCCATCTGGCCAAACTGGTGAACGCTCACAACCAGGCTGTCGAATCGGGCAGTGAAGGGAAGTCGCTCGGTGAGATTCAAATCGCGGTCATCGAGAAAGGCGCGGCGATTGGATCGCACATCCTTTCGGGCGCCGTCATGGATCCGCGCGGGCTCGCCGAATTGATTCCCGACTTTATTGAGCAGGGCGCGCCCCTCGAATCTCCGGTCAAAGAGGACCAGTTTCTTTTCCTCACCGCGAAACACGCTCTCAAGTCGCCGATTAATCCGCCGCCGCTCAACAACCACGGCTACTACATCGTTTCGCTCAATCGTCTGACCGGCTGGCTCGGCGAGAAATGCGAAGAGGCGGGCGTAAATATTTTTCCGGAGTTTCCGGGCGCTGAAATGCTCTATGACAATGCCGATCGCGTGGTGGGGGTGCGGACCGGCGATAAAGGAATTGATAAAGAGGGAAAGCGGAAGGCTAACTTTGAACCAGGTGTGGATCTCCTTGCCAAGGTGACCGTGCTGGGCGAGGGCGTGCGCGGTTCGCTAACGAAAAAGTTGATCCAACGGCTGGGTCTGGATGAAGGACGCGAACCTCAGGTCTACAGTCTGGGAGTAAAAGAGCTTTGGGAACTGCCCGACGATCGCTATCCAACCGGGCGCGTCACTCATACGCTTGGCTTTCCTTCGGACCAATGGACTTACGGCGGCGGCTGGATCTACGGAATGCAGAATCGAGTCTTGAACCTGGGATACGTTACAGGTTTGGACTATCGCGATCCGCTAATCGATCCGCACGCCGAATTTCAGCGCTTTAAAACTCATCCGTTTCTAACGAAGCTGCTCGAGGGCGGCAAGATGATCCGTTACGGCGCGAAAGCCATCGCGGCCGGCGGATGGCACGCTATGCCGAAAATGTACGCCGATGGCGTCCTGATTACTGGCGACAGCGCGGGCTTTCTCAATGCCGCCCGATTAAAGGGAATTCACTCTGCGATAAAGAGCGGCATGCTGGCTGCGGAAACGATCTTTGAAGCTCTCGTGGCGGAAGATTTTTCCGCTAGCCGGCTGGAGAGCTACGAGCAGCGGGTGAAACAGAGCTGGATTACTCCGGAGTTGCGACGCTATCGAAACTTTCATGCGGGTTTTCGCCACGGGCGCTGGTTGGGAATGTTTAATGCCGGCTTGCAATACATCACCGGTGGCCGCGCGTGGGGGATTCTCGATAGAGATCGACAGGAACCCGGACATGAAGCTGTGCGAAAGCTCTCCGCCTATGGCTATCACGGAGATGATGCCGCTCAGCGGTACACCGATCTGCGCTTCGACAACAAAATCACCTTCAACAAAGTCACCGACGTGTATCATGCCGCGGTCGCGCACGATGAAGACCAGCCGGCGCACTTGCATGTCCTTGATACGAATATCTGTGCGACCCGGTGCGCCGAAGAATACGGCAATCCCTGCCAGAGGTTTTGTCCCGCCGCGGTTTATGAAATGACCGACAAGGGAAACGGTCAGCGGCAGCTCCAGATCAATTTTTCAAACTGTGTTCACTGCAAGACGTGCGACATCATGGATCCCTACCAGATCATTAATTGGGTGACGCCGGAAGGCGGCGGTGGTCCGGAATACAAAGGGATGTGAGGCGCTTCATGGATCGTTTTCGGGTGGCTAAGCAAACGATCCACGAAACACACGAAACTGATAACGGGCAGTCGCATAGACATTTCCACCCGGGCCGATAGCTTCACCGTCGGTCATCTAACACCATCGCGAAAAAGGCTCTCGTAGCCCGTCAACTAGTCTTAACTGTCGCTGCAAAGCGCTGTGCGACTGATTCATCGCCCGCAAATTGTTGCCAGTACTTCAGACGAAGTTCATGCGAGCCGGACTCCGCAGCACGAAATTCCAGCCGGCGCAGACCCGATGAGCCCATCGCCGCGCCTCCCTGGAAGTCGTCGCTGATTAGTTCCAGGCCGCCATCCTCTTCAACTGCCCAACGGTGGCCGGTGGATCGGTTTTCTTTTAAACAAATCGTCAACAAGTCGCCGGCGTCGATCTCAACCGTGCGGCCATTGTCCTGTTCGCTTAGTGTCATAGCTTAACCCCTTAAGAGTAGGTCTCCCGGCGCGATCTCTTCGCACTCGGGGAGCAGATTCGGTTGGGGGAATTGGGAGTGCGATTCAGGGGGCGGCAGAGTATCACTTCGCTTCCGGGGGCTCGTCACCGTCTGTCGTCAGATGAAAGGGCACTGTACCCTGAATAACTTCTTCGAGCGCAATGCGCGTCGGCTTGTGTTTAGTCACGTCGATATCGATGCGCGGGCGCGCACCGCGCTGCAGTTGTTTGCTGCGTTTCGCAGCCAGAATGATCAGGCGATACTTGGAATCAATTTCCTGCGCTTGGGGTTGGTCTGTTGTCTCGACAGCTTCTTCGCGAACTTTGGTAGCCATAGATTAGTCTTCGTGACCTCCGAACTGGAAGCAGGTTTACCCCTTGATGGTTAATATCAAAAATCCTATTGTCCGCTAAAGTCTGTCAGAGTTGCTTTGAGCCTTGATTCCTGACGTTCGCGACGCGCGCGCTCGGCGTAAATTACGGCGGCAAGTTGTGCCGAGGCCCGATTGATATCGTCGTTAAGAATCACATACCTGAAATGCGTGTATTGTTCAACCTCGCCGGGTGCTCCGCGCAGCCGGCGTTCGAGATCTGCTGGGGAATCTGTGCCGCGGGCCACCAGGCGATTCCGCAGCAACTCAAATGACGGCGGCAGAATGAAAACCGTTACGGCATCGTCGATCAATTTACGAATACTGGATGCGCCCTGGACGTCGATTTCCAGAATGATGTCGCGGCCGGTATTGAGTTCTTGTTCAACCTGATCCCGGTTGGTACCGTACAGCGAGCCGTACACGTTTGCCCATTCAAGGAACTTACCCTCGCGAATCATCACTTCGAACTCTTTGGTCGAAACAAAGAAGTATTCGCGACCGTGCTGTTCACCTGCGCGGGGCGGGCGGGTGGTGTAGGACACCGAATAACCAACATCAGGCACAGTCTTCAGTACCCGATCGATCAAGGTGCCTTTACCGCCACCGGAAGGCGAACTGACTACGATCAGCATGCCGCGTCCGATCGTCGCAGTGTGCTCTTTGGGTGCTTGTGCTGTGGTCAGCTCATTCAACATTTTGCACTTGTTCGCGCAGTTTCTCAACCTCCGCCTTGATCGCCAGCGCCGCGTCTTTGATCGAGACCTCCGTCGATTTCGCCAGCACCGTATTCGCTTCGCGATTGAGTTCCTGAAGCAGAAAATCAAGGCGCTTGCCGACTTCATCGTCAGCATCCAGCGCTGCGCGAAATTGATCCAAATGACTTCTCAGCCGCGCCAATTCCTCAGTGATGTCACTGCGATCGGCGAGATAAGCGACTTCCTGTGTCAGCCGGCCGGCATCCATCTCGATTGTCTGGCCACCGCGGGCTATCATCTCGGCAATTCTTTTCTGCAAACGCTGGCGATAGGCATCGACGAGTCCGGAGGCGGCTGCTTCAATGACCGGTATTTCCGACTCGATCTTGGCTACGCGCACGCGCATCTCGGCGGCGAGGGCGGTGCCTTCGCTGGCCCGCATTCGTTCGAGGTTTTCCAAAGCGTCGTCCAACGCCTGTTCAATTCCCGCCAGATTCGTGTCGTTGAGGCCGTCGCGTGCCGGCGTTAGCGCACCCGGAAGGCGTGCGACTGAATTAACGTCGATGTCTCCGGGCAGTCCAAACTGCTCCTGGATTTCTTTAATGGCCTTTACGTAACCGGCGATCAGCGGCTGGTTAACCTCATAAGTCGTCGAGCCTGTCTTCTCAAAGTTTATGTTGACGTCAACGCGCCCGCGCGATAGACGCGCGCCGACGCGCCTTCTAATTATGGTCTCAATGGCCGAGAGTTCCTGACCCAGCCGCAAGTGAACATCAAGATACCGATTATTCACGGTCTTGATTTCAACCGCGATGGTAAAGTCTTCGCCATTGGCGGCCCCGCGGCCAAATCCGGTCATTGATTTCATAAGAGTAAGCAGTAAGCGGTAAGCAGCCCAAAACTGTGTCTCAACGAATGCTTTTCCGCAGTCCATAGGTGACGGCTAAGCACTCATCGATGCCCGACTCGATATCACCGAAGGTCGTCGTGTCGAGATACCCGATTCGGTGGGAGATTTCAAGTTGAGTAGCTAATTCATTCAAAGAACCTATCGCCATGCTCAGGTAGTTCTTAAACTGAACCGCCGATCGTCCAGCAGCTCCTTCCGCGATATTAGAAGGAACGGAAATCGCGGCGCGACGCATTTGTGAACTGAGACCATAAATCTCTTCGCGAGGAAAGTTCCTGCTCAGTTGATAGATTATTTCTACTAGATACATGCTCTTTTGCCAATCTATAAGCTTCTTATGGTGTTTGCTCATGAGAGTATC
>JBBPID010000036.1:31613-45488 GCA_038040505.1 Acidobacteriota bacterium | reverse complement strand
GTTCGAGGAGTGGGAAGAGAAGTCGCTTCAGGTGGCCCCACCGCTTCTTGTCTACGCCGATCTATTAATGACTGCGGACGATCGAAATTTGGAAACTGCCGAAATGATATATGACCGATATATTTCACGACTTGTCGAGTAAGCTACCTGCCGGCCACGTAAACATCATCCGTCGGGTCATCCAAACAGCCGCAAGTCTAAATCTCACTAGCCTATTCATAGTTGGCGCACAAGCGAGAGATTTGATTTTGCAGTACGCCTATGACTTCCCAGTTCGTCGTGCGACAGACGATATCGATTTTGGAATCGTGGTTGAGAATTGGGATGAGTTTATCAAGTTGCGCGATGCGTTAGTCACCCGAGACGGCTTTCAACGGCATCCCACCAAACAGCAGCGACTACTGCACGAGGAAGGCGCCATTGTTGACCTCGTTCCCTTTGGAGACCTTGAGGAAAAAGCCGGGGTAATCGCCTGGCCACCTGACTTCACGGTTGTAATGTCGACCGTCGGTTTTCGTGAAGCCTATGCCAACTCAGTTGATGTTCGTGTTGCGGACGATCTTGTTGTCAAAGTTGCTTCGCTAGCTGGGCTCGCGTTATTAAAAATTGTAGCTTGGTCCGATCGTCACTATGAGCGCGATGCGCAGGATCTTGGACTGATAATGCGACACTACCTGGATGCTGGTAATAAGGATCGTTTGTATGCGGAGGGAGGGAACTGTTCCGACCTCCTCCTCGAAGAGCATTTTGACTACGACGAAGCAAGTGCGCGGGTTCTTGGTCGCGACATTGCACTGCTGTTGACCGAGGACAGTCGCCCACTGATCGAGCAGGTCTTGTCAGAAGAGGCGGACGACAATGGTCCCGGCGCGCTGGCAATGACAATGGTGAGAAATAATGCAAACTATCACGGCGATTTCGATGCGGCACTTGTCATGCTCGCTAATTTGCGGAAGGGTGTCTCAGAGGGCTAATAATGATGGGTGGGGAAAGCGCGGCCCTCCGTGTCAACAATGACGAGACCTTTCTTTCCCGCCATCGTACATGAAACTATTGGGCGCTCGGTATTTCATCATTGTTGACATAGGGGGGGATTCGCTCCTTGAGGTGACTCGGCGGTGGCACGGGTAAGTTCGGCAAGCCGGCTAGTTGCCATTGCCGCCAACTCGATTGACTCCGGCATGAACTTCAAATATCGCTGTGTCTCTACTATCGACGAGTGGCCTACGTACTCCTTGATCCCATTCAAGGGCACGCCGGCTAAAGCAAGGTTCGTCAAGCATGTGTGCCGCAGATCATGAGGGCACTAGCCGCCTGGCACCTGTTGCCCATAAACTACGCCGACACTTTCCGAAGCTATCTGCAGTACACCTCTAATCCAGTGGTCGGGGCGATCGATGACCATGAGTGCGTTTCTTTCCCGTATGCGACGCTGCGCGATTAGGGTGGCGGCGGCCGGCGCTTTAATGGTGCGCCATTTTTGGGTTTTTGAAGAGTAGAGTTTTACAGTCCCAAATCGTTCGCTGGATTCTTCCCATTTCATCCGCAGAATTTCCGCCATGCGCCCGCCAGTGATCAAAGCGATTCGAAAGAAGAACAGGGCATCAGCTAGTTCACGCTTTCTAGAGAGAGCTACTGAAATCTTGGAAATCTCTTCATCGTAGGTGCGGCGCTTAGGGGTAGAGCGAGCGCTGGTTTGCCACGGCAGAGGTCTGGGGTTCAAGTCCCCACGCGCCGACCAATTTTTCATAAGTTATCGGAAGAGTGTTGACTGGAGCACTACCTCAGTACGGTAGGGGTTCAGGGTCTAAATCCCTACGGGCCTACCATACCTATCAACAACCTAGCCCTCACATCAGCTCTTCCGTTGCTCCAGAGCGCTCCTACGCACACTACGCCATTAAGAACTCACCCAGTTGTCACCTTCACTTGATTCCTTGTTCAATCGCTGGCGCGGTAGCCAAGACTATTGAATTAGGGTGTGCCTGAGCGTAAACGGCCACCGGTTACTTAGTCGGGAAGGTTTTGTATTCCACCGGTCCTAAATCAAATCGTACTAACACCAGACTGGTCTTGCCGACGACGTTTTGTTAGCCGTGTGGCCGCATGAATTGGGTCACCATCATCTGGTCCATAGTCGCGTCTGCGAGTCTGACATTGGCGATTATGAATTTGCTCGTTTGGAGCCGTCAGCGGCGTTCGTGGGCGCACCTGTGTTTCTCTTTGATGGTGGTCGGTGTGATCGGTCTGGCGCTTGGCGAGATGGGCACAATGAAGGCCTCGTCGCCGGAAGAATTTGGGCGGGCGATCCTCTGGACGCATTTGGTTTATGCCTTCGGAGTCATGGGCAGCCTGGGGTTTGTGCACTACTACTTTGGCACCGGCAGGCCTTGGCTGCTCGCGCTTGCGGTTGGATTGCGGCTGCTGGCGGTGGTGATGAACTTCACCACCGGACTGAACCTGCATATCGGTTCCATCCAAAGCCTGCAAAAGATGACCCTCCTGGGAGAGCAAGTAACAGTGCTCGATCAGTGGGTGGTCAATCCGTGGATGCGGCTTGGCGTTTTCGCCTCGCTTGTGTGGCTCATCTACGTGGTGGATGCCTCCGTCCGGCTTTGGCGCGCGGGTTCGGAGGACGGGCGACGGCGTGCCGTCATTGTGGGCGGCAGCCTTGCATTTTTCATCATCGTCACAGTGGGACAGTCCGGGTTGGTGGTGTCGGGCGTGCTGAAGATGCCCTTCATCGTGAGCCTTCCCTTTCTTGGGGTGGTGCTGGCGATGAGCTACGAATTAAGCAGTGACATGATCCGCGCGGCGCAACTTGCGCGTGAGTTGCAGGCGAGCGAGGCCGGGTTGCGCGAGAGCCAACGGCGAATGGAACTTGAAGCAAGCCACCGCAGGCGAGCCGAGGACGCAAGGAATAACCTGGCGGCGATCGTCGAGTCTTCGGATGACGCGATTTTGAGTAAGACCCCGGACGGAAAGGTCACCAGCTGGAATGCAGGCGCCGAAAAGATGTATGGCTACTCGGCAAGCGAAATGGTTGGGCGGCATGTTTCGACTCTGGCTCCGGTTGATCTGAAAGAGGAAGCGTCGGAAATTCTTGAACGGCTCAGGCGTGGAGAGAACGTGGATCATCTGGAGACGATACGCGTTACCAAAGATGGCCGGCGCATCGACGTCTCGCTGACGATCTCATCAATCAAGGATGAGCACGGGATGATCATCGGCGCTTCAACCATTGCCCGCGACATCACTGATCGCAAGCGGGCCGAGGACGCCTTGCGGAATGCGCTCGCCGATGTGGAAAGATTGAAGGCGCAGGTCGAGCGGGAGAACATCTACCTGAAAGAGGAGATTGAGCTGGAGCACGGTTTCCACGAGATCATCGGCGAAAGCGACGAGATCAAGTATGTCTTCTTCAAGATTAACCAGGTAGCGCCTACTGACTCGACCGTTCTGATCCTTGGCGAGACTGGTACGGGGAAGGAACTAGTAGCGCGCGCTATTCACAGCAAGAGCCCGCGTAAGGATCGGCCGCTGGTCAAGATCAATTGTGCCACGCTGCCCCCCAACTTGATCGAGAGCGAGTTGTTCGGTCACGAAAAGGGGGCCTTCACCGGCGCGCAAGCGAGGAAGCCCGGTCGCTTCGAAGTGGCAGACGGGGCAACGCTGTTCCTCGATGAGATTGGAGAACTCCCGCTCGAGCTTCAGTCCAAGCTACTGCGGGTTTTGCAGGAAGGAGAGTTCGAGCGTCTAGGGAGTTCTCAGACAACCAAAGTTGATGTACGGATCATTGCCGCGACTAATCGGAATCTAAAAGCGGAAGTACAAAAAGGACTCTTCCGTGAGGATTTGTGGTATCGGCTAAATGTCTTTCCAATTACTGTCCAGCCGCTTAGACAGCGCAAGGGAGACATCCCCTTGTTGGTCAACTTCTTTGTCGACAAGTTCAATCGAAAACTCGGAAAGTTTGTTAAGACTATCTCGCCTTCCACGCTCAAGGCCCTACAGGATTACGCCTGGCCCGGCAATGTCAGGGAGTTGGCTAACGTGCTTGAGCGGGCAATCATCAGCAGCCAAAGCAACTTGCTTAGTCTGGCCGAGGGGCTGGACGGCGAGGCGCCGACCAATGGTCAGACAGTAAATTCGAAAAGCCTGGAGGATGTTGAGCGGCATCACATCTTAACAGTGCTCGAAGAGTGTAATTGGCGCATTCAAGGGCCTGGAGGCGCCGCCGCTATTCTCAAGATCAACAGCAGTACCCTGCGAACCCGGATGGTCAAACTGGGAATAAGCAAACCAACAACAAGAGTAGGGGCCTCGCACGAGGCAGGCCGGACTCAATAACCTCTACGTCCGCGCGGACCAGCTCTCTTTCAAACCTTCCGACTTCTAATCCAGAGTGCGGCATTCCGCAGTTCTGCCTAATGCCGCATGCAGACCACCACCTGCACTCGACCCTACGATCATGAGATCCCCTTCATTCTTTGTGGGTTCCGCGCATCAAGGCCCGCTGAACCTCGCCCGGCATAGTTTTCGCCATTGCCATTGACTGCGAAACGACAACGAATTCGGCGGAGGATCCAGATGTTGGTTGCCACAATTCGCCTGCGGATTAGCCAGGAAGACCGCAAGGAGCTAACCCAGACACTGGGCTCTCTGTCCACGACCATTATGAAACAAAAGGGTTGCAGGAGCTGTCGAGTTTACCGCCAGCTCGACAGTGATGACGCGATTGTCCTGATCGAGGAATGGGAAACAAGGGACGATTGGGATAGCCACCTTCGGTCGACCGAATTCGCCGTACTGCATGGAGCGATGAGGCTGGTGACTGACCCGGCGGCAGTCGAGTTTGTGTTACTCAATCGGGTTGGTGGCATGGAGTTGTTGAATTCGAGGTGATGAATGAAAGAGTGATCGCCACGAGGTTAGACCATCACGGAGTTGAATCCTTTGGAGAGGTGAGGCCTACGTTGGCAAGTCGGATTTGCAGCCACTCCGTCGGATTCTGGCTGACGCCGAATGACTGATCGTCATGAGTTCAAAACAGGCCGCAAGAGCAAGAACGTAGGTGGGAGATGAGGAAGATGAAGACGTCAAAACCAAGAATCAATGTTAGTCAGTCTCGGAAGCAAACTGGTCGCCTTCGGACAGAGCTCGTGGGCGCCGCCATTGGCTGCCTTGTAATAGTAGGTTCGCTTTATGCAATAAGCAGATCGGGAAAGCAGATTGCGACCGGCACCAGCAAAGTTGAGGACTCTGCCCACTGCGATTCCGGTATTGCATCGGCACGAGCGGCCTATCACGCGCAACCTGATGCGCCAATCAACGCCGGAGTTTCGGACACCACTGCAATCCCACCTCCTTTGATCAATAGCGCCACGGCCCCCGCACCTGCACCCGAGGGCATGGTCTGGATCCCGGGCGGCGAGTTTTCGATGGGCAGTGAAGATTCGAAGATGCGTGATGCTCGGCCGTTTCATCGCGTCGCAGTCGATGGATTCTGGATGGATCGCACGGAAGTGACGAACGAGGAGTTCGCACGATTCACCAAGGCCACCGGCTACGTCACGGTTGCCGAGCGCAAACCTGATGCAAAGGATTTTCCCGGCGCGCCCCCTGAGAATCTTGTGCCCGGCTCGGTCGTGTTCACACCGCCAAAGACGGCAGTACCTCTCAACGATCACTACGTTTGGTGGCAATACGTCGCCGGAGCTAGCTGGCGCCATCCGCAAAGGCCCGATAGCAATCTCGATGGCAAAGAGAAACATCCTGTAGTCAACGTTTCCTTTGAAGATGCCGCAGCCTATGCCAAATGGGCTGGCAAGCGTCTGCCGACGGAAGCCGAGTTCGAATTCGCTGCTCGCGGCGGTTTGGATCGTAAGCGTTTCGCCTGGGGTGATGAATTCAAGCCGGGGGGCAAATTTCAGGCGAACACTTTTCAGGGGCACTTCCCGGAAAAGAATACCGGCGACGACGGCTTCGTCGGCACCGCGCCAGTCGGCACGTTCACTCCCAATGGCTTTGGACTCTTTGACATGGCCGGCAACGTTTGGGAGTGGACGTCCGATTGGTACAGACCGGATTACTACCAGACGCTGGCGGCGACCAGGCAAGTTGCTCGCAATCCACAGGGCCCGGCTGACAGTCTTGATCCCGCAGAGACGGGCGTAGCAAAGCGTGTGCAAAAAGGCGGTTCGTTTCTGTGTACGGATGAGTATTGCGCTCGCTACATGCCGGGCGGGCGCGGGAAGGGTGAGCCCGACACGGGGACGAACCACCTGGGATTTCGTTGTGCGCGTTCTCAGAAGTAGCCCGGATGTCTGCGAGATACGAATCCGGAGCGTAGAGACTAACTCTGAAAGGAGAGACCCTAAGTGAAACTAATTAAGGCCCTGATTCTTTGTGTGACCGCGCTGGCTGCGGTTCCCGCCTTTGCACAGGACAAGCCGTCCGACACCACCATGCAAATCCTGCTCGACAAAGTGAAGGCCGACAAGAAGCTGGTGGTGGCGGCAAACATGGATCTGAACGATGCCGAAGGAAAAGCGTTTTGGCCGATCTACGACGCTTACCAAAAAGATCTTCAGGCCATCAATGACCGTCTGGGCAAAACGATTCTCGCCTATGCCGACGCCTACAACAAGAAGACGCTGACCGACGCTCAGGCGAAGCAGTTAAGCGATGAAGTGCTGACCATTGACCAGGATGAAATCACCATGCGCAAGACCTACGCCGCCCGGCTCAACCGCGTGTTGGCCGGAAAGAAGGTGGCGCGTTACCTCCAGATCGAAAACAAGATCAGAGCGGCAATTCGGTATGAACTGGCGGCCGGCATCCCGCTGGTCCCTTGATGAACATGCGGATGACCAAGGCTGCGAGTCAGCCAACTCCGTCAACATTTAACTTGAAACAATAAGGAGCGAAGACACTATGAAACTGAATTACAAACCAACATCGGCAAGACGAAGCCGATTCAAGCGCGTCTCGTACGCAGTAGTGTGTGCGATGAGCGCGTTGTCACTTTTTCTAATGACGCTGCCGGTTCGGACCAGGGCCGAAAATGTCCCGGCTGAAAATGCAGCGCCTCAGGCTAAGAAACCAAACATTGTCATCATCTGGGGTGACGACATCGGTCAATCCAATGTCAGCGCCTACTCGCGCGGCGTGATGGGCTACCAGACGCCCAACATCGACCGAGTCGCGAAGGAAGGCATGATGTTCACCGACTACTACGCCGAGCAGAGCTGCACGGCCGGCCGGGCGTCGTTCATCACGGGCCAGTCCGGCTTGCGCACCGGCATGACCAAGGTCGGCCTGCCTGCCGCCACGCTCGGGCTCCAGAAGGCAGATCCGACGATTGCCGAGTTGCTCAAGCCGCTCGGCTATGCCACGGGACAGTTCGGCAAGAACCACCTCGGCGATCGCAACGAGTTCCTGCCCACAGTACACGGCTTCGACGAGTTCAACGGTTCGCTCTATCACCTGAATGCCTCGGAAGAGCCGGAACTGCCTGACTATCCGAAAGACCCGGCGTTCCTCGCCAAGTTCGGCCCGCGCGGCGTAATGGACTGTAAGGCCTCGGCCACGGACGATCCGACGGTGGACCCGCGCTTCGGCAAGGTCGGCAAGCAGGTCTGCACGGACACCGGGCCGCTGACCAAGAAGCGGATGGAAACAATCGACGACGATACCGCGGATCGGTCGGTCGACTTCATCAAGCGGCAGAATGCGGCCGGCAAGCCGATCTTTCTGTGGGTGAACTTTACCCACATGCACTTACGCACCCACACCAAACCGGAGAGCATCGGCCAGGCTGGGAAATTCCAGAGCACGTACCACGACGCCATGATCGACCACGATAAGAATGTCGGCACGGTGCTTAAGGCGCTGGATGACCTGGGCATCGCGGACAACACCTTTGTCATGTATTCGACCGACAACGGCCCACACATGAACACCTGGCCGGATGCTGGGATGACGCCTTTTCGCAGCGAGAAGAACACGAACTGGGAAGGCGCCTATCGGGTGCCGGCCATGGTCCGCTGGCCGGGCCACATCAAACCGGGCACGGTGTCCAACGAGATCGTCGCCCATCACGACTGGCTGCCAACCCTTCTGGCAATTGCCGGCGACACGCAAGTGACGGACAAGTTGCTCAAGGGGTACAAGGTCGGCGACATGACCTATAAAGTTCACCTCGACGGTTACAACCTGGTCCCCTACCTGACCGGGCAAACCCAGAAGAGCCCGCGGGACTCGTTCATTTACATCAACGACGACCAGCAATTGACCGCGCTGCGCTATGACAACTGGAAGATCGTGTTCATGGAGCAGCGCGTTCCGGGAACATTTCGCATTTGGGCAGAGCCGTTCGTCAGTTTGCGGGTCCCGAAGATCTTTAACCTCCGGACCGATCCATACGAGCGGGCGGACATCACCTCGAACACCTATTACGACTGGGTCTTGGATCACGTCTTCGTGTTCGTCCCGGCCCAGGACTTCGTCGGTAAGTTCCTGATGACGTTCAAGGAGTACCCGCAGCGGCAAAAGGCGGCCAGCTTCAACCTGGATGAAGTCATGGAGAAGCTGAAGGAAACGCCGTCGAAGTAACACGGACGTAGCGACCACAAACATGGTCCTTCAACACTGCGCCCGTCGTCTCACGGCGGCGGGCGCAGTCCACAAACAGATGAAGACCTTGATTCAACAGAAGCAAACCGAGGGAACTGATTGTGGCACGCGCATCTTGCGCGTGATTTCACGGGCGGGTCGAGCACCCCAGCGGGGCTGCCCCGCCGGGGACCCCGCACGCCCGTGCCACTCTGCCGAGATTCTCTCCGTTCCCTCCTGTTCAGATTCTGATACACGCGAAGATAAGGACACACCCATGAAGACCATACGCCGACAAAACTTCATCGCTGCCGCGCTGTTTTGCCTGGTGGCATTCGCAACCTCCTTTGCCCAGACCACCGATCCGCTTCCCTCGTGGAACGACGCCCAGGCGAAAAAATCCATTATTGACTTTGTCGCAAAAGTGACGAAGCCCGGCTCGCCCGATTTTGTGCCCGTCCCCGAACGCATTGCCGTGTATGACAACGACGGCACGCTCTGGAGCGAACAGCCCGTGCCGGTCCAGTTTTACTTCGTGGCCGACCGCGTGAAGGCGCTCAGCTCCCAGCATCCCGAGTTGAAGACCAAGGAACCTTTCGCCTCGATTCTCAAGGGCGATGTGAAAGCGGCGCTCGAAGGCGGCGACCACGGCCTCATGGAACTCTTCATGGCCACGCACACCGGCATGACCACCGACGAGTTTGCGCAGATGGTCAAGGACTGGATTGCCACCGCGAAACATCCGACGACCGGCAAGCGCTTCCTCGACATGACCTATCAGCCGATGCTCGAAGTGCTCGCCTATCTGCGCGCAAACGGTTTCAAGAACTTCATCGTTTCTGGAGGCGGCATCGAGTTCATGCGCGTGTGGACCGAAGCGGCTTATGGCATCCCGCCGGAACAGGTCGTCGGCAGCAGCATGAAGACGAAGTTTGAACTGCGCGACGGCAAGTCCGTGCTCGTGCGTCTGCCGCAGTTGAACTTCAATGACGACAAAGGCGACAAGCCCGTCGGCATCAACCAGCATATCGGCCGCCGGCCCATCGCCGCGTTCGGCAACTCCGTCGGCGACCAGCAGATGCTGGAATACACGCAGGGCGGGAGCGGCGCGCGGTTCGAGCTGCTGGTGCTGCACGACGACGCGGCACGCGAATTTGCCTACGGCCCCGCGCGCGGACTACCCGATGTCAAATACGGTTTCTTCACGCCCGCGCTCGAAGACCATGCGAAGAAGGACGGCTGGACCGTCGTCAGCATGAAAGACGACTGGAAGACCGTCTTCCCCGCCGCGCAGTCCGAGATCACCGCCATCGACATCTTGTTGCAACCGGACGCCACGATGCTCGAGCACGCGAAGGCCAACAACGCCCGCCTGCTCGGAGTCTTCCCGAAGGGTTTCGCTCTGGACGCGACGCACACTCCGCACATCACGATGCTCCAGTGTTTCGTCCGCACCGCTGACTTGGACAAGCTTTATGCCGCTGAAGAAAAGGTGCTCGCCGCCGCCAACGTCAATGCCATGAAGCTAGACGCCTTCAAACTCTACTACATCCCGGCAGGCGCGCTGGGTGTCGCCGGCATTGTCGCAAAGCCGACACCGGAATTACTCAAGCTGCAAGCGGACATCATTGCCGCCGCGAGGCCGTTCATGTTGAAAACTGGCCCCATCGGCGCGTTCACTGCCGGGCACGATGATCCCGCCATTGACGTGGCCATGATCCAGTATGTGTCAACGTTTGAGTCGAATGCGGCTGGCGCGCACTTTAATCCGCACGTCAGTACTGGCACGGCCCCGAAAGACTATCTCGACAAGATGCTCGCTGAACCGTTTGAGTCGTTTACCTTCTCGCCCGCCGGCGCAGCCGTTTACCAGCTCGGCCCGTTCGGCACGGCGGCCAAGAAACTCAAAGAATGGGATTTGAAACCGTAGTCCACAGAGTCGCCGAAGATGACCAAGCCTGAAATTTTAGACGAATCCGCGGACTTCTCCCTGGTGCACGGTGGTCCGCTGTTTCGATTGTACCGGCGAGCACATCTGTCCGGCGATGCGTTGGACTTGCTCGGTAGGCGGGTGGTCGTGATCGCGCTCGTCGCCTGGCTGCCCCTGTTGTTTTTGTCGTTAATCGGTGGGCATGCGCTCGGCGGCGGCATCAAGATCCCGTTCCTTTACGATATCGAGGCGCACGTTCGTTTCCTGATCGCGCTGCCCATTCTGATCATCGCCGAAGTGATCGTACATGATCGCATCCGAACCAAGGTGAAAAGGTTCGTGGAGCGACGCATTATCGTTCCCGCAGACATGCCGAAATTCCACGCAGCCATCGCCTCGGCGATGCGTGTACGCAACTCGTTAACTGCGGAAGGCGTTCTGCTGGTCCTGGTCTACTCGCTGGGCCTCTGGATCTGGCGCAGTCAGATCGCAACCGGGGCAGCAAGCTGGTACGCGATGCCCGAAGGGACACGCTTGCACCTCACGCTTGCCGGGTATTGGTGCGCCTTCGTCAGTGTTCCGATCTTTCAATTCATCCTGGTGCGTTGGTATCTGGCGTTCTTCATCTGGTTCCGGTTTCTCTGGCAAGTATCGAGACTCAAGCTGCACCTCATTGCCACCCACCCGGACCGGGCCGGCGGGCTTGGGTTTCTGGGCAAGAGCACCTATGCTGCTGGGCCGATCCTTTTTGCGCAGGGCGCCTTGCTTGCTGGAGTGCTCGCCAGTCGAATCTTCTACGAGGGACAAAACCTGACGGCCTTCAAGCTGGAGGCCGGAGGTTTCGTAGCACTCTTCGTGGTTATCGTCCTGAGCCCGCTCGTCGTGTTCAGCCCACACCTCGCGCGCGCGAAACGGCAAGGCTTGCGCGAGTACGGCGGGCTCGCTACGCGCTATGTCCGGGAGTTCGAGAAAAAATGGATTCAGGGAGCGCCTTCGAAGGAAGAAGAACTCTTGGGCAGTGGCGACATCCAGTCGTTGGCCGATCTCGGAAACAGTTACGAAGTCGTCCAGCAAATGCGCCTGGTGCCGTTCGGATTGAAGGATGTGGCAAGGCTGGGCGCCGCGGCAGCCGTACCGCTCCTACCGTTAGGCCTAACGATCTTTTCGTTGGAAGAATTAGTGGGCCGCTTGATCAAGATCCTTTTCTGACGAAAGAGTTTTTGAACAGGAACTTAATGGTAAGAGAGTAGACAAAGCCTTCATCCGAGGGTGATGAGATCGCGTACGCGTCCGGTCAGTTATTCCGCACAGAGCCTGTCAGAAGTGACAGTTACCCGCCAAGTCACACAGCAAATGAGTTGGGCGGCGCAATGGCAGCGGCCACCGACACCCGCCGAGATGCGCGGCCTCATCGATGAAAAAGTGCGGCAGGAGATCCTCTTTCGCGAGGGCACAGCTCTCGGCCTCGACCAGTCTGACGAGATCATCAAGCGGCGCGTCGCGCAGAAGATGGAGTTTCTCGCCGAAGACGTTTCCACTGTAAGCGCTCCTACGTCCGCGGACCTTAGAGCTTGGTTCGAAAAGAACTCGGCCCGGTTTACACTGCCCGGTCTAATTACCTTCCGGTACCTCTATTTCTCGCCTGACACGCGAGGCCAGAAGGCACACGACGATGCCGCCCGAGGCGCTTGAAAAACTCTCTGGTAGTTCGGCGGCCAAGGTAGCTTCAGGTGACCGGTTCATGTTCCAGGACTACTATGCGGACAATTGACCGGAACAGGTGACCAAGGCGTCTTTGGTAAGAAGCGTCGCGAACCGCCAACCTGCGCAGGAGTGCTTGCCTATACTGAGGTGGGATTCCCTCGTGTCAAAGATCCCGTAGTCTACATTCATCCAAGGTATGATGGCGCCTTACCTGACTCGCTCATGAGTCTGGAAGTGCGAACTTTGGAGGGCACAGGTGTTCGTGTACAACCAGCACGGATGAAGAAGATTCTTGCCGAACTGGAATTAGTTTATTGAGGAGAGGATCAAGAGCGTCGCTCAGCCAGAAGGGGAAATGAATCTCAATTCAGAATTACTTCAGAGGTTCCTTAAAAAGGTTTGTGACTTCGTTGAGACACGAGATTCGGTGATATTTTGTAAGTGTGCGTAATACAATGAGTTCGAGGCGACGAGGAACTCCCCCCTTCGGCATATCAATCCCCAAACTAAGCCAAATTGCACGAAGGTCGTTGGAGTAGCCTCCGGTGGCCTTTTGCCTTTGCCACACTCTGGTCGCAAGCCAATGCTGCATTGCCGAACTGCCGTCGTCGGAACGGCAGCGACGAGAGCGCCGAAAACCTCAACCGCAAGAATCATCAAGAAAATCTTCCCGCCTGACGTTATAGTCGCGACGAAGTTCGTACTCGGGCCGGAGAAAATGCAGGAACCGTTGCTGAATGAGCGCAAGGATCCAAGTGAACCGAGTTTCTGGAAACGAGTTAGAGAGGCTACTGCCTGTGCTTGTGCATATCCAGGCCAACCTGGATCAGGATTTATCGCTTGAGGTACTGGCAAAGCGAGTTCAGCTCTCGCAGTTTCACTTTCATCGCTTGTTTCGCGCCGCGGTTGGTGAAACGTTGAAGCAATACACGCAACGCCTGCGACTCGAGCGGGCAGCGAGCCGGCTGATAATACACGACTCCACAATACTCGACGTCGCGCTCGACTCCGGCTTTCAAAGCCACGAGACGTTCTCGCGCGAGTTCAAACGCAGATTTCAAGTCACACCGAAAAGCTACCGAGAGTGGGGTCGCGGCAAAATGCGCGCAAGCCAACTTTCGGCACCTGGCCTTGACGAGCTTTACAACGATTTTGAGTTATCCCAGACAAGAGTCGCTCACCTGGCGCAACTGCACGTAGCGTTCATTCGACACGTTGGACCATATGAGACGGTAACGGACATTCTCTGGCACAAGCTGGCGGATTGGGCGAAATCCAAGCGGTTGCCGGTTGACCTGACCTTCCTTGGCATCGCACAAGACGCACCGGGTCTCACGGCCCCGGAGCGATTACGCTTCGACGCAGGGATCGTTGTACCGGAAGAGTTTTCTTCCGAAGGGGCGATCGGACATCAGGTGCTCAACGCCGCCGAGTTCGCTGTAACCACGCATGTGGGACACTATCGAACCTTGCCAGAGGCGTACGCGACTATGGCTCGCAGGGCTGCGCGACTGAAAGGGTATCGGGTTGGCGGCCTACCCTGTATTGAGATCTACCGCACGACGCGCGTTGACGCTAACCACGAAATGAATCACACCGAAATCTACATTCCGGTTAGCCGGATT
>JBBPID010000036.1:6079-31513 GCA_038040505.1 Acidobacteriota bacterium | reverse complement strand
TCATGAGTACAAAAACGGTAACCGCGAAAAAGCATGTGGCTGGCCGTCAACCCGAATCTGCCACGCTGCGAAATGTGTTGATTCAGCGCGACGCTTGTACGAGCGATCTCTGCACCGAGGAAATGCTGTTCGGACTGGGTGGCGGCATTGGGTGCGCCTATTTCCTCTTTGATATGTATGGCGGGCATCCGCTTTACATCGGTTCACGAATCCACGCGAAAGAGGGTGACACTCCGTACTTCACGTTACAGATGACCGAGGGTTGGGGCGCTACCGCCGACGTGCGGCATTCTTCATCGCCATCCGCCGCAACAAAGAGCCTGGTAAAGATCCTGAACGACGGTTTCACTCCCATCGTCTGGGTTGAGGTCACGAAGCTGCCGTACATGTTTCTGGCGGGTCACGCCATGAAAGTCACGGTGCAGTCGTGGGTAGCGCCGTTGCGCAACGCTTATCACCAGGTGGTGGTGTATGGAATGGAAGGGGATGACGTACTTGTTGGGGATTTAGGCGGCAGCGTGATCCGGATGAGCATGGAGGAGCTTACCGAGGCACGTAATTCAAACTACGCTCCCAAGTTTCGTACGGTGGTGATCAGCGAGGCGACCGCCAAACCCCAGCTACGCGAAACCTTATCAGATCGAATTCGGGTCACTTGCAGTCAAATGCTCGAGGGTCTGGGGATCGCGAATTTTGGCCTGACGGCGCTGAACAAATGGGGCCAGATGTTGACCAACACAAAAAACAAGAAGGGCTGGTCCAACTGTTTCCCTGGCGGACCACCATTGCATGGCGCTCTGAGTACTGTGTTCAGCCATATCGAATTGCGAGGCTACGGGGGCAGCGCGTTTCGCGGGCTGTACGCTGATTTTCTCGACCAGGCTGCCGGCGTATTAAAGAAGTCAGCGTTGAAGAAAGTTGCCGAGCAATTCCGTGAGAGCGAGGCGTCGTGGCGGGCAATATCGGATGCAGCGCTGCCAGATTCGATCCCTCTGCTCAAAGAGACTCGCGAGGCTCTCACCCGCAGGTCGGTTCTGATCCGGAAACCCCGTACTACCGCGATCGACAAAGAGCTCGAATCCCTTCGAGATCGTCTTAAACAGCTGCACGAGAGAAGCGCAAAAGAGCTGTCACTGTCAAAGGCTGACACGCTGGACCTGTTTGGAGCGATTAGTGAGCGCGTGCTCGAAACCGAGAAGATCGAGCGCGCCGCGTTTACCGAGCTCAGCAGTATCGTCTGACAATATGTAATACTCTTCACGCTTGGAGTAGCGCGCTCGGATTGGGCTATCCCCTCGTCTCTCTCTCTCTGTTTGCGCAGTCTCTGTAACTTATTCCAACGCTCGTAATTGTTGATTCCTTAAAGCCTTCCCCTCGTTTTCTCTGTGTTTTGGTGTCTGGTGTCTATTGACGCTGCTAAATGTGGTCTGCCTAGCATTGCGTGTTTTGGTAGAGCGCAGAATCACCGACTTAGGGTAGAACTGCTTTTTCTCATTGAACCCTGCGATCTCGATAGCCTATCTCTCCTTGCGAATCAGCCTCCCTAATTCCTCCTGACCCGACGACAGGAGTTCGGAGATCCGCTCGTGGTTGACGTCGGCGACGATGATTTGCCCGACCTCGGTGTTGACCTCGCGGAAGATGCCGTGAGACCTCATCTTTGCGACCTGGTACTGGTTGTCCTCGGTGGGGGTGACGTAGTGCACCGAGTCCGCCTTGAAGCGGTGCACCAGGAAGAGGTGGACGAGGGTCATCAGACGCTTCTTGCGCAGCGACTCCGCAAAGGTGTTCTGATCGCGCACCGAGAGGATGCTGCGGCCACGCCGGTCGTGGATGGGGGCGAAGATGACGTTGGCGAGCTTCTCCTCACCCTTATCGTAAACTCCGAGCTCGAGCAACTCCGAGCCGGCCCGGTGGGGCCGCATCTGAACGCGGAGACCGACGGGGAGCTCATAGTGGTGCGTCCACATCGCCAGCCACTCCTCGAGGAGCTTCTTTGGGACCTCCGTCTGTATCAGGTGCTGGTGCTGGGTCGAGCCCTTGCCCATCGCCATGGTCGTCGCCGTGCGCCCGGACGTAGCGACCAATGCGGCGT
The DNA here is from genome assembly GCA_038040505.1 of Acidobacteriota bacterium. Taxonomy (GTDB): domain Bacteria; phylum Acidobacteriota; class Blastocatellia; order Pyrinomonadales; family Pyrinomonadaceae; genus UBA11740. The sequence goes on along the minus strand of JBBPID010000036.1, from coordinate 29,418 downwards.
CCGCCCGCGGTCCGCCGACGAGGGTCTGGGGCGTGCGATAGGGAGACTCGACCATGCGTAGTTTTCGTTGCAGGCGGGCAAGGGCGAGCATGCCGTCCTGTTTGAGGGCGGTGGCGAACTCCTCGGCTGCTAGACCGTCGATCTGGTGACCGCCGTAGGTGATGAAGTTGAAGACGAAACCGAGCTTACCCAGTTCTCCCGGGAAGTGTCGCATTTCATCGTCGCTCATGCCGGTGGTGTCCCAACTGAACGACGGCGAGAGGTTGTAGGCGAGCATCTTGTCCGGGAACTCCGCGTGAATCGCGTCCGCGAACTCGCGGGCGTCGTCGAGGTTGGCGGTCTTCGTCTCCATCCAGAGCAGATCGGCGAAAGGCGCCGCGGCGAGCGACTTGGCGATGGCGTACGGAATGCCGCCGCGCACCTGGTAGTAGCCTTCGGGCGTCTTGGCCGCCTCGCAGTCCCAGTCCACCTCCACGCCGAGTTCATGCGCTTTCTCGCGCGCGGCGTAAAGGGAAGCGCGCGACGCGAAGCGCCGCCAGTCGTCAACGCCTATTTGGACGGGCTCGCCTTCGTTGGCTCGGAATTCGATTACTTCGGCAACCGTCTCGCCGAAGGTTTCCAGCACGGCCTCGTCCTCCCACGCGTCGAGAAAACGGGCGGCCACAGAGTCGAACATTGCATCGGTCGAGGCCTCTTTTCCTTCCCGCACCAACGCCACGGCCTCGGCAGCCTGCGCCAGAATTCCCTGGCGCTCCAGCCACTGCTGGGCGATGGCGTGCTCGCCGGCCGAGATGGCGTAAAGGAGATGGCCGTTGAGTTCGGCGACTCCCAGGTTGTGGAAATGCTCGATCAGTGCCAGGAAGCACGCCTTGTAGGCAGGCACGTCGGGATTCGTCGCTCCGACAAGAAACGGTTGATCGCGCTCGTCGCCGCGACCGTCGATCAGGTTGGCGGCTTCGGCGTCGGTGCGGGCGACGATTAGGCCCGGGACGCCCATGACGTCGAGCTGGAAGCGAGCAGCGTTCAGTCGCTTGTTCTGCTCGTCCTGTGGCACAAGCACTTTGCCGCCCTGATGGCCGCACTTCTTGGCGCCCGGACGCTGGTCCTCGATGTGGTAGCCCGGAACGCCGGCTTCCACGAAGCGGCGGATCAGGTTGCGCACGTGGGCATCGCCACCGTGGCCGGTGTCGGCATCGGCGATGATGAACGGCCGGAAGTCGTGGACCTGCGCCGCGACTCGCTGCGACTCAGTCATGCGCGAATGCAGATACTGCTGGTTGCGATCCGCTGCGAGCAAAGCGCGCACTAGCGTGGCGGCCTCGTCAGGGACCTGGCTGAGCGGATAGCTGGCGAGATCGGGTCCCGGGTCCTCGCTTGTTCCGCCCTTAGCGGAGGTCGCCCAGCCGCCGAGGTAAATCCCTTCGATCCCCATGCGCTTCATCGCCACCCCTTGCCCCGGCGAGTACGGACCAAAGGTGGTGATACTCTTACGCACCGCGAAAAGTTGGCGCAGGCGGTCATAAAACGCCGCGGCCGCCTCACGCGCTACGGTGTAGTCGTGGCCGATGGTGCCGCGCTGCTCGACCACCTGGCGGGCAGTATACAGTCTGACGATCCCCGCGAATCTCGGGCTGTCGAACCACTGCTGGGTCTCGTTGATTTCCTGTTCGAAAGATCTCATAAGGGCACTCCTTGCTTCAGGCAACAAAATCGAGATTTTCAGTGATCCGCTTTCCGTCTCGCTCGAACGCTGCGATGTAGGCGCGGATGCGGGATCTGGCAGTGGCGAGATCGTGATTGTTCAGGTTCAAGTTCAGGAGATCTATGTACCAGGGCAGCTTGGCGCGATTGGTCACGTAGGTCGCGACGATCTCGCGCGCGATGGGCAGCGTGGTCGTCTTCGAATCGTCGTGGACGTCGCGGTCGCGCGCGGCGAGAAGCTTGTCGTATTCTTCGGCTAGCAGCCGGGCAAAAAGCGCTGCGTCGAACGTGTCGCCAGCCCTGGTGCGCGTCTCCGCGTCGTCCTCGGTGAGTTGAGCGCTCTTGTGCAGCCATTCCCAGAGGATGCTGACCCGGATCTCGCCGGTCGCCATGTCCTCCATCAGATAGAGCACGTCGTCGTTGCCGAAAAAGTCCGCCGGCTTGAGCGCCGCGGCCTGAAAACCCTGCTCGAAGGCGTTGCCGTACTGCAGGGCGACGCTCAGCAAGTCGCGGGCGCCCCGGAGGGTGCGCGGCGCCGGCTCGAGCTGCACCAGCCCGTCGGCGTCCTCCTGCGTGTAGGTGAGTGGCGGGAACTTCCGTCCGAGCTGGTTGTCGGCGCCGACATCCTCCCACACCGGCCGCACGATGTGCACCATCTTCCAGTGTGCCACCCATTTGCCGCTTGCCCCCGCCAGTTGCTCACGCCCGCCGCCGGACTTCGCTCTGCGCATGCCTGCTGCGACGCCCGTCGCGGAGCCGACCGGGATGTTGGGCTCCATACCACCCTGCCAGAGGGCGTAGCGGCCGTTCCGATCGGGGGTATTCACAGCTCGGCGCACGCGGTCTTCGTAGTTGCGCATGTAGCCGTAGGTCATGCCGATGGCGTCGATATTCGGGTTGACGAAATTCGGATCCCACGCCATCGCATCGGCGACACTATTGATGTAGTCCCAACGCCCAGTATTAAAGCCTACGAAGTGAAGGCTGAGCGCGGCGCGGATCTCTATCAACTGGAAGGACGCCTCGATCTGCTCGACGAGGACGTAGGCCTTGATCGTGCCTATCGGCAGCGCGAGGTGCTGCTCGAGCGCCGCGAGAAGGTCGTTCCACAGCGCGGCCTCCTCTGCGGTCTGAATCTTCGGCAGGTAGAGGACGATCGATGCGCCCGAGTCGCGTAGGCACTGGTGGTTGTTGACCACGTAGAGCGCGAGGTCGACGATCGAAGCGGAGAAGCCGGTGCCGTCCTGCTCGCGAACGTAGCGGTCGTCGAGGTGGAGACCTCGCGCGCGGAAGATCTTAGTGGTGAAGTCGAGCTGTTCGCGCCAGTCGGCGACTATGGGTCGCCCGAAAAAGCCTTGCGCCCACCGGTTCATCTCGGCCGCGACTTCTTCGGCGACGCGCAGGAAGCGTGCGTCTTTGCAGATCGCCAGCCGGAGGTTGCGCTGGTTGTCGAGCGACATGGTATCGACTTGCCCGAGGGCGTCCTCGCCGTCGAACATCCAGCCGTCGGCTCCCGAGAGCAACGCGTAGGCGGCGTTGCGCAGGCCGCTCTCGGTGCTCGCTCTCGGCCGGGCGACCGGCCCGGTGCCCTGAATCCACTGGCGCTTCAGATCGCCCGGGATCTCGCTCCCCTCAAAGTTGCCGTCACGAGCTTCCTGAACCCGGATGCCCGTGCGCGGGATCAACACCTGGGGGTCGAGGAAAGCGATGCGCTGCCGGCCGCGCTCCCGCGTCAGTCGCCGCGCGATGCGCCTGGTCATCAGTTCGCGCCGGTCACGGTTGAGCGGCGCCAGAACCTCCAACGCCTCAAGCGCCGCCGGGGTATAGACCTCGGGGTACGCCTCAAGCACGCCGTCGCGGTAGTCGAGTCTTCGATTCATTTGCTTCTCGTACCACAAAACCTATGCTACCGAGGGATCTGGATCCAATGCGGATAAACGCGCGTTGAACGAAACCGCTGCATTCGCGAAAGCCCCCAGTGCCTTCGTCGAATGCTCTGGAACCATCGTCGCTCTTCACGTTTTTCCCGGAAATGCTCGCATGGTATAGACACTGAGTTTCGGAGTAGTGTCAGGTATTGTCAACTTAACCTCCTTAAGAGTTCTAACCAGAAAGACGCCCAGGTTCTCTCGCTTGTTTGATAAACGCCGGCCTTTTTGCTTGACACTATCTTAGAACTGAATAGAATACGAACGTTCGTTTTTGTACTGCATGCCAAAATTAAGTGAGAAGGCGGTTGAACGCAAGAAGGGCCGCATCGAAGACGCCGCCAAGCAGCTCTTTATCAGACAAGGTTTTCATGCTACGTCGATGCGCAACATTGCAGCCCGTGCGGGTACGTCGCTCGGCAACCTCTATAACTACTATCCGACTAAAGAGGCGATCCTTGGTTCGATAATCTCGAAATATCAGCGAGTGGTTGATGACAAACTGAAATCAATGTTTGACGAGATTAGCGACCCGTTGAGTCCCGATGGTCTCAAAAGTTTTGCGCGGCTGGTCAAACAGATGGTCAACGAGCATCACGAGTTTTGGTTGCTGATGTACATAGATGTATTGGAGTTTGAGAATCAGCACTTTCGCAAGATGTTTGAAAACCTGGCGCAGAAGCTGCGCCGCCGCTTCGCGAAATCTTTTGATGAGCTACGGCGTAGTGGGGCTCTGCATGAGGGAGTTGACCCGGCGATTGGTTTTACGGCCGCTTACATGCAGTTCTTCAATTACTTCATCGTTGAGAAACTCTTTGGTGGGAATCGGCACCTTGGCATTAGTGACGAACAGGCGATTAGTCGCCTAACCGATATCTATTCCCGCGGACTCTTGCGGTCAACAAACCATCGACCGTCAGGAAAGACAAAACAAAAGACCGGACCGTCTCTCCGCGGTCGCAAACGAACAAGCAGGTAGTCAGGGTGAGGGCGGATGTTGAGAAAGCTGGCGTTCGTAATGAAAAACGAACGTTCGTGTTTATTCTGAGCTAGGACCGGAAAGAGTTCATTCATGAGACAGAACGGTATCAAAGTGACCAGAGAAGCGCGCGGGCGTATCCCCGGTGACGGAGTTGAGCTGGCCTTTGGTTATTGGCCTGGGCGTGGCGCGCCGGTGATCGCGATTCACGGATTAACGGCGACATACATCAGCTACTGCGGAGTTGCCGAGCGATTGGCGGGCAGGCGGCCGCTGTTTGCGCTCGATCTGCGCGGACGAGGCGACTCGGATAAACCGGAAGGCCCTTACGGAATGGCGCAGCACGCTCGCGATGTTGCCGCGGCGATGCAGACCCTTGGATACGGCCCATCCGTTATCGTCGGCCATTCGATGGGAGCTTTTGTTGCGACCGCACTGGCAGCGCAGAACCCAGAACTCGTCAGCTCCATCATCATGATCGATGGCGGCTATGTTCCTGACCTGCCGGTTGGAGTCGACGCATCACAAATGCTCGACGCCACGCTCGCGTTACGCATCTCGCAACTCACTCGGACATACGATTCCAGAGCAGCGTTTATGGATTTCTGGCGAGGTCAGCCGAACTTCCCACCCGAAGACTGGAATTCCTGGACCGAAGCGTTTCTTGATTACGAGGTTGCGGGCGAAACGACAGTGCAGCCCAAAGCCTCCGCCGATGCCGTGCGGATTGATGTCGCTGAAGCGTTTAAGAGGGATGAGATTATCGAGCGATTGAAATCCTTGCGCGTACCCGTTTTGCTCCTGCGGGCGGAACGAGGACTAGAGCCGAAGCAGCCGCCGATCTTTCCTGATTCCGTGATGCCATTGTTTCGGGAATGCGTTTCCGAAATGAAGGAGGAGATGATTTCAGGCACAACGCATTTCACGATCACGCTTGGCGAACGCGGTGCTTCGAGAGTCGCTGACTTAATCGTCGAATGTGCCGAAAGTTGCGAGAAATCAACTGCCGCCGGGGCAAGACGCTTATGAATCTCACGAGAATCACAAATTCATTGGTACTGCTGGCCTTTTTAACTGTGGCCGCTTACGGAGGTACCTGGGCCAGCGGAACGGTCAAGAACTCGTCGGGCACCCTCGACTACAAATTGTGGGCGCCATCAGATTACCGAAAGGACAAGCCGGCTCCTCTGGTTTTGATGCTACACGGCTGCATGCAAAAGGCGGAAGACTTAGCCGCCATTTCAGGGATGAACGAATTGGCGGACAAGAGTAAATTTCTGGTTGTTTACCCGGAGCAAGCTGCTGCGGCTAATCCGCTCAGATGTTGGAATTGGTTTGACCCTAAGCATCAGTCGCGAGATGCCGGCGAACCTTCGCTCATCGCCGCCGCCGTTTCTGACGTTCGTTCCTCGTACAGCATCGATAGCAAACACGTGTATGCCGTCGGAATATCGGCAGGTGGCGCGATGTCCGTGGTAATGATCGCGGCATATCCCGAAACATTCGCGGGTCTTGGCGTGATTGCGGGCCTTGAGTACAAAGCCGGCACAACCGTGCAGGCTGGGTTGGCTGTGATGAAACAGGGTGGCCCTGATCCAAACCAACAGGGCCTGGTTGCTTTTGAAGCAATTCAGAAAAGTTTGGGTGGATCGAAAAAGCGAATCCCAGTCATTGCCTTTCAGGGGATGAAAGATCCCTATGTAAGCCCGCTCAATACTGAGCAGCTCATCACCCAATGGGCGCAGACAAACGATTACCTTGACGATGGCAAGGACAATGACAGCGTCTCCATCCAATCGCCGAAAGAGACCAAAGGATCCGTCCCGAACGGCTACAGCTTCACGAAATATAGTTATTACGACGGCGCGAAGCGATTGCTGATGGAGAAGTGGCTGGTTGAAGATCTCGGTCATGCCTGGCCCGGAAGCCCGATCGCGAATCAATTTGCTGATCCGAAAGGACCAAACGCAACCGCCGAGATGTGGCGATTCTTTGTTGAGACGAATTTGGATGCGAAGCCGAAGGGAGGAGACAGGTGAACGTCGGTTCCCTCATCGCCAGACACGCGCAGTACCGTCCGCATCACACGGGCGTGGTGTTTGAAGATCAGCGGCTGAGCTTTTTAGAGCTCAATCAGCGCGTCAATCGTCTCGCAAATGCGCTGCTCAATCTGGGCGTAAGGAAAGGCGACAAAGTCGCAACGATTTTACCGAATTCTCTGGAGTTGCTGGAAAGCTATTTGGCGATCATCAAGATTGGCGCAGTGATTGTGCCGCTGAGTCATCTGCTGCGGGGCAAAGGGTTGCTAAACCTTCTAAGAGATTCCGATACGTCCAGCGTTATCACGAACTCTTGCTTCGCCGGCGCATTGAATTCCATCAAGTCAGAGCTCAAGAACATTTCCGCAAATCGTTACATATCGATCGACAAATCGGAAGGATATGAAAGCTATGCTGCCCTGACCCAAGCGGTGAACAGCGAGGCGCCGTCCAGGATCGAAATCAGTGACGACGATCCCTTCAACCTCATCTACAGCAGCGGCACGACCGGGCTTCCCAAAGGAATCGTGCACACGCATTACATTCGGGCGATGTACTGCACACTGTTCGCTTCTTCATTTCGCATGCGCCCGGAAAGCGTCGTCATTCATGCCGGCTCGATTGTCTTCAACGGCGCGTTTGTGATGCTGATGCCGGCGCTGTATCTCGGCGCAACGTATGTTTTGCAAAAACACTTTGAGCCGGAAAGTTTCATCGCGACCCTCGAGCGTGAGCGCGCTACGCACATGATTATGGTGCCGTCGCAAATCATCGCGATGCTGAATTCACCCGCTTTCTCACCCGAACGCCTGCGATCAGTGGAAGCTATTTGCACAGTCGGGGCGCCGCTTCACCGTGAACACAAAGACAAGTTGACTCAAGTGCTGCCGGGCTGTTTTTACGAGTTGTACGGGTTGACGGAAGGATTCATCACAATCCTGGACAAGAACGATCATGCGACCAAACCTGACTCAGTAGGTGTGCCGATTCCTTTTTCCGAAATGAAAATAATCAATGATCAGGGAATGGAAGCTGCGGTCGGCGAGGTCGGCGAGATTGTCGGCTACAGCCCGGCTTTGATGCCCGGCTATTACAATCAGCCGGAACTGACGGCCGAAGCTATCGTCGACGGCTGGCTGCACACGGGCGACCTCGGCTATGTCGATGAAGACGGTTTTCTTTACCTCGTTGACCGCAAGAAAGATCTGATCATCTCCGGCGGCGTCAACGTCTTTCCCAAAGATATCGAAGAGATCGTGGTGCAACACCCGGCGGTGCGCGAAGTAGCAGTCTTCGGCGTTCCCAGCGAGAAATGGGGCGAGACTCCGCTCGCCGCGGTGATTCTTCACCGGCCATGCGAAATCACCGAAGAAGAATTGTGCAGCTGGATTAACGAGCGCGTCGACGGAAAGCACCAACGGGTTCAGGCAGTGGTGTTCATGGAAGAGTTTCCGCGCAGCACCGCGGGCAAGACGCTGAAGCGTGAAATGCGCGAGCCTTATTGGGCCGGGCGCGCTGCGCGGATCTAACTGTGAATGAGAAAGCTCGAAGGCAAAGTTACTTTAGTCTCCGGCGCCGGTCGCGGCATCGGTCGCGCCATCGCATTGAAGCTGGCGGAAGAAGGGGCCCGCGTCGTGGTTAACGATTTAGACACTGAGCCCGCGCAGGAAACGATTGAATTGATTAAGCAGTCAGGAGGCGAAGCCGTCGGTTGTGTCGGTAGCGTGACCGAACCGGAGTTTGGCGAACGCTTCGTGCAGTGCGCGCTCGACAGTTACGGAGGACTCGACATCATCGTTAACAACGCCGGCTACACCTGGGACAGCGTGATTCAACAAATGACCGACGAACAGTGGCAGGCCATTATCGATGTGCATCTGACTGCGCCGTTTCGCATTCTGCGCGCTGCGGCCGAATTCATTCGCGCCGCCGCGAAAAGAGAGGCCGCAGCCGGACAAGAGATCTTCCGTAAAGTCGTGAACATATCTTCCATCTCCGGTCTTGGTGGCAATGCCGGGCAGATGAATTATGCGGCTGCCAAAGCCGGCATCGTCGGCGCAACCAAAGCGTTAAGCAAGGAATGGGGACGTTACAAAGTCAACGTTAACTGTGTCGCCTTTGGTTTTATCAAAACGCGACTGAGCGAAACATTCGCCGGCGGAAATGCAACGCTTGATATTCAAGGCAGACAGGTTGCAGTCGGCGTCAATCCGGATTTGATAGCCCGCGCGGAGCAGACAATTCCGCTTGGGCGCTTTGGAACACCGGAAGAAGGCGCGGGCGCCGTGTACCTGCTCTGTCTGCCCGAATCGAATTACATCAGCGGTGAAACTCTCGTATGTAGCGGCGGCTTTAAGATCTGAAGCAGCTTTGTTCTAAATCCTTGAAATGAATTCTGGAGGTTCAAGACCATGACTTGGAATAGAAGGTTAGTTAGTTTGTTTGCGATTTGCTTGCTGGCCGGTTTAACCGGCGTAGTAAGAGCGCAGGTGACAACCGGAACAATTAGCGGGACGGTGGCTGATCCTAACGGCGCAGTTGTGCAGGGCGCAAACGTAATCGCGACAAATCTGGCCACTAACGCCACCCGGACGACAAGTTCCGACAGCGATGGCCAATTTGCCTTTACGCTTGTACCTCCAGGGCGGTATCGCGTCGATGTTACTGCACAGGGCTTTCAAAATTATCAAGTCGAGGCGGTGGTAAACATCACCCAAACCACGACGGTTGAAGCGCGGCTTAGTATCACCGGGACCACGCAAGCGGTTATGGTTACGGCGGAAGCGCCCATCTTGCAGGCTGAGACGTCACAGAGCGGGCACGTGATCGAAGGGACCACGATTCGACAACTTCCGCTTTCTACCAGAAACTTCCAACAGCTCCTGGTGCTGCAAGCCGGAGCACAATCGTCAGTCTCAAACAACACGGACCTGGGACGCGGCGACACAGCTTTTAGCGTTAATGGTCAACGCACGACCAGCAACAGCGTTCGGGTCAACGGGATCGACGCGAATTCCATCGGCACAAACTCAACTCCAAACCTGGCAGTGCCGAGTACTGAGAGTTTGCAGGAATTCATCGTCCAAACTTCGCTTTACGATGCCTCGAACGGACGAAATTCGGGGGGCAACGTCGAAGCCGTGACGCGCTCCGGGGGCAACGATTTTCACGGCAATATCTATTATTTCCTGCGCAACAAGGCGCTCAATGCCAACGAGCCTTTTGTGAAAGCGAGAGGTCTGGAACGGCCCATCCTTACGCGCAACCAATTCGGCGGAACGCTGGGCGGAAGAATTGTGCGTGACAAGGCCTTCTTCTTCGCCTCGTATCAGGGGACGCGCGAAAAAAACGGACTGTCGCTTTCCAACAGCTTAACGTTCCCTGGAATTCCGGCGGGCCTGCGCGACGACAACCGAACGGCGGCCGGCCTTTCCACGACCTTCGGACTTCCGCTCGCGAGCATAAATGCGGTCGCCGTCAATATTCTTAACGCAAGATTGCCAGGCGGACAGTTTGCCATTCCTTCCTCCGGCGTAGCGGGCGCGACCGGCGCGGCGGCCAGGGTGCCGACTTCGGTAGTGCAGTCGGGCGTTTCGACCTTTCATGAAGACCAATTCAACGGAAATCTTGATTTCAACCTTAACAACCAGCATTCCTTGTCGAGCAAGTTGTTTTATGCCCGGAACCCGGCGCTTCAGGCACTTTACAATTTTGCCGGTACCGGGAATAGGCTGGAGGGTCAACCGCCAAATCAGCTCGTTGGCTTCGGCGGCGACATACCAATCACCCAAATACTCTGGTCAGTGACCGATAACTACGCTTTCAGTTCCAGGATTAGCAATCAGGCGCGGATTGGCCTCAACGCGATCGAAGCGACCAGCACGCCCCAGGAGCCATTCACCGCCGCGCAACTGGGCATTACTTCGCCGTTTGCGAGTCTCTATCCCGGCGCGCCTACAATCCAGGTTGCCGGAACAGACTCATCGTTCTTCTTTGGTTCTTCACCGCTCGGCGATCAGCATTCGAAGATTGATGCCTGGACGGCCCAGGACACCATCTCGATTATCAAGGGAAAGCATCGCATCCGCATCGGTGGCGAATATCGTCATTCAGTGCTGGATTTCTACTTCAATGCCTTTACGCGCGGTCAACTGATTTTCAGCAGCTTCAACAACTTTTTGATTGGCAGCGGTGTCTCGATTTTAGGGTCGGGCGTGTTCGACCGTCACTACACCGTTCAAGATTTCGCCGGGTTTGTGCAGGACGATTACAAGTTCAATGATCGCCTGACTTTCAATCTGGGTTTGCGTTATGACTACTTCGGACCTCCAGTTGATTCACGGGGCCGACTGGTTAATTTCCTCCCAGCTCAATTTCGCGCGGGAGCGCCGCCGAACGGCATTGTTCAAGCCGCGGGCGGACAGCTGGCCGGAGTGCCAACGGTTGAGGACGGACTTGTCCCAGGTGACAAGAACAACTTTGCCCCGCGGATTGGCTTTGCCTATCGCGCGGACCATGACGGCAAAGTCGTAGTGCGCGGCGGTTATGGAATTTACTACGACCGTTTCTCCACCCGATTCATCAATACGCAGCTCTTTAATTTTCCGTATCTGGGGTTGGGAGTGGGCCTGCCTGGACTAACGACCACTTTTGCAAATCCTTTTGTTAACCTGCCGCTTCCTTCGACTTTTCCCACGGCAGCGACCATCCCCTCACCGCTGTCCGGGCTGGCGCCGTTCGTTGGCGTTCCGGTCAGCGGAATTTTCGTTGACCCAAATTTGAGAACCCCATACGTTCAGCAATACAACATCGGCGTGCAGTGGGAGTTTGCCAGGAACACGGTCCTGGAAGTTGGTTATGTGGGCAACAAAGGCACCAAGCTGCTGCAGATCGTCAACCTTAACCAGCCGTTCTATGTTCCGGCAACCAATAGTTTCGTGCCGCCGCTGGCAACCGGAGCGATCCTTTCTACGAACAAGAATGTCACGGGCGGCGTGCATCAGGTGCAAACGTCGTCAAACTCCCGCTACAATTCACTCCAAGTGACATTGATGCGGCGTTTCGCCGCCGGCCTGCAATTCACTGCGGCGTACACATTCGGCCGTTCCTATGATTACTACAACGGCACGCCAGTTAACGAGCTGGCCAGTCCGGTAGGAGACCAATCCAACTGGAAATTGAACTACGGCCGTTCGGATTTTAATCGCGAGCAACGTTTCGTCATCAGCGGCGTTTACGACTTGCCGAAATCAAAGTCTGAATCCAGCGTCGCTCGCGCGCTGCTCAACAACTGGCAGATCGCCGGAATCGCAGTCTTCCAGTCGGGCTTGCCGTTTTCGGTCATTGATAATCCCGGCAACGCTGTCTTCAGCCGGGCCAACCGCAATCCCGCATTTACTGGACAGATCCAATGCAGCGGCGCGGTTGCGAGTTGCCTGAACAACTATTTTGCTCAGGGGGCTTTTGTCATCTCACGTCCGCGCCTGGATGGCACGAGTGTGGGTGTGGTCACCAATCCGACATTCGATCCGGCTAATCCGTTCGGCAACACGGCCAGAAACTTCTTAACCGGGCCCGGACAGAAGAACGTTGACTTTTCGTTGATCAAATTCATTCCGATCAACGAGCGTTTCAAAGGTGAAGTCCGCGTCGAGTTTTTCAATGCCTTTAACTGGGTCAACTACGCCAACCCGGTTAACAACATCGCGCTTGCGTCTTTCGGCAGAATTATTTCCGCGAGCACTGGGCCGCGCGTAATTCAGTTTGCCTTTAAACTTAACTTTTAGGGAAGAAGTAGGGGTCACCGGCGCAGAGACACAGAGACGGAGAAGCCGAAAGCGGTTTATAGCTTCGTGCTTGTGTCTCTGTGCCTCAGTGGCATACTTTCAAACGCATGCCACAGTTGACACTCGCTGACGTTGATCTCCACTACGAAGTTTATGGTGAGGGCGAGCCACTCGTACTCATTCCCGGGCTGGCTGGTGGAGCATGGATTTGGTTCAAGCAGTTCGAAGCGTTTGCCGGTCACTTCCACGTTCTAACTTTTGATCCGTGTGGGGTAGGGAAATCAGGGTATTCCGAGCGTCCGCCGGTTATGCGTCTGATGGCCGATGACGTTGCAGGTTTGATGCGGGGACTGCGGATTGAACGGGCGCACATCCTCGGCGCATCGTTTGGTGGCTTTGTAGCGCAGGAGTTCGCCCTCGCCTATCCGGAAATGACTCGAACTCTGACCTTGAGTTGCACGAGCTTCGGGGGGCCGAATCATGTGCCGCCGACAATGGAGACACTTGCGGCGCTGGCTTCGACAAATGGATTTAATACGGAAGACCGCATTCGGCGCAACCTGCTGCCGGCTTTCTCTCTCCGGTTCGCGAGCGAACAACCGGATGAAGTAGAAAACGTCATTAAGCTGCGGCTGGCGAGTCCCGTCAACGAAGGTACTTACAGATGGCAATTAAGCACGGCCGTGGGATTCAATGCTGAAGCCAGAGTGGCTGGGATTGAGGTTCCGACTTTGTTGTTGACCGGTGATGCGGACGAGATCGTTCCGGTACAGAACTCGCGCAATCTGGCCGCGAAGATACCAGGATCGCAATTGAGCGTGGTCGATGGGGGCAGTCATTTGTTTTTCATCGAACAGCCCGATGAATTCAATCTGACCGTGATTGAATTCTTAAAGAATCATTGAAATGGTTTACGCGCGCATCATTGGGACGGGCTCGTACGTTCCTGAGAAAGTCCTGACCAACGATGATCTTAGCCGCATGCTCGGCGAAGACATCAACGAATTCGTCTCGCAGGTGATCGGCATCAAAGAGCGGCACATCTGCGCGGATCACGAAAGTACCGCTGACCTGGCCGAGGCTGCCAGTTTGAAGGCGTTGCAATCCGCAGGAATGACGGCTGATCGACTCGATCTGATCATCCTTGCGACTGACACGCCTGAACATCTGTCACCGGCAACCTCCGTGGTGGTTCAGCATCGGATCGGCGCAAAGAACGCGGGCACCTTCGACATCAATTGTGCGTGCTCGGGTTTCGTCACCGCGCTGGATACGGCGTCGAAATTCATCATCGCTGATCCGGCATACAAACACATTCTCGTGATCGGCGCTTACGCGATGAGCAAGTATCTCGATTGGAAAGACAAGAAGACCGCCACAATGTTCGCTGACGGCGCCGGTGCGGTCGTGTTGAACGCGAGCGACGAAGAGCCTGGCTTTCTCGCTTCGAAACTGCTCGCCGATGGTACCTTCTCCGACTATATGGGTATCTATGCAGGAGGCACTCGCATGCCCGTTACAGAAGAAGTCCTGCGCGAAGGGCGCTGGAATCAAGTCCGCTTTGCCCAAAGATATCCGCCCGAAGTAAACATTGAAGGTTGGCCCAGAATCATCCGGGCGGTCCTGGCGAAGTGCAATCTTACCCTCGACGACTTCGCGCTCTTTCTCTTCACCCAGGTGAATCTAAGCACGATCAAAGAAGTCATGAGGGCCCTCGAGGTGCCGATGGAACGCACACACACCGTAATGCAGAAGTGGGGCTACACAGGGTCAGCCTGCATTCCCATGGCTCTCGATGATGCTGTGCGCGCAGGGAAGGTGAAGTCTGGCGACAATCTGATCATGTGCGCGTCGGGCGGCGGATTGAATATGGCATGCGTGGCGTTTCGCTGGTGACCATCAGAACCCTCTGCAGTAGCAGGCGGTTGCACTTCGGTAATCGAGAATTGATCAAAGCCTAAGTTCAACCGCCCGCCACCGCAGGCGCTTCTGACCAGACGATCTGAGATGAACTACCGCAATATCTACTCCCTCTTCGTCGATCGCGTAAGGACCTATCGCGAGTCCGCAAAGCCGCGTGACGTTTTCTATTTTCAGCGTAATGAAGAATGGGAGGGTATTTCGTGGGATCGCTTCGATCAGGAAGTCCATAATTTTGCGACGGCCCTTCTGTCTTTGGGGCTGAAGAAAGGCGGTTCAGTTGCGATTCTTATGGGTAACGTGCCCGAGTGGCCCATCAGCGATATCGGCACGATCGCGTCCGGCGGAGTCGGCGTTGGCTTATATCCCACGAGTTCTGCCGAACAATGCCAGTACATCATCAATCATTCCGACGCTGAGATCGTACTCGTCGACACCCGCACCCAGCTTGAGAAGATTCTGAGTATTCGGCGCGCTTTGCCTGGAGTCAAAACGATTGCCGTGCTCGATGGTTCGGCAGCGAGTAAGGCAAACCAGGTCATTAGCTACAGCGAGCTGATCTCTCGCGGCCGAGAAAACCGAGACGGCTTTTCTGCTTTGTTGCGCGAGCGGGCGGAAGGCGCCGGTGCCGAAGACGTCGCGGTAATGGTCTACACATCGGGCACAACCGGGCCTCCCAAGGGCGCTTGTCTCAGTCACCGATACATCATCAACAGCGTCGAATCGCTGCGCCAGACGATTCCGATCTTCGACACTGACATTTCGTTTTCATATCTGCCATATTGTCACGTCGCCGAACGAATCTCAGGTCTCTACAACCGGCTCTACGCGGGCGCATCAGCGTATTTCGTCGACGATTTGTCACGGCTCGGCCACTACATGCTGGAAGTAAAACCAACGGTCTTCGCGAGCCTGCCGCGGTTCTTCGAAAAGATTCACGCGCGCATCATCGCCGATCTCGAAGCCGCGCCTGAAGAAGAACGCCAGATCTTCAACAGGGCGCTGGAAGCAGGCCGCAGAATTTCCCGCCTGCGTCAATCACGAACAGAGGTTCCTAAAGAACTACGAAGCGAGTACGACGTTGAAGCTGCACCGATTTTGAAGAGAGTCAAAGATTACTTCGGCGGTTGCATCCGTCTGGCAACTTCGGGGGGGGCGCCGCTGCCGCTCGAAGTCGCAGAGTTTTTCGACGCTGCCCGGCTGCCGATTTTGCAGGCGTATGGCCTCACCGAGAACATTTGCGTCGCGTTCAATCGGCCGGACAACCACAAGTTTGGCACGGTGGGCCCGCCGATGCCCGGTTGCGAAGTGCAAATCGCTGATGATGGCGAAATCATGGTGCGGAGCGAGATGATGTTCAGCGGTTATTACAAAGCGCCGGAACAAACGGCAGAGATGTTTCGCGATGGTTGGTTACTAACTGGAGACATCGGCGAGATCGACGCCGACGGCTTCTTGAAAATCACAGGGCGAAAGAAGGAACTGATCGTCACTTCAACCGGGAAGAAGATTTCGCCGGCGTTGATTGAGAACATGCTGAAGGAACATCACCTGATCAGCCACGCACTAGTGTGCGGGGAAGGGAAGAGTTATCTGGTGGCGTTGATTACGCTGAATCCTGTAGAAGCTGCTGAGTTTGCGCGCGCCCACGGAATCGCAGCGGATAATCCGGCGCGGTCGGAATCCATGCGCAAGCTGGTGTCAGAAATGATCGACGAAGTCAACGCGCGGGTGTCGACGACTGAGTCGATCAAAAAGTTCGAGCTTCTCGAGCACGATTTTGAAATTGAAAAAGACGAGGTAACGCCGACCGGAAAGCTCAAACGCGAAGTTGTCACCGAGCGTTATCGCGATCTGATCGTAAGTCTTTACTTGTAGACGGCAGTGAAACTCTTTTCGCATCCACAGATTACACCGATTACGCCGATTAGGGCTTAAAGAGAAGAGGAGTCCGTCACCCCTTCAATCTGTGAAATCTGCGAAATCTGTGGATTCCTAACGATGAAATTCAAACCAGGCGACACCGCTTCGCTTTCAAGGACCATTAGCGACGATGACATTCGTGCCTTTGCGAACGCTACGGGCGATCATAACCCTCTTCACCTCGATGAAGAATTCGCTAAGCAGACGCGCTTTGGAAAACGCGTTGCTCACGGCATGTTGAGCGCATCCTTGATTTCGGCAGTGATTGCCGACGAACTGCCAGGGCGAGGAAGCATTTATCTTGGCCAGACGCTCCAGTTCGTGGCGCCGGTGTTTCCCGGCGATACGGTGACCGCCCGCGTCACAGTCACTTCAATTCGCGAAGACAAGCCAATCATGAAACTCGACACCGTGTGTACGAATCAGAGCGACGAGGTTGTGATTAAGGGCGAAGCCACAGTCCTGGTCAGCTAAGGATCACGAATGCCCGCGATCACCAAACAGCCAGTTGCAGCCGAAGTATTGGAACAGCGGCCGGGTGCCTACGCCTGGTATGCGCTGGGCTTGTTAACTTTGGTCTATGTTCTCAACTTCCTCGACCGCACGTTGATCTACATTCTCTTCACTCCCATAAAGAAGGAAATGGCGTTCAGCGACTTGCAGCTGGCCCTGCTGGGTACGACATCATTCGTTATTTTTTATACGGCCCTGGGAATTCCCTTTGGCCGCCTCGCCGATCGCGTCGTCCGTAAGAACATGATTGCGGGTGGCCTGGCGGTGTGGAGTCTCTTTTCCGGATTAACCGGATTCGCCAAGGGCTTTTGGACCATGTTCTTTTGCCGCTTGATGGTCGGTGTCGGAGAGGCGACGCTGGGGCCGGCAGCACTTTCTCTGCTGAGCGATTATTTTCCTCCCCGCATGCGCGCCACCGTGCAGGGTATCTACTCTTCCGGGATTGCCGTCGGTAGCGGTCTCGCATTTTTCCTGGGCGGCTGGCTCGGCCAGAACTATGGCTGGCGCTGGGCTTTCTATTTTCTGGGGTTTCCTGGTTTGCTTCTCGCCGTCATCGTGTTTTTCCTGAGAGAGCAAAGGCGAGGGCAGACGGAAGTTGCCGCCGTCCGCTATACGAGCAAAGACTGGAAGATTCTATTTCAATCTGTTCCCTTGAGATACCTCTATCTCGGGTACGCACTGTTTGGCCTGGCCTCAAACAATTTGGGAATCTGGGTCCCATCGTTCTTCGTGCGAGCTCACGGAATGAGCCTGGTTTTGATTGGAACAGCGGCCGGAATTCTTTCGATCGCCGTCGGAGTACCCGTGACGATTTTTGGCGGCTACGCATCCGATCGCTTCCGCAGATTTGGCAAGGGGGGCCGCATGCTATTCAGCATGTGCGCCGCTCTCGCTTCCATCCCGCTCTGGCTCGCACTGCTCTTCAGTGACAACACTGTGCTGTTGTTGTTTCTAAACTTCGTTCTGTTCGGTCTGGCGTTGAGTTGGCTGGGCCCTGCGGCAGCCGACGTCCATGAGATTGCAGGCCCTCACTTAAGAGGGCTCGGCATCGGCATTTACTTCTCGACGGTTAATTTGGTCGCGTATGGCGTTGGCTCGCCGGTGATCGGGAAGCTAAACGACTGGCTCGGCGCTTCCACCGCTCCTTTGCAGATGCGCTACTCGCTTCTCATTTGTCCTGCTGCCTGTGTGCTTGCGGCGGCATTGTTGTGGCGCGGCAGCCGCAGCTTGAAGAGAGAGAGTCGCGTCTGACCGCCAACTCGGCACCAAGAGAAATGATCAAACAGATTTTTGGTGTCTGTTTGGTGTCTATTACTGGAGAGCACCAGTGAGACTAAAGAGAATTAAGGGTACTTGGGAGAAATGTCCCTAAACCTCTCCCAATGCGCGAGGGAATACCCGGTCGCTACGCTTTGCACGCTCACCTAACCTCTCCCCAAGGGAGGAGAAAACCGCTCCCGGCTCTGACCTTCTCAGCTCACGCCTTTGCGGCCTTCGTCCGAATGAACGCGTAGTTAAGCTGCGGCAGGGAATTGAACTCGGCGGCCTTCTTGCAAAAATCCTTCGCCTGGGTCGAGTCACCTTTGCCCTGATAAGCCTGGCACAACCGATAAAGATCGTACGGGTTCTGCTGGTTGGCCTGCTGCAACTCAGTCACTGCCTTGTCGTACTCTTTCTCCTCGAGAGCGATGATGCCGATTAGCTGATGAACCTGTCTCATCTGCGCCGGATTGTTCAAGGCCTCGGTGCCTTTGCGAAAAGCTTCAGATTCCGTTTTGGCCGTGGCCAGGTCTTTCTTGCCCAGGGCCACGCGGGCCAGGTTGTAATGTTGAAAGAGCCGGGCGTTGTTCTTGATCTCCTGCGACAGACTGGAGTCTTCCGTCATCTTGAGACCCTTTTCATAGAGCGCCTTGGCCTCGTCATACTTGCCCATCTCAAGCAGGATGTTTCCCTTGAGTTGCAGGTCGCCCGTCATCCCCGGAACGTCGCTGGTCTTTTCTCCCAATGCGTATTGCTTATCGACTTCCTCGAGCGCCTTGTCCCACTTGCCGCCATCGACATCAACCACAGTCAGGGCAAACATAGCCGTGCGTCGCTCCGCATCGCTGCGGGCTTTGTCGGTAATCTTTTGTATCTCGGCAGCGGCTTCATCGGCGTTGCCCTTGTACAGCAAAGCCATGCCGATCCCCTGGTGGGCGTTGATGAAGTTCTGATCGATCGACAACGCCTTGCGATACTGCGTGATCGAATCGTCAAACTTTCCCATCTTCAGCAGCAGCTCGGCGTACGAGTCATAGGGATTTGGATCGTTGGGAATCAGCTCAATATATTTTTTGAAGGCTTGCTCCGCGTTTTGGTACTCAACGTTTTGCCGGTACGCATAGCCGAGCAGGTTATAGGCTGAGGAGAAACTCGGGGCCAGTTCGGTCGCTTTCTTGTAGTACTGAATGGCCTTCGGCACTTCCTGTTGCCCAAAGTAGTAGCCGGCCAAAGCAAAATTGGCGCGCTCGTCATTTGGATAAGCGGCGAGGAGTTGCTCGAAGTACTCCTTCTGCTTCGCGGCATTTCCGTTGGCGCCGGCCTCAGTGCCGAGGATCAAAAGCTTCTCACCATTTGAAGCCTTGTCTGAAAGAGTTACGGCCTTCTTCAGGTGATCGAAAAATTCCTTGCCCGTGGGACTTACCTGGGCCCGCACCAGTTCTGCCCAGGCGAAGTTTGGATCGAGGGAGATCGCTTTATCGAAATGCTGTATGGAATCCTGGATGAGTAGCTTCTCGTTTAGATCACGGCCTTGGAGAAATTCTTTCCGTGCTTCATCCGAAGAAGTTGTCACCGGAATTTTTCCGGCGGTGTTCGCGGCCGTGTTCGTCGCGACCGGAGTCTTGTTAGGATCCATGTTTGTGCAACCACTTAGGGCAACGGTTGCTACAGCCAGGACCAGGAAAAGAAGCATAAATCTGCGGGGCATAGTCGTTTCTCCTTCGGAATGTTCGCGCAGGATGGATATGTCGCGCCTGGGCTTCCGCGATCTGGGGAGATCGAAACCAAAAAACTGCAGACAATATGAAGCGCGCCGAAGGGTACGTAAGGAAAAGCGAACGGTCAAGAGAAAGACCGCCAGAAATCCGCAGATTACGCAGAATTCACAACATTTTACAAATCGGGTGGTGAGTGAGCTGCAGGGAAGATGGCTTGGCCACCAGGCGCTGCATTAAATTCCGGACCGAAATCCGAAGCGGGCCGTTTACCCAATGGCTCTGCCACGCTGATGCGCGGCAAGTCGGACTCTTGAGGCAACGCGACCGCAAAGTGAGGCCGCTTACTCAATGGCTCTGCCACTCCGAGCCGCGAGCAAGTCGGACTGTTGAGGCACCGCGACCACAAAGTGAGGCCGCTACCCAATGGCTCTGCCACTCCGATGCGCGGCAAGTCTCTGACTTGCCGAAAGGTCATTTTTCTAAATCCCCGGTCTACGACCGGCGAAAAAGGGTCGGAGACCCGAAACAGAGGAAGAAGCTTTGCCGGCAAGTCGGAGACTTGCCGCGCATCAGAGTGGCAGAGCCATTCGGCTAGTAACTCGCTCTCTAGGCTAAGTTGTCTTACGAAAGGAATTCATCGAGATAAGTACCCGGTAGAGTCTCGACTGGTTCATGTCCGCGCCGAAAAATGCGTGCTCCTGTGGAACCCTTCAATAGTGTCTTGCCGCTTTCAATTCTCAGCATCGCACCTTCTCTTAGCCCCACCACCGGCGTTTCGTTTTCTTCGAGGAACTGAATAATCCTTTCTTCGCGGGTCTCACCCTTGTGGGTCGAATTCGGATCGGCGTCGAGGTAATGCGGATTGATTTGAAATGACACCAGACCCAGCGCGTCAAAGGAAGGCGGCTGCACGATTGGCATGTCGTTGGTTGTTCTGATGGTTGGGGCAGCTACATTCGAGCCGGCGCTCGATCCGATGTATAGCAGGTCCTCGCGGACCCGCTCGCGAATCGTGCCGAGCAGGTTACGGTCGTAGAGCGCTTTCAGCAGCCGGAAAGTATTGCCGCCGCCGATCAAGATTGCCTCAGCATCCCCGACGGCTTTCGCAGGTTCACTCACGGTGTGGATTGAATCGAGCTGGTAACCCATCTTCGCAAACCGCGTTCGCGCCTGGGCTGTGTAAGCCGCCGCGTCGTGAAGCGCGAAAGGTACAAACAGAACTCTTTTTACCGCTCCGAGAAAATCGCATATCTCGCTCGCCGCATGATCGAGATAGCCGCTGCCGTGAAGTGTCGAATTGCTGATTAGTAGAATGTGTGAGCTGGTTGATTCAGGTTTCATATCTTCCACGCGTGAGAGTATAGGCAATCAGTTGTCAGTGGAAAAGATGCATGACCGGGGGGATTATTCCCTCTCCCATTGGGAGAGGGTTAGGGTGAGGGCTCTAGGCCGTGGTGAACACTCAATTGTCTTTCTCCCTTCTCCCTTTGGGAGAAGGGTCGGGGATGAGGGCCTTAGCGCGACCACCCAAAGAATTGTTTTTGTCTTTGAATGCCACTAGCCGCCGCAAGCCGTGGCTCGATGCAAAAATGTTTACTTGCCTAAGGTGCGATAATCATGTTCCCGATGAGAAAACGCAGACACTATCGCGGCGGTTTTCAATTCTCGGGGCAGAAAACTCTCGCTCGCGAGTTCCGAAGGAAACAGATGACGGCCGAAGATCTCTTGTGGCAATTGCTTCGGAATCGACAAGTTCTTGGACTCAAATTCAGGCGCCAGCATCAATTCGGCGCATACATTGCGGACTTCTTTTGCCGTGAAGCTAGCCTTGTTATCGAATGCGGTGGCGCCATCCATGGACCGAGTGAACGTTGGCAACATGATCAGGAACGCGACGCTTATCTGATCTTACAAGGCCTGAAAGTGTTACGCTTTTCAAATGACCGAGTTCTTAATGACACTGCGAATGTAGTGGAAGAGATTTGTCGGGCCCTCACCCCGGCCCTCTCCCAAAAGGGAGAGGGAGAAAGCTAACTGAGTGTTCACTAAGCTAAGGCCCTCATCCCCAGCCCTTCTCCCAAGGGGAGAAGGGAGAAAGACAACTGAGTCTTCACTACGCCGCACTTAAGCCCTCACCCTAACCCTCTCTCATTGGTAGAGGGAGAGATTGTCTCATTGGATCAATGAATCAATGGATCAGTTTCCCCTCATCATATAAACTGTAGGCGCCAAATCCCATGTCATTCATGAGCAAGACAGCTGCGTTCACCGGTCTCAATGCCTTGCGCAATCTGGTCTCAGATTCCATGGCCATAGACATGAGATCCGGGGCAACCATCATCGTGGTGCGCGGGCGCGGCCTGGTTGTGGACGAGCCATCGCTGGTTGCGGTTAACACCAGCAGCGGTGAGGTGATCGCGATTGGGCTGGAGGCGCAACAGATGTACGGCCGAGAGGCCCGCGATGTTACGGTGATTGCTCCATTGCGGGATGGCGTGGTCGCGGACTTTGAAAGAACCAGGATAATGCTGGGGCATTTTGTGCGTAAGGCTCGCAGCAGTATTTCCCATTTCAGCCGCCGCGCCATCATGAGCGTCCTCACGGGTATCACTCAGGTTGAACAGAGAGCGCTGCTCCACGCTGCCGAACAAGCCGGGATTGGTCGCGTGTGCATGATAGAAAATGGATTAGCCGCCGCTCTCGGGGCAGGCGTGAAAATAGAGGACACGCGCGCCTCAGCGGTCGTCGACATCGGCGGGTCGACCACCAGCGTGGCAATTATCGCGAACGGCGCCATCGTCCATGCGCGGACCCAGCGAATCGGAAGCTTGGACATTAATGCAGCGATCATCGATCACGTGCGCCGGCACCGCGGGCTCGTTATTGGCGAGCAGACCGCGGAGCGTCTTAAGCTTGAGCTGGCTTCAGCAACTTTGCCGGAAGACCTGGCCCAGGAAATCACGATCAAGGGTCGGGATATTTTGGGTAGTAGCCCGGGGGCTCTCGAAATCACCGCCGGGGAAGTCTATCCGGTGGCGCACGACGTGGTTCGCAAGATAGTTGAAATCATCTCTGACACGCTGGCTGAGCTGCCGGCTGAAGTATCCGCAGACATATATGATCGTGGGGTCATTCTTACGGGTGATGGAGTTCAACTCAGTGGGTTGGAAACTTATGTGCGGGACCAAACCCGGCTGCCAGTCAGGATCGCGGATGAACCCAGGTATGCAGTTGTGCGTGGTCTCGAACAGATGTTCGCTGAGCCGCTTTGGCTTCGCCGCGTGATGCGGTGCGGGCCTAACCATCTCTTCGATTTCGAACGAGACAGCTCGCCGCTGGAAACTTAAGCCATTGATTCATTTATTCATCGGTTCATTGATGGAATGGAAAAGCGCTCACTTCAACCCTCTCTCAATGGAAGAGGAAATAGGTTTTTCTCCCTTCTCCTTCTGGGAGAAGGGCCGGGGATGAGGGCCTTAGGCTGTAACGAAGAGCGGTCTTTTCTCCCTTCTCCCTTTGGGAGAAGGGCCGGGGATGAGGGCCTTAGGCTGTAACGAAGAGCGGTCTTTTCT
>JBBPID010000036.1:3559-5979 GCA_038040505.1 Acidobacteriota bacterium | reverse complement strand
CCCTTCTCCTTCTGGGAGAAGGGCTGGGGATGAGGGCCTTAGGGTGTAGTTACATCAAGTTGTCTTTCTCCCTCCCCCGTTTGCATAAGGGCCTTACAAATCTCTTCCATTACATTCGCCATGTCATTAAAAACTCGGTCATTTGAAAAACGTAACATTTTGATGCCCTGTGAAATCATATAAGCATCGCGTTCCTGATCATGTTGCCGCCTGAATTTGAATCCGAGGACCTGTCGGTTTCGAAGCAATTGCCATAAGAGATCTTCGGCCGTCGTCTGTGTTTTTCGGCACTCGCGAGCGAGAGCTTTCTGGACCGAGAATTGAAAACCACCGCGATAGTGTCTGCGTTTCCTCATCGGGAGTTGATTATCGCACCCTAGGCAAGTAAGCATTTTTGCATCGAGGCACGGCTCGCGGCGGCGAGTGGCATTCAAAGACAAAGAATTCATTTGGGGAGGACGTCGCACTAAAGCCCACACCCTAACCCTCTCCCAAAGGGAGAAGGAGATAAGTCAGCCCAATGAATATTTCCAAACGCAGCGCGCCGAAGTACAATCCCCTGCGGAATTGGTTCATTGGTTCATTGGTTCATTGGTTCATTGAATCAATGGATCAATGAGTCAATGAATCAATGGATTAGAGGAGCTATCATGAAAACCAACATCTTCCGACTGTTGTTAACGTTGGCGGCTTTCGCGATTGCGCCCGCGACCATGAGCTCACAGCTGACCTTGGCGGGTGGACAGGCGAGTGAGTTGGCCGGCACGTCCTGGAAACTAGTCAAATTCCAGACCGGCGACGAGACGACCCTGGTGCCGGATGACGGATCGAAGTACACCATCACGTTTGCCGGCAACGGCCGGGTATCATCGCGAGTCGATTGCAACCGCGCGAGCAGCACCTGGAAATCAAGCCGAGCCAATGAACTGCAATTTGGTTCATGGTCGAGAACAAGTGCTAAGTGTCCGGCCGGTTCACTTCACGACAAGATCGTTACCCAGGGCGCGAACGTGCGCACCTACTCGATCAGGAACGGGCATCTGTTCTTAGGCGGGATGGCGGCCGGCGGTTACTACGAGTTGGAGCCGCTCACTAGTCAGAGACGTCGCAGTTCGCGATGAACCAGAACCATTGAATCATTGAACCATTGATTCATTGATTCATTGACTCATTGAACCATTGACTCATTGGCTCATTGAATCATTGAACCATTGATTCATTGACTCATTGAATCGTTGACAATGAAATTAATGAACCAATGAACCAATGGACCAATGAACCAATGGATCAATGAAACTTACAGGAGAAACCAAAATGAAAAACTTCCGCGCAGCTTTCTACGCTTCAGTTTTGATCGCGTTTCTTTGCTCGCTGGCGCAGGCGCAGGCGACGCGAACGTGGGTGTCGGGCGTTGGCGATGATGTCAACCCTTGTAGTCGCACGGCGCCGTGCCGGACTTTTGCCGGAGCCATCGCCAAAACAGCGGCCGGAGGAGAAATCAGTGTTTTAGACCCGGGCGGGTGCGGTACTGTGATAATCAGGAAATCAATCACTTATTGATGGCACTGGGATGTTGGCGGGCGTGCTTGGATCAGCAGGCACGACAGGCATCACTATTGACATGACCCTGGTCAAGGACCCGTCAACCTCGGCAGTGCGTCTGCGCGGTCTGTCGATAAACGGACTGGGCACAGGCACGGATGGTATCAGCATAAGCAGGGACGCGGGTGCCGTTTCCGTTGAGGATTGTGTAATCGACGGATTCAAAGGGAGCGGAATCAATGTTGGCGGTGGCCGACTGTTTGTAAGAAACACGACGATCAGAAACAACGTAACCGCCGGTCTTACCGTAACGGCTGGCAAGGTAGGAATCGCTGACACGGCCCTGGTTTTCAATGGGGTCGGCATATCGGGTACCGTCAAGTCGCTCGGAAATGTCTATCTCTTCGGAAACAAAACCGGCGATCCCACGTGAAGTAAACCTTCAGTGCGGAGGCCAGTACCGGGAGCGATTTTCTCCTCTCCCTTTGCGAGAGGTTGGGTGAGGGTCCCGACTTGTCGGAGTTCCTTATTTCTCCCTTCTCCCCTTTGGGAGAAGGCCCGGGATGAGGTCCTTAGGCCGGGGTAAGCATTTAGTTGTTCTTCTCCCTTCTCCCCTTTGGGAGAAGGGCCGGGGATGAGGGCCTTAGGCCGTAGTGAACACTCAGTTGTTCTTCTCCCTTCTCCCATTGGGAGAAGGGCCGGGGATGAGGGTCTTAGGCATTCACAGACAAAAAACTAATTGGGGTGGTCGCGCTAAAGCCCTCACCCCAACCCTCTCCCAATGGGAGAGGGCGATAAGAATTTCTCACGTTGTCATTGGTGCCTCCCTTCTCCCCTTTGGGAGAAGGGCCGGGGATGAGGGCCTTAGGCCGTAGTGA
>JBBPID010000036.1:0-3459 GCA_038040505.1 Acidobacteriota bacterium | reverse complement strand
GGTCGCGCTAAAGCCCTCACCCCAACCCTCTCCCAATGGGAGAGGGCGATAAGAACCCACCAATGAATCAATGAACCAATGGATCAATGAACCAATGAATCAGGCCTTTGGGTTCCCGCCTGGATCGTCTTCTTTATCTCTTCGAATTCCTCAACCAATTCGTTTTCCCTGACGAGATATTCGTTAACCCTGGCGCCGTGCGCGACCAGGAAGAGAGCGATGTCATAATCAAACGAGTCGACTACCAGCAAATCGAGTGGAGTGTGGCCTTCATGGTTCCGGGCATTCACGTTGGCGCCACTCCGAACCAATAGTTTGGCGAGTTCAATCCCCGGGCCTTCGGACACCGCAAAATGCAAAGGTGTTAGTCCTTCTCTGTTGGCGGCGTTGACGTTGGCGCCCCTTTCGATTAGTAACCGCGCGATCTTTACCGACTCGACTCGGAACAACGGCGTCGCTCCATCTTTATCGACAACATTGACGTTCGCCCCTCGCTCAATCAGCAGCTGGGCGATATCCTCAATCTCCTCGTTATTGACGGCAGTATGCAGGTAAGAGGCGCCCTCCTCATCGCGGCCATTTATCGCCGCGCCATGGTCCAGCAGAAAGCGGATCATCTCGATCGAAGGCGCCGAATGAAGCGCGTACGGATGTTCCGCCAGCCTAACGCCATGTTGTATCAATAAACGAACCATCTCGATTGAATCTATGTTCACCGCCGCCGCCAACGGAGTATCGTCCGGGAGCCGCTCGTTCTGGCCATCGCCGGCAGTGATTTCTCTCAAGTTTGGATCAGCGCCATGGGTCAACAGGATGCGAACGATTTCCGGTTGATCGGCGCGAATCGCCGCGATGAGAAATGTCTCGCCGTCCCCGGGTTCCCGATGATTCAGGTTCACGTGTTGGCGTTTGCTAAGAATTTTCAGGACGGCTGTCTTGTCACCCGCTGCGATGGCATCGAACAGAGGCGCGCGCGCTAACGTTCGCTGAGACACGTCCTGCCCGGCAACAGTGCTCGCCAGGCAGAGAGGAAGAAGAAGGGGAATAGCAAGAAGGAAAAGTCGTTTCATCACGTCCTCCACAGTCGAATTCTTAAGGACATCCGTGTCTGTGGAACGAGGGCAGGTTTGAGTTCTTGCGGTCAGAGATCGGGTGTCAGAGGTCAGAAGGAGAGGCCAACCGCACTAAGGAAGTCGCGGATTCTCGTACAGTGCGGCTGAATAAATTCAGGCTTCGTGCCGCTTTGCGGCAGTGCAGTGCGGAAAGACCCGGCTTGGCGTTCGGCTCGTATGAATGCAGGCGCTGACCGAGGAAATGTTGTCGCCGCTAGTGTAGACCAAGATAGCAGAGTCGGACGCCTGACCCCGACTGCTTTATCTCAGCGCCACGCGTAATCGGCGGCACATAGATGCAAAAATTGTTTCATTGATGAAACAAGGCGGGCGTGCTACAGTGACCTCTTTGGACGGTTAACCCAATGCCGCACCTTCGGCAATATAATTGAGTCGCGTGGCGGCAAAAACCTAATTCCATGCTCTCATAGTGTCTGAGCAAATGTCGCTTCATCTGACGCACGAAAAACTTGGCTGGCCCACACGCGACGAAATTCTGACGCCGTCGGGAGAGGGACCTCGCGTCTTTGCGGAACTCGCGCAAGCTAAGGTTGGTAGCGGCCTCGCTGGCGCTGATCGCATTGGAGTCCTCACGCCGAATTCGAAGACCTCGGCCACTGAGCCACCCTTAGCTATCGTTTGTGAAACACAGCGACGGTTAGGTGAAGACCAGTTGAGGGAATTGCAGAGACTAGGCTGGAATTTTTCCAGAAGTCCGATGCTCATAACTATAGAACCCCACCTCCTTCGAGTGTGGACTTGCTGTAAACAACCGGCTGATGACTTTTTGACCGAATATATCGTGGAGCAGTTGAGCATCGCGGATCTAGAAAATGGGGTCTCGCGACGCGCAGCTCAGATCTTACACTGGGTTAACCTCGTCTCTGGGCAGTTTTACAAAGAGCGCCCTGAGCAATTCCGTCGTGATCAACGCGCCGATCAGACTCTGCTCGATAATCTCGACTTTGTCAGGACGAGGCTTAGAGACAGCGGGTTAACGAACGACGACGTATGCCACGATCTTCTTGCCAGGATTGTTTTTGTTCAGTTCTTGTTTGATCGAAAGGACTCATCGGGCTACGCCGCTCTCAATGCTGGTAAGTTGGAGCGCCTCTACGAAGAAGGAGTGCTCAGAGGACGACACGATTCCTTTGCCAGCATTTTATCGAATTACCGCGAAACCTATCGATTCTTCTATTGGCTAGACGAACGATTTAACGGCGATCTCTTTCCAGGACGGAATCATACTGGATTGGCGCGTGAGCAGGCGTGGCAGGCAGAGAAACACGATGTTAATCAATCGCACTTGGAGATTCTGAGTGACTTAGTTAGCGGGAATTTGCATTTGCCAACGGGTCAACGGCTTCTCTGGCGTGACTATTCATTCGACGCCATCCCGCTTGAATTTGTTAGCAGCATTCTCGAAGCCTTCGTAAAAGATCGTGCGCGTACTTCAGGCATTTATTTCACTCCGCCTCACTTGGTGGACTTCACGCTTGACCAAGTTCTGCCTTGGGGTGGTGAGCAATGGGACCTCAAGGTCCTGGACCCTGCATGTGGGTCTGGAGTTTTTCTGGTAAAGGCGTTTCAAAGACTCGTTCACCGTTGGAAGAATGCCCACCCAGACGATGTTATTCGTACGGAAACGCTTCGGGGATTGCTTGAGAACAACTTGTTTGGTGTAGATAAGGATCCTCACGCAGTCCGCGTAGCCTCATACAATCTCTACCTCGCCATGTGCGATGAGATAGATCCGAGGTATTACTGGAGCCAAGTGCGGTTTCCATTAATGCGTGACCGCCGACTTATTCATGCCGATTTTTTCAGAGAAGACCAGAGTGGTTTTCAGACGCACTTGGACGCTGGGACTTATGACTTAGTAGTTGGGAACGCCCCGTGGGGTGAGAAATCGTTGACTAGAGAAGCTAAAGACTGGGCTGACGAGCACGGATGGCCCCCCGCATACAAGGGAATTGGCACGATGTTCCTTCCGAAAGCCGCAGCGCTAACTAAGCGCACGGGCAAAGTCGCTATTATTCAGTCCGCTAGTTCTTTGTTATTTAATCGCTCAGGCCCGGCAACTGAGTTCCGCAAAAGGCTTTTTACAACTCTCAGAATTGAACAAGTCGTTAATTTATCAGCTCTTCGGTTCAAAGTATTTAAGAAAAAAAAGAACTCGGCGCAGAAGACAATCGCTCCTAGTTGTGTGGTCGTGTTTAGTCCCCAACCACCTGATGGCTCTCGGCTGCTTTATGTTAGTCCTAAAGTAGTTCAATCGAAGACGAATGAAATAGACGTAAAAATCGAAGCGAAAGATGTAAAAGAGATCTTTCCTGAAGAAGCGGCG
>JBBPID010000141.1:0-6192 GCA_038040505.1 Acidobacteriota bacterium | reverse complement strand
CGCGTTCACCGCGCCGGCGACCTGGGACGATTCTGTGAATGTGCTGGTCCAAATGGCCGCGTCAATGCGCGCTCATGGCCACGGCGGCACCTTGCTGGTGGTGCCTTCAAAAAGCGAAGAGTGGCGAGCCTTGATTGTGCGACCAATCCTTTATGCGGTCGCGCCCGCCTATACGAAGCTGGCGAACTTGATTAAGCAACCTCCCAGTCCTGAGGGTGAAAGCGATTGGCAGTCGTCGGTGCGGAGCGCGGTAGAAGGTATCGCCGGTCTGACGGCGGTTGACGGCGCCACCGTGATTACGGATCAGTACGAGGTGCTGGCTTTTGGCGCAAAGATGCAACGCGCGGCGGGCTCGGCGACGGTTGAGCAGACGGTACTTACTCAACCAATCGTTGGCGATCAACCTGTCGTTGTACCCCCGGTGCAGCACGGGGGCACACGACACTTGTCAGCCGCCCAGTTCATCTACGATCAGCGCGATGCGCTGGCGTTGGTGGCGTCTCAGGATGGGCGCTTCACAATTTTCGCCTGGTCGCCCTGCGAACAGATGGTGCATGCACATCGAGTTGATGTGCTGCTGCTGTAGTGATTTTTTGGACTGCGGCGACTATGTCGCTGCTTTTCACATGGGAACCGGGGTAGCGAGACAAAAATCTACCGGTTAAGTATCATTGGCGCACTCTCGTCCGCTGAAAGGTAACTCGCTATGCGGCTCCCTGCTCCTTTGGCAATCGCTTTAGCACTCCTGGTCTGTTGCGCGTTTTGCCCACCCGCGAACTCACAAACGAGTCAGACTAAAAAGGCCCCCGAAGCGACGGTCTCAGGCAAAGTTAGCATCAAGGGCAAACCCGCTCCGGAAGTCGTGGTGGGTTTGCGTTCGAGCCAGCCCGCGGAAGCTGATCAAACGTTCAAGGCCACCACCGATCAAGACGGTATCTATCGGATTTCCAATGTGCCAGGTGGAAGCTATGTAATTGCGCCCGTGGCTCCGGCGTTTGTGATCTCGGACGTCAATAATTCAATGGGGCGCACCGTAGTAATCACCGAAGGCGAGAAAGTCGAGGGAATCGACTTTGAGTTAGTACGAGGTGGAGTGATTACGGGAAGGGTTACGGATGCGGATGGTCGTCCGATTATCGAAGACCGCATCAATCTCTTGCCGGCCGATCCGAGCAGTCAACGTGGAGCAGGCAATCCCGTTTCGCTCAGCTTTCAGACCGACGATCGCGGGATTTACCGAATGTTCGGACTACGGCCAGGGCGTTACAAAATATCCATCGGCAATGCTGATCTGTATCGCGGTAGCGGCAGAGCGCGTTCCCAATACTCGACGACTTTCTATCCCAACACCACCGATCCCGCGAAAGCCGGAGTGGTGGAGATCGATGAAGGCTCAGAAGCAACCAAAATCGACATCACCGTCAGTCAGACGGTTCCGATTTTCTCAGTGAGCGGACGCGTAGTAGATGGAGAGACTGGAAAGCCAGTGCCGAGTCTGGCAATCGGTTTGTCCAGAATCGTGACGATCGATGCAAACAACTCCAGCAGTCATGGCGGATCCACCGGCGTGCGTTCAGATACTCAAGGCGACTTTCGTTTGGAGAAATTGCCCGCGGGTAAGTACTCCATTTCAATTGAGCCGCTGCCGGCGTCGGACCTCAGGGCAGAGCCTGTAACGTTTGACGTCGTCGATGAGGATGTGACGGGATTGGTGATCAAGTCTTCAACCGGGGCAAGCTTATCCGGTACGGTCATATTTGAAGGAACCAGGAGCAAGAATGCCACAGCGGCGCTTGAGCGAGCTTATATTTCAGCTTTGATCAGTAAGGACGATCTCAATTCGTCCTGGAGTCGCGCTGAATGGATGCCGCGGGATGGCAGCTTTAGACTGGGCGGATTACCGGCAGGGATTGCGAAGTTTTCAGTCGGTACAATGAGCAATGCCAAAGGGCTGATGATTTCGCGCGTCGAGCGCGATGGGATCGCTCAACCAAACGGCATACAAATTCAGACTGCCGAACATGTCACCGGGATAAGCGTTGTTCTTGTCTATATCAATGGGAGCATTCGCGGGAGGGTAAGGTTGGAAAATGGCACGCTGCCATCAAGCGGGCGTTTGTTCATTCAACTGACAAAGCCGGATGATCCGAGCGTGAGAGTGCAACCGTGGGTCGTCGATTCGCGTGGGCATTTCTTGATCGAAGGGTTGGCTGCCGGAAGTTACGAACTGACAGTCACGGCTTATGCACCCGAGTGGCGTCAGAGACCCCCGACCGCCAAACAAACCGTGACAGTGGCTGACGGAGTAGCGACTGAAGTTACTGTGACGCTGGATCTTTCGCTAATTTCTTATCCTTAACGATTCGCGAGTACTCGAAGAAGTGAAACTTTACCTCTACAAGTTTCTTACGATTACGCTGGTGATCACGTTTAGCAACGGCGCCGCGCGATCTCAATCGGTCGAAAGTACGGCGGATGTTCCTAAAACCGGCACGCTCAGCGGCCGAGTCGTTAACGAGAGTGGACAGCCGATGGCGAACGCTTTGGTTGTGGTTCGCGGCTACAGGGGCGGACAATCTCGCACCACGACATCTGACAGCGAAGGAAGTTTTCAGTTGAGCGGCTTGGATCCGGTGGCCTATCTGGTTTCGGCCTATTTCCCCACGTATGTTTCCGCGCCACGCGACCCGGACGTTAGTCCAATCGGTTACTACCTTATAGGCGATACAGTAAGACTCGAATTAATCAAGGGCGGGGTGATTACAGGCACGGTGACGAGGCCTGCGGGCGAGCCAGTGGTTGCTGTATTAGTTCGCGCTTACATGGTCCGCGACGGCACGGGTCAGCCGCCGCGGTATGGTGCGCCGTTCAGGGAACAAACGACGGATGATCGGGGCGTTTATAGAATCTACGGACTGCCTCCGGGAACTTATCTCGTGTCCGCGGGCGGTGGCAGCCGCCCCAGGAGTGACAAGGTTGACGCCTATGATACCGACGCTCCGACATACGCACCTTCTTCTGCGCGCGACGCCGCCATGGAGGTGAGCGTACGTTCCGGCGAAGAGAGCGCCAACGTGGACATTCGTTATCGCAGAGAAGCGGGCCACGCAGTTAGCGGAGTGGCGAGCAGCACCGTGGCCCTCAATCAACCGCCCGGATTCAACGTCATTTTGAGTTCGATCTTCAACGGAGCATCGCAGGCGAGTTATTCATCGTATCAATCTCCCGGCGCCCGTGGCTTTTCCTTTTACGGAGTTGCTGATGGTGATTACGATGTCACCGCTCAAATGTTTACTCCCGCGGGAGAGTGGACTATTTCGGAACCGCGGCGAATCAAAGTCAGAGGCTCCGACGTCGCAGGCATTGAATTGATTACTAGACCTCTCGGCTCAATTACCGGGCACATGGTACTGGAAGAATCGAAAGCGCCCGAGTGCAAAGATAAGCGCCGGCCAGTGTTTGGCGAGACTCTGGTCACGCCCTGGCACAACGAGAAGATCGCCGCCAGGGATCAGCCACAATTTCTCTGGAGTCTTGGCGGGCCGACTTTTCCGGATCAAGATGGCCATTTCGCCATCCGCAGTCTGGCGCCGGGGCAATACCGTTTCAATGCTCGCCCCATGGCGAAGTACTGGTATCTGAAATCAATCACCTGGCCGTCCTCAGTAATTCCCACGGCAAAGGTGATGCCGCCAAACCGTTTGGTTGACGCGGCGCGAAATTGGACCACTCTGAAATCCGGCGAGCGTCTGGCGGGCCTGACCGTCACGATAGCCGCCGGCGCGGCATCGATCCACGGACAAATCGATCTCGCCGAAGGCCAGAAGTTGCCGCCGAGGTTGTTTGTCTACCTGGTCCCGGCTGAGCGTGAGCAGGCTGACGATGTCTTGCGATACTTCGCGACGGTGGTCCTGGCAGACGGGACCTTTGCCCAAAACAATCTGGCGCCGGGCCGTTATTGGCTGCTGGCCCAACCCGTCGGCGAAAGCGATTCAAACATCCTTTCAAAGCTGCGCCTGCCGGACGAAGCTGAAGCCCGCGCGAAAGTCCGCCACGGCGCCGAAGCCGCCAGGACTGAAATTGAGTTAAGACCATGCCAGAACATTCCTGATTATCGGTTGGGGTTGAGCCTGAGGTGACAACAAGTTTTCTAAGTATTTCGAATCACAGCAATGAACGCATGATCTTAGCCGATGAATCGATGGGCTATTATCCTTCGTCCGCTGCGCGGACTTCCGATCCCCGATGAAAGAAACAAAACATTCCCTTGCCAAGGTCGCCGTGATCCTGGTCGCGCTTCACCTAATCGTGAGCATCGTGCATGGCGCGGGGCACGTTAATCTGCACATTGATTTGGCTGCCTGGCAGCAGGTCTACGTGCTGGTGGTGATCACACTGTTGCCGCTGGTCGCGGCCGTGATGCTTTGGCGGCGGCGATGGCGTGGCGGCTTCTTGCTGTTGTTCTGCTCAATGATCGGGTCGCTCCTTTTCGGCGGCTATTACCATTTCATCGCCGCGGGAGCCGACAATGTCAGTTCGCTTGGACCTCATGCCTGGGCCGGGCCCTTTCAGATAACTGCCGGCTTGCTCGCGCTCACGGAAGCTGCCGGGGCGTTGATCGCGGCTGCCGGTCTAGCTGGAAAGCGCTAAAGAGAGAAGTCCTCGTGATTTTCGTCCGTGGAGCGGACGACGTGAATATGGAGTGTGGTAACTCGTTACCGCTTTGGTAAGTCGGGACTTGTCGTGACTCAGATCGCCAACGCGCCGCATACCAAAGCGGCGACAAGTCGCCGCACTCCAAACTTCAGTTGTCCGCCTAGCGCAACTCCGCTTTTTCATTCTCAGCTCAATCTGTGTAATCTTTGAAGCGCACGCGTGAGAATTATTGGAAGGATTAGCTATGAAAACAACTCGTCTAATTTTCGCTTCAGTCGTATTCGGGGTAGTGATAGCAGGGTCGGTCGCGGCCCAAACCAGACCGCAAACTGTCCCGTCCAGACCGACACCGACCCCGACGCCCCGGCCAACTGCGACGCCCTTGCCGAGACCTGGGGCGACGCCTTTACCGCGGCCTGCGGCGACGCCCATGCCAACCTCCGCGCTCAACGTCGCGGTGCCGGAAAGCCGGATTGCACTGGTTAATACCGAGATGTTCGGCGACGAGAAGAACGGAATCTACCGTTATATCGATGCCGCCAGGATTGTGCAGACTGAGTTTCAGCCACGCACCAGTGAGCTCCAAAATCTCCAAAACCGACTGAACACGCTGGCGAGCGAAATTCAAACGCTGATGAAAGCTTCGGTAGTCGATCAGAAAACGATTCAGGCCAAACAATCTGAGGGCGAGCGGCTGGAGCAAGACTTCGCGGCTAAAAAGGAGCGGCTGGATCAGGATGTTACCAGACGTTATCAGCAGGTTGTCTCTCCGGTTTCCAAACAGATCGGTGTGGCCCTGGATCAGTTTGCGCGCCAACGTGGTGTTACGATGACCCTGGACATCAGTAAACTTCTGCCGGCGATCCTCACCGTGCTTCCCGGAGTCGATATGACCGCGGCATTTATCGCTGACTTTAACAGCAAGAACCCGAGGACCGGTCCGCCGCCGCGTCAGTGAAGCGGCCGCATACCGAAAGGAGGCGCAGATGTTTCCGATCCGTGGCGTTTATGAAGTGGCCGTCCGCGTTAAGGATCTTTCCCGAGCAGAAGCTTTTTATCGCAACGTGCTTGGCCTGGAAGTGGGCGTTCGCGATGAGAAACGAAACTGGCTTTTCCTGCGCGCCGGTGTGACGTCGGGAATGGTTGTGCTGCAGGAGGATAAAGGGGACTGGCCGACGCAACATTTTGCTTTCACGGTTGAGGCCAAAGATATTGAGTCGGTTGTGGACCTGCTGAAAGAACATCACGTCGCGGTTGACGGACCACACACACACGATTGGATGCCCGCCGTTTCGGTTTACTTTTCTGATCCGGACGGCCATGAGTTGGAGTTCTGCGCGCCCTTGAGCTGAACCGGATCAGTTCCTAATCTGCGTGCCCCGACTTGAAAAGACGATCCACGAAATCACACGAAAGAACACCAACAGGGTTGATTGACTTCGTGGAGTTTCGTGAATCGTTTGCTTGTCCAGCGAACATCACTTTTGAGTTGCTCGGATAGTGCCTAATCTAACGGCGTTTAGAGTACCAACTTCA
>JBBPID010000140.1:0-6225 GCA_038040505.1 Acidobacteriota bacterium | reverse complement strand
CAAAGCCTCGCCTTGGGCTTAGCTAAGACCGCTGCTTCGCAGCTCGACGAGTTTGCGACCCTGGCTTTTTGCGCAAAGCCGCGTAGAGTACCGACTTTAGTTGGGCGCTTTTTATTCGGTAGATAAAGCCCGACTAAAGTCGGTACTCTATACACCGCTTATCAAGTTAATTAACAAGCAAACCATGCCTTTGATCGAAACTCGTGAAGTTACTCGCGTCTACCAGATGGGCACGACCCAGGTCACCGCGTTGGATCGGGTCGATGTGGCCGTAGCAGAAGGCGAGTTTGTCGCGATCCAGGGAACTTCGGGTTCAGGAAAATCGACGCTGTTGAATTTGCTCGGCGGTCTCGATCGCCCGAACCACGGCGAAGTCTTCTTTGACGCGAAACCGCTGGGGCCTTTGACCAAAAAGCAGATGGCTCGCTACCGGCGCTTCTCGGTCGGCATGATCTTTCAAAACTTTAACTTGATTTCCACCATGACGGCCGCTGAGAACGTGCGGCTGGCGCTTGCGTTTGGCGGGGTGCGCGGGCCGGCGCGCCGAGAGCGGGCCCGGAATCTGCTCGAACGCGTGGGACTTTTCGATCGCATGGAGCACCGGCCGTCGGAGCTGTCCGGTGGCGAACAGCAGCGCGTCGCGATCGCCCGGGCCCTGGCGAACCGTCCGCGCCTGCTGCTTGCTGACGAGCCGACAGGCAATTTAGACTCGACGCGCGCGCGCGAACTGCTGGCGCTGCTGCGGGAGATGGTCGATCGAGATCACCTTACAGTAATGCTGGTAACGCACGACCACGAGCTCGCCAGCAGTTTTGCCGACCGGATTATTATGATGAAGGATGGAAAGGTTCTGGAAAGTAAAAAGTAAAAAGGCAAAAGGAAAAAGGGAAAGAAAACCGCGGTACAGGCCGAAGGTTTTTACTTTTACCTTTTTACTTTTTACTTGCTAAGAGGTTCGCCATGCCAATACCAACCGCCCAGGAAATGACCCTTGACGCGATTCGCTCAGTGCCGCTGTTTGCTTCTCTGGACGATGCGGCCGCGACTGAGTTGCGCAATCTGCTGAGCACGCGCGACATCGCCGGCGGAACCGGACTGTTTCGCGCCGGCGACCAGGGTGACGCGATGTACCTCCTCGAGAGTGGCCGCGTTCAGATTTCATTGACTGATGACGACAACAAAGAAGTGGTGTTGGCAGAACTGGCTCGGGGTGATTTCTTTGGCGAGATGGCAATCATCGACGGCAAACAACGCTCAGCCGACGCCACGGTGACCGAGGATGCCCGGCTCGCGGTGCTTTCCCGAGAGAGTTTTCTGCGCTTCATCGATGAGAATCCCGCGGTGGCCCTGGCAATGCTGAGCGCGACTTTCTCGCGGCTGCGGAGTACTGACAAGCTTTTGCAGCAGCGCGTCTCGCGCAATGTGAACGAAGAACAAAAAAAGCGCATGACCCTCGGAGATCGGGCCGCGGACGCGCTGGCGGAATTTGGGGGCAGTTGGAAATTTATTGGCGTGTGTCTCGTACTAATTGCGGCCTGGATAGCGCTTAACGCTTACGTTCTAATCGGCGGTTTCGATCCCAAGCCGTTCGCCATGCTCAACCTTGTGCTCGCGGTCATAGCAGGTCTGCAAGCGCCTATCATCATGATGTCGCAGAACCGGCAGTCGGAAAAAGATCGTCTGCGCGCGGACCTCGATTTCCAGGTTAATTTGAAAAACGAAATCTCTCTGGCTGAAGTATTGCGCCGGCTTGATGTGATCGAGAGCGAGCGCTTGCCGCAGCTCATCGCGCAGCAGAACGAGCAGCGTGAACAGAGTTTGAATAGTTCATCAACGTTCACAACTTCGAAAGGATAGATTTTCCTCTTCGCCCTATCTCCCTTCTCCCTTTTGGGAGAAGATCAGCTGCGAAGCAGCGGTCGTAGTTAAGCCCAAGGCGAGGCTTTGCGAGCCTTGGGCACTGTTTCGTTGGATTCGGCGAGCCGCGAAGCGGCGACAGAGAATGCGTAAACAGATCCACTTACCCGTGGTCGTTGTCGCCCCTTCGGGGCTCGATGCCCCAGGCGTTTGACCCAAGGCTCGCAAAGCCTCGCCTTGGGCTTAGCCTACGGCCGCTGCTTCGCAGCTCGCTGAAGGTTCACGTTTAGCATCGAGTAGCTACGATTAGATCCGTACAACGGTATCGGTGCGTCAATTATATAATTCCTCTTCCGAAGGGAACGGACTGACACCAAAATGATCTCAGCCATCTTCTTCGACTTTAACGGCGTCATCATCGATGACGAGCGTATTCATCTGAAAGCCTATCGCGAGGTGTTCGCCGCCGAGGGGATAAGCCTGACCGACGAAGAATATTATCCCTGCCTTGGGATGGACGATGTCGCCTTCGTGCGCGCCGCCTACGTACGATCGAACAAGACCGTGGACGATGAAACCGCGCGCCGGCTGATCGACCGCGAGCACGAACTGCATCGTGAATTCATAAAAGAAGACCTGCCCGTCTCTTCAGGTGTGGTGGCTTTTACCAGGGAAGCCGCCCGCCATTATTCGCTCGGCATAGTCAGCATGGCCGAGCGCGGGGAAATAGATCACGTCCTGAACCTCGCCAACCTCAACGGCCAGTTCTCAGTTTTTGTAACCGCGGAACCGGGCCTGAAGCACAAGCCCGCGCCCGATTGTTACCTCCGCGCCCTCGAGCTCTTGAATCAACAAAGACGCGCCGAGCGGAAGCTCCCGGTGCTGGCCAGGGAGTGCGTGGTGATTGAAGACGCACCGCCGGGAATTCAATCCGCGCGTACGGCCGGGATGCACACGATCGGTGTAACCAGTACAGTTTCAGCCAATGAATTGCGCCGAGCTCAGGCTGAAGTCGTGACTCCAAGGCTGTCCGACTGGAACGCCGATGCGATACGCCATTTGTTTGGTTAAGTTCTGCGACAACTACCAAAGCGGGATTGATCGATCGTGCAGAAAAAAATTCGCATCACCGATCTGCTCTACCCTCACTGGCCCATGCTTTCGCTCGCTTTCCTGGCGGTTTTGGGCGAGAGCCTGACCGATCTGCTCGAGCCCTGGCCGCTCAAGATAGTTTTTGACTACGTCTTCGGCGCCAAACGGATGCCCGAGTGGTTGACCAGTGTGGTCAGCTGGATTGGCACCGACAAAGGCTCGATTCTCAACTTTGCAGTGCTGGCTGTGCTGGTCATCGCAGTCTTCGGTGCGCTCAGCTCATACGTCGAAAAATATCTCACCACCAGCGTCGGGCAGTGGGTCATGCACGATCTGCGGCGCGTCCTTTACAGTCACATCCAGAGACTCTCGCTTTCCTATCACGATCAGAAACGTACCGGCGACTTGATTAGCCGCGTCACCAGCGACATCGACGCGGTCCAAAGCCTGATTTCGAACGTGCTGCTGGGAATTGTGGTTAACATCCTCACTCTCGTCGGCATGGTGCTCGTAATGTTCTATCTGAACTGGGCGTTCACGCTGATTGCATTGATGGTTGCACCCGGCCTTTTTCTGGTTGTTTATTACTTCACCCACCGCATCAAGCGGGCGTCGCGGCACATGCGCCGCAAAGAGGGCGACGTCGTTTCGGTGCTCGAAGAAGTGCTTTCGTCGATTCGCGTGGTCAAAGCGTTTGCGCGCGAGGACTACGAACAGAAGCGATTCGAACAGGAAAGCCGCGAAAGCGTTGAAGCCGCTTTGCAGGCGAGGAACGTTAAGGCCAAGCTGCCGCCGATTGTCGAGATTATTGTCGCCTGCGGCACTTGTCTGGTGCTCTGGTACGGCGCGCGTCTGGTCTTGTCAGGCGGGCTGACGTCAGGAGAGCTCCTGGTGTTCCTGCTCTATCTCGGCAAGATGTACAAGCCCATGCGCGAGTTGTCAAAGATGACCGACACGATTTCCAAAGCGCAGATCGGATGGGAACGGATTCGCGAAGTTCTGGAAAACGAAACCCAGGTGCGCGATCGGCCGGGGGCCAAACGCGCGCCGCGCTTTAAAGGAAAGATTGAATTCGATCACGTGGCTTTCTCGTACAGCGAAGAGCAGCCGGTGCTCAAGGATCTCAACCTCACAATCGAGCCCGGGCAGTTGGCGGCTCTGGTTGGCTCCACCGGAGCAGGGAAGACGACCATCGTCAGTTTGCTGCCGCGCTTTTATGAGTCGGACTCGGGCCAGATCAGAATTGACGGGCGGGACATTAGGGACTTCAAACAGAAATCTCTGCGCGAGCAAATCAGTTTTGTCCTGCAGGAGAGTCTTTTGTTTCGCGCGACCGTCGCGCAGAACATCGCTTATGGAAAACCTGAAGCAAGCCGCGAAGAGATTGTTCGCGCGGCTAAGCTGGCCAACGCCGATGAATTCATCGACAAAATGGCCGATGGCTACGAGACCATGATTGGCGAGCGCGGGCTAACTCTTTCCGGCGGCCAGCGACAGCGCATCACAATCGCGCGGGCGGTGATTCGCAACGCGCCGATCCTGATTTTGGATGAACCATCGGCGGGGCTGGATGCGGCGTCGGAGAAGCTGGTGTTTGATGCGCTCGGAAATCTGATGACGAACCGGACCTCAATCGTAATTGCCCACCGGCTGGCGACGGTGCTGCGCGCCGACGTGATCTTCGTCATTGAGGACGGTGAAGTAATCGAAAAGGGAACTCACGAAGAGCTGCTTCAGCGCAGCGGCGGCGTCTATGCGAAGCTGTATGAGTTGCAGTTCAGAGGTGAAGAAGACAGCAACCGAGAGCTGGTTACGATTTGAGTCCCCGCCGTGTTAGAAGCCCGACCGTGGAGGGAGGGCCGCCCCTGAGACGTTTGAGCTCAACCCGAACGTGAGGTCAGTACCGTCCGCGGTAGCGGATGGGTGTCCAATTCCAATTCGCGATCCCTCTCCCTCCTGGGAGAGGGTTAGGGTGAGGGCTTACTGCGGCCGCCGACGCTGAAAGATGTTTTTGTCTTTGAATGCCACTTCACTAAGCACTGATAATAAAAAAAGGATTCCTTCTCGCAGGCGGCGGTGTTGCTGAGCGGGAGGTTTGAGGTTTTTTTGACGGTTTGGAGCGTATTATGAGTCATTCATAATACCGCTCAGCGCGGAATTATGGTGCATGATGGATAATAAGTAGTTCGATGGCTTCACAAAATGGCTAGCACGGTACTTCATCCAAACCAGTTCCAGGTCAACGAAGCGTGGATCGCCTTCCGGCTAAACGATGCGCCGATTCACACTCGCGATAAAGGAGACGTCAATTGCGTAGCTCTCATGGACGCATATAGTTGTTTCATCCTCACTTCGATGCTTGTTTCCATCGAGGTTGAGCACCCATCGAACGTAGAAGCCCGGCAGTTGCTGGCAGATGGCTATGCGCACAAGCAAGAAATGCCCAGTACCCTTTTCATTTCCAGCACACTGCTTGCGAACAACTTGGCCTTGGAAGCGCGCAATCATGACATCAACATTGTTCGTGTCCCAGAACAACAACTTATGGTTTTCATCGCAGACGCAAAGGAAGGTTTCAGAGAACAATTTGCCAAATGGAACCCGCAGTGGCCTTCATCGAGCAACAACTGACGACGTGGGCTTGCTGCAGGTCGCCGTCGGCCAAATCGTTGGACCGGAGTCCCGACGAGTCGGGATGTTTCGCATCAAGCATTCGTCCGGCGATGCTTGATTGAATTCGCGCCGCCGCGTCAACTCCGCCGTTAGCCCGTCCAAACAGCAATCATTTCGAGGACCAACACTATTAGGAGGATGACGATGAAGTACGTGATCAGCTGGTTCGAACGCCCACAAGGTTCGCCCATGGAGTACGAGAATGCCCAGAAGCGAATCCTTGAGGTATTCGGTCAATGGAAAGCGCCCGCCAATTTCAAGATCGAATTCTTCGTAATACGAGTCGGCGAGTGGGGTGGGCATATGCTGATGGAGTGTGACGATCCGCTGACTATTCACAAATTCTGTTCGATGCTTCCTGCTTTCGTATTCGAGGTGCATCCCGTCATTACGGTCGAGGAAGCCGTCCGCGGCGAACTCGAGGTAATTGCCTGGCGAGATGGACTGAAACACAATTGATCGTGGCCCATCGCCTTCGGCTTCGGCCAGACCACGGGCTAACACTTCGTTGGACGCGAGCGTGGTTGTTTCCCGCCGCGTCAACTCAAACGTTGATATGGCTGACAGGAGTCAAGCGACGACAATGATCCTGCTCACTCGCTT
>JBBPID010000035.1:0-47154 GCA_038040505.1 Acidobacteriota bacterium | reverse complement strand
CCGAACGTGACGGCGATATAGGTAGCCAGGCGACGCGCGCAGCCTTATAAAATCCGAAGGCGGCAAGAGCTTCACGGCTAGGCTCTGGCCGCTTTCTCTTTTTTGGAGCGTTGAGTCGTCAACGCTTATCGAGACCCTCGGCGGACTGCTCGCCGGGAAACAGCGAAGGCGGCGAGAAACTCGTCGCAGAGACTAACAAACCGCAGCGGATGAGACGTTGCGTGTCCACCAAACGAGTGGGCGTCGCCAGAAGGAGACAAACAAAAATGACAGTTAAGAAGTATTTGAAAGAATCAATTCGAGTAGGTGATCGCGATCTCACCGTGGAAGTTGGTCGCGTGGCAAAACAGGCTGACGGATCGTGTGTGATTCGTTATGGAGACACCATGGTTTTGTGCGCCGCAGTTGGCGCCAACACTCCCCGCGAGGGTATCGATTTTTTCCCGCTCACA
The DNA here is from genome assembly GCA_038040505.1 of Acidobacteriota bacterium. Classification (GTDB taxonomy): domain Bacteria; phylum Acidobacteriota; class Blastocatellia; order Pyrinomonadales; family Pyrinomonadaceae; genus UBA11740. The sequence continues at coordinate 46,702 of JBBPID010000035.1, read as the reverse complement.
GTGGAATATCGTGAAGCGTTTTTCGCGGCCGGGCGCATTCCCGGAAACTACTTTCGGCGCGAGGGAAGACCCAACGAAAAAGAAGTTCTAACCAGCCGGATGATCGACCGGCCCTGCCGGCCCCTCTTCACCGATGGCTATCGCAACGAAACCCTGGTGGTTGCTTCGGTGGTATCCGCCGACCCGGACAACAATCCGGACGTCGTGGCCATAACGGGAGCCTCCTGTGCGCTGTATCTCTCGGATATTCCTTTCCCGAATCCAATTGCCGGAGTCCGGGTGGGCCTGATTGACGGACGCTACATCGTCAATCCTACTTATGAGGAAATCCGCGAATCGCGGCTTAACCTGATCGTCGCCGGCACCGAAGAGGCGATTGTCATGGTCGAGGCCGGGGCGCAGGAAGTGTCCGAGGCAATCATGGTCGAGGCCTTAATGCTCGCGCACAAGGAAATTAACCGCCTGTGTCGCTGGCAGAAAGAGCTTTACAAGGCCCTCGAGATAGAAAAGCGGCCGGTCGAGCCTCCCGTTTTGAATGAGGAAATGATCGGCGACATCGAGCGCAACTATTCCGATCGATTACGGGCTGCGTTGGACACCTCGGGCCAGGAAAAGCGTACCAGCTATGCGGCTATCGATGCCCTGAAGAAAGAAGTGGTCGAGAGCTATCCCGAAGACCAGCCTGAAAAGCGACTCACAGCCAAGAAGGCATTTGATCATCTCAAGGAAAAGATCTTTCGCGACGACATTCTTAATCATCGTCGCCGGCCCGACGGCCGCCGTTTTTCCGAGATTCGAGCCATTAACTGCGACGTGGGTTGGCTGCCGCGCACGCACGGCTCGGCGCTGTTTACCCGCGGCGAAACCCAGGCACTCGTGACTGTGACCCTGGGCACGAAGGATGACGAGCAGTTTATGGACGATTTAGAAAAGGGCGAAGTGCGGCGGAAGTTCATGCTCAATTACAATTTCCCGCCTTACTCGGTGGGCGAGACCGGACGGTTTGGCAGTCCTGGGCGTCGCGAGATTGGACACGGAGCGCTGGCGCGCCGGGCGCTCGAAGCAGTGCTTCCCGATGATACCGAGTTCCCCTACACAATTCGGATCGTCTCAGACATTACGGAATCGAACGGCTCGTCCTCGATGGCCACGGTGTGCGGAGGAGCGCTGTCAATGATGGACGCCGGTGTGCCTTTAAAGGCTCCAGTTGGAGGCGTGGCCATGGGTCTGGTGATGGAGGGAAACAAGTACGCTATTCTGACCGACATCGCCGGGGCCGAAGACCACTACGGTGACATGGACTTTAAAGTTGCCGGGACGCAGGAAGGCATCACCGCTTTGCAGATGGATATCAAGATTACCGGAGTCAACGCCCAAATCATGGCTGAGGCTTTGGAGCAGGCTAAGAAGGGCCGTCTCTATATCCTGAACGCGATGACTCAGGCGCTGCCTGAACCTCGCACTGAGATTTCACAGCATGCGCCCCGGATTATTAAGATCAAGATCAATCCGGACAAGATTCGCGACGTGATCGGACCAGGCGGCAAAGTCATTCGCGCTTTGGTTGAAGAAACGGGCGCGAAAATCGACGTCGAAGACGACGGCACTGTTTCGATCGCTACTGCCGATGGCGCAGCGGCCGAGGCCGCTGTGGCCCGGATTCGGGGCCTCACCGCCGAAGCTGAAGTGGGTCAAACCTATGTCGGCACGGTCAACCGGATTGTCGATTTTGGCGCTTTTGTAGAAATCTTTCCGGGCACTGATGGCTTGCTGCACATTTCGGAGATTGCGGATCGTCGCATTCGGGATGTGCGGGACGAATTAAAGGAAGGCCAGCAGATTATGGTCAAGTGCATTGGCAAAGAAGGCAACAAGATTAAGCTGTCCCGCAAGGCGATCCTCCGCGACGAAAATCGTGAGGCCGAAGCGGCTGCCGGGCAGGAAGGAAGTTAACTCTCAGGCGAGGCGAGCGGTGGACTTAAGACCCATCGCTCGCCTCGCTAAAACCCGCCTGGAATTGGGCTAAATCGTTTTCTGAAACTGGAATACCCTCCACATTCGCCGTGTTTTCCTAACAGCCAAAAAGCCCAACTTGGGTTTTGAAGGCTTGGACCCACGGCAGGCTGTCTTCGTTGTCTTTGCATTTGAAGCAACCGTTAGCTGCCAGAACTTCAAAGTAGCTAAATCGTCGGCCCCAACGTTTTGAGGAGGGAGTTCCTAACCAGATGAGGACTCGTTTTTTTCGCCCTATCGCAACGATGCTAAGCTTGTTGCTGCTGGTCGCCGTTCCAGCGCAAGCTAGCCCAATCAAATTTGTAGACGTGGTGAACGTCATGGGTGACCTGCAGAAGGGTGGGCAGCTTCAGCGCCTCCGGCTGCGGGCAACCGCGCAGGATCCTGCCAATTCAGGCACCAGCAGTTCTACTTCGCAGTCTTCCAGCTCGGCAGTTGCTCCAGCCATCGAAGGAGAGGTGGCCTCGACCACTTCAACCGTCGCCGGCGCTGACGTGGTAGCTCCTGGGCTCATGTCCGGAACTGAAGTCGCGCCACAACAGCAGGGCGATGTTCAAGTGTTCGAACAGGACAACGTCGACGGCACCATTTGTGATTGTGGCGAGATTCCCGCGGTAGGAGGCGGTTTTCCCAAGTGGCCGTTCCTGGCGCTCATACCGCTAATTTGCGTCACCGGGATTTGCACTCATGACAACAACGAGTGCGAGACTTGCCCGACGCCGACACCCACTCCACCTATACCCGAGCCCGCGTCGTTGTTGCTCTTCGGTTCTGGTATCGTAGCCCTGACTGCCGGTGCGCGTCGCCGATACACCAAGATGCGCGCGAGTAAGCAAGCAGAAACCATGACGGAGGTGTAACGATGAACCCGAAAAATTTCATGGCTGCGACTCGCCGACAATCGACAATCTTCAAAGCTGCGGTCACGATTATGATCGCGCTCGCTTTCGCCCTTGCCTGCACTTCTACTACGGCTCAGGCCAAGAAGAAGAAAGTAAATTACGGCCAGGTCGAAATCACCACCACCCCGGGCGGCTTTCCGCTGCGTATAGACGGCAAGGAAGAGGGTGTGACCTCCACCACCGTTCGCATCATCGAACTCGCCCCGGGCCGTCACACTATCGAGATCATGCTGCCTAACGGCGGCCGCTGGGTCCGGGACTTTGAAATTGAAAAGGCCCGCAAGCTCTGCGTCAATCTTAACTATCATCCCAAGAAGTACACCGTCACCAAGAACCCTTGCCCGTATCCCGTCAATATTTCGGCGCCGGTGAGCGTTAATGACGGTGACTTAATTACCTTCACTTCAGACGTGGCCTACGGAGGCACCGCACCGCTCAGTTATGCCTGGACGGTATCGCCGGCTGACGCCAGGATCGTCAGCGGCGCCGGCACAGCCACCATTACCGTGGATTCGACCGGCCTGGGCAGCCAGCAAGTAACCGCTACTCTAGTAGTGGACGATGGCACGGGCGACGCGATGTGTCGTCAGCGTGCGCAGGCATCCACCAGTGTAGTGCCAAGGAAACCGCCTGAGGTTGAATGCAAACCGTTCGATCAGTTCCAGTCAGTGGCCTTTGACGACGACAAGGCCCGCTTTGACAACCTGGCGATCGAGCTGCAGAACGCGCCAGACTCGTTGGCCTACATCATCGTCTATGCCGGCCGGACCAGCCGCGTCGGACAAGCTGATGCTTTGGGCAAACGCACTCTGGATTACTTGACGATGCAGCGGGGAATTGATGCACGCCGAATCACCATTGTTAACGGTGGCTATCGTGAAACGGATTTCTTTGAAATTTGGGTTTGTCCGCCGGGAGCTAAGACTCCAGAGCCGACGCCGACTGTGCAGCCGGGCGACGTTAAGCCGACCCGCCCGGGCAGCCGTGCAAGACGCCCGCGGCGCGGCGAAGAGTAACAACGGTCCGACTCAAGTTGGTCCAAAAAACCGCAGGTGACAACCCCCGTGTTGTCACCTGCTTTGTTTTGCCCAGCGTTTGACGTCTATATGGACGTGTGCTAAGAATCTAAACGTACGATCCCTTCCCCTTTAGCTTTACCCCCTCGAAATCAACCAGATTTATCCACAGCTTCCTTTAGGGAGGACAGATATGGGTGACAATGGTGGAGGCGGCAGCAGCGTAGGCGTGGTCGCTATCCTGATAATCTTCGTAATTGTAATCGTCCTGGGTATTTTGGCGTGGAAGGGCGGGCTATTTGGCAGCAAGAAGACAACGGTCGACGTCAACGTAACGACGCCGCAAAAATGACGATTAGGATCTGTTGGGGTCAGATTCTGACGCACTGCCTGATCCCAACAGTCTGTTCGTCGTTCGCGTGCCGGTGAGTTCATCAAGATTGAGACGAACAGAACCGCCGGCGTCGGAATAAACGGCGGCCTTCTGCGACCGTCGATGCCGGAATAGCAGGACGCCGATTAGAACGCCGATTCCCAGACAGAGAATCAGGGACAGGCCCGAGCTTTTCAGGACCGCAATTAGAACGCCTGCCGAGGTTTGGGCCAGGTACCGCTGGAGCTTTTCATACAAATGTGGGTCGTCGCCCAACCACTGGACGACCTGTTCGTATTTAACCTGATCGATTAACTCGTTGGCGCTTTTCTCATCCGGCGCATTGAAAACAAAAACTGAATAATTCCCGACGCGTCGATAAGCGGTGGGAACCGGTTGGCTTTGATTTTTTAACTCCTGAATCTTAGCTGCGATTCGCTGATCGTTGTCCACCGAGAACTGAGGGGTCGTGAATTCCACGATCAGCAATTGCGACTGACCATAGTTGGCGGTAACCGCTTCAGTCCCGCCCTCGAAAGTTACTTCCTTCACGATGGCCTGGTTGGCAACTGCGGATTCGAGGGCAGTCATATTAACCGCGAAGAGGTCGGCGGCCCGTGCCGTTTCCCAGTTCGGCAAGTGCTTAACCAAAACTGGAATCTCGCCTTCGCCCTTATCCAGCGTCTCGGCCAACAAGGCTGCGAGCGCGGTTGCCTGATCCAAACTCGTGCCGGTTTCGGAAGTGATCGTGACCACCGTCGGCCCTTTGAAAAACATCAGGCCCGGTCCCGGAATGACGACGCTGGCAGTGCCGACACCATCTACACGACCCGGCGGCGCACCTCCTCGATCGCGCCAGATTCTGCGCGACAATGTGAATTGGCAATAGGCAGCGCCATCGCTGTCGAACTTGGATAAGGTGACGCGGAGTTTTTCGCCGTCGGGGCCTATGTATTCGGTTTCCGCGAGCGAGAACAGCAATGCTCCTTTCGGCGGGTCGTTCATCAGGGCTCGCTGAGCCTCGATCTGCTCGCGCGAAACTTCTCTAGTTCGACCTAATTGCTTGAAACCCCCGAGTGTGACCGGAAACACCTTCGGGCTCTCCGGGCCCGGGCCTGCGAACCCGAATGACGTACAGGCAAGTATCGTTAAAGCGGCGAGCAGGAAGGCTGAAACCAGCTTTCTGCGCGGACCTTTTCTGGATTTTGACAAACTCATACCTCTACTTAGAACCCGGCAACCGAGCAAATGTTTCCTGACTGGTATGACTGGATTAACAACAACAGTTTAATGCCGGCGCCTTAACTCGCGCAAAAGCAGGTCAGCGTAATGCCGGGGGGTATTAATGTTATGAAGTACGGTGGTCCCGCCCAACTCGCTGGCATTGTCGACCACTACATCCCCAAAGCCCAGTAGCCGCTGCCAAATCGAGGCTGAAACCGTCACGTCCTGTATCTTAGCGAGCGGAATGTTTCGGGTCGTGCGCGCAATCAGCCCATAATCGATCTCGATCTTTGAGTCGGTTAGGGTATAGCGGATCATGTTGCGCCTTAGGTGCTTGTAGGCCGGGATTAACAGCAAGGCTAAAGCAATAGGAAGGTAGATATACCAGGGAATGTCAACGAACTTGATCATCGCCAGTAGAATTGTCAACACGATTGCGCCGATAACTGCCGCGGCATAACCGACCTTCACAAAAAGCAAGGTGGGCCGCACCGTAAAGATTACGTTTTCAACATCGTCTTCGTCATTGTAGCGTGCCGGAACAGAAGGTTGAGGTCGGGCAATTCGGGTCTCTTCCGGATCCCGCGCCGGCGCACCGCAACTCTTACAGAACCGGCTGTCTTCGTCGAGGAACGCTCCACAATTACTACAAAGCATGCGCTTGCTCCTATCTGTCTTGCGAGTCCCGCTCTAGTTTTCGTGTCCGGCACCCATCATACCTAAAGACCGCTGGGCCTGAAACGCGAAACGAGGCGACCCGCCTCTGTGGGCGCATCGCCTCGTTTCAACCAAACCGTTGAAGCAAGAGTATTATTGAGTCATCAATTGCAGTCTTCCGTCCGGCAACCGCACCGTCAACACCGTCCGCTCATAGACGTTCAAAGGTAATGATTGTTTCTCCTTGAGTCTGGCAATCTGTCCTGAGTTCAGTCGCGGAGCATAAAGCGCGGAATTCGGATCGCGTAGCAGACCATAACGACGAGAGATGCGGCGGACGTATTCCTGCGTTTCCGCATAAGGCGGAATGCGCCATCCATACTTTTCCACTGCGCCCTCGCCGGCGTTGTAACCAGCTAACGTCAGACTAAGATCGCCGTTAAAGCGGTCCAGCAGGAATCGCAGGTAGCGCGCGCCACCTTCAATGTTTTGTCTCGGGTCGAAGATATTCGTAACGCCAAAACGCGCGGCGGTCATCGGCATCAACTGCATTAACCCGCGGGCGCCCTTGGGTGAAATTGCCCGCAACTTGAAGCTGGATTCCTGATGCATGACTGAGTAAAGCAACAGCGGATCTATCCCAAACCTGGTGCCTGAGTTGATGAGATATCCGTCTACTTCCGAACTGCCCGTCGTGTATCCAAGGAGGGCCGTTCCGCTGTTCGGAATTGAGGCCGGCGATTCATAGGTAAGTGCGGTCGGTGAAATCAACGAGCGTGAGCTATCAAGAACCACCGGACTGAGGCTTTGCTCCGTGCCGCTATTCTGTGGAGGGGTGGTGCGTATGGGTCGCCGGGCTCGGGTGATCCGCGTCTGAACCGGCGGCGGTTCAACCTGAACTCGAACGCCATTCCGCGTGTCAAAGTTATCAAACGGGTATGTCACCTGCGCAAACGCGGACGCACAGCAAAATAAAATAACCAGCGCGATTAAGGGGAATCTTGTCATGGAAGCTTTAGCAGTCGTCTTTCGACCTGGGTTTCAAATTGTGGGTTGCATCGGGAGTGAGCCGGGCCGAAGTTCCGTAATGGAACGGAGGTAATAATAGCAAAACTGTTTAATATTTGCCAACCATATTAGCCGCCGAGCGAAACCGCTTGCCTGCAATAATTACAGCAATCGCCAACTAGTCCTAGCGACTCTATCGGGTGCTCCTTGCAAGAAAAAACATGGTTGACAGCGACGATAAGATGCCGCCGCATTGCTCGCCTTAGCGCTTGCGGCTTTATCAATTTGGGAGCCCCACCGGGTGCTCCATAACAACATGAGGAGACTGGAAAAATGAAAAAACTCCCGTTCGCTGTACTCTCTCTACTGCTGGCTATAACACTCGCTTTAGCTGGGCAAAACACCAACACCAATGCTAACAAGAATTCAAACGGCAATGCCGGTAGCTCAAAACGCGGTCCGGTCTTTCGCGCGACGTCCGATCAGATCAAGCAGGCGCAGGGAATTCTGAAACAGCGCACTTTCTACGTCGGCGACCAGACCGGGAAACTCGACACCGATACCCGCGCAGGAATTAAGAAATACCAAACGGCTGAGAGCATCAAGGTCACCGGGACCTTAAATAAGGTTACGCTTGAGAAGATGGGGATTGCGCTCACCGACAAGCAGAAGACGATGTGAGCGCTGAGGGTTGCGGCTTCTTTTTACAACGGGTGGCCTGTTTCATGAGGCCATAGACGTCGTTGTAAACGAATCGGGCTGCAAGAGCAGGCACACCTTGCAGCCCGATTCACTGCCAGCGAGGTCGAGAAGTGTACCTGGAGTCTCGAACACCCGCTCAATCGTTCATTTATCCAAGATCCGCTTCCGACTCGCCCGCCTATCGCTCGCGAACTAAAAGTCAAAGCGGTTGACTCTCATTCCGCGCGGACGTTTTCGGCGCCGATATCTTCGAGCAAAGTTTCCAGCTTATCCACTTCTTCGCTGGTTTTTGCTTCCACGCCCAGCAGGATGCCACCGCTTCTGAGTCCCGTGTCGTACACCTTCGCGCGGTGATCAGTCATGCCGGTGCCGATCAAAAGTCCGATCAGTCCGCCGGTCGTAGCGCCGGCGCCAGCCCCCGCCAACGCTGCTGCAATCGGGCCGGCCACTATGAGGCCCAGCCCCGGAATCGCGATCGAGGTTCCGACGGCCGCAATGGCCAGGAGCACCGCGCCCACGGTGCCGCCAATCGCCCCTCCAACACCCATGCCATCGGCTGCATGCGTCCGCGTTTGCACCGCAAACTCCTTATTCTTGGTCGCATCCGACATGAGCACGCTAATGTCGTCGCGTGTATAGCCACGCTTGATGATCGCGTCCACGGCCGATTCCGCCGCAACTCGAGTTTTGAAAAGTCCAGTAACAAAATTCTTTGACATTACATCCGCTCCTTCCTTACTCGCATAAACTCCTCGGTCAATTTTGGCAAAACGGGAGAAACCAACACGTTCTCGACAAAAACTCATCGAGTCGTTTCACATCATGATTTTCGGGGGATGGATCTATCTTGAGGCAGTGACGCGCCGGTGTCAAACGGCGTGATTTGATTTCTTACCGCCACGAAATCGCAACGCTTTTATTTCAACTTCTCCAGTAGTTGACGCAAGTCAGCAGGAAGCTCAGCCCTGAACTTAACTTGCTCTCCGGTGCGTGGATGGCGAAAGCTGAGTTTTTCTGCGTGAAGAAACTGGCGCCCCAAACCGGCTATCTGAGCGCGAATCCGCGCGTCGCCCACAGTCTTGTCGCGGCCCCCGCCGTAAATCTTATCGCCGACAACCGGATGTTTCAGCCAGGCCAGGTGCACCCGTATCTGGTGTGTCCGGCCTGTTTTCAATTCCACGTCCAGTAGAGTAAAGCGCTCGAAATACTGGCGGACTCGATACAGTGAAAGTGCGGGACGGCCACCGCGCACGACCGCCATCCGAATTCGATTGCTCGGGTCGCGCGCGAGCGGCTGATTGATCTCACCGCCCTTCTGGTCGACCTGTCCATGCACCAGGGCCAGATAGGATTTGAAGACTTCGCGTTCGCGAAACTGATCGGAAAGATGTTCATGAGCACTTTCCGTCTTGGCCACCACCAGCAAGCCCGAAGTACCTTTGTCCAAACGATGCACAATGCCGGGTCGCACCGCACCGGCGGTTTTTGAGAGTTGCGTAAAGTGAAAGGCGAGGGCGTTTGCGAGCGTCCCTGAATCAACCCCGGCGGCGGGATGAACCACCATACCCGCCGGCTTGTTAACGACAATCAGATCCTCGTCTTCGAAGACGATGTCGAGCGAAATATCCTCGGGGGCGAATGCTGTCGAAGGCGGCGGCGTCAGCTCAACTTCAATCTGGTCGTTAAGGTGCAGTTTGCAGGAAGACTTGGCGACCTGCCCGTTGACCAGCACTTCGGCGGCTTCGATCAGCCGCTGCAGCCGCGCGCGGCTCCACCCTGCTACGTGCGCGGCCAGGAATGCATCCAGGCGCTGGCCGGCGTCTGCGGTTGAAACAGAAAAGACTAGCGGAGGATCTTGATTTTCTTTAGAGTCCAAGCAGCGTGTCTTCCGTGCCGAACCCGACTATTGCTTGCACGGTTGGATTACGGCATTAGCCGCGAGGCGATCGTGGATAAACTTGTCGACGTCGGCTTCGATTAACTCGCCATTAACGATCCAGGCCTTCTCAGTCAGCACATCGCCGGTCGAATTACACTTGGCAGGATCAAGAAAAATATTCCAGGGCGAACCCCATTTCCGAGTGTCGCCGGTCAACTGGCGATAGCCATAGTGCGGTGTTTTGTCGCGGTCCTCGCGTGACTCAGACTCACTAACTACCGGATAAGGAGGACCGGCCGCGCCAAAATAAGCCTTCACGTCGTCGCGAGTTGCATACTCGCTGACCCCGACTATCTCAAACCCCTGCGTTTTGTATTTTTGATAAAGAGCTGCGGCGACCGGCGCTTCGTTACGCCAGTTTGGGCACCACGGCGCAAAGTAGAGCACCATCACCAGTTTTTTCCCCTGCATCAGCGAGCGCAAACTCACGGGCTGGTTGCTGGCCAGATCATTCAGCGTCCAGTTCTTGTAATTCACGGTTTTTTCCTGCACCGGTGAATACTCGTGATTGCCCTGAGCGGGCACAGTGGCGGCGCCGATGACCAGCAGAGACAAAACCAGAAATAGCTTTTTCATATGCTTCTCCATAAACAGACGATAACGGTTAATTGCTCTTTTGCGCTGTGGCCGGGGCCTCGTCGAGCAGAGGCTTAATCGCCGCTTCAAATACGGCGCGACTTCTCTCGCCAATCATCTTGTCGCGGATGCGGCCTTCGCGGTCGATAATATAAGTGGTCGGCAGTGGTGACGCGGGAAGCTCAGCTCCCACCTCGCGGCCGCCCAGCACAATTTGATAGCTCTGGGGAATGTCCTTCTGAAACTGCTGAATCAAATCAACCGTGTCGTCATACGAAACTCCGATTACGGTCAATCCGCGCGAGTCGAAATCCTTTTGCATTGCGCTTAGCGACGGAATCTCAGCTCGACAGGGTATGCACCAGGTCGCCCAGAAATTCAAAACCACCACCCGACCGCGCATTTCTTTCAGACGCAAAGCGGTGCCGTCGAGCCTTGTGAACTGCACGTCTGGCGCCGACGGAAAATCTTTTCCGGAGGTTACTACCGGTGGCTTCGGGGGTGGTTCGCGGAACTTCAGAAACCTTTCCAGGTTCGGCAGCAATCCGGCGAGACGCGAACTGGCGAGCAGTGTCACGCGATTAGTCATGACCAGCGCCCCAATCAAAATCAAAATGACCCCTGAGACGACCTCGACTTTGTGGAGATGTCGCCGGAACTTAGTATAGAAGCTAAGAAACTGATTGATTCCCAATCCCGTAACCAGAAATGGCACAGCCAGACCGGCGGAGTAGAAAGCGGAAAGAATCAATCCGCCTTTCCAGCCGCCGCTGGTCGCTGCGAGTCCGATGATTCCGCCCAGGATGGGGCCGATGCATGGTGTCCAGCCGGCTGCGAAGGCGATTCCCAGCGTCAATGATCCCAAAACTCCGCGCGGCTTCTCGCTCGAAAACTGGCGCGTATCTCGGTAGAGATATTTGATCTTCAACAAGCCGATCAGGTGCAGACCAAAGATGATGATTACCAAGCCGCCAATAACTCGCACCCAGACATTGCTGATGATCGCCGAACCAACCAGACCCGCGGTGGCGCCCAGAGCGAGAAAAATCACCGACAAGCCCAAGTTGAAAGCGACTGAATTAATTATCACTGCGCGCCGCGCGGCTGAGCGTGATCCACCTTCACCCTTCATATGATCGATGCTCACGCCGGACATGAGCGACAGATAACCGGGGACGAGCGGCAGCACACACGGCGAGAGAAACGACAACAAGCCGCCGGCGAACGAAATCAAAATGTTAACGAGAGAAACCTGCATCGGATTAACTTCGCTTGAACAGTCTCCCAGACCAGATAGTCAAATTCAAATACAGACCGGACACTGCTGAGATGCAGGCAAGGGCCGAGAGGGCCAAAAGAATGGGAACCTGCCACGAACCGGTGAAGAAATAAAAGTGGGCCTGGCGAAAATAGCGGGTGAGCGCCCCTGGTGGCGGCGTTTTTATTACTGTTCCGGTCTCGGCGTCGATTAAGAGTGAATCGGCGCCCATACCACCCACCGCCTGATAAACTGGACGCCCTTCCCGCATTAGCAGGGTCAGCGCCGTCGTTGGCAACTTGCTTCCGGCAAACTCGCTGGCCCGGTTCAGAGCATCTGAGGGCGGAATGCGAACTCGCGTTGAATCGATGGTTTGGACTTTGCCGCCTTCAACTGCGTTCGGCCAGGCATACAGAAAGCCGCTCGAGGCCCACGCCAAAACCGGAATGGCGACAATCGCGCCCAGCCACTTGTGTAGGCGATAGATGAAAGATCGCATTGGAAGTCACCTGGCGGCGCGCTCAGCAGTATCGGGAACGGGCTCTTCGATCAGTTTCTTAATCATCTTGCCGAGCGCCACAGCCTCAACGTCGCTGGAACCGATGCCGATGAATCGCACCACCCCGCGCCGATCGAGCAGGAAGGTTGTAGGGATTCCCGAAATTCCAAAGTTTCGATCATTATCTCCTGAGTCGGCGATCGCGAATCCATAGGACAGGCGAAACTTTTTCTTAAAGTTGCGCAGGTATTCCAACTCCTGAACCGTCGTCAACTCTTTGCCTTCAGCACGGCCGTAAAAGTCGGTCATTCCCAGGATTACCAACCCTTTGTTCTTATAGCTCTCGTTCCACTTTTCCAGCCGCGGAAAAGTTGCGCGGCACGGTCCGCACCAGGGCGCCCAGAAATCAAGCAGCACCACGCGCCCGCGCAGATCCGAAAGTTTGGTCGGTTGTAGATCCATCCATTCCCTGGCCATGATATCCGGCGGCGGGGTGGCCGGCGCGGGCGTGGTCTCAAAGAATTTGAAAAGATCGATATTGGGATCGATCTGCAGCAAGCGTCTGAGAGCGAGTTTGTAAAGATTGCCGGACGGAATCTGCATCGACAGAGCTCGGATGCCCTGGACCGTGGCGATCGCTTCATCGGTTTTCTTTAGTTTGAACTGAGCTTCCGACAGTACCACCATGGCCGCTCCCAGCATTTTGTCGCGAGCAGTAAAGCTCTTGTCCTTGCCGGCCAACTGGGCCGCCTTCAACATCTCCTGAGCGTGCGGCAGCGCCTTTTCATAGTCTTTGTTTTTGAGATAGCCTGCCACCATCCAGTCTTCGAGCACATAACGGTCGTCGGCAACCTGGGGCTCGTTGCCGGCATACTCCGCCAGACGTTTTTCCGCTTCCGGCAGCAAACCTCTCTTTGCAGTCTGAATCACGACCAACGCGCGGGCATCCTGGCCGGGTTGACCTTCGACCTTTTGATTCTCTAGCAGAAAACGGCGCATCGCTTCCAGCGCGCCATCAGGATTGCCGGCGAGGTTGTGAAGGACTCCGAGATAGTAGACGTCTTTGCCCTCGGGCTTTCGGGCGTTCACCGTCGCCGCGTGTTTGCTCGCAAGCTCGCGCTGTTCCTGCTTTATTTTTTGCTCGAGCTGCTGGTTATAAGGCTGCTTCGCCTTTTCCAGCTCAGCAAACTTTTTCTGCACATAAGTATTTGCGTCTTCATACAGCTGTGCAGCCGTGCGCGTCTCATTCGCATCAGGAGTCACGACCGACTGACTGCCATCGGTGGCCACTGCGGCGGTGTTTGTTTCTTTAACGCGCCCCGATTGGGCGATTGCCGTTTGGACTGAGAGGCCGGAAATTACAGCCAGAAAGAGAAGGGGATGTTTCATAGGATCTTTAAGCAGCGCGCCAGATTTTTCGGAACTCAAACTGCGGCGCAAGCAATGTTAGGACACGACGATGGTGCTGTCAAAAACGCACCTCGCAAAGATCTAATCTTGCGCGCCGGCGCGACCAATCCCCTCTGCAGCCCGAAAGCGGTCCGGCAAAAACGGCGCAAGCAACACCGGAGACTCACCTGAAACCACTGCCTCAGCAATCAGTTCCGCGGTAATCGGAGCGAGCAGAATGCCGTTGCGATAATGTCCGGTGGCGTAATAAAGACCAGAGATCTCCGCGCAGGGCCCAAGTACGGGCAACTCGTCCGCGGCGCAGGGGCGAAATCCCGCCCAGGAATCTGTTGGCGTCGAGTCAGCCAACACCGGCGCTATCTCGACCGCCATACTTGTAATCGCGCGCCGCCCTTCGTCGGTTACACGCTTCTCAAAACCGACCTGCTCAGTCGTCGATCCCGCCAATATCCGCCCGTCACGACGCGGCACTAAGTAACCGCGTACGCTATACAGTACATGGCGCGCCAGAGCCGGACGCATTTCAAAGCAAAGCATTTGCCCGCGCACCGGGTTGAGATTGATTACCGGCAGCGTCGATCTCACCAAAGAAGTCCAGGCGCCGGCCGCGAGCACCACGACCGGTGCGCCGATAAAACCCAATGAAGTTTCGACGCCGCAAGCCTTGCTACTTTCAACTCGTAGTTCGCTGGCTTCGCAATCGGTGATGAGATTGACGCCTAGCTTTTCGTTTGCTCTTACCAGGGCTGAAAGCAGGCGACGGTTTTCGACTTGATAGTCATTTGGAAAAAAGAGCGCACAGCGCGCCTCGGACGAAATACATGACTCGAGTCGTCGTGCTGCTTTTGAGGTGAGCCACTCGACGCCTAAGCCTTCGCGTTTCTGCCAGTCGTATCGAGATTTTAGCTCGACCTCTTCCGGCTCTGTGAACGCGAGATAAATCGTTCCGGTCTGATCGAATTCAAGATCAATGCCGGTTTCGCTTTTCAGAGAATCGGCCCAGGCCGGATAAAGATCGCGGCTGGCGGCGGCGAGCTGGAAAAAATCATCAGGTTGATCGGCTTCGACCTGCGGCGCCAGGAGCCCACCCGCGGCCCATGACGCTTCAGCGCCTGGCTGGCCGCGCTCGATCAAAGTCACGTTGCCAACGCCGCGTTGTGCGAGGGCTCGAGCAACACTGAGACCGATCACCCCGCCTCCTACAATGACGACGTCAGCGGACATGCGGGACTCGAGTGTTTTTCTAACGGGCATGAGTTACAACGTCAGTCGGCGGTTGTCAGTTGTCAGTGGAAGTCTTATCCTGAACGACTGGCTTTTTTGATGAGTCGAGATGAATTAACGAATCGCAACTGACTACTGACAACTAACACCTTACTAGTTTATGCCGCATCGTATCACACTGATTCCGGGCGATGGCATCGGCCCCGAAGTCGCCGCCGCCGTGGTGAAGATCATCGCTGCTTCCGGCGCCACCATTGAATGGGAAGAGCATATTGCCGGCCAACAGGCGTTGGACAAATTTGGCAAGACGCTGCCCGACGACTTGCTGGAATCTATCAAACGCAACGGGGTCGGACTGAAAGGCCCGATCACTACTCCGGTCGGCAAGGGTTTCACTTCCGTCAACGTTGGATTGCGCAAGGCGCTGGATTTGTACGCGAACCTGCGACCGGTCCGTGCCTTGCCCAATATCCCGTGTCGTAATCCAACTCTCGATCTGGTGGTCGTGCGCGAAAATACCGAGAGTCTTTATTCCGGGCTCGAACATGAAATCATCCCCGGGGTGGTTGAAAGTTTGAAGATCATTACCGAAAAGGCTTCAACTCGGATTGCCCGTTTTGCCTTTGAGTTCGCCCACAGCGAAAAGCGAAAGAAGATTACCTGTACCCACAAGGCGAACATCATGAAGATGTCGGATGGGCTCTTTCTGCAATGCTTCCGGAACGTGTCAAAGGACTATCCGGATGTCGAATCCGTCGACATGATCATAGATAACGCCTCGATGCAGCTGGTCATGCGCCCCGAACAATTCGATGTGCTGCTTTGCGAGAATCTCTACGGTGACATCGTGTCGGATCTTTGCGCCGGATTAATCGGCGGTCTGGGTCTGGTGCCCGGCGCCAACATCGGCGAAAAAGGCGCGGTGTTCGAAGCCGTGCATGGTTCTGCGCCTGACATTGCAGGCAAGGGTATCGCCAACCCCACCGCGCTCTTGCAGTCGGCAATTTTGATGCTGCGGCACATTGAGGAACGAGCCGCCGCCGATCGAATCGAAACGGCCATGCTCGCAATTTTTGAAGAAGGAAAAGTCCGTACCCGGGATGTCGGCGGCACCTCGAGCACCGAAGAGTTCGCAGAGGCGATTATTAAGAAGATGAATTGACGCGCAAAAACCGGCTGAGGTTTCAAGCGATGGCAATAGTAGCGCTTAGACTCTAACGTCGCCGGCTCAAGAAACCACTCAGGAATCCCAGGCTAAGCCCGACACCCAGGGCGACGCCTAAAGATCGCCAGGGATTATGTTTGATGTAGTGAGTGGCGTCATCCAGATAATCTTCTCCGGCTGCGTAGCCACGCCGAATCATACGTTGCGCTTTTCGCTTTCCGATTTCCACAAGATCTTCTGCAATAATCTTTCCCTCTGCGGCTTTCGCAGTCATATGAGCGAGTTTCAACCCAATACCTTTACCGTTTTCAATTCTGGTAGTGTCCATTCGTGATCTCCTTCTAATCGATAATTGACTCCCGCGTTTGAAAGTATAATGCGCTGAGCGCTTGCCACGGTTTCGAATCTGTAACTTTCCAGTTGCCGTGAAGCTGCAGTCGTTCGGCGCGGACAAGACCCGTTGATTCGTTTCGCGAATCTATAGCCAGAAAACTGGCGCGTTGCTTTCGTGGACTAACCTTCTTTCTTTCCTGACCCTTTACGCGCGATCGTCGCGCGCGCCTTTTGTAACAACCGCCTGGCCCAGACAAATTCGGTTGCCAAAATTGTCAATCCCAAAGGAATTACGACAATGGCCGGACCAGGCAACACCACCATTGCCAATCCAATAGCCAGCACAGTAAAGCCGATCACGGCTATTGCGGCTCGCCTGAGCCATGGAAAAGTCATCTGACACTCCAGGATAAACAGGTCCATTGCGAGTTTACCAGACGGAGCGAACGCGACCGAGTCGTGAGCGTTACCGGTCGCCCACACGCGGCGAGGACCGTGCATCACGACTCATAAAAACCCGAGCCGTTCGGGCAACTCCACGCGCCTTTTGAGTAATCGAAGACATCGCGAGCGATAGGTTCGCAGAAAGTTTTTTCGAAAAGTTCTTGACAGGATCGTCGATCCTGTCTTATACAAGACGATTCGCGCGACGACGAAGATCGCGCGCCTCGAAAGAAGAAAAGGATGATGACGAGCAGTACATATAAAGAACACGCAGCCAATTGGCGGCCGTCGGCGGCCATGCGTCGCGTGTGTCCAGGGGTCGGTTTGACCACGTCATCCGTCAATATTTTCGGCGGCAGACTCGGACTAGAGACGGCCATAGATAGCCGGAATATCAGGCATTAATTCGCGGGAGCGGCCTCCCGCTCCCAAATCTCCAAGAAAAATCGCGAGAATTGTTAGGAGCGGGCAGCTTCCCTGGGAGGCTTAAAGCCCGCTCCTTTTGTTTTTTGACAATCGAAATACCTTTTGCGAGAGATGAAGGCAGGGAGCCTTCAGCGGATGATGAACTCGGTCCTTTGCGAGAGTCCCGTGAGTTCACCATCTCAGGAGAAGTGTGCCTCGAAGTGTGTTCGCGGAACGTTTCTCTCTGCCTTCATCTAATTTTTTAGCATACAGCGATCTCAAATCTGAAATCAGCAATTGGCAATCGCAAATGCAAAACAGGGGTGTGCAGCTAACCGGCAAGCGCTCGAGTTCCAACCTTGAGAATCTCGGTTCGAATCCGGGCATCCCTGCCAAGATCACATGGAAGGCCCGACAGTAGAGTGAGTCAAGCAGTTTTGAAAACTGTGACGGCTGAGACCGTGTAGGGTTCGACTCCCTAGCCTTCCGCCAATTTGGAGGCGTCGCCTAATGGCTATGGCAGCGGCTTGCTAAGTCGTGGCGCGCAAGCGTATGCAGGTTCAAATCCTGCCGCCTCCGCCATTCCGAATTGCGGATTGCGGATTGCGAATTTGACGAGGCTACAAGACAGGCGTTTCAAAAATTCGCTTTTCGCAATTCCAAATTCGAAATCTCCTTAGGACCTGTAGCTCAGCGGAACCAGAGCGCGACCGTGCGAAGGTCGAGGCCGCACGTTCAAATCGTGCCAGGTCCGCCATTAATGTCGAAAATTTTCCCGCCGGCGTAGCCCAACGGGCAGGAGGCGCTAGTTTTAGAAACTAGACAGTGTGGGTTCGAATCCCTCCGCCGGCACCAACCAGGATGTGCTTTGTACTTTGAACTTCGTACTTGGACCCGCCACCGAATACTTAGGGTTATTTCCAAGCTCAACAACCAAGCACGAAATACCAAGTGCAAAGCACCGCTTCGGGGATGAACGCGAAATGGAAAGCGGGCTGATTTTCAATCAGTTGATTTTGCGAGTTCGAGTCTCGTCATCCCTGCCATTCCATTTTCGATTTCCAATTGCCGATTTGTAAACTGCGCTGCTCGATTACTCGAATCAATCGCCAATCGGCAATCTAAAATCGAAAATGTTCATGTGGGTCGTAGCTCAAAAGGGCAGAGCACCGCACTGTGACTGCGGCCCTGTGAGGGTTCAAGTCCCTTCGACCCACCCAAATCAAATCTTCCGGAACTGTGGCCGAGAGGTGAGGCACTTGGTTGTCGACCAAGCTTATGACGGTTCGAGTCCGTTCGGTTCCGCCAAATCCAGAAAACAAACTCAACACGAAAGGGAGAGCATTCCATGAATGAAAGAACCTGCCGCCAAAGGAGGAAACCAACATGAGGTGATAACTAATCCGCTGCCACCGGCAGCTTAGAAAGGAAAGCAACATGAGCAACGAAAGAACTACGCGCTATCACGTAAAACGGCGTGAGTTCCTGAACCAGGACGCGGGCGCAGCTGCGTTCATCATCGCGATTGTGGAAGACACGCGCGAAATCCCCGACGAGAACGAAGACGACTGGAAATGGGGAACAATTCAACTGGACCTGGCCGATTGCTATCGCCGCATCGAGTTCGATTTTGATATGAGCACTGCCGAAGCCCGTGCCAACAGTCTTGGAAAGATTGAACTGATTGCGGAAGTCATTAATCAAGTCCGCGAAGCAATCGCCCTGGAAGTGGCATCGCGAAATGCTCGTCCGCATGTCTTGTGTCTGACAGAAGTAATAGTCGCTTAAGTTCTTGAGCGAATCATGCGTCAGTAGCCTAAATTGGTTAAGGAACCTGACTCTTAATCAGGGAATTGTGAGTTCGAATCTCACCTGGCGCACCAACCTTCAAATTGCGAACTTCTTTTCGGGGTGTGGTGTAACGACTGCATACGAGTTTTGGGCACTCGAGGTGACAGTTCAATTCTGTCCTCCCCGACCAAAATGAATTGAATCATTGGATCAATGAATCATTGATTCATTTCTTTCCTGCTCCTGTAGCTTAACTGGAAGAGTACGACGCTTCGAACGTCGAAGGTGCGGGTTCGAATCCTGCCAGGAGTTCCAAAACGCGGAAGTGATGTAGCTGGAAACATGCGAGTCTTCCAAACTCGCTTCGAGAGTTCGAATCTCTCCTTCCGCTCCAGCTTTAGTGGCACAGACTTTAGTCGGTGCCACTTTCCATCTCGCGCGCGTCGCCAAGCGGCTAAGGCGGCGGATTGCAAATCCGCTATTCGTGAGTTCGAGTCTCACCGCGCGCTCCAACGTCAAAACAACTGTGCCTAGTACTTGGTCCTCTTTGGAAAGCTGCATCATCAAATCCAAGAGATCAAAGACCAAAGTACAAAGAACAAAGATCACTCTTCAGAAAGGAGGTGCCGAGCAATGGCACTAAACGGCAGAGTTCTGCTGCTAAATCAAACCTACGAGCCGCTCGGCACCGTCAGTGTCGCGCGCGCGATTATCATGACGCTAAAGAACACCGTGGCCGTTGAAGAACTGGACGGTGAGCGCGTGCTGCGATCAGCCCGGGAAGAGTTCCCTGTGCCTTCGGTAATTCGCCGGCGCACCTACATCAATGTGCGGCGGCGCCGCGAGGCCGCGGGCATGAAGCGCCTGCGGATCTACATGCGCGACAAGTTTCGCTGCCAGTACTGCGGTGAGAAGAAGGCTGCGACCGAGCTGACGCTCGATCACATTCTGCCGCGGTCGCGAGGTGGTGATAACTCGCCAGTGAACATCGTTTCAGCTTGTATCGCCTGCAACGGCCGGAAGGGCAACCGCACTCCGGAAGAAGCACGCATGCCGCTGCTGACTTCTCAGTCGGCTCTGCGAGTAAAGCTGGAGCGGGTGGTGCTTTGTCACTACGCCGAAGCGCGCGCTGAATGGCGCAAGTACCTTTTCATGGACGCGCACGACGATCGTGACGTCATGGAGAAGGTGCATCGCGAAAGACGGTCTTAGGTCTTTGACCTTTGGTCTTTGAAAATTGCAAGAGATTGAGAAAACAAAGACCGAAGATCAAAGACCTAAGACCAATTAGCGGTCGGATAGCTGAGATGGATTAGCGCGGGTCTGAAAAGCCCGAAAGGTTGGTTCGATTCCAACTCCGACCACCAAATAATTGATTCATTGGATCAATGAAACATTGAATCAATGAACCAATCTCCTCGCCCGAGTAGCTCAATTGATTGAGCGCCGGTCCTACAAACCGGAGGTTGAAGGTTTGAGTCCTTCCTCGGGCACCAAGATCAAGGAAAAAGTAAAAAGGCAAAAGGCAAAAGAAAGGAGAGTGAAAGAACGAAAGCGCAACCGAGAGTGAGAGCAAATCTCCGGGCTGAGTTCTCTTTTGACTTTTTACTTTTACCTTTTTCCTTGTCTTCTCGGGGCGTGACTCATCTCAGACAGAACGGTGACTGTGTTGAGACGTGGAGTGTCAGAGGCGCGTCGGCCTCACGCCCCGACCACGAAATCATTGCCGATGCCCATTTCCGATTGTCGATTGCTCTCTGAACTTTGAGGTTTGTCCAATTGGCAATTGGAAATCGGCAATGCCATGGCTCGCGTTCCCGGCCTCGGTCTTCTAAACCGAACCCCAAGCGCCGGGCGGAAGGGCATGAGGTTCAACTCCTCCGCGGGCTTCCATCCTTTTAGGGTTTCCGGCTGCGTAGCTCAACGGGCAGAGCAAGCGTCTCATAAGCGCGAGGTTGGTGGTTCGACTCCACCCGCAGCTACCAATATTAGTTTCAAGTTTCAGGTTTCAAGTCTCAAGTTATGAGCGAAACGAACCTGAAACTTTGAACTTGAAACGTGAAACTGAGGTTCGGGCTGGTGATGTAACTGACAGCATAGAAGTCCTGCAAACTTCTTGTGAGGGTTTGACTCCCTCCCAGTCCACCAATTGTTAATGCTTTGATCTTTGACCTTGGATTCTTGTGCTTGGCCTGTCTCGATCCAGGAGCCCCGCCACGGCAACGAAATCAAAGTTCAAAGGTCAAAGATCAAAGTTCGCTCTTTGGGCGATGTAGCTCAACTGGATACCAGAGCGCCGGTCTTGTAAACCGGTCGATAAGGGTTCGACTCCCTTCATCGCCTCCATAAGTACCGACGGTCTTTGGTCTTTGGCCCTGGGTCTTTGAATCATGCTCGGCGTGAATGCCAAATCAAAGATCAAAGTTCGAAGACCAAAGTCCAGAATATTGTGGCGTGGCCGAGTTGGTAAGGCGCCGGATTGTTAATCCGGTTTACAAAGGTTCGAATCCTTTCGCCACAGCCAGATCATTGCCGATTGCCAATTGGCATCTTCATGAAGTCGATTCTTCTAGCACAAAATCCAATCGGCAATCAAAAATCGAAAATTGGCAATCTCATGGCCCGGAGCTCGAGGGACAGAGCAGCGGCCTTTTAAGCCGTGAGGTGCGGGTTTGAGCCCCGCCGGGTCAACCAACTCCGGGGAAGTACTTTGTACTTCGTACTTTGTTCTTCTCTTGGCTAGGTCGAGTCACCTCGTATTTAGAAATCAAAGTACAAAGAACCAAGTTCAAAGATCCTCTTTTCGCGGTTTAGCTCAATGGTAGCAGCACTCGATCGATAATCGAGCGACGCAGGTTCGATTCCTTCCAGTAGTCATTGGTGATTGCCAATTGCCGATTTCCAATTGGCTTCTCGTGTTGGACACCAATCGACAATCGGAAATCAAAAATCGGCAATGCTTTGCGGGATGGTGTAACCGGCAACACGTCGGGCTTTGAACTCGAAGTTGAGGGTTCGATTCCTTCTCCCGCAGCCAATTTGGAGTGCGCCGACTAGTCGGCGCTTTTATTCCGCTGATCGAGGTTTGAGATAAGAAAGCGGTGACAAGTCACCGCACTCCAAAACCAAATCGCAAAAGGTATTTCGATGTCGCAAACAAGGAAGCAAGTATGTTCGTTCGTTTTGTCAGCGAAGAGATTGATGAAAGCTCGCACGTGTCGGCGGGCATATTCAGTGCTGCTTTCGATCTGATAGACGAGTTGACGATGCCCGATCCGGACCACGCTGAGCTCAACGATTTGATGGACTGGTTTGATTTGAATTTGAGAGGTCCATTCAGGTTTCGGCGTAAGTCGCCCCGGCGCGCTCGCCGCTCAATTTGCTGGTTCAAATCAGAGGCGCAGGAGCACCTAAGACGGGCGTGGCAGATGACGATGATTCTCGAAAGAAACAACGTCTTCGTTCGGATGATCAAATCCAGAAAAGCCGGATACATCATTTACGAAGATGACGCACAGGTACTGGCGGAACCGTTTGCGGATGTCAGACGGATTCTCTAGGAGGTAATGAACAATGGCAAACAAGAACCTATTCGAGTCGCTGGCCGGTAAGCTAATTCCGGCGGCGAACGCGCGCAACGAAGAGCAGGCGCCCGCGTACGCTCTGGCGCCAAAGCACCAACTGGCGCAATACGCGGCTACGGGCTTTCTGAACTCAACTTTTTACGTTGGTCTTCCGGACGGTTCGCGATAATCTCAAGCGTTCCTGATTTTTCGCCAGACAGACCAGCGAGTTTCGAAGTGACATGAGTCTGAATGTGAGAAATAGTCCGGCTGGCGCCCACACCATCACCGGCGTCAGCACGTCAGAAACGGCTTTTGTCGATTTCTTTGCTGCCGGGCCCTTAAACGAAGCGACTCGAATCCAGAGTTTCGCTGAATTCGAAGGCGTCTTTGGCGGGCTCGACACTCGGAGTGAATCAAGTTACGGAATCCAACAATATTTTCTGAACGGAGGACGCGTCGCCTGGGTCGTGCGCGTTGCCGGTGCTCACGAACCGCAAACTTCTGAATGGATTGCCACCGAAGGCGCCGAAAGCATTCTCGGTCGTGGTGGCGAGCAGTATGGCATCTATGCGCTCAGTAATACCGGCTTCAATGTTCTCTGCCTGCCGGACTGCGCCCTTCTTTCAGCGGCCAGTCTTAAGAGCGTCTACGAAGAGGCGGCGAGATTCTGTAACGAACAGCGAGCTTTCATGATCGCTGATATTCCTCCCAGCATCGATACGCCGGACAAGGTCGTTGGCTGGTTAAGTGGCAGCGCGATAACGCGCGACCAGAACGCCGCCGTCTATTTTCCCCGCGTGAAAATTACGGATAAGTTAACTGGAAACCCTCGAAATATCGGCGCCAGTGGCACGATGGCGGGAATCTATGCGCGAACGGATGAGCAGCGCGGCGTTTGGAAAGCGGCCGTCGGACTCGAGGCAACCCTGGCGGGTGTGGACCTCGCGACCACTATCACCGACACCCAAAATGGGGTCCTCAATCCGCTGGCAATCAATGCCCTCCGTCACTTTCCGGCGGCTGGCAACGTCTGTTGGGGAGCGCGCACGCTGGTCGGCGCCGATCAACTTGTCAGCGAGTGGAAGTACATACCGGTGCGTCGCACCGCCCTCTTCCTCGAACGTTCGATATATGAAGGAACGAACTGGGCACACTTTGAGCCCAATGACGTGCGTCTGTGGGAGCAGATTCGCACGAGCGTAGAAGCGTTTATGCAGGTCCTCTTTCGGAGCGGCGCATTTCAGGGTTCAACCCCGAAAGAAGCTTATTTCGTCAAGTGTGGTTTAGAAGTCACGAGCCCGTCCGACATCGACAACGGTGTGCTGAATATTCAGGTCGGCTTCGCGCCTATCAAACCGGCTGAGTTTGTCGTCATCAAACTTCAACAGCTTGCCGCACAGGTTCGCGAGTAAACCCGCGCCTTAGTTGTCGGACATCTTCGGAAACACAATCAGGTGCGGAATCAAGTCATCAACCAGCTTCCAGGAGCCTTGCACGTTTGAAGCTTCAAACCGAAGCTCGGTGCCTTTTCCCACCGATTCAAATTGCTCGTGCTTGGCGGTTTGCACCTGAGCAAAGATTTGCTCGACCGAGATCGCGGGAAACTCGATACCCGGATCGATCGAGTCGAGATAGTAACTGCGAAGCAGCTTCTGCAATTTCTTGCCGCATAGGGCCGCGGAGCCGAAGACCTCGCCTCCGGCAAAGTTGCCGTCAATAAAGGCGAGAAAGCCGACCTGCTTCTCGAGATGGGGAACTTTTTCCCGCAACTCAGCATCCGCGACATCTACTGACTGCTCGTACATGTCGCTCATGTCCAGACTCGGACTGGCGGTGGACATGCGCGCGACCTTGGCTTCGACATCGCGCCAGATTTCTGACTGGTTTGTGCTAAAGCTGGACGACGCTCGCAGGTTCTCGGTGACATGCTCGTGCTTTCGCCGGCGCAAGCTCGCGTACGCGACCGAATTACTTGAACCGAAATGCCGCGACGTGTAATGCCAGCGGCGCTGCTGCACACACGAGACGGGGATGGTAATGCTGGTGGTCGCCGGAACCACGATGGTCGTATTAACAATTCGATTCTGTTTGGCGCCGATGAGCTCTTCGCCGTCGAGAATGATGACGTCGTCTTGAGATTTGTTCGACACTTCGAGATCGGGGACGCTTCCGCCTTCTGAGACTTCGGTAATAACGATGAAGCCTTTCTTTAGTGCTTCTTCAAGATCGATGAAAGGCAGCTTGCGATCTTCATCTACGAAGATCGGCATAATTTTTAGCCGGTTGAAGTTCATCGGTTCGCCCGTGCGCAGAACGGCCATGAATTCATCCATTACTTTCATTTTTGTTCCTTCCTCGCTGGAGCGCTGCGAAGAGATTGTGTTTACGCTCGGATCGCAGCCCGCGTTTATCTTTAACGGCCTCTAGCGTGATGTTTCAGGAAACCCCACGCAGCTAAGGCTGGAGGCTTTAAGTGATGAGTGAATGCTTCCAGGAGAGATCGAAAGGAAGATAGCACAACTTCGCGGAGCGGCGAGAGCCGGCAAGTGGCAATCGCTTTCCTTCATATCGATTCTGTTCTTGTTCGCGTCAGACTTATTCCCTGCTCAGACCACTGTGCCATAATACAACTGAATCTTTCATCAAGCTTGACAACCTGAAGGTGGCTTTTTAGAGCGAATCGACCTGATTAGAGAGAGCTTCAGCGATGAACAATCAATCACTTTTCATTCCTGTGATCCTGGGCACCGTGCGGAAAGGCCGCGCCAGCGAAAACGTAGCGAAGTTTGTCTTTGGCGAAGTTCAAAAGCGCGAGGGCGTCGAAACTGAACTAATCGATCTTCGCGATTTGGACTTGGCTATGGATGATGCCGGCGAAGCCATTAAGGACGCGCGATTCTCGGCGACCGTTACGCGCGCAGATGGTCTGGTCCTGGTTGTTCCCGAATACAACCACGGATACCCGGGGATGTTGAAGCACGCCCTTGATTCCAATTTGAAAGAGTACATACACAAGGCCGTGGGTGTCTGCGGGGTCTCAGCCGGCGGCTTTGGCGGGGTCCGAGTCATCGAAAATCTGCTGCC
This sequence comes from Acidobacteriota bacterium, assembly GCA_038040505.1. Taxonomy (GTDB): domain Bacteria; phylum Acidobacteriota; class Blastocatellia; order Pyrinomonadales; family Pyrinomonadaceae; genus UBA11740. The sequence goes on along the minus strand of JBBPID010000035.1, from coordinate 21,113 downwards.
GGTGCTACGCGAGTTAGGTCTGGTGACGATCTTCTGGGACGGCAACTTTTCCGAGGCCCAGAAGCTTTTTGAAGAGAACGGCGAAATCAAAGATCGCGCGACTCATGAAAAGCGCATGGACAAGTTTCTCAGCGAACTGATCTGGATGAGCAAAGTTTTGCGGTACGGGAGAGAGAATGTGGCGAGTTAGCCTCGTGGTTAGTTCTTGATCGCGCCAAGATCTAAGGCAATCGATGCAAGCTTTTGCGCAACAGAATTATTCCTCCGTCTAATTAGCAATATCTGAATCCTTAACAACGTTAGCAACACCTTTGCGGTTTTTTGGCCTTGCACCTACCGCCGTCATTTTGTAAGAGAGCACTGCGGGAGGACTCTATTTGAGTGAGCGAAGTCAAACTAAACCTCATTGATAGTCAGCGGATTATCCAAGGTACGATTCACGGGTCGATAGTTGATGCGTGTGTCGCCGCATTGTCCGCTGAACCTGAAACTATCGCGGAGCTTGAGTCCGCCTTAACCCGATACATTGGACAGGCGCCTGAGCCACCTAACGCGAAGAGTTCGACAGCAAATCACAGGAGCTTGTTCTCGTCGTTTCGCTCAGGCTCTGAGATTGATTCACAGCCCTGGGACGCAGGTCTGGTGATCATTGATCTCACGGCGCGAGTCGCGGCGGCGGAGTCGACCTACTCTCAGCCACAAGCCCAGGGAAAGGTTCGATATCACAATGGAACCGTGGGCACCGACATTCCAGTCATGTACCGAGTCCCCGACGACTGGATCTTCCTGAACGCGATTTCTGATTATGAAGCGCAACGCTTTGCTCGTACGCGGGAACGCTCGGCGAAGATACCTCTCGATGCGCGTAGCGTTCTGTATGGTCCCGGGCTGCTTGAGTTTATCGCCATGTCCGTTCGGCAAAGTCCAATTTGCCAGGAAGAAATACGCAAACCAGCACCAGTACTTGTGGATAAATCTTGTATAGAACAAGCAAATGCGGGTTCAGACGGTGTTGATGCAGACGCGCTACCGGCGGACGCGGAAGAAGCGGCTGGAAGAGCTCTTTACGATGAGATCTCTTCGATTCATGCTCGATGGCTGATGACCTCACGTGATGATCTGCACGGACAATCGCCGCGGGATGTTTTGCTCGCCAAACAGGATTTCATTGACTTTGATTTACATACGCGTTCACTCCAATGGAGTTTGCAGGGAGAAGGACCGCCATGTCTCGCTACGAACTCGTTTGCTTATCGCTTCGCCGGTTTCGGCACACACGAATGTGTCCTCTATTACGACCTTGTGCGTCATCTGCTCTGGAGTGAGCTAGACCGTCTTCAGGAGACAAGCGAGTTTTCCGAGCTTGAGGCCGAAATCGGGTATCTCGAAGCGAAGAAAACGGCCTGGCTTGAAACCCCACAGGAGGATGGCGGCCGGATCCCTGCAATTATCATCGATAACGAGCGCAGGCGTTTGCCCACTACGCTTCAAGCGCAGGAGATGATTATCGACGAAGACTGCGAACTCTGCGTGTGGTCCGCCAATGAAGTAGCGATGGGACATGGTCCTGCATTCTGGCATCTCGATGGGTGCAACATGGACGACGGCTTTGCTTTTTCGTTCTGCCGCACTCGCGAGGAATGGGACGAGGAAAATCGCCGGCGCGAAGAGTTCGATCGAGAGTTCAACCTTAAGTGGGAAGAAAGACAGAAACGCATCGCGCGGGGGGAAGAAGTTGAAGATGAGTTCGGTGAGGAATGGCTAAATTCACCTGACTCCGAGCTTGCCGACTCTCAACCCTCAGATCGAGAGGACGAATCGAATCTAATTCAATAGGTTGCTTCCGAGTAATCAGTCAAAGCCTAAAGGGAAGCGCATGTGAAGGAATAATCAGGCATTGGGGATAGGGATAGTTCGCCGGTCGGTGGCTAGATGATTCCAACCGAAGTCTTGGTGCGAGTGCGGAAGCTCGAGGTAACAGTAAAAACGGCGAGCACCGGCTCGTCATTCCTTCTTAGTTGATTGGTGGGAGCAGAGGGGGATCGAACCCCTGACCTCCGCATTGCGAAACGGACTCTCGGCAAAAACCTAAGTATTTGCCTTTTCGAAAGTTGCAGCCACCAGGAGACTTTAAGGATTTTCCAGTTCTTTCTCCCGTTCTATGCCAGGCCAGCATCAAATCTTGAAGGCCATCTTCACTCTCGCTTCCACAAAATCAGACGCTGCGCCCTGAGTAGCTGGAGGTGCCGCTACGAGCGCCGCCGCGCCCAACGCCATTATCGAGGGACTCTTCGCAGTTAGTTTTATTGTTCCTTCCAACCATTCTTTGGCTAGTGGATCAAGTGGCTCATCGGCAGGATCAATTGGCACGCCCGCCACAGCTGAAACGACGGCATCGGTAAGTAAGGGTCGGGGCAGTTTCTTCGGCATATCGGTGGCTGGACGTGGAGCGCTTAGCTTCTTAAAGAGATCCGCGAATGAAGTCGCACTCTTGTCTCTCTTATTCAACGGCCCGGCGAGTCCAAACATCTCGCTCATAGTTTTGATTACTGAAGTATGTTGAAGATTTCTGTTCTCCACGATGCCCTTCGGAATCCATGGCGAGACAATTAAAGCAGGAACGCGAAGTCCCATGCGATCGAACTTGAAGGTTGGGACCTGGAAGGTGGCGTTGTCGTCTGGATTTGGTGAGTCTTGACCATCTGGATTGAGTGCGCTTCCAGGTGCGATGTGGTCATAAAAACCACCTATCTCATCGTACGTGACGATAAGTGCCGTCTCATTAAACAGAGCCTGATCGGCTGCCAGTGCGTCGTAGACGTCGGCAATCAAGTGTTCGCCAAAGCGTACATCTTCCGGGGCGTGCTGCGAGTTAGCCCGAGCATTCGTCTTGTTCATGAAGCGCGGAAGGATAAAGCTATACGTGGCCAGCTTCCCGTTCGCGACGTCAGACTTCCAACGTTCGTCGAAGCGTCGGAAGTGATCGGGCGTCTTTGTTAAAGCCTTGAATTGCAAGACTTCGTTGAAGTCGTGAAAGTACGTTGCCCAACTGTGTCCGGCAGCGTCGAGCAACTGGTAGATGGTTTTTGACTTAAACTCACGATCGAATGCGTTGTGAACGTAGCCCTCGGACGTCGCCGCGTGAATGTACATACGATTGGGCATCGTCGGGCCAGGTACTTCGCAGAACCAGTGATCGCAAAGACAGAAGTTGCGCGCCAGCGCGTTGATGGCCGGCAGCTGTGTCGGGCTGAACGATTTCATCACCTCAGCGAGATTGTTCTTATCCACCGTGTGCGTGCTTTGTAGTAGGTGATCACTGTAGTTGCGCACGAATCCGTTGTTCTTGACCGGATGTTGTGCTGACGGACCTGAACGGTCATTACACAACTGCACGTTGGTTCCGTTGAAGGAGTGAGATGGACCTTCCTTGTCGTGAACGGCGAATGGAGCGGTTTTCTTTGTGAGGATTTTTGGATTGGTGGCAGATTCCGGTTTCGCTGGGTTCAAAAGATTTGACAGGTTCTTACCAACCAGATTTTCGATTGTTTGACCTGCGGGGGCAGCAGAAAAACCGAACATGTGATCGAAGGATCGGTTTTCAAGCATCAATACCACGACGCGTTTGATTCGAGTTTGTAGGGGCATGTTTGAGTCCTCTCTTGTGATCTGTCTTGCTGGTGCGGGCCGAGCAGAGTGTTGACTACTTCAATTGCCCGAAGCCGACAGCCTTTGTGCAACGACCAGCTGGTTATCTCTGTAGCCACGCAGGATGAACACCGTCCCTTGCTCAGCCGGCTTCGGTAAACTGAAGGTAGTAGTTCCGCCATTAACATCAAGCGATTGCTGGGGACGATCATTTAGAAAGAGATCGATTCGAGTTACGTTTTGAGTCTCGGCGGTAATCTTTAGCGCACCATCAGCGGCGGTCACTGCAGCAGCTGTCAAGCGGACAACTGGGCCCATGTTCGCCAAAATTGAAGCCGCCTCTTCAATCAGATCAGCATTGCTGTTGATGAGATCGTTTTTTGTGAGTGGATGGATCACATCGGGTCTGATGCCAAGATCTTCGACCGGAACTGTTGCCCGAGGGCCTACCCTCGTGGTCCGTCGAATCGCAACTCGGAATGAAACTCCGTTAGGAAGATCCTGAATCGGAGAATCGTCGCCTGGCAGCAGACTTCGTAAGAGGTCGTGGCCGAAGACATTTGCTCCGCCGGCACCGGTGTTGCCGTCAGTTCCAAGTATCTTTCCGATCTCGTGATCCTGGAATCCAGCGGTGAAGATGTCGGTCGTGCTGTAACAAAGAGCATCAATTATCAGAACCACCGGGCCCTGGTACTTCTGGCCAATGCTGTTGTAGTCGTCCGCACTGTTAATCGGAAATCCTTGCGAGAATTGTGCCCCTGTTTCCACCGACTCACTAATCGACTGAATCCATTCTCCCAGAAAGTCAGGGTTGGCTTCGCAAAGCTTCAAGGTTCCGGTTGTGTTTATAAAGTGTAGTCGCGCCGGATCGATGCGCTTCGGAGTTAACAGTTGAAGAAGGCGTTCGCCAGCAAGAATTAGCCCGCCGCCATTTCCACGAACATCCAGAATCAGTCCGTTCTGGGAGACCAGATTCGCAATACGAATGAACTCCTCCACGAACGCTTGATCGTCGTTGACGTTAAAGGTGCGAATGCGAATGTAACCAAATTTGCCGTGAGAAGTCTTGACCGTTTTAAATGATGAAAAGACATCGGGCATCGTGCTCATTTCTGCGAGGTTGTCACCAGCGGCAGTGGTCGCAGCTGTTGACCTAACCAGGCTGGCTGCTCGTTTCGCCATCCGACGCTCGGATTCCATCGCCTCCGGAGCAAACAACAGCTTCAAGACGCGACGCTCGATCTCAGTTTTGGCGTCGACTCCGAGTAGTCGTGCTACTTTTCCGGTGTCTGAGAGCAAGTCCACCCCGGTGGCAGGACTGTCTGGCAAAATTACGATCCAATCGAATTCGATGTCTCTCGACTTGTCGCCATCCATGTAACGGACGGTGACCTTTTCCTCGTCAGGTGGGAGAGACATTCCCATCCAACGTTGGGTCATTGCTGATAGACCGCGCGCATGACGAGCGTCCAGATTGCTGCCTGCCTCCCGTTCGGCATTGATCTCCACTGCTCGATCGATGGGAATGTTGTTCCAGTGAGTAACCCTCACGCCCGCTTTGAACTTCGTATCTTTCACCGTTGGCGAAACCTGGGTAACGATGTAGTTGCGTTTGTCCTTTTCCGTGTACGACTCAAGTCGAAAAGGAACAAAGGCAGTTCTGGAGCGAAACGGATCCGGCAGGATGTAGTTCGTATGCAGGTCTCGCAGATGAACAAAGATTGAAATCATTTCGTCGTGGAATGCGCGCTCCGAGAGTTTCGAGTGCCGCTGCTTGAGAAGTTTCAGGCGCTGCAAGGGTTCAATCGCATGCATTGCTCTCTTCAGCGGCAGGTGGACGTAGAACTCATCAAGCAGAACCAGGGCCTGGTCAATAATCTTTTCGCGCTCCGGCAAAGTCAGCGTCCCTGCCGTATCTAGAAAGCCTGAAAGCGTTTGAGTGGCACCCAAATTCCTGGAAACTGCTTTTGAAGCTTCCTGCTTAGCCTCGGTTTTCGTCTTAGGTTTCTTTTTCAGGTTCGCTGGCTTCGTTGCTTTAGTGATCATCTTCTTTGCGGCGGCTTGAGGTTTCATCACCAGGTCTCCTAAAAGAGTTTGCTTATCGTGGACTTCAAGAGTTGCGTTGGCGAAGGTGAGCGACCTGAGCCGAGCTTACATTTGGAGAATTACTCGCTGAGAGGGTTTTGCAAACAAAAAATATCCTGCTAGCGGTCTACAGTGGCGTAAGACTGTCGTACGTAATGGCGACGTACAATCCGCGACCATCACTGACGCGACAGTATGAACCGCCATCGTGCCTGAGAAGAACCACCTTTGTTCCTTTTTCGAACTTTCGGTTCGCCGGCTTACCTTGCTGCGGGTCGTCGTAGTAATAGTGCTCATCTTGCCGCAGCTTGTGCGTAAACTGGTTAGGCGGCGGTGAAATGATGTTCTTATCAGGCACGATAACGTCTTCGGCTAAAACTTCTGCTTTTGGCCGTGTAAACCCTTTCATGGATCTACGCCCCGTTCGTTATTGCAGACTATCATCAGGCAGCACGATCGGAATGTTTGGTAGCATCGTGCCCTTAGCTGGTTGCGGGGCTAGTGCTCCACCTTCAGCAAGAGCAAAGAGGTTCGGCAAGGTGTAAGCTTCGGCGGCTTTAAAATCGACGACGTATCCAAGATCCTTAAGACTGCCTACCGTCATTCGACTCAGCGGATTGTTAGCCGCGCCCACGAATCCAGTCATGAGTTCATTGCGAAACACACTTTCACGCCAGTGAGAGTCACGCGTACCAGCGCCGCCGGTGTTTTCCACAGGAACCGCGGCGGGCCCGGTGCCTTTCAATTTGCCAAATTCAGTCTTGGCCGCAGCACCTGTAAAAGTCGGATTTGAGGTTCCCGCGCCGTTCAGCAAACCTTTGTGACTCCAGATTGTTCCAATTCCCAGGACGTGACCCATCTCATGAGTAATAACGTCCTTGAGTGTTCCATCCTGCTCCATCTGTTTGAGGTCGGCGGTGTCAAATGCCATCTTACCTTTCGCTGGAAGGAATGCGGCTGTCCCCGCACTAGCGGGCCTCAAACGAGTTGGACCCGCCTGACCGAGAATTGTTCCGGGGCCATCAATTGCCTGTCCTTGGGCCAGGATTAAGAGATCATCGATCACTTCGCCATCTACCATCACGCTCGGTAGATCGCCAACGATCACCTTGCTCCAACGGTCAGCAGCACTTTTGAAAGCATCTTTTTGTTTTTTGGTGAGTCCTCCAAGAAATCGGACTTCGATGGTAAACGGAGAAGAGGTGTTTGCGAGAGCGGCGGCGACTTTTTTGCTGGCCTTCGCGAAATAGGTTTCTTGCTTGGGCATGGTTTCAATACCTTTCTTGAAGCCGAGAATTGTCTTAAAGGGCTGGACTGACGAGTGCGCGAGGAAGTATAGGCTCGTGAGAATTCAGCCTCTTAGTCTTGAGCGGCGACACATTATGCTCTTCTGCGGGCGATGTCAATAGGTTGTTGAAACGAAGTTATTCGAGCAGCTTCAGGGTTATGAATAGGTATAGCGGATGGTCACGATGGCGATTAACACCAGGAATGAGGCAGGGAGAGATTTTCGACCTCACGTGGTTCGACGTGGACTTGCCGCGAGGGGTGATTCACATTCGAATCACGAAGAACGGCAAAGACCGTTTCGGTCCGAGCAATCAGACGGTCCGTGCGGTGTTGGAAGGACTACCCCACCAGCGAGCATGTCTTTCCGAGTCCAACGACGAAGGGACGTTTGGTCGACGTGAAGCGACGATTTGACTTTGCGAAGAGCGAGGCAGGAATCAAAGATTTCCGCTTTCATGACTTGCGTCATACAGCAGCCACTCGAATGGCTGACTGCGGAGCGGATGCTTTCACGCTGGCGGCGATCTTCGGCTGGTCAGACGTTCGAATGGCTCTGCGTTACACCCACGCCACCGATGAGGCGAAGCGTCGAGCAGTTGAAAATTTGGTGCGTCCGATCGCCTCAAGTGACGAATCGGTGGCAAATGAAAAAGCAGGGTTGCTGCCCTGCCTTAAGTCATTGATTCTATTGGTGGAGCAGAGGGGGATCGAACCCCTGACCTCCGCATTGCGAAACGGACTCTCGGCAAAAACGTAAGTTATTGCCTTTTCTAAAGTTGCAGCCACCAAGAGAAATCAATGGTTTTCCAGTTCTTTCCCATTCCTTACCAGCGAGTAACGGTAGCGTCCTGTTATTTTTGGCCATGTATTGGCCATTTTGAAAAAAAAGCCGCAAAGCGCGGGTCGGTGGCCGTCTCTCCCAGTTTAGTAATACCGCACTTCCCGCTATTAATTCATAGCACCTAACTCGTCCTTGGATTGTGAAATCGGCGAAAGCGCGGATCCTTTTTCAATTCCTTACGTTTTTTCGGCCGGTTAACGCCTTGCCGTCAATTCGTTTCACTAATGAAATTTTGAGCACGTCCTCCTTGTGCTTGAATCCGCTTTCGATCCCACTGGAAATCCTTCTCGATCCTGCTGCAAATTCAATGGACCTCATTTGGAACGCGTATTGCTGAATCGCCTTGTAGAGGACAAGAAAGTGGGAGTGACCCAATGAGACTAAATTTTTGTCAGAGATTGATTTTCTTTTTGCTTAGCGTTCGCCTGATAAGTTTTCATCGCTTTATCACCTTAGAGGAGGAGTTGGAGGCTCAGCTGCGCGGCCGAGCTATAGGCGGATGATCAGTAAGAATTCAACTGACACTCTTCGGCCGAACGGATGCTCAGACAAACGAAACCAGAAATCCTCTTGGTGAAACGAAGAATCTAGCTTGCGACGAACGCCGATTCGGAAAAGAAATTCGCAACTGCCATGGCACGCGACGTGCCCGTTGATTGCAACAGAGGAGTGGTAAGCAGATGTTCAAGATTACACAGGATGCAGAAATTCCCGAGATTGTTAGGGTGAGCCTTAGCGGCCATTTCACTAGTGAGTATGTTTCTGAAGTTGAGAAAGCGTTGGTCCAGAATGGTAACAAATCGAAGAAATGTGCACTTGATCTAATGAATGTTAACTTCGTAGATCGCCCGGCGATGGAATTTCTCCGTGCTGCCCAATCGCGGAAAATCAAGCTCGAAAATCTTCCTTCCTGGGTCAAGCGCTGGATTCAACAGGAAGCCGCGAATGGCGCCAGCTCTTTCAAGCCCCGCTAACAGTAACTTCCCAAACCTCAGATCCAAGCGTCGCTACATCATGATTTCACGAAAGTCATCAGGAAATTACGAATTCATCTCTGCCTGTGCCAGAACAAACAAAACGCATGCTGATCGCGATAGCACGGTTTCCCAACGACAAAAACTCATCGTTTATGTGCGCTTTAGCTGGCAGCCGCACCTTCTCCTCTTTCCGTTGTCGCGAAGTGGGTGAGCTGTCTAAAGCATGGAACACTTATTGCGCTTCAGTCCTTGTGCAGCGTCATGTGACGGCTGATTTCAGGAGGCTAAAAGACGATGAAAATTAGAACTCGATTTGTGTTCTTACCAAGTTTGCTAATGATGGCCGTATATACCACCGCACCTGCCCAACAGCTTCGGGAGGCGTTTCGCAAAGTCAATCAATCCGTTGTAACCGTCAGAACCAAAAGGGTTGATGTCGCGCGTGTGCCCGGACAGGTTATGTCGATCACTGACGGGGTAGGCTCTGGAGTCCTTATTTCAAACGACGGGAAAGTATTGACCGCCGCGCACGTCGTTCAGACCGCCGATGTGGCACTCGTCCAATTCGCTGACGGCCAGGACAGCCTCGCGCGAGTCATTGCCTCTGATGTTCGAGCCGATGTTGCTTTGCTACAACTGCAACAACCGCCTAAAAACATCAGCCCGGTGGCTTTGGGTGATTCTGACAAGGTGGAAGTCGGCGATCAAATATTTGTGATCGGCGCGCCTTATGGGATCAGTCAGACCTTAACGGCCGGTCACGTAAGCGGGCGGCGCCGATTGGATAAAGACGGCCAGACTCAGCCGTATCTCGAATTTCTCCAGACCGACGCGGCAGTAAACGGCGGCAACTCCGGGAGTCCGATGTTCGACATGAACGGTCAGGTAGTTGGGATAGTCAGCACCATCGTGAGCCAGTCAGGAGGCTCAGAGGGTTTAGCATTCGCCACCGCTTCGAATACGACTAAGCGATTCCTGCTGGACCGCAAGCCATTTTGGTCGGGCATCGATGGTGTGCTGGTGACCGGCGACGTGGCCAAGGCGCTAAACCTGCCTCAGGACGCCGGCTTTCTGGTCCAACAAATCGGCGAAGGATCGATCGGCTCGCGCCTTGGGATAAACGGTGGGACCTTGCGGGTAACTATTCAAGGCACAGACGTGCTGCTCGGCGGGGACGTAATTTTAAGCGTCAACGACATTGATGTAACCGTGCCATCGACGGTCGAATCGTTCGCGATCGGCGAGGGCGATAACTATGACCGCATCTTAAATAGCATCTCCAGCCTCAAGCCGGGAGATCCCATTGTTCTGAAAGTCTTGCGGGCAGGCAAGGTGATGAAGCTGACCACGACGATTGAACCGTAAGATATCGAACCCTACGACTCGTAATATCACGAAGTCTTCAGGGAATCACGAACTCCCACTTTACTTATGCGCCACAGTGAAATCCGAGAATACGTTCTTTGTTAGGAATCTACGCGAATCACGACAGGTCGAGGCTCGCGTTTTGTGGCAAGGCTGTTGCTAACACTAAGGCCGAACTGGCGTTCGACGCCAAGTCAAGCAACCAGGAGTGAACGACATGCAAGCACGAATCAGGATCATAAAGCGCGGGACAGCAAAAGGCATAAACGGCTTCTCTGCTAAGCCAACTACTAAATCTGATCGTCAACTCGAGCGCGAAACGGTGGACACGGTTAAAGGCTGGGTCGTCGATTGGCATGAGCGAAAGGTCCAACTGCAAACCGCGGCCGACGCGTTAATTCGCTCAATGGCTATCCGCCGCGACGGAACAACGCAGCCGTTGGCGAGAGTGCATTGAAAGCGCTAACGCAAGGCCGGAGACCCTTATGAGCACACATTTCAACACCAAGTTGGTTGAGACCGCTGTGACCAGAAAGCCGCAAGGGAATCGGCGCATCATGCGCGCGCGAGGGTTCCACCGTGCATGGCTGGTTGCAGATCACCTGGTGCGCTTTGAGGACGGTGCCGGCATCATTCTAAGTGAAGCTTTGTTGCACCTGTGGTTGTCGAAACAAAGAAGGTGGGCGTGATGGAGCAAACCGCGGCGGAGCAGCTATGGGCCATTGTCCTCGCAGGCGGCGATGGAACTCGCTTACAAGGTCTCACCCGCACAATCGAAGGGGATTCAAGACCCAAACAATTTAGCAAGATTTTCGGAAGACGCAGCCTGCTCGGCCACACGCGAGAACGCCTACGACCGGTATTCTCACCCGATCGAATAATGTTCGTCGTTACGAAGGGCCACGACAGTTTCTACACGGCAGAACTGGCCGACGTCGATCGTTCACGCGTACTGGAGCAACCTGCGAATCGCGGCACTGGCGTCGCGATCATTGCGGCGTTGCTACAGGTTTGGAACCAGGAACCCGAGGCTATCGTGGGGTTGTTTCCATCAGACCACTACTATAAGGATGACGAGGCGTTTGCGGCGACAGTTCAACGGGGAATCGAAGTTAGCGCCAAATACAATAGATCGATCGTTCTAATAGGGGCAAAGCCTCAATCGCCCGAAGTCGAATACGGGTGGATCGAACCCGGAGCTCCGGTGGGAAACGGAAGTGGCAAGCCGGTCTTCGGCGTGAATCGATTCTGCGAGAAGCCGCCGCTCAATGAAGCCCACGAATTGATGAAGCAGGGTGGGCTGTGGAATACGTTCGTGACGATCGGTCGTGCCGGCGCATTTCTCGAGTTGTTGAGCACGAGGGTACTAACCGCCGTGAAAGTCATTTCAGATGCGTTGGCGGCTGGAGATTTGGATACGGTCTACCATGAGATGGAAACAATCGATTTTTCGAAGGACGTCTTGAGCCTGGACGCGAGTAATCTTCTGGTTCTAGAAGACAGCACGTCGGGTTGGGCGGATTTCGGGAATCCTCAACGCGTGATTGAAACTCTAGATCGCCACCAGATCGAACCAGATTGGCTTTGCGAGATGCGCCGTACTAATCCGCCGCGACTGAATGCGCTAGTACCGTCGCCGCAGCAGACCATGCCTGCGTTTCGAAATCTTGTGACAGTGCAATAGGAGAAGATATGCCCGACCAAGCCCATTCAATCTGGCTCAAGTCCGACATCGACGGGTTCGACACACTCGTCGATCTGGCCCTCAATCTGCGCTGGTCTTGGAGCCACGGTGAGGAGCAGTTGTGGGAACCACTAGACCCCGAACTTTGGGCGCTGACACATAATCCCTGGGTGGTCTTGCTGACTGTCTCGCTCTCAAAGCTTAAGTCCTTAATGTCCGACCCGAACTTCCGGGGGAAAGTGGACGATGCTGCCCGCGCCAAGCAGGAACAGATGCAGGCGAACACGTGGTTTCAGCAGAAGCACGCGCAATCGGGTTTGAGCTGCGTCGCCTACTTCAGCATGGAGTTCATGTTGAGCGAAGCGTTACCGATCTATTCAGGCGGTCTCGGCAACGTTGCTGGAGATCAACTAAAAGCTGCGAGCGATCTCGGCGTCCCAGTCGTCGGCGTAGGACTGCTGTATCAACGAGGATATTTTCGCCAGGTCCTGGATGCCGATGGAGCGCAGCGAGCGCTCTATCCTTATAACGATCCGGGACTGTTGCCAATCATGCCCGTGCGCGACAAGGATGGGGAGTGGGTCCGTCTCGAGTTCGAGCTTCCCGGCTATAGCGTTTGGTTGCGAGCGTGGAAGGCACAAGTGGGCCGGGCGACTCTGTACTTACTAGATAGCAACGATCCAGCCAACCCGCCATTTCATCGCGCGATTACGAGCGAACTCTATGGCGGTGGGCCGGAGACACGACTGCTGCAGGAAATCATGCTGGGTGTCGGCGGCTGGAGACTACTGAGAAAACTGGGCTATCGTCCGGAAGTCTGTCATCTCAACGAAGGGCATGCTGCCTTTGCCGTGCTTGAACGGGCGCGCAGTTTCATGCAAGAGACAGGACAACCTTTCGAAGTAGCACTCGCAGCAACCCGCCCCGGTAATGTCTTCACAACGCACACGGCCGTACCCGCCGGGTTCGATCGTTTCGCACCAGAATTGATTGCCAAGTACCTCGCTTCATTCGCCGAAGACGTGAACCTCAGTATGCGCGACGTGCTGGCGCTTGGACGCGAACATCCCGACGATGAGGGTGAACAATTTAATATGGCTTATCTTGCTCTTCGCGGAAGTGGCGCGGCAAACGGCGTCAGCCGATTGCATGGGGACGTGAGTCGTGGTCTTTTCCAGTCGTTCTTTCCCCGCTGGCCTCAGGACGAAGTGCCAATCGGCCACGTGACGAACGGCGTCCACGTACCGACCTGGGATTCATCGGAAGCCGACAAGCTTTGGGAGAAAGCATGCGGCAAAGATCGTTGGATGGGAATGTCGAAGAGCAAGACGACCGAGCACATGCGTGGCGTGTCGGACGCCGAGCTATGGCAAATGAGATCCAACGCGCGTGCGCAACTGGTTCACTTCAGCCGCCGCCGGCTCGCCCGAGAGCTTTCCTCGTCGGGCGCGCCAGCCGCAGAGGTGGACCAGGCCGCGCGCATCTTAGATCCTAACGTGTTGACGCTCGGTTTCGCGCGTCGCTTCGCAACTTACAAGCGGCCCACTCTACTGCTGCAAGATCCAGAGAGATTGGTGCGCCTCCTGACGAACCCGAATCGGCCGGTGCAACTGCTGATTGCCGGCAAGGCGCACCCCGCGGATGAACCGGGCCAGGCACTGATTCGTCAATGGACGGACTTCATTCGCCGCCGGCCTGAGGTGCGCCCGCATGCTGTTTTCCTCAGCGACTATGACATGCTCCTGACAGAGCAAATGGTGCACGGCGTGGATGTCTGGATTAACAACCCGCGACGGCCGTGGGAGGCGTGTGGTACCAGCGGCATGAAGGTGCTGGCGAACGGTGGAATAAATCTATCGGAACTTGATGGCTGGTGGGCTGAGGCCTACGAACCTGGCGTTGGTTGGGCTATTCGCAAAGAGCATCTTGATGATACGCAGTCAGATGCCGCCGAGGCGGAAGCGCTCTACACCAAATTGGAACAGGAAATTGTCCCGCTCTTCTACTATCGCGATTCGCGCGGGCTGCCTGTCGGATGGATTTCGCACGTGCGCGAGAGCATGGCACGCCTAACGCCGCAGTACTCCGCCGACCGAGCGGTCCGCGAGTACACGGAAAAATATTATCTGCGCGCCGCGTCCATCTACCATGAGCGTTCGCAGCAGGATGGCGCGCCCACCGCGCGCATCATCAATTGGCAACGGGCGCTCGCTGAGCGTTGGGCCCATGTGCGAATGAGCGAGATGAGAGTTGAGACAAACGACGGACAGCATCACTTTCAACTGCAAGTACATCTCGGTGAGATTTCGCCAGACTCTGTAAAGGTCGAAGTCTATGGGGATGCGTTGCCTGGCGGTCCTGCTGAGCGCCACGTCATGAATTTCGAGAACGAGCAAGCGTCAATCGCCGGCAGCTATTTGTACAGGGTGCGCATACCCGCGACGCGCTCCGCATCGGATTACACGGCGCGAGTAATAGCAGACAACCCGGGGGCCATCATTCCGCTCGAAGCGCCGCAGATCCTGTGGCAGCGGTAAAGCGATGAGCCAATTGACGGATGTTGGTGAAGTGGAAGGAAAGAGCTTTCCGCTCGGAGCCACGGGCCGGGCGGACGGCGTCAATTTCAGCGTCTATTCCAAAAACGCCACGGCGGTCGAATTGCTCCTATTCGATAGCGCCGACGATGCACACCCGGCGCGCACAATCTCACTCGATCCGGCCAAGAACCGAACATATTTCTACTGGCACGTATTTGTCCCCGGCCTGCAGGCCGGACAGATTTACGGTTACCGCGTCACTGGCCCGTACGATCCAGGAAGAGGCGTTCGTTTCGATCCCAGCAAGGTTCTTCTCGATCCATACGGGAAGAGTGTTGTAGTGCCGACCAGTTACAGTCGCCGCGCCGCCAGCGAACCGGGAGAGAACACCGCCACCGCAATGAAAAGCGTAGTGTTCGACCAGGGCAAATTCGATTGGGAGGGCGATGCGCCGCTCCGTCACCCATGGGCCAGGACTGTGATTTACGAAATGCACGTGGGCGGCTTCACTCGCCACGCGAGTTCCGGTGTTGCGCCAGAGAGGCGGGGCACCTACGCCGGTTTGATTGAAAAAATTCCGTATCTCCAGAAACTCGGCGTTACCGCGGTCGAGTTGATGCCCGTCTTTCAATTCGACGAACAGGACGCGCCCGCGGGGCTGAAGAACTACTGGGGCTACCAGCCCGTCTCATTCTTTGCGCCGCACTCCGGCTACAGCCTCCGCAAAGACTCGCTCGGACCCGTCGATGAGTTCCGCGAGATGATCAAGGCGCTGCACCGCGCCGGGGTTGAGGTGATACTCGACGTGGTTTTCAACCACACCGCCGAGGGCGGGGTGGACGGTCCGACCATCTGCTTTCGCGGTTTCGATAACGAGGTCTATTACATTCTTGAGCAAGACCGCTCGCGCTACGCCGACTACACTGGGACGGGCAACACCCTGAACGCGAACCAGCCAGTCGTCCGCCGGATGATCCTTGACAGCCTCCGCCACTGGGTCGAGGAGATGCATGTGGATGGTTTTCGTTTCGATCTCGCTTCGATCCTGTCGCGCGATGAGATGGGCCGGCCAATGCAGGACCCGCCAGTCATCTGGGACATCGAGACGGATCCCGTGCTCGCCGGGACAAAGCTAATCGCTGAGGCTTGGGACGCGGGGGGCCTCTATCAGGTCGGAAGCTTCGTCGGTAACGCCTGGAAGGAATGGAACGGGAAGTTTCGTGATGACATTCGTAGCTTCATGAAAGGCGACAACGGGACCGTCACCAGGATCCCACCCCGACTTATCGCCAGCCCAGATGTCTTTGGGCCCGAAAAGTGGCAGCAAAAACGGAGCATTAATTTCGTCAGCTGCCACGATGGGTTTACGCTCAACGATTTGGTGTCATACAACCTCAAGCATAACGAGGGCAACGCGGAGGGAAACCGGGACGGCGCCAACGACAATCTCAGCTGGAACTGCGGCGTCGAGGGGCCGACCGATAACTCGAGCATTGAGGCGCTTCGCAACCGTCAAGTGAAGAATTTCCTGACACTGACCCTATTGGCCCAGGGCACGCCGATGCTCCTGATGGGTGACGAAGTGCGGCGAACGCAGCGCGGCAACAACAACGGTTACTGTCACGACGACGAGACGAGTTGGTTCGACTGGACACTGCTCGAACGGCACGGCGACGTGCGCCGCTTCGTCGAGCGGCTTGTCTCCCACCGCCTGCACCTCGCGAGCCAGTTAGGGTGGCATGACTGTCAGACGCTCGCTGATTTTCTTCGTGAGGCTCGCATTCAGATTCACGGCGTTAAACTCGATCAGCCGGATTGGAGCGACGAATCTCACAGCCTCGCTTTCACGGCACGGGGACCGGCGGGCGGGATGTTTCACATCATGATCAATGCCTACTGGGAGGCGCTCGGGTTCGAGCTTCCGCCGAGTGAGGAAGGCGGAGGCTGGCGGCGGTGGATTGATACCTCCTCCGCGTCGCCGGACGACATCTGCGAATTGGAGGAAGCGCAGCCCATCGCCGGCCCGACGTATCTTGTTCAGTCTCATTCGATAGTGTGTCTGCTCGCTCAGCTTAAGGGCTGAACACCTCGGCCGACCCATCATGATTCCACGATGTAAGTACGGAACATTTACGCGGATTGCAGCTCATTTTCGTTTGCGCCTATGCTCACCTGAAACAGCCTCTTTCAGTTCAAGACCGACACGGTTTTCCCCACCGTCTTTGTTAGTCTACCCAGCTAATCTATAATGCGCTTGTGTCGGTGAATGTAGCTTGATTAGCGAGAGTTGGCACACAAAAACGTTCGCTGCTTTGACGGGCGCAGGACTTAAGTGCAATCGAGAACAAAACCATGAGCGACGAAAAGTGGATTGTTTCAGACAAAGAACATCTTGGCGGCAAACCACGCGTGCAAGGAACGCGCGTCTCGGTAGCCTTTCTGCTTGAGTGCCTGGCTAGCGGAATGACCGTCGCTGAGATCGTCGACGCTTATCCGACCTTGACCGAGGACGCCGTGCAAGGCGCATTGCGTGAGCTGGCGCACGAAAAGGAAGCAGCCGCCGCTTGAGGATTCTCCTTGATGAAAACATGCCGCGCAAGTTCGGATCTGTGCGATACTCTTAATCGACGTAAGGAACAGTTACCCATGAGCCAGATGATAACGATCAGTTTGCCCGACGAGACGAGAACCGCTCTCGACGACGCAGCAAATGAAGAAGGTTTGTCTGAGAACGCGCTAGTCGAGAAGGCGGTTTCGGATTATCTCTTCATTCGGCGATTTCGCAGTCTCCGCGAGCGCCTGATGTCACAAGGCAAGGACCTCACCGATCAGGATGTCTTTGATTTCGTCTCGTGAAGATCGTCCTGGATACTAATGTCTTAATCGCCGCTCTCATCGCACGCGGCTTCTCTCATCAACTTCTTGAACACTGCGCTCTCCGGCATACCCTGTTTACCTCGGATTTCATTCTCGAAGAGACTCAAGAGAAGCTGATCGAAAAATTCGGTTATTCCCCAGAGTTGGCTGCTGAAGCTGTGAGCGTTCTGCGATCACGAATGACAGTCGTTTCAGCTTCGAAGCTTGAGAATCCTGTCTGCCGCGACCCAGACGATGACAATATCCTGGCCGCCGCAATCAGCAGTAAGTGCGATTGCATCATCACCGGCGACAAAGACCTGCTCGTGCTCAAGCAGCACGAAGGCATAGACATCTTCAGCCCGCGTGATTTCCTAATGAATGAAAGTGTGGATTAACTATTAGAGAGCTTGGGGCTTGGGCCCAGTAGATTTGAATGCGTCTTGTAGACGATTTAAGTAGGTGAAACAACGGTGCCTTTCTAATGCGCTTAAGTTGGCCAGTAGCGTGCAGACTTCTCCTCCAACTTTCTGCGGATTGCTTCAACGCTTGAGCGCGTTTCGGCAGCCCCTGCCGCCCAATCAAAAGTATCCGAAGCACTCGCATTCAGCTTTGACCATTGTGTCTCTAAATAGGTGAGGAACGTTAATACGCGGTCAAACCGCGCATCAATTGTTCCGACGTCATGAATCTGCGCGCGAACCTCTGGATCAACTATAGGAGTATCCACGATAATCGCGTCTAAGTAAGTGAACATAAACATCAACTTCTTGGTCGTGTATGCGCCAACAGTGGTAACTCGTATTCTAGAGTAATCGTCGCCCGTCAAGCTGGTTGGTGTTGCAATCAACCTTTTTTCAAGACATCGGTTTAGGGCACTCCTAACTTGCGAGGCTTGGAATCCGAATCCTTGGGCAAACTGATAGACTTCCTCGCGCGTAACATAGCCTTCCGACCCACCCACCTGGCCTAGCCGTTCGATAAACGCGATGAGCAATCCTACTAGGAAATGTTCCCGTCCATCGCGTGATGAAATGTCATAGGCATTTATTAGTGGTGATTTGGACGGATCATAGTATTCAGCATCTCCATGAGCGACCGCACGCAGAAACTCATGCAGCGGAAGCGTATAGCCGTCCGTTTGAGTTTCCTCAGCTTTGAGAATCTTTTGACTATCTACGTGTCCGCTTCCGACGAATGAGGCAATGAAATCAAGAGCGCGGCGAATATTATCTGCACTCATATTGTCGACGAACTCAATAATGCTCTCTTCGTTTTCGAATGCCCGTAAAAGCATGTCCAGATAGAGATTCAAATTACCAGATTGAAAGGTAAGGCCCTCTGGCATGGTCGCCAACCGTCCATGAGTTTCCAGTTGCTTCTTGGCGAACATCAGCCTGCGCGTAATTACTAGATCAACGCGAGGTGGATCAATTGTGAATACGCGGGGTTGGTAAGCCGCGAGAGATCCTTTCGCTCGCGATTGTGCAAACGTGGCCGGACGAAGCGATACAAAAGCGGTTAAAGGCCATTGGTCGGCAAACGCCTGCGCAATCAGGAATACATCTTCCTGAAACTGGGATGGGCGCTGATCTATGTTATCGAGAAACAGAACGACTTGCCGCTGTTGTCCTTTTACGGCGTGAGTAAGACATGCTTTTATGTGTTGCTCCGTAGCAGATATGAGTCCTTCAAGATGTTCGATTTCTTTAAGTCGAAAGTGATCGGGCTGGGTCTCTTTAAGATCTCCATAAATACCCCGAGCGAAGCGTAGAAGTTCGCCATGGTAAACTCCATGCACAAAATTGCGTTCATACACGTCGATTCCATATCCTTCACGAAGCTGGCGCACAATTTCGCGGACCACGTAGGGGCGAAGATCGCTGGCTAGAGCCGGTTTGCTTCCAAAATCGATATATAAAACGAAAGCTCGCTCGAACGCCTCTTTTGCGTCGATCTTGATAAGGTGCCGTATAAAGATCGATTTGCCTACACCGACCTCACCCACCAACAAGATAGGTCGGCGACTCAAACCGGCGGTTAAAACGTCGCGAGATAGTTCTTCAGAAACTCCGTGTTTTGTAACAGCAGGGGTTGCAGAGACACCTCCATTCTTCTCAAAGGTACTAGCATATCGCGCCTGCAATAGTTCCTTGCTTACTAGGGCGTATTGAGAAAGCGCACCGCTAGTACAGTAGGTTTCGCGCAGAAATTCATCCTCAAGTTTTGGCTCCCGAGCTATATCCTCGAGAAATAGACCTCCGAGTATCTGAAGGTCTGTCGCGATTGGATTTCTATTCTTGTAACCTGGATAACCAACAATTCTCGCGGCAAGTTTTTCGGGCGGCGCGCTTACCACTTCCGCGTTCAGCAAACGAGACAATTCCCCAGCCGCAACACCTGGGGGTGAAAGAGCGTCCCACATTTGATGGAATCTATTAAACATGTCGTCAAGCGACGCAAAAATAAGCGCCGACCCGCGTATTGGAGAGACACCGTCCTGGCGACTAGCAACAAATGCAATAAGCTGGTGGCCATTACAAATAGCTCCAAACGGAATGCCTCGGTGCAGAGCATAGTCGAGAGCCTGTCTGACCGAAGCTTCAATATCAGAAGAAGCTGAGAAGAGAGTTTCAAGACGAGCGATTGGCTTATCCCAACCAGTAGGAAGGACAAAAGTAATCCCTTCTCTCTTCGCTTCTATGACGACACTCGAAGGAGAGCCGAGTTCGTAGTCCGAATATCCTGATTCATCGTGATGTTCGACTTTTACAGCGGACTTCGGCCAGCGGAGCACGTCCTCGATCAATTCGTTAATTACATGAAATCGCGTGCTGGCTTCGTTCCGCGAAGGCTGGCCCGAAGCAGACTCTCGTGAAACGAGATTTTGTAAAGCGTCTCGTCCCTGTTCGTAGTCTGCCATGGATACTCCTATCTACCTCAACACAAGATTTGAGGGGATTGTTTCCGAATACGTTGAGATGGTCAAGTGATGATCTCAGTCGCCGCTTATGAGTTCCTGAAACTCGGAGACAAAAGATGAAAAGGGTGCTGCGCACCTGAGATGATTTTGACACGTCACCCCCTGAATTCGGGGGTGAACATTGGTAGCGGGGGGCGGGATTGAACCGCCGACTCTACGCGGATGCGAAGTTAGTGCTTAAGTCGAGCAGCTTCGGCTGAACGTCTCCTAGCTTTTAACTGTGTGTGCAGTAGTGCGGCCGCGCAACTCTACAAATGCTGCCCATCTTTCAAGACACAACGCACAGTATCACGAGCGATTAATAGTTCTTCGTCCGTCGGAATGACATAAACTGCCGGGCGGGATCCTTCCCTACTGATCAAGCCCTCGTGTCCGCCGCAGTGCTGTCGATTCAGTTCTGCATCAAGCTCAATCCCAATCCATTGCAGGCCATCACAGATGCGCGCTCTTACCTCCCACGAATTCTCGCCGATTCCACCAGTGAAGACGACTGCGTCCGCACCGTTCATTGCCGCCAGATATGCACCGATGTATTTCCGCGCGCGATAACAGAAGATGTCGATTGCAAGCTCGCTTCGGCGATCATTCTCTTCGTGCGCTTCGGCGAGCAGTTCGCGCATATCACTGGTTAGACCTGAGATTCCCAACAAGCCCGATTGCTTGTTCATCAAGGTTTCGATTTCTCGGGTTGATAAGCCTTCTTTCGCCGCTACAAATTCCACAATAGCCGGATCCAAATCGCCTGAGCGCGTACCCATTACTAATCCTTCGAGCGGGGTTAGCCCCATAGAAGTGTCAATCGAGTTGCCGGCACTGATCGCCGTTGCGGAACAGCCATTGCCCAAGT
>JBBPID010000034.1:25555-47782 GCA_038040505.1 Acidobacteriota bacterium | reverse complement strand
GACCGCATCGCTCAATCGATTCGCGGCAGGCGCCACGCGCACGGTGCGCTCAGCCTGCAGACGCCCGAGGCCCGGCCGGTCTTCACGGGCGGCGAACTCGTGGATCTCACGCCCGATGCGCCGAACCGCGCCAAGGAACTCATAGAGGAATTCATGCTGATCTGATCATGGCAAAGCATGATGAGAACTACATGCCTCCTGAGGCGGGCCAGGCCATCGATAAAGCAAAAGCCACAAAGACTTTGGTCGAGAAGTGAACTTCGTGCCGCTGCTCAGCGCTCATCATAATTGTGCAGTTTTACCTAAATGGTTCCTGAAGTCGGACAATTCGCATTAATCCTGGCGTTGATGCTCGCCGTAACCCAGGCCGTCCTGCCGTTAGTAGGCGCCGGCCGCGGCATCCCGCAATTCGTTAATGTGGCCAAGCCGGCAGCTCAGGCCCAATTCATTTTTGTCACCATTGCTTTTGGCTGTCTCGCCTACTCGTTTATCTCGAATGATTTTTCCGTCCTGAACGTAGCCACGAATTCCAATTCGCGCCTGCCGCTTCACTATCGACTGGCGGCGACCTGGGGATCGCATGAAGGCTCGCTTCTGCTCTGGACCCTGATGCTGACGTTTTGGATGGTCGCGGTCACCTTGTTCAGCAATCGTCTGCCTGCGGAAATGGTCGGACGCGTGCTGGCGGTGATGGCTGTGATCAGCACGGGCTTTCTGCTTTTCATGCTGCTGACTTCGAATCCGTTTGTGCGCCAATTTCCCATCCCACCTGATGGTCGAGACTTGAATCCCCTGCTGCAGGATCCGGCGATGGTTGCGCATCCGCCGATGCTCTACATGGGTTATGTCGGATTTTGCGTGGCGTTCGCCTTTGCGATCTCGGCGCTAATTGGCGGACGGCTGGACGCAACCTGGGCGCGCTGGTCGCGTCCCTGGACCACGGTCGCCTGGATGTTTCTGACCTGTGGCATCGCGCTCGGAAGTTTCTGGGCCTATTACGAATTGGGGTGGGGTGGCTGGTGGTTCTGGGATCCGGTTGAGAACGCTTCGTTCATGCCGTGGCTGGTCGGGACCGCACTGATTCACTCGCTGGCTGTGACTGAGAAACGCGGCGGGTTCAAGAGCTGGACTGTGCTGCTGGCGATCGCAGCTTTTTCGCTGAGCTTGCTGGGCACCTTTTTGGTTCGCTCCGGAGTGCTGACTTCGGTGCACGCCTTCGCCACTGATCCCAAGCGCGGTGTTTTTATTCTCGCATTTCTGACGCTTGTCATTGGCGGCTCACTGGGGTTATACGCCTGGCGGGCGAAGCAAGTCGGGCTCGGATCAAAGTTCGAAGTTATTTCGCGCGAATCATTTTTGTTGACCAACAACGTGCTGTTAATAGTCGCGGCCGGTTCAGTGCTGCTGGGCACGCTGTATCCGCTGTTCATCGACGCCCTGAATCTGCGCAAGCTTTCCGTAGGTCCGCCCTACTTCAACTCGGTATTTGTTCCGTTGATGGCCCCGGCGATGTTTTTGATTGGCGTCGGGCCGATCGCCCGCTGGAAGCACGTCAAGTTGCCTGAGCTCGCGGTGCGTTTGCGCTGGGCATTCATTATTAGTTTGCTAACTGGTGTGCTGCTTCCCTTCGCGATCGGAGGTTGGAATTGGCGCGCGAGTCTGGGTCTGCTGCTCGCGTTTTGGATCGTCGCGACCGCGGTCCAGAACCTTTGGAGCCGAATTAAGACGACTTCGGGTGGGTTAAGTTTTCTGGGCAAAGTGAAAGCGACTTCGCGAAGCTATTATGGAATGCAGTTGGCCCACGTCGGCGTCGCAGTGTTTATTGCCGGCGTCACCGTCGTCACCAGCTATCAGAGCGAGAAAGACGTCAAGATGAGTGTCGGCGACACGGTCAGCGTGGGCGGTTATCAATTTCGGTTGAATAACCTGGCCCAGATCCAGGGGCCAAATTATCAGGCCGTGCGTGCCGACATGGAAGTCACGAAGGACGGAGCTCTGGTTACGATGATGCATCCGGAGAAGCGCTCTTTTACCGCGGCGCAAAACGTGACTTCAGAAACCGCCATCGATCGGAACATCTTCCGCGATCTTTATGTGTCCCTGGGGGATGAAGTTGCGACCGGCGCGTGGACCGTGCGCGTCTATCACAAGCCGCTGGTGAACTGGATTTGGGGTGGAGCGTTACTGATGGCGCTCGGCGGTGGCTTTGCGGTCACGGACCGGCGTTATGCGCTGGCAAGTAAGAAACAGACAGAAACGCGCCAAGTTAAGGACAAGGAGAGCCCGGTGGCGGTCGTATCAACTCCGGCGAGTGCTGAGTGAGTTTGTGTTTTCCCTCCCCTTGGGAGGGGCCAGGGCTGCGGATCGAAATCATGAATCGTCTTTTGCTAATTCCGCTCGCGTTGTTTATCGCCCTCGTGGCTTTTCTGGCCATCGGGCTCAATCGCGATCCGCATGAAGTCCCGTCGCCGCTAATCAACCGCCCGGCGCCCGCGTTTCAGTTACCGCAACTTCGGGATCAGGCGAAGACTTTCTCGGCCCAGGAGATGCGCGGCAAAGTTTGGCTCATGAATGTGTGGGCCACCTGGTGCGTGGCCTGCCGCGACGAGCATCCGTTCTTACTTCAATATGCAAAGTCGGGCGTTGTGCCGATCTATGGTTTGAATTACAAAGACGATCGCGCTGCGGCCCTGCAACTGTTGGCAAATGACGGCGACCCTTATGTTCTGAACGCCTTTGATAGCGACGGCCGCGTGGCCATCGATTACGGGGTTTACGGAGCGCCCGAAAGCTACCTGATCGATCGCGACGGGATCATTCGCTTCAAACATATCGGGCCGATTACTCCGGACGTCTGGGAAAAGAAGATCGTCCCTTTGGTTAGGCGATTGAACCAATAGAGCAGTGTGCTCCGTTTTGAGAGTGCGGTCCCGACCTGTCGGGATTGCCGCTTTCACAAGTCAGCGCACTCCAAAAGACAACTTCGTAGTTAGGATCTTTAGGCAAAATGAAACGCATCATCCTGCTGCTGGCGATTATCTTCGCGCTCGTGCCCGCTCCGGCGGTCGCCGGAGAGGCACAGCCTAACGAAGATCCGCAAATCGAAGCGCGCATGAAGGCCCTGACCGAACAACTGCGTTGCCTGGTTTGCCAAAACGAGACTCTCGCTGATTCTCGTGCTGATCTTGCCCAAGATCTGAGACGCGAGATTCGCAACGAGATCAAAGCCGGGAAAACCGATCCCGAGATCATCGCTTTCCTGACTCAACGTTATGGAGACTTTATTCTTTACAACCCACCGGTAAAGGCCTCGACGTATTTGCTTTGGTTCGGACCGTTCGTGCTGCTGGTGGCCGGCATCATGATCTTGTATCGCTATGTTGGGCGGCGTAAGACATTAATTCAGGACCAGCCTTTGACGCCGGGCGAACGCAAACAGGCTGAGGACCTTTTGCGCGGGCAGGTTTAGCGCGACTAAAAATACGATGTTAAGTTTCTGGATCATCTGTACCCTGCTGGTTTTGCTTGCCCTTTGGTTCGTGCTCCCCGCTTTTCTGGACACGAAGCAGGAAGCAGGGGCGGACGATCAGCGCCGGGCGAATTTGGCGGTTTATCAGGACCAGTATCAGGAACTGGAAGCGGATCTCAAGCACGGCTTGATCGAGCAGGAAGAATATCAACAGGAAAAGGATGAGCTCGAGCGACGCCTACTCGATGATGTGCAGAAGCAAAGCGTCGATTCAGCGCCGGTCGCATCACCTGCCGCGCGCAAGTTCGGTTACGGAGTTGCCGCGGCGATCCCCATAGTCGCAGTAGCCTTTTACTTTTTGGTCGGAAACCCAAGAGCGCTCACTCCCGGTGCAATTTCGACGGCGGCTCCCGGCGCGGCAACCCGGCCCGGGGAAATGCGTTCGCAGCAGCAGATTGAAGAGAACGTCAACAAGCTGGCGCAGCGACTGCAGCAGAATCCGAACGACGCCGAAGGGTGGGTGATGCTCGCTCGCAGTTACATGATGCTCGAACGCTATTCAGACGCCGCCGATGCATACGGCCGCGCGATAGCCTTAAACGACAAAGACGCCAACCTTTGGACCGACTTTGCTGAGGCATTGGCGATGGCTAACCAGCGGCGACTGACGGGCAAGCCGACAGAAGCGCTGACGCGGGCGCTGCAGTTGGATCCGAAGAATCAAAAGGCGCTCGATCTGTTTGGCAGTGCTGCTTACCAGGCCGGCGATTATCAGAAGGCCATCGAGACCTGGCAGAAGCTTTTGCGTGATCTGCCTCCGGGGTCTGAAGAGGTGCGAACAATTTCTGATCAGATTGCCAAAGCAAAAGAGTTAGTCAATGCTAAAGGCTCGCGATAAGTAACGTATCAGCAAGGAGACCAATCATGCCGGACAGAAAAGCAATCGACTGCCGCGAGTATCCGAGTGAGCGCGGCTGCACTCTACGTATGGAAGGAAGCGAAGAAGAACTGTTGGATGCTGCCGTCAATCATGCGATTACCCAACATGGTCACACTGACAATCCCGAATTGCGGGAACAGATTCGCGGATTATTAAAAAACGCAGATTAGTAAGATATGTCCCGCGATAACCTTCTCTTCGTCATCATTGGAATCCTGGTGGGCTTTATCGCCGGCTTTATGCTGGCCAGTGGTTGGAGCCAACGGGATGCCGCCTCGCGCGCCGCACCGACGACGACCCAGCAGCAAAACCTGCCGCCCAACCATCCGCCTCTCGGTGGTGACCAGAGTGGTGACTCGCAACAGCAGGTCTTTGCCCAGGTCCAGGAATCAATGAAGCGCGCTCGGGAAGAGCCGGACAACTTCGAGGCACAATTCACTGCCGCTAAACTTGAATATCAAATTCGACGATTGGATCAGGCTATCGAATACCTGCTCCGAGCCAATCAGCTGCGGCCCAAAGACTTTGAAGTGCTTGCATGGCTGGGCATGGTGAACATGGATGCCGGCCATTTCGACGCCGCCGAGAAATGGTATCGGGCTGCGTTACTGATTGAGCCGAAGAATGTTCCGGTTCTGGATGGTTTGTGCAGCGTGCTGCTAAGCGCCGGCAAGACCAAAGAAGCGGAAGAGACCATCAACAAACTCGCCAAAGCAGATCCCACCAACGAAGACTTGACTCAGTTTCGAGACAAACTGGCGGAATTGAAATCAGGAAAGAAGTGAACCATAAGAGATGCGCTTAAGATCGCGCGCGCCTCTGCCCCAACAACCAACCCTTTAGTATCCCCGGATTCACCGGGTCGATTGCGAAGTAATCCTGGATCAACCTCTGATATAGCCGGTTCCGTTCCGCTATGGTGAGTTTTGAACCGCGCGGCATCTGCCCGCCTTTCACATAAGAGCTAATCAGCACGCGATCCATCGGCCAGTTGAGCGCTCCGAATCCTTCGGCATGATGACAGGCCGCACAGGTCTTGCCGTCAGTGCCCAGGTTTGAGGGCAGGTTTAAGCCGGCAAACGACGCGGCTTCGTTATTTCTAACTGAGCCGAGCCCAGGTCCAAATTTCGTCGCGTCAAGATAGCGATCAAAGCGCGGTTGCGGATAAGTGCGAAAGCGCGCGTTGACGGTGGCCACCATTGCCTCTTCGTCCCTGCTCACGCTGCCCGCCACGGGAAAGATCGGCAGCACCCCGCTCTTGTGACACTGTGTGCAGTTGTCATCTCCGTACCCGAGATCCCAGCGGCCTTTGATGGTTATCGAACCGTTACTCCGGAAGGTCCGAAAATAATCTTTGAAGTAGACGTTGGTCGTTCCTTCAGCGCTCGCCAACGCGGCCACCACGGAAACATTTCGCACTGAGCCGCGCCGCCCGGGATCGGGCACGCCAAACTGCACCCACTTCTCCGGAATTCGGAGCGCCGCATTGCCCGGCACGACAATCAGCAGGCGCTGGTAGCTGTCAGGATTGTCGGGCGTTCCCAAATGCCTCGACTCGTAACTAAAAAACAGAAGCTGTTCGTCCGGCGCGCGGCCGGAATTCATCTGGCGCAGCATGAACTTGGCTTGCGGCAATGTTTCGTAGCGGCTGACCGCTCTAAGAAAATCTTGCGTCAGTAAAAAGTCCGGAATCTCGACATACGGTCGTGTCTCGGCAAAATAAACCCGATCCGAAACGTTAAAGCCGAGCTCGTGATCCGGTTGAAGCGCCAGCTCGAGCATCGCCACGTAACCCAGAAGCTCAGGGTACCTGGACTGGAACTCTGCATCCTGCGCCAGCCGGCACCTCTCAACCTCGCGCGCTATTCCATTAATAGTGCGCTCATAGAATCTCTCCGCTGAGTCTCGTTCGAACCAGGCCCGGGCAGCGAGCACGAGCCCGTCAACTCGCTTTTGTGCCCAGGCTTCCGGCCGAACCTTAATCTGATCGCAAGGCGCGGCGGCGGCGATTGACATTGGAAGTACCAAACTTAAAGCGACCGCGTTCAATCGCCGAGCAATGCAGTTTGCGGGAAAGGGGAAGCGACTCATTGTCATCGCATCAATAGCATCGTCGCTGTGACGTGTCAAAGTTTTTACCCTAATTATTAAGCTCCGCTTCAAACCGCGAAGCGGTTTCGACCTACAGCCCAACGTTGCCGAAGGCTACGTTGGGTAAAGAAAGCCTTCACCAGAAACCGCAACCCTGACAGGGTTGCGAATCGGAATTGTCGCGCGGTTCCCAGGGTAGCGCTTACGCGTCAACCCTGGGCTTTGTTGGCTCAACCGCTTCGCGGTTGCTAGTCGTTAAGTTCCAGCGAACGTGTCCATGGGGTGAAGGGTCAACAAACGAGACATCACGCAAGACTAATCATTGACTTAACCGGCGAGATGCCTTAGAAGCAAAGCTACATGGGACTTTCGCTGAAATCGTTTCTGGCCAGCCTGCTCGGCGGGTTCGTCGCCGGAGTTTTCGATATCACTTACGCATGTGTTTACAGTTATCTGCGGCGCGGAACCAGACCCAGCGCCGTATTTCAGTCATCTGCGGCATCCTCTACGGACTTTGCGTTTATCTGGTAATGAATTTCGTGGTGCTGCCGCTGTCAGCTCTTCCTTTCAAGATGCCGTATCCATGGCCTTCCGTGGTCGGTGGGTTGTTGATACACATGTTCGGCATCGGGCTACCGATTGCGCTCGCGGTGCGCTGGGGCTCAAAGGCTTAGAGATGAAAGAGGTCCGTTTAGAATCTGAACGATTGCTGCTGCGCTGGTTTCGCGAGGATGACCTCGAGCAGTTTACGGACATTTGCCGCGACCCGGAAGTCATGCGCTTTCTCGGCGACGGCCGCCCGATGACTGAGATGGAAGTCTGGCGGCAAATGGCCACCTTTATCGGTCACTGGTATTTTCGCGATTATGGCATCTGGGCCGTCGAAGAAAAGCAGTCCGGCAAGCTGGTTGGTCGGATTGGCTTCATGAATCCGGCCGGCTGGCCGGGATTCGAACTGGGCTGGACACTCGGCCGAGACAGCTGGGGAAAAGGCTTTGCCACCGAAGGCGCCGAGCGGGCTCTGGAACATGCCTTTACCGAAATGGATCGCGATCATGTGATCAGCCTGATCGCGCCAGAGAACGTGGCCTCGATTCGCGTGGCTGAGCGGCTCGGTGAAAAGATCGAAGGCCGCACTGAAGTCCTCGGCCGCAACGTTTTCATCTACGGGATCAGCCGTGATGAATGGCGCCGCGCGCGGTCAACGTAATTGAAAGTGTTCGTGTCGTTTCGTGTCGAGCCGATCCACTAAATCACACGGAATTAGACGAACCTAAAAAACAGGAGTCGCAAGGAAGATGAGAAGAAAAGCGATCGCTGGTTTCGTTGTGTTGATTGTGAGTCTCGGTTTCGCGACCAGTGCCCATGTTCAACGTGACCAATCGATCGAAACCTTCTGGACTAAGTTTAAGGCCGCGGTGATCAAGGGCGACCGAGCAGCCGTGGGTCAAATGTCGCAGTTTCCAATCGAAATGACTTACGGTATGCCGAGCATTAAGACAGCCGCTCAACTGAATAAGCGTTATCGCCAGGTCTTTAACGGAGAGACAGATGCGGCGCGGTGCTTTGCCGAAGCGAAACCCGAAATCGATCCGCAAAACTCAAAACGCTTTTCCGTTGCCTGTCGCATACAAAACACGGGAGATTTTGTAATTATCTACAGTTTTTCGCGCACCAGGGCTGGCTGGAAGTTTAATTCACTCGACAATATTAACGAGTAGCGGTTTATTCATTCACTGCGGTGGCTCGATCGACATCCGGGTCACGTCCGACATGGGGATGCGTTCCGTGCGTCCCGACTTCAGCACAATCACAATCTGATTGCCTTCGACAATCACGCGGCGAATCGTCGACATCGGCCGATCGATCCGGGTCCCGTCTTTTTCTTCGATGATCAGGTGCGCTCCGGGCTGGATAGCAGGTTCCTGGCCTTTGGGTTTCTCTTCGGTCGCGGGCTTTTCGGTCGCGGTATCCGGCTTCTCTTCCCCCTCAGTCGGCTTCTTAGGTTCCTCCGTGTCCGTTTTTGCGGGCTCGGTCTTGGCGGTTTCCGTTTCCGTCGTGGTTGGTTTGGTACGCGCCGGCGTGGTGCGGCGACGTGGATTGCGGGCCGACGGCGTAGCCTTTGCTGGTTTCTTACGCGTCGGTTTTGGCTGCTCTTCCTTCTTCGTCTCTTCCTCTTCGGCCGGCTTCTCAGCCGCGGTTTCGGTGGACGGCTTCGGTTCCGGAGTCGCGGTTGGAGTTTCTTCGGGCGGCTGATTGATGGTCGCTCCAACGGAAGACAATCGCCTCGACCCCGTCTGGGAGCTGGCCACCTCGCCCGTCTCTTCCGAAGATGTTTCCGCTACCGGAATGCCGCCGCTGAAAGCCGCGAACGAGCCGCTAAAGCGAATCCGATAATTGCCAACGTCGTCATTCGGCGAGCGCGCTTCTATCCGCAGAATCAGAGTCTGTTTCGTACGCAGATAAATACTCTTGGTTACTTCCGGAGGCATCGTGTTCGCGTAGATGCTGATCTTCATCAACGGCCGCAAGGTGACCGCCGTGAAGACGTCCATGTCCCCATTGAGATTTCGGCTGTTAATGCTGATGACCAAATCGCCCGGCGTGCCTTCGAACGCATAGTAGTGCCGCGTCATCCGCGGATCGCCCAGATCCAGCGCCGGGATTCTGGCTGAGACTTCGTTTGAGAGGATGGCGGTGGGCAGGGCGGGGTCCGTGGATTGACCGAGCGCGCTGCCGAAGGTCGCCAGTACAACCGGCAATACAATTAAGAGCTTTTTAATGAGCTTCACAGCAAAACACCTGGGGCCTAACTGAAGTGGCAGCTTGCGCGGCGCCTAAGACTATCAGATTTGTCGCCGGAAGCGGAATTGGAAAACTGGCGTACTCACCCTCCCGGCCTATTGAACCGATTGAGGACTTGAGTTATCCAGCGATAACCCGAATGCGCTGGCGCAGCTCCTCAATATGTATTCGCTTGATCACGTAACCCGTCGTTAAGGCCGGATTGGTATATGGTGACGTCGGGTATCCCAATTGACTCGCCGCGTCGTCCAGATAAGTTCGCAAATCCAAAATGTGAATTACCCTTATCGTATCGCCCGGCGCCAGAGCCGGATCAGTCCAGGGTGCGATACTCAAACCAGCCACTGCTCGCATCGCATCAACGGCCTGACGCAGTTCGATTATGTGTTGCGCCTTAACCGTCGTTTGGCCGACGAGTATCGTGTCATCAGTAAATACTGTCGGCAGATATGCGAAGGCATCTGCTTTCGAGTAGGGGCTGCCCAAGGTGGGCGTCAAATCAATCGTCACGGCGCCCACTGCGTGTGCGGGTGTCGTGACTGTGATTGAACTGGTATCGCCGCCGCCGTTTGTGTAAAACCACGACGCCGATGAACCGCCCATTGTCACCGTAGATAAACCGGCAAAGGCGCCTGTCAAAACAATCTGCTGTCCGCCTGACGTCCGGCCTGCCGGCGGGGCTACACTTTCAATTCCCAGTGCGGCTTGTACATCATCGAAGCAGATCGTGACGTCGTTCAAGGTCGGCGTCACACTGTTATTCGTTGTGCTTAGATACGCTTTGTACTTTAGGTACCGAAAACCATTGAATTGACTTAGCGAGGCGCCGCTCACGGTAAAGAAGGTCGCCGCTGTGCCATCAGGTCCGACGAAAGTGAAAGGGCCATACACGCCATCGCTCGCTGCCACCTGGAATTTGAGCGTGGTGTTCGCTGGCGTGCTTGCGGTCCAGGACAGCGTGGTCCAGTTTGGTGTTGAACCCGCTGCGGGGTTCGCATCCTTTAATGACGAGACAAAATCGCCAGAGGATGCAAAGGCACTCTTCATATAAGTCTTGAAGCCAAGATCCCTCCCGCCGCCCATTGTATCCGCTGCCCATGTCCCTCCACTGTTCGCTGAAGTAACGCGTTGGCCGTTCGCGTATGGACTAGCGGTACTGACGAGGTATGCTTGAGTGCCCGTCGCGCGGTTCGAAACCAATCTAAATATCACTGCATAGCGGGTCCCTGCCGTCAGCGTTGGCGGGCTCCCGAAGTTTGCGGCGTAATAGACGCCGGCGCCGCTGGAAAAGCCTGCGATAGTCGCCGTCGCCAGGTCTGAACCGGTCGGCACAGCCGGCGATCCGGTCGTTGCCCTGATGGAGACCGTGACGTTGGGATTCGCGCCGCTACATAGGCTACAGAACAGGTCAAGGTCTACTCTGGTTAATTGACCAGTAACCGCCGGAGTGAAAGTTTGACCTGCCCAACTTGTGCTGGTAAAGCCAAAGCCGCTATTAGAAACGTTGGTGTTTTGCTGATCAATGTCCTCGGTTTTGATGAGCGTGACGGCGCCGGGGCTGGTGGTCAGGTCAACATTTGTGCCGGCCCCCATTTGAAAGTCGGCTTGCGTCGTGTCTGTAAAACAGCCGCTGGTTGCTGCAGCGGTGAGCGCAAAATTCTGCGTCGTCGTCACACTGTCGATCACCACGATGCTGGTCGCAGTGCTCGAGTTGAATCCTGCTGCACTTGCGGTGATGCTCGGATATGTTCCGGCGGGAACGCCCGTAAACGAATAAGAACCGCTACCATTGGTTGTCGTGGTTCGAACACCCAGCGCGACTGTAGCGCCGCTAATCGGTGAGCTATCGCTGGCTTTCGTCACCGTACCTGACACCGTGCCACCGTTTCCGACAGGTGTACACGGGGTAAACTTGAATGAACCGATGCGGGTCAGATCATTAAGACCGTTAACGGCGTAGTACTCATTGGTGTACCAGAACGTGCAGCCGTCGGGGTCCAGCGTCATAGCGGTGTAATCACCCCAGCGAGTGCAGGCGCCGCCGCAGTTACCAGTTTGGGTTCCTGTCCCTTGAATCAGGGTCTGCTCGGTCTGGCTGAACGTGTTGACAGGATCGGTTGACAGCCTGCCGGCGTACTTGATCCCCGGATTGGTTGTGCTGTTCGAAGTTGTGTACCCGATAGCCATATTTCCGGCGCGGTCGACGGCTAAACTGGGCATATATCTATAAGTGACATTCGCGCCGTCGGGGTCCCAGGTGACTGACTGAACGTCGTTGGCGCCGACGGTGCCGCCAGTCACTGGAATTTGGTACCAGCGCGGCGCCGCAAAGCCCGCGGTATCCTGCCTCCGAACCGTGTGGGTCACCCAAAGAGATTCAACGCCACTGAGATTGGTGTATTGATTTTGGGCCATCGCCCGAATCTCAAGAACATCCAGGGAATTGCCCGGAGTGGCCGCGTTCGGTACTGATGCGTTTGGCCAACTGCTGCTGGCCAGCGGATTGAATGGTCCAGTGAAGGTAGAAAGAGAGATGCTATTCCAGTCGACGTGGAATTTATAGACGCTTTGTGCGTTCAGAAACTCCCAGGTCGAGATGAAATAGTTGGAGCTACCGAGCAGCGGTGTGCCTGTTTGAAGACGTGCGTTACTCGGCAAGAGCGTGAACTCGGATGCATCGGCTACATCGAATGAGACGACCTGAGGAGCCGGCGCGCCCGCGTACATCTGAGCCTTGTTAAAGGCATACACACGCACGTTCTGGAACAACCCGTTGGCCGGATAGTCGAACATGTTCGCCGACATATAAATCCCATCCGGCCAAATACCGAACTTTGGATAGTCGCCCAGGCCGCCGGTCGTGTTGATTGAGTAAAAGTTCCAACCACCCACGACGGGGTCGCCCGTCTTCGAGACTGCGATGCACTGAAACGACCCTGGCGGGTTGATGACGTTGCCCGAACCATCAAGCCGGAAGGCGAAGTCGCTGATGAACCAACGGTCTTCGAACGTGTCGTAGAGCACGACTGGATCGCCAAAGTTGTCTGTGTCGCAGAGATTCCCAAAGCTTCCCTGGCTCATGAACGTATCGAACGTGAATGCCGCTACCCGGACACCGGTGCTTTTATTGAAGATGCCGATCGATGTGTTGACGGTTTGAATGTAATAAGCGGGGCCGACGTCGCCGTTCTCATCAGGAGGATGACCGGCGCCCCAATTTGCGAAATCGAGCCCATCGAAACTGATGACGGGTGTCGGCGCGGGAGCGGCTGGAGCCGGCACGGCGAGCTGTGTTTGAACCGGGGATTTAGCGGGCGTTGTAGTTCCGGGATACATCCGAGGAACACGAAAAGGCGGTTCCCGCTCGGGCCGCGACTTCCTGACAGGGTTGCGCTGCGGTAGCTTCCGCAGATCGCCGTCAAACGGGCGGGCCTTCTTAAGACTTAGTTCCCGGGGACGCCGGGCGCGCGCATCTTTCTCGTCCTTCTGGTCCACAAAAAGAGCGTTGTACGCTTTCGGTTTGGGGTCATTGACTTGAACCGAGGGATTGCCGGAAATATTCGCCCGGCGACCGTCACGCCCTTTCATCAATCCCGTCGCCGTAAAGGCGGTCACAACCATGGCCGCTACGATGACGACCAGGAACCACCTCGGGTTGTTCACCAACAGCTTCCCATTAGAAGCAGAGTGCTTCGAGCGGCGACGTTGGTCCCTGGCTTTTCCTGCGGTTCTCATCTTGGTTTCGGCCGCCGCCTTCTTCTTCTCAATCGTCGCAACTATGCGACGCGGCTTTGCACAAAAAATCGCCGACGGTTCGAAGCGCACCACTGAGAGCGTCTAGCATTGGTTCGCGTTGCTTCGAGAAAGTTCGTGTAATTTCGTGGATCGTGTGCTTAGGATTCGCAGCCATGCGATCCACAAAATCACACTAAGTTACACGAAAAAACACAATAAGACTTTTCGTGCAAAGTCATCCTCCGCTGGATACCTTGGCGATCATTCGTTCCAGCCGATCGAGTCCCTCTCTGACGTTGTCCTCTGGCGGACCAAACGAGAAGCGGGCCCACGCCTGGAATCGCGACGGGCCGGTTCGGCCGCCACCCGGATTCACGTCAAAGAACCTGCCCGGCACGGTCATGACTTTGTGTTTGAGCGCCTCTTCGAAAAATGCCTGACCATCGTTCAAGGGCGCCGGCAAATCATTTAGCGATGCCCAACAGTAGAACGTTCCTTCCGACTCGGGACAACAGCGAATCCCCATCGCTGCCAGTCTCTCGCTCATCAGATTTCGTTTGCGCGCGAACACCTGACGCAGAGCGGTGCTTTCCGCAGCCGCAGTTTCCGGCTTGAGCACTTCCAAAGCTGCACGCTGTATTGGTTGCCCGGGGCCGCCATCGATGGCGCTGGCCGCACGTCCGAGCGTATCGATCATGGCTGCAGGTCCCACAGCCCAACCTACTCGCCAACCCGGATAGCGGAAGGATTTGGTTAACCCGTCAATCATCAGGACGGCTTCCTTCTCGATATCCTCAACATAAGCCGCCGCGGAAACCGGGCCAGATCCGGGCGAGCCATCCGCGCCATATATGAAATGAGAGTAAAACTCATCAAGCACCAGGGCGATTCCGGTCTCACGCGCAATCGCGACGTAGCTTGCGAGCTCATCTCCGCGAATGACGCCGCCGGTCGGATTACAAGGATTGCTTAGAACGAAAGCCTCGAGTCCAAGACTCTTGATTTTCTTCCTTAGTTCGTCAGGAGGAATTTTGAAGCCGTCGCTTTCAGATGCCGCCAACTCGATCGGCGTCAGACGGTGCTGGTGATAACCGATCATGTCTTCGTACGCGGTGTAATCCGGCGTCTGGTAGCCGAGCTTCACGTCGCCAAGCGAAGCGAAAAGCCGCGAGAGCATCAATCGTCCGCCGGAAGCAATGCAGACATTCGCCGCTGAGTATTGACTCTGTTTCCCGGCCCGATAGAGCCGGTTGTAGTGTTGAGCTACTGCATCTCTCAGATCGTCTGTGCCGGTTATCGGTCCATAAGCATGGTCGCTCGGGGCCATTTGGATTTCACGTATGCGCGGCGGCGCGCCGGCGATCTCTCCGACTTCCGGCTGACCCTGGCCGAGATTGCACCAGTCAGGATGGCCGTTCCAAAAGCCCAACTTCATCGCCTCAGCCACTACGTAGATCACTCCCATGTACGGTATGTCTCGCAGGGCATAGGGTGACGGTTCTTTCATCTGTGTTTTTATGAGACTCCCGATTGGAATTTAGAGTAGGCAGTATGTAACACAATCAATGCGATGGTGAAGGATTTTTCGAAGTTGCTCAGTTTGAACTCTCCGCCACGTTGCTGTTTCCAGGGCATTAGCCCGACAGTTAGGGAGGGCTCAATAAATGGCACGCAGCGAGCCCTCCCTGACGGGCGGGCTAGTGCCCCGCTGTTCCATACCGGTAGCAAGCAAAATCATTCTACTTATCGTGTTGAGATTGATGATATCAGCGCCGTTTTGCTATCTTGCTCGAAACAATGTGGAGGATGAAGAGCATGAACAAATTTCGGGCTTTCG
This sequence comes from Acidobacteriota bacterium, assembly GCA_038040505.1. Lineage (GTDB taxonomy): Bacteria > Acidobacteriota > Blastocatellia > Pyrinomonadales > Pyrinomonadaceae > UBA11740. The sequence goes on along the minus strand of JBBPID010000034.1, from coordinate 32,905 downwards.
GCGCACTATTCTTGATGTTGCTGGCATTGCTCGCGGTGATGGCGCAAAAGCCCCAGGTACCGCCGCCTGATTACTTTCCGCTGCGCGTTGGGGATTGGTGGAAGTACCGCTCGACAACTGTGGATGGCAAGCAGTCCGAGTTCACGATCAAAGTCCTCAGTGAAGAAAAACAGAGCGACGGAACAAACCTCTATTTGGTTGAGACGCTGACGACATTTCAGCCTATTCATGACTGGTACTCCAAGCCCAGCGGGCAGGTTCTCATGCATCGTATCGCGTATCCAAAGAACGAAGCATTGAAAGCAGACTATCAGCCCGTTAAGCAGTATTTGAAGAATCCGCTGAGCGTCGGCGCCGCCTGGGAGTGGAAGGGCAAGGGCATGATGGGAGTTGAGATCGAGGAATCAAGTCGCGTTACGGGAACCGAGGCAGTCGAGGTCCCGGCCGGCAAATTTCAGGCGATGAAAGTCGAGACCAAAGTTATTCAGGGAGGGACGCCCGTAACCAAGACTTACTGGTTTGCTAACTGGGTTGGGATGGTCAAATCCATGACGGATACCGGCTCGGTCAAGTCGACCACAGAGCTTCTCGACTACAGCTTTAAGAAAAGCAGATAGCGCGCTGCCGATCACGGTTTCAATTTATTACCCGAGTCGTCCGGGGGTAATCTGCATCCTGCAACCAGGCGCTTACCGCCTGGTTTTCCCCGGGCCCGACCAATCGACAAGATCGCCGGTATTAATCATGCCTTTGGCCACGTGGACCGAGCGCGCGCCGAGAAGGCGGCGGAAGTTGGAAAAATAAGACGGCAAGCCTTCTACTTCCTTTGCGCCGCCTCCATTGCGAAGTTCGTAGTGCAGATGTGGGAACAGAGATGAACCCGACGCCCCGATGCCGGCGACAATCTCCCCTTGCTTAACCATCTGACCGACCTTGACGCGCGCGCTGCCCTGCTTGATATGACCAAACCAACTGTACTCGCCGTTGAGATGGTCAATCACCACGTAGTTTCCTGCGTAGGCGCGTTCGTCGGTTGCCAAATCCGACTCGTCAAATTTCCGGTTGTCCTGATTTGTGTCCTTAACAAAAGCGACGCGCCCCGCACCGGCCGCGTAAATCGGAGCGCCGAAGCTATAGTAATCTTCCATCCGGTCAGGTCTCGCCTGATACCAATCGTCGTTGACGCGCCGCTCGCCTCTGTAGTTCAAACCCTGCTCGTCAACAATCACGAAGTCGTAGCCATAGCGCTGAAAGTTCGTCTTGTTGCCCTGTTTGACAAAAAAGGGATGGGTGTAATCGAAGCGTCGATGATGCGAGTTGTAATCGTATCCGTCCCAGACGAGAACTCTACCGCGAACGGGAAGAATCAGATCAGTCTTAGTGACGTACAAGATCGGCGTCACGTCTATTTCGGTTTTGAAGTATTTCTTGCGGTCTTCACTGCTGAAGGAAAATTCGTAATGCAGTTTCTTCAGCGGAATGTTCGCCGCGAAAGTGTGAAAGGGATTGTAGAAAATCGACGAGGCCTGTTTCTCAAGCGCCGGGGTCCGCGCCAGCTCGAGGGAATTTCTTCCGTACTCGTCGTAAAATTCGCGCCGCGCCAGCTTCCCCTCCCCATCAAAAACCAAAAGTTCGACTTTGTTGATAAGCAACTTCTCGTTAGTTTGATTTGTGAGGATAAAATCAAAATTCAAATGTTGTCCCAACTCACTTCGAACAAGATAGATTTGGGCGGGCCTGGCAGTTATAGCGACGGCTGTTTGATTAGCTTGAGCCGGCGAGACCAATGCCAAAAAGATGAAGAATAAAACCAGCATAGTCGGCGGCGTCCTAACTTCAGAGTGGCATTCGGGCAGATCCGGCAGCGAGGTTACTCCCAACCCGGCGCATGTGCCTAACGGCCTGCCTTGATGTCGTAGGCCCACAGGGTCTCGGAATCCCGAATGTAGAGTCTTCCATTCGCAATCACCGGATGCGCATACGCCGCGTCCGCATACGGCGCTCCCTGTTTAGGCTTTGGCTGAGCGGGCGGAGTGAAGCGGCCCTTTTCTCGATACCCGTCAGGAGTTGCCTCTACCAACCCGACATCTCCCTTCCAGGCGTGAACGTACAAAAGCCCATCGGCGTAGGATACCGAAGCCCTGCCGAGACTCTCCGCCTTCCACCTTACCTTTCCCGTTGTGAACTCAACCGCGAGTAACTTCTGCTCTGCCGGGTCACTGCCGTAAAGGTAGTCACCGACCAGCACCGCCAGGCCGAAACCGTTCGGAAGGCCGCGCTCGAAGTAGACCTGCTCGGCGACGACTCCGTTGCCGGCCGGCTTCAAATGGACGAGTCCGCCTCCGATGCCAAGGGCCCCGGCGTACACATATCCGTCACGGGCGATCGGCGTGAAAACCTGCGCCGGGCCTTTGACTACTTCCTTGTAGCGCCAGAGGAATTCACCCGTCTTCGCATCCACTCCGACCAGGCCCTTACTCAAAAACTGTACGTATTGTTTGCGACCGCCTCCTTGCACGACCATTGCCGACGCATAACCTGCCGGGTCGCCGCCCGGGATCGCCGACTTCCAGATGAGCGCGCCCGTCTTCTTGTTAAGCGCGACCATGGTCGCCTCGGCGCCGCCGGGAGTAACAACTACGACGTCACCATCAACTAGCGGGGATTCGGCATAGGCCCAATCGTGCGGCTGGCCACCGAAGTCTTTCCGGAGGCTCTTTTGCCAGATGATCTTGCCGCCTTTGGCTTCGAGGCAGACGAGGTCACCATCCGAGCCCAAGGCGTAGATGAGATTTCCTTCAACGGTAGGAGTTGACCGAGCCTTCGGGTAATTCGGGTTCTGATCCGGGTTGCCGACGTTGCCGACGCGCGTGGTCCAGATAACTTTTCCGTCTTGAGTTGAGAGAGCCTGGACAAACTCGTTGTCCATGCCACGATTGCTCATCAAATAGATTCGCGTCCCGACGACTGATGGCGTTGAAAAACCATCGCCGATGTCGTTCACTTGCCAGAGCAGTTTCGGTCCTCCGGCCGGCCATTGTTTGAGAAGACCGGTCTCCTTCGAAATACCATCACGTGACGGACCTCGCCATTGAGGCCAATCGGACGACGCAACACTCATGTTGGCGGAGCCTGTGCCCGACACAACTGAGAAGCTTAAACAGACTGCTGCAAAGGTGGTAAGCAAACGGGACTTCATAATCTGTTCCTTCCGACTTTTGAATTACCTGCGAGTACTGCCTTGTTCACTGATACGGCTCGGTTTCAAGAGATGTTCCATTACAAAAGTTGTTTGAGTGCTTTGCACAAAAAGGTCTTTCGAACACAAAAAAGAGCGGGGGCAAGCCCACCTTCCCAACCCCGAGCTGTTTGGAGTTGCTGTTGTAATCGCGGCTGAAGGCTTTCAAGTAAACGCGATCGCGCAAGTCCGAAAGTCTCGAGGTCGCCCCCGCTCTTTAATAAGCGTCCAACCGCTTTTTGTGCAAAGTCTTGTTTGGCCAATTTTTTCGGCGGGTAGACACGGAAAGGCAGAGCCTTTCCGCAAATATGCTGCAGCAAAGCCCGCGGGGCCTATGCCATCGGATTCGAATCCAGGGGCGTCGTCCCTCGGCCGCGGTCATCAACTCCCTGCCGAAACCTTTCCCGCTCCTCGGGCCTCATCTGATCCCAGCGTTCGGCCATGCGCTCGCGGATTCGCCCGTCCATTCGCCGGCGCGAATTGCGATGAGAGCCACCGCTAAGCCCAAAGCCTCCGAACAGAATTCGGCAAAGAGCCAGCAATCCGAGCGCCTGCCAGAAGGTGATAAGCCGCAAGCCAAACAACTCAGGCGCCAGCCAGTTCCACAAGAGCATGACAATCGTGCCGCCAATTGCGGTAAAGATAATCATTCCCAGAATCGCCAGCGGCGCAAACACCAGCACCCTTTTCAGCCTGCTCATTTTCATCAGTCTCTCGTTCATGTTCTGTTCCTCACTTCTTCCTAAAACTCGTTGTGTGGCACTCGCCTCCTGCGCCATGGCTTCACGGGCGGGACGCCTGTGCCACATTTTCAACCCTACCTGCGCGTAAACTCGTCATAGATGCTCTGCAAACGTTCGCGCAGATGCAGCACCGCGTACCGTTTGCGCGACAACAGCGTGTTGATGTTCACGCCACTCTCTGCCGACAATTCTTTGAAGCTGCGCCCCTCCAATTCATGAGCGACGAAAACTTCACGCTGCTCTGCGGGCAGTTCGTCCAGCGCCAGTTCCAACTCATCGATCATCACGTGGCGGACGTACTGCGCTTCCGGTCCGGCTTCGGGCGATGGCAACAGATCTTCAATTTGAAGCAACTCCCCGTGTTCGTCCTGGATTGCGATTTCGCTGAAAGTCGCCGGCTTCTTCTTGCGAAAGAGGTCAGTGATGCGATTGCGCGCGACGCGAAAAAGCCACCCGGTAACGTGATCAATCGGCATTAGCCGGCGATTAGCTTCCACCAACTCGTAAAACACCTCCTGCAGGATGTCCTCGACGTCCAGAGGGTCGGGCACCCGCCGGCGAATAAAATTCCGCAGCCGCGATCGTTCCTCTGCAACGATCTCGGAGATTTGGCGATCTGGCTCAGTCATCGGGGCGTGTGCCGCTCATCCATCCATACCTTAAGACGAACGGCGGTCGCGGATATTGTAGAGACAAAAAGACTGGGCTTTGTACTTTGATCTTTGAGCTCTGCCGTCTTACCAACGGCCTGATTTCACCCCGTCACCGGCTTTGCGTTAGAACGAGAAAACAACGCCTAAACATCAAAGTACACAGCTCATGCTTTCGCCAATCCGCCTAATCTGCGGATTCAATTGTCCAGAATCGGAACGCAACACTGCTTCCCACGAACACTTTCATTTGGTAAAAGTATAGCTTCCCCCGAAAATCCGTTGCCTCAAATTTGCGTGAATGGCTGATTCGTGACTAAACCCGCCAGACAGCTTTTCCTCCTCGTTATTGCAAGTGCCGCCCTGGGTCTTGGCCTGTGGGCTTTGCTCCGCTTCCCTTCGTTCAAGCGGCGAGGCCCTGATCAACCAATTCCGGCAAACGCCACTGCCGACCCGGATCGGTGGGCCCGGGCCGTCGAACGCGTCAAAGAGCCGCGCGCCGAGACAGAAAACGTCGGCATCGAAATTCCGCCACAGCTCCGTCACTACCCTGACCGGCATTGGTTCCTCGCTACTCAGGTCGCTGAGGTCCGAAAATCCAACGTGCAATCAGTTCAGGACTTTGTAGATCTCGCGGCCATGATCGAGCGCGGCGAAATTGTCTCGGTGCCTGCCGTCACCGATGACTACGTCCTGTTCGGCGTCGGCGCCAAGGCGGACGACGGCGTGTTCGCCAGGTATGTCGATGATCACAACATCGAACTTTACAACGACGCCGAACTGCGCGATGCCTACGCCCGGCTTGAATCTGCGCGCTCAAAGCTGGAAGCCGAAACTTCGAACTTGAAGAAGCAGTTGGCAGGCCTGAAAAAGGGTACTCGGGCCAGGCAACGTGAACTGCAAAAAGAAATCGACGCGCGCGGGCAGGAGTTAAGTTCAAACGCTGAAGACAAACAGCTGCTCGATGGAGCTTACGGCCAACCGGAAAACAGGCAGAAGCTTTTGAGAGATTACGAGTCGCTTCAACGGCTGGCGCAGAACTTCGGTGGCCGGTCTTATAACCTCGCCGATCCATCTGACCGCGAGGCGATGAAAGTCCACATGCTTGGCTCGTTGAGACCGCAGGCGTTGAAGATCCTTGAAGAGCTGGCAAAGACCTATCACGATAAGTTTGATCGACCTTTGCCGATCAGTTCTCTGGTGAGACCCGAGCAATACCAGCGCGAATTGAGAAAAGTAAACCGGAACGCAACGCTGATTGATACCCCGCCGCACTCGACCGGTCTGGCCTTCGACATCGATTATCGCTACATGAGTGGCGCCGAACAGACTTTCGTGATGGCGGAACTTGCGCGCTTGAAGGATGAGGGCCGAATTGAAGTCCTCCGTGAACGCAACGCCAACTATCACGTCTTTGCCTTTATCGACGGCAAGCGTCCCGGTGATGATCTAATCACCGCGTCATTGCAGGACGCCGGCGCGCCGTTGGAGGAAGCAAATCACGCCACCAAGCCACCCGCGAAAGCCGAGCGCAAATCGCGCACATCAAAGAGGACTCAGTCAAAGTCTAAAGCGAGAAAACCAGCCGCTAAATCACGGGCGAAAAAGCGTCGTTAGAGGATCCGCAGATTACGCAGATTGGAGACCCCATCTCGATTACTCCGCGGGCTGAAGGGCATTTATTATCTTCTCTGAAACTGTTTGTGTTTTGATCTGCGTAATCTGCGGATATTACTAGCCGACCGAACAACTTCCCAAAGTGAGCAACTGACCCAATGGCTTTGCCACGCCGATGCGCGACAAGTGATAAACCCAGGGCCTCGTCTAAAAACGAGGTTCTAGTCTCCCTAATTAAGAAGCCCAGTTTCAAACGAGGTTACTAACCCAATGGCTATGCCACTCCGATGCGCGGCAAGTCTCTGACTTGCCGGGAAATCCTTTTTGAAACTAGCGGTCTACGACCGCCTCCAAATTATCTTGTCGATATCAACTTTCAGGGGCTCATCTTCTCTTGGGCATTTGCTCCAAAAGCGAGCGCTTGACCAAAGATAGTCCTCCGCTCGCTGGACCAATCCCGCTCGCACAGGATTCTGATGAATATATTCGACCTTCTGCATGAAAGTTGATTCGCTGACGATCGAAAAGACATCTGAATCATGCTGCCACAAGGAGTAGCGATGATTCCGCTTCCAGTGATCATGCTCCAGCTTTCTAAGCGACGCTTCATATTTCATCTCTTTCAAGTATCCGAGCACTCGTCGACTGACAATGCCTTTGATGAATTGAAGGACCGTTGACGGTTTTCGCGGGCAATCAGTTAGAACATGGAAGTGGTCCGGCATTATCACGTACGCAAACAAAAGGAACCCGCACGACTTCCGAGCTTCGTCGATCGCTTTGCAAGTAATTATCTTTATGGCGTCTGATTGAAAGACCGGTAGGCGGTTCTTAGCTACCGCCGTAATAAACAGACACGGATCATCTTTTGAGATGGTTAGTCTCACACTCAACATCATATCTGCCTTGGCAACGCAAAAATCTTGCTAGGGTGTAGACCCTTGAGCAAAGGAGGGTTCGCTGCCGGCAAGTCGGAGACTTGCCGCGCATCGGAGTGGCAGAGCCATCGGGTCAGCAGCCTCGGTATAGACGAGGCTCCTGGGTTGAGAGACTTGCCGCGCATCGGAGTGGCAGAGCCATCGGGTCAGCAGCCTCGGTATAG
>JBBPID010000034.1:0-25455 GCA_038040505.1 Acidobacteriota bacterium | reverse complement strand
ACGAGGCTCCTGGGTTGAGAGACTTGCCGCGCATTGGAGTGGCAGAGCCATCGGGTCAGCAGCCTCGGTACAGGGACGAGGCTCCTTGGGTTGAGAGACTTGCCGCGCATCGGAGTGGCAGAGCCATCGGGTCAGCAACGCAATTCGACAAAAGAGAGACTCATCGTCGAGGTATCTTGCCCTTCAGCCTTGGAGATTATCAGCCTCACTCGATCCGCCCAGATGAATTAATGGCGCGAGCTAACTTCCAGTGCTAAGCTCTCTGCGGTTCTGCCATGAAGAGCGCTAACAACAACTCGCATTATCGCAACTGCAATCTTTGCGAAGCGATCTGCGGTATCGAAATCACTCTCCAGGCAGACCAACGTCTCGACATTCGCGGCGACAAAGACGACCCGTTCAGCCACGGCTACATCTGCCCCAAGGCCGCGGCTCTACCAGACATTCATTACGACAAAGACCGGCTCAAACATCCTGTCCGCCGCACCGCCAATGGTTGGCAACAGATCGGTTGGGACGAAGCTTTTGACGAAGTTACGCAGAATCTCAAGCGCATTCACGCGAAGTACGGCAGGAATTCCATCGCGACCTACCTGGGTAATCCAACGGTTCATAACTATGGTGCTCTGCTTTTCGTGCCGGGCTTTATCCGCAGCCTGCATACGCGCAACAGGTTTTCCGCAACTTCGGTTGACCAACTGGCGCATCATCTCGCCGCTTACCTGATGTTCGGGCACCAACTGCTTCTTCCCGTCCCGGATCTGGACCGCACAAACTTCTTTCTAATCCTGGGAGCGAATCCCGCGGTCTCGAATGGCAGCATGATGACCGCTCCGGGCATGAGTCGAAGGCTGCAAGAGATTCGCCAGCGCGGAGGCAAAGTCATACTCATCGATCCGCGCTTCAACGAAACCGCGCGTCTGGCCGACCGCCACCTTTTCATCCGTCCCGGGACAGACGTTCTTTTGCTGCTGGCGTTACTACACATTGTTTTTGAAGAAGGACTGACAAACCTCGACTCCCTGGCTCAATTTACTAAAGGCGTCGAAACCGTTACCAAGCTGGTCGCCGAATTTCCTCCGGAGAGAGTCGCATCGCTTACCGGAATTGACGCGGAGCAAATACGCACCCTCGCGAGAGAATTCGCCTCAGCTGAATCCGCTGTCTGCTATGGAAGAATCGGTGTTAGCACGCAAGAGTTCGGCGGCGCCTGTCAGTGGTTGATCAATGTTCTGAACATTGTGACCGGCAATCTGGATCGCGCTGGTGGCGCCATGTTCGCCCTGCCGGCGTTTGACCCCATTACCGCACCAGAGTCTCTCGCGCCGCGCGGCAGTTTTGCGCGCTGGCACAGCCGGGTGCGAAAGCTGCCGGAATTTGCCGGTGAGTTACCGGTGGCCACGCTTGCCGATGAGATTCTGACCGAAGGCCCAGGACAGGTTAAGGGGCTGGTGACATTTGCCGGGAATCCCGTGCTCTCGACCCCGAATGGCCGGCAGTTGGATCAGGCGTTCGCGGGTCTCGAGTTCATGGCGGCGATTGATTTCTACATTAATGAAACGACCCGGCACGCGCACATCATCTTGCCGCCAACCTCTTCCCTCGAGCGAGGACACTATGATCTGGTCTTTCATCTGCTGGGAGTCCGTAACATCGCCAAATTTTCACCTGCTTTATTTCAACCAAACGGTGACACTCGAGATGATTGGGAGATCTTGCTCGAACTGCAAACAAGGATGGAGAACGAAGGTCCGTTGGGCAGGATGAAACGGAAGTTGATTAAACGATTCTTCAGACCGGAAAGAATTCTTGATTTGGGTTTGCGCTTTGGACCGTACGGCAGTTGGCACCGGCGTCCCCCGGGTAAAGACCAGGTGCGCGGGCCACGTCTAACTCTGCGGAAGCTCAAAGCAGCTCCGCACGGAATCGATCTTGGTCCGCTCACTTCCTGCTTACCGGCACGTCTGCGTACTGCCGACAAATTCATTGACTTAGCGCCGGACGCCCTGGTCAAAGACATCGAACGGGTGAAAGCAAAATTCGCGAATGCGGTGCTTCCCTCCAACGGCAACTTGCTGTTAATTGGACGACGGCAGCTTCGCAGTAACAACTCCTGGATGCACAACAGTCACAGATTAGTTAAGTGCCAGCCAGGGAAATCTCAGTGCACAATTCTCATGCACCCGGCGGATGCCGCTCACCGCCACCTGACCTCAGGTCAAAAGGTTTCGGTGCGGTCACGCGCCGGATGCATAGACGTCCCAATCGAAATTTCCGAGGAAATGATGCCCGGCGTGGTAAGCATTCCGCATGGATGGGGTCATGATCGGCCCGGCATTCAACTGGATGTTGCTGAACAACACGCCGGCGGGAGCATCAACGACGTAACTGATAATTCTGCAATCGACGCGCTTTGTGGCACCGCAGCTTTCAACGGGACCTGGGTAGAGGTTGAGGCTTTGGATTTATCCATTGAATCATTGGTTCAATGAAGTAATGAACCAATTTCTATCTGTGGAATCTGCGGTTTCAGACGCATAGCCGACAAGTGGGCGGATGGTTCGCATTTGCGCGCAACTCAGGATGCAGTCTTAGCGATCTTCCCTCACTTCAATTAATTCACTATTGACTTAAAAAGAAAGCCGAGATAGATTCTCCCCGCCTAATAGAAGTTATCCCGGGCTAAGGGTGGGTTATCCGACCTGTAAGTACCCTTCTCATTTCCCGGCCAGAAGCAATCAATTTCCTTTATTAACCACGGAGGTTCCCATGTCTCGTCCCCCGCGCCGCCATGTTGCTGCAACTGTATCCACGTTCACAAAAACTCAGCGAATCTTGATTATTGCTATCGTATCCGCCCTCACCATGGGCGGATTCGCACTTTCACAGTCCGCTGCTCTGAGAGAGCGGCTCGGACTGTCAGAGGGGAAACCTGCGCCTGTGCAGCAGCCGCCATCGCCGGCGGCCGCGCCCAGGAAGGTAGATTCCCCGCGGGTGGTGGGCGCGAATAGCGCCCCGTCGCGGTTTCTTAGTCCGGTCGCTCCCACTGTTACGGCGACTAAGTCTGATTCACTGTTCACGGACGTCGATGGTGATCTTCAGGCTGATCCTGGCGACACGATTAAATACACCGTCAACATCAGCGCAAGTGGAGGCGACGCGACGGGGGTGACTCTCACCGACACGGTGGATCCAAATACTGCGTTCGTGGGGGGATCTCTTACGGCTACGCCGGTGGCCGTCGACGACACTTACTCAGCGCTAGGGAACGTGCGGATTTCCGTTCCTGCGCCCGGCGTGCTCGGAAACGATTTTGCCGGCATACCTGCGGCGACGATTTCCGCGCCTGCCACGAGCGCCAACGGCGGCAACGTAGCCGTGAACCCGGACGGCAGTTTTACCTACAACCCACCCGCGGGCTTCGAGGGCACAGACACTTTCACTTACACGTTGACAAACTCCGAGGGCAGCAACCCGGCTACCGTAACGATTACCGTCAGCGGAATGATCTGGTTCATCAATAACACTGCTTCATGCCCGTGCGACGGGCGTTTAACTAATCCCTTCAATACGCTGGCATCTTTCGCGGCGGTCAACAACGGCGTAGGCAATAATCCCGCAGCCAACGACAATATTTTTCTCTATGAAAGTGCCATCGACTACGTTGGGCCCGTGGCCCTTCTCAATGGCCAACGCTTTATCGGGCAGGATGCCACGGCCAGTCTTTCATCGATTACGGGTCTAACTCCGCCGCCTTACAGCGATCCCCTACCCACGACCAACAGCGGTAACGCGATAATCGTCAACATCACCAGCGCTTCGACTTCAATTACGGTCGCCTCGGGTAACAGGCTGGTTGGGTTTACCGGCGGAAATTCGACAACCGATATCATCGGTACCGGCTTCGGCACGCTTACCGTTTCGGATGTTACCTTAAACGGCCTGGGCCAGGCGCTTGATCTGACGACCGGAACGCTGGCAGCCGCTTTCATCAGCATCTCGTCGACTAACAGTGCCACTACCGGACTGACTCTCACCGGCGTGGGCGGCAGCTTAACCACCGGCTCGACGACTGTCACGAGTGCTACTGGGATTGGCGTGAGTGTTAACACCTCAAGTGCCTCGCTTAATTTCGCCAACACCAGCTCAACCCTTTCAGGTAGCACCGGAGTCAGCCTGCTGACCAATACGGGCGCAATCACTTTTGGGTCGCTCAATATCACACCGAGCGCAAATCAGCGTGGTCTGCTCGCCACGAACAACAGTGGTGTCATAACTACGACCGGCGGCGCAATTACCACGGTCGGCGCAATCGCGGTCGAGATCACACGCGGAGTCGGCACTACACCGCTGGCAATATCTCAGACCAGTGTTTCTGCCACCGGCGGAACGAACGGCATCGTGCTGACAAATACAAACGGCAGCTTCACCGTCACCGGCAGCGGCGGCACGTGCTCGACCGCCGTAACTTGCACGGGTGGAGCCATCCTGAACACGACGAACGCCGTCCTCCTGAGCAACGTAACCAACGTCTCAATTAATCGCATGTTCATTCAGAACACAGTTGACAGCGGAATCAAAGGTACACTGGTAACAAACTTCGCCTTTACTAACGGAAGGATTGACAACTCCGGTACGGGCAGTGGGGCACAGACCTCGAACATCGCTTTTAACACCACGGTGGCCGGGACTGAGAACAACCTTTCCGGTACGGTGACGATCACCGGCAACAGCCTGACTAACGCTTTCTTCCACGGGGTCAGCGTTAAGAACTTCAACGGAACGCTCTCCGACGTTAACGTTTCGAACAATACAATTACCAGCAACACCACGACGGCTACCTCGAAAGGTATTGGCATTCAGTTCAACGCACTCGGAGCGCCCGGCGGGGCCACCACGGCCAGAATCTTGAAGGCGACCATCAACCTGAACCAGATTTCGAACTTCCCCAGCGACGCGGGCATCCAGATTTTGGGCGGGAACGCCGTCGAAGGTGGCGCCTCTTGCACAATGGGAAGTGCCGGTAACCCGATTGCGATCACCAACAACACGATCTCCGGTCTAAGTGCCGCCAACAGGATCGGGACGCAGGGCATAATATTCAACGTCAACGGTACTGGGACGGGCAACTTCAACGTCTCTGGTAACAGCGTCTCGCACACGGCGGGTAATTCGATTTCACATAACGTCTTTGGCGACGCCGTCGTCACGACAGCCATAGACGGCAATACGGTCGTTGCGAACAACAGCCTCGCGACCTCTGGTATCGCCGGCGGTACGAGCACCACGGCTGGGTTTACCAGTACGCCGAGCCTGACGGTAACGGTTACAAACAACAACGTGAGCCGGGCCGATGGCAATGGCATTCTGTTCGTGGCGCGCGACAACGCCATTGGGCAACTAAACATTCAGGTTAAGAACAACACAGTCGCGGCGCCCTTAACCGGAGTGCGACCCGGCATCCGGGTGGACGCCGGGACCGCCACAGGCGACAACGATGTTTGTCTGGACATTTTGGGTAACACGAGCGCGGGCAGCGGCGGCAGTCTGGGCATAGGTCTTCGCAAGCAAGGCACGAGCACGACCGTCAACGCCTTCGGTATTGAGGGAATGGGCGCGACAGCCACCCCGGCAGTTGAAGCATTCGTAAATGGCCAGAACCCATCTGGCGGCGGCACTGTGCTCCTCTCGGCCACCAGCGGATTCTCGAATTGCGGTTCGGCGCCATCAATAGCCGCAGCTGCACCGGCCGAAAATGGAGAATTCGCTTTCATCGCGACCTCCGAGAGCGCAGACACGTCCCATGGCCCAAATGCCTCCGAGAGCGCAAGCACCTACGATGGCCCAGCCGCTTCCGAGAGCGCAGCCACTTCGTCGCAGGACGAAGAAGACATCCTGTACGCCACGCGCGGCATGGGGCCGGGCGGGAATGACATACACACATTAACGCAAGGAGAATTGTCGACGATGGTGCAGGGAGCCATCGAAAGATGGCGCGCGTCCGGCATCTCTGCCGAGGACCTGGTGCGCTTGCAAGCCGTGACGTTCGAGGTCGCAGACCTGCCTGACGATCAGCTTGCCACCGCCACCTCAACCAGCGTCAAGGTTGATGGGACGGCCGCCGAATACGGCTGGTACTTCGACGTGTCGCCAACGGAAGACTCAGAGTTTGACGTGGCGGTTCCCAACAGGGAGCTTCAAACCACAGAGTACAGCACCGCCTTCGGGCGCATGGACCTGCTTACGGTCGTCATGCGTCAGCTTGGCGTGGCATACCGGCAGGGCATGGAGAGCCTGCCCGAACATCTGCAATCGCTAATGGAGGGAACTCTCTCTCCGGCCGTCAGACGTTTGCCGGATTCTCGGAACATACAATTACCGCAAGTTGGAGGTTCGGCCGCGAATCAGTCAGGTGGAAAAGACAGCCTGGTTGCTCGGGCCAGCAAAGTTTCCGCCTCGCGTCCAAAGACTGGTGTTTCCACATCGCGAGCCTTCAGGAACACTGGATTCAAACCAATCGCGAAAAACGCTTCTCGTCAAAGCAGCAGGCTCATGAACCATGCGGCGAGAAGCAGGACGACGCCGGCAAGTATGCTTGCGGACGTCATGATTAGCATCGGCACACTGCCGGCGGGTGAGAGCGTTACGATCACCTTCAACGTCACCGTCGACAATCCGTTTACCGGAGCACTGCCCCAGGTTTCGAACCAGGGGACGGTGTCAGGCAGCAATTTCGCGGACGTGCTCACAGACGATCCAACCGTGGGCGGGACAGCAGATCCCACGGTAACCCCGATCGACTTGCCGGATGTCAGCGTTGCCGTTTCGCCGGGATCGGTTGCAGAAGATGGAGCGACCAATTTGGTCTATACGTTTACGCGCAATGGTTCAACCGCTAACGCTATGACGGTGAACTTCTCAGTCGGCGGCAGTGCCAATTTCGGTGCCTCGCCCAATGACTACACTGAAACGGGAGCGGCGACGTTCACGTCAACGAGTGGCACCGTCACCTTTAACCCAGGCAGTGCAACGGCGACAGTGACAGTTAATCCCGAAGCCGATACCACGGTCGAAACCGATGAGACGGTGGTCCTGACCGTAACGTCGGGAATTGGCTACGACGTCGGCTCGCCTTCATCCGCCAGCGGCACCATCACCAACGACGATACAGACGTAAGCGTGGCGGTGTCTCCGGCGTCAGTCGCGGAAGACGGCGCCACAAACCTGGTTTACACCTTTACTCGCGTGGGTGTTACCACCACCTCGCTAACGGTGAACTTCAGCGTAGCCGTCGGCGGTAGCAACGCTGTCTTTCCTGCCGACTACGCGCAGAGTGGGGCAACGACTTTCGTCCCACCTGTGGGCACGGTGACGTTCGGCGCGGGCAACTCTACGGCTACCGTGACGGTCGATCCGACCCCTGACTTGCTGGTCGAGCCGGATGAGACGGTGATCTTTACCGTAACCTCCGGTGCCGGCTACAACGTCGGCTCGCCGGCTTCAGCGACGGGAACAATTACCAACGACGACGCTGATGTCACCGTAACAGTTGCCCCAAGTTCGGCGACTGAGGACGGGGCCACTAATCTGGTCTACACGTTCACCCGAACGGGATTCAATCTCCTTCCGGTGACGGTGAACTTCACAGTGGGCGGGTCGGCCGTGTTCTCGACGGGCGACTACACGCAGACGGGCGCCGCGACTTATAGCGACACCTCAGGCACCGTACTCTTTGGGGCCGGAGTCGCCACAGCTACGGTGACCATTGATCCTTCTGCTGATCTCACAGTCGAACCTGATGAGACGGTTGTCTTAACCGTAACTTCAGGCATCGGCTACAACGTCGGATCGCCTGCCTCGGCGACAGGGACGATCACTAACGACGATACAGACGTGACCGTTGCGGTGTCTCCAGGGTCAGTAGCTGAAGACGGAGCAACCAACCTCGTCTACACCTTCACGCGCAACAGCCTGAGCGCTGGTGCGTTGACGGTGAACTTCTCGGTGGGTGGAAGTGCCGGCTTCCCCGGCGACTACTCGCAGAGTGGAGCCGCCACCTACAGTTCGTCGGCGGGCACGGTGACCTTCGGTGCGGCCAGCTTTACGGCGACAGTCACCATTGATCCTTCAGCCGACAGCACCGTCGAACTCGACGAGACGGTGGATATAACTCTGACGTCCGGCGCAGGCTACAACGTTGGGTCACCCAGCGCTGCCAGCGGCACGATCACTAATGACGACACAGACGTTAGCGTTGCGGTGTCTCCAGCATCAGTCGCTGAAGATGGCGCAACCAACCTCGTCTACACCTTCACGCGCAACAGCCTGAGCGCTGGTGCGTTGACGGTGAACTTCTCGGTGGGTGGAAGTGCCGGCTTCCCCGGCGACTACTCGCAGAGTGGAGCCACCACCTACAGTTCGTCGGCGGGCACGGTGACCTTCGGTGCGGCCAGCTTGACGGCGACGGTAACCGTCGATCCGGCAGTTGATACAACTATCGAAACCGACGAGACGGTTATCCTGATGGTAACTTTAGGAACCGGCTATAACGTCAGCTCGCCTTCCTCGGCAACAGGCACGATCACTACCGACGACGCCGACGTGAGCGTTACGGTCGCTCCTGCGGCAGTTACTGAAGACGGCGCCACAAACCTCGTCTACACCTTTACGCGCACTGGATTTATCGCAGGCTCGCATACGGTAAACTTCTCGGTGGGTGGGACTGCCGACTTTGGCCCATCGCCAGACGATTACACCCAGACAGGCGCAACGACCTACACCACAACTTCGGGCTCCGTAACTTTTATACCAGGCAGCCCGACGGCGACGGTAACGGTCAATCCTGAGACAGACACTACTTTTGAGTCTGATGAGACCGTGATCATCACGTTGACGCCCGGGGCGAGCTATAACCCCGTAAGTCCAAACTCAGCCACCGGGACCATTCTCAACGATGACACGCTCGTCAGCGTCGTAGTGGCGCCCACGTCTACGGCCGAGGGTGGACCAAACCTGGTTTACACCTTCAGCCGCACTGGCCCGACCGCAAGTGCCTTAACCGTAAACTTCTCGGTGGGTGGCAGTGCCAGCTTCCCGGCAGACTACTCGCAGAGCGGAGCGACCACCTTCACTCCGCCGAATGCTACGGTGACGTTTGGAGCAGGTAGCGCAACGGCCACTGTAACAGTCACTCCGCTTACTGACTGCGACGTGGAAGGGAGCGAGACGGTAGTGTTCACGGTCCAGCCCGGAGCGGGTTACGGCGTGGGCTCACCGAGTACGGCGACCGGGACAATCACAAATACACCTGATTCGACCGCGCCAACAATCACGCTCATTCCCAACGTGAACATGACGTTGTGGCCACCGAATCACCAGTATGAATCGATAGCGGTTACTGACTTCGTGGCCAGCGCTAGTGACAACTGCGATCCGTCTGTGAACGTTAACAGTGTCTACATCCTGCAAATCACCAGCGATGAGGTGGAAAACGGCAACGGGGATGGAAACACACTGAACGACATCATCATTGGGGCTACTTGCAAGACAGCCCAGCTGCGGGCCGAGCGCCAGGGCAATGGTGACGGTCGTGTATACAGCATTACGTTCAAGGTGAAAGATTCGGCGGGTAATTTTGCGACCGCGACAACGACAGTGACGGTCCGCAAATCGCCGAATACACCTGCAGTCGACAGCGGCACGGCTTATGTCGTCAACAGTCTCTGTCCGTAATAAGCGGAAGTGCTGCGGACAAGACGGACTCAATGGATGCGGTTGTGGCTAAGGCGCAGACCTAAGTGAAATCGCCAGGCCGCATCCATTCCACACCGGACGTGCAGTTAGTACTTAACTTTGATCTTGACCTTTTTTGATCTCAAAGGAGTCAGTAATGAGAAACCTTCGTGACGCACTGCTAAATTCCAGGATCTACTTTCGTTTTCTTATGCTGGTCGCCGTGTTCGGTGCGATGGCCGCGCTGACGCACCTCTCCACCGCGACCGCGCCGCCTCTGACAATCAACGTGGTGAATAATTCCGGGTGGGAGATTCGCCATCTCTATCTCTCGGCGGCCGACAACGATAATTGGGGACCTGATCAACTCAACGAATCTTCGATTAATCCCGGAGCAAGCAGAAACCTCAATGTCTCGTGGGATCAATCGACCGTGAAGCTGGTCGCCGAGGATCGGGACGGATGCTTCCTGGAGACAACGGTTGCAGCCAGTGGCAACCCTGTTTGGACGATCACCAGCAATTCAGCCAGGAACTGCGGAGATTAGTGCTCGAGCACACCGAACGCGCAGATTCCCCAGATTGGACCGGCTAATTCCTAATCGGCCTTATCTGGGTCATCTGCGGATTCCTCTTCCTCCATCTTCTGCCAGACATCCGCGCTGGTGCCATCCACGTCAGTGAAACCATACACCCGCGCTAATTCACCTGAACTAACCGACTGCTGATTCCAACGCCGGCGATCCGGATCCAAGCGGTCATTGGTTCATTGATTCATTGGTTCATTGATTCAATGAGTCAATAAACCAACCTGTTTTCTTCGATGCTTGACACGATTAGATGCGCCCTTGTCTTTCAGTGCTATGGCTCCGCCACGCCGATGCGCGGCAAGTCTCTGACTTGCCGTGAAAGCCTCTCTTAGAGTCTGGCGATCTATGACCGTGCAAGGATTTTGCGAAAGCGGGTCGGAGACCCTAAGAAGAAGAAAGATCGGCTGACGGCAAGTCAGAGACTTGCCGCGCATCGGAGTGGCATAGCCATTGGGTCACTAACTCGCTTGCGGAGACTCCTGGGTTTAAGTCACTTGCCCCGCGCATCGGTGTGGCGAAGCCAATCTGAACGGCTGCCGGTTCGTTTCGGAGAGTTTCGCCTACTGGTATACTCACGGGCGCTCACCCTGACAATGAACTGGCAAACGAAAGGAGTTGTCGTGTCATCATCGTTCCAATCAAAACAGAAGCAATGCCATCAACGACTGATTACGGGCAGTTGGGCTCTGCTATTTCTGGCCGCACTTACCTTCGCCGGTTGTTCAAAACTGAAAAACGATAACGGCGGCGGCGGCCATACCGGCACCTCTTCAGACAACACAAACCCGGGCCCGTCTTCATCTGCTCCGGCATCATCGACCGCTGGCGCAACTCCAACGACGTGGCAAGCGAACGCGACTTCGCTAAACGGCGCAGCTGGACAGACGTTCACGCTGGCGTGTTCGCCGGAAGGCGCAGCGCACTCGGTTTGGGGCAGCGACATCTACACATCCGATTCATCAATTTGCACGGCCGGCGTCCACAGCGGCTTGATTACCTATCAGCAAGGCGGCACCGTCACCATTGAAATGCGCCCGGGCAGGCCTATCTATGGCTGCAGCGAAAGGAACGGCGTGACGAGCAGCCCTTATGGCTCTTATCTGAGCAGCTTCGTTTTCAAAACTCCGGACACCGAAGCGATCGTGCGAGAAGCGGACGAACAGACACCGGTGCTATGGAATACGTCGGCGACTATGGTTAGCGGCGACAACGGCAAGACTTACAAATTCAAATGTCCCGCCAATGGCAGAGAGGGCGCCGTGTGGGGCACGGACATTTACACCATCGACTCCTCGATCTGCAATGCGGCGGTCCATTCCGGCAAATTGACGATGGAGAGCGGCGGCTCCGTAACGATTGAGCTGCGGCCCGGAGAGACTGCTTACAAAGGCAGCTCGCGAAACGGAATCAAGACCAATGATTACGGAGCGTACGGTCGCAGTTTCGTCGTGAAATGAAGCGCTTGCTATCCACAGATTACACAGATTCAGACCTTAACCATTTGCTCCGTGCACTCGGAATAAGGAAATGCGTTTCTGACCCCGTATATGAGGTTCTTATTGAATCTGTGTAATCTGTGGATTTTCTTCGATCACTCTTTGGAGGTTCTTCCATGTTTCTCAGGACCAGGCTCATCGCGCTCGCGGTCATCGCCACATCACTCGGTTTAGCACTCGGCGTTCGCTCACAAACTAAAGCGCCTCTTTCCCATGAAGCGATGTGGATGATGAAACGCGTTGGCGCGCCCAATCCCAGCCCTGATGGCAAGTGGGTTGTCTTTTCATTGGTCGAGCCCGCCTATGACGAGAAGGACCAGGTGTCCGATCTCTGGATTGTGGCAGCGGACGGATCAACTAAGCCACGGCGTCTGACTTTTTCAAAAAGCGGCGAGAGCGGCGTCGCCTGGAGCCCGGACAGTCGCCAGATTGCCTTTTCCGCAAAGCGCGAAGGTGACGAAGTAAACCAAATCTATGTGCTCGATGTCGCGGATGGCGGCGAGGCAGTACGGGTGACGTCGGTTTCCACCGGAGCCCGTTCACCGCAATGGCGGCCTGACGGCAAGGCCCTGCTCTTCATCAGCTCAGTCTATCCGGGAGCGGCTGATGACGAAGCGAACAAGAAAATCGCGGCTGAGCGCAAAGCGCAGAAATACCGCGCGCGCGTTTACGAAAAGTTTCCCATACGCAATTGGGACAAGTGGGTGGAAGACACCCAGTCCCATCTTTTCATTCAGGACGCACAACCCGGCGCCCGCGCCAAAGATCTGCTCGCCGGGACGCATTTGGTTACTGAGCGCGGATTTGCCGGTCGCGTCACAGACTCCGGCGAAGAACTCGATCCGGTTTGGACGCCCCAAGGCGACGAAATTATTTTCGTCGCAACCATGAATAGAGACACGGCTGCTTATGCAAACAGCAACACCTCGCTCTTCAAAGTAAAGGCAAGCGGTGGCGAGCCAGTGCGTTTGACCGCCAGCGCCGACAGCTTCAGCCGTCCAGCTTTTCGGCCGGACGGAAAGGCGCTGTACGCGATTTTCGAAATTCAAAGTGATAACAAGACCTATCATCTCGAGCGGCTGGCTAAACTGGCGTGGCCCAACGCCGGTTCACCCGACATCCTCACCGCCAAATGGGACCGCTCAGTGGGCAGCGTCGCTTTCTCGCCTGATAGCCGGTCGATTTACTTGACGGCGGAAGAAGCCGGCAACGAGAAGGTCTTCAGTATGCCTGCCGATGGCGGCGAAGTGACTCTCGCCATGGATATGACCCGTGGTGTTTACACAAACCTGAAGATCCCCGCGAAAGCGTCATCACCCATTCTGACTGCCAGTTGGGAGAGTGCGACCAATCCGCCTGAAATCTTTCGTCTCGATCTGAAGTCCAAAACCCAACAGCCGCTCACTTCATTTAATGCTGAGCAGGTCGCCAAGATCGATTGGCTGCCGGTGCGTCACTTTTGGTTTACCAGCAAAGCCGGCAAGCGCATTCACAACATGATCGCGCTGCCGCCAAAGTTCGATGAGCATAAGAAGTACCCGCTGTTCGTGGTGATGCATGGCGGACCGAACAGCATGTGGCGCGATAACTGGGGACTGCGCTGGAACTACTTCATGTTAGCGCGACCGGGTTACGTCGTCTTGCTGACAAACTATTCGGGTTCCACCGGATTTGGTGAAGCATTTGCGCAGAGCATTCAGGGCGATCCTTTCAAGGGCCCCGGAAACGAGATCAACGAAGCCGCGGACGAAGCGATCCGGCTTTATCCGTTCGTCGATGGATCACGGCAGGCTGCGGCCGGCGCCAGCTATGGCGGCCACCTGGCAAATTGGATGCAGGCATCGACCACGCGTTACAAAGCGCTGGTCAGCCATGCCGGTCTGATCAATCTCGAGTCGCAATGGGGAACCAGCGACACAATCTATTCGCGCGAGGTTAACAACGGCGGGCCGGTCTGGGAACAGGCCGCCACATGGCGCGAGCAGAACCCGATCCGGTTTGCCGCTAATTTCAAAACGCCGATTCTGCTTTCAGTGGGTGAGAACGATTTCCGCGTGCCGCTTAATCAAACTCTGGAAAACTGGAGTGTGTTACAGCGTTTGCGGATTCCCAGCAAGTTGATTGTTTGGCCCGACGAAAACCACTGGATCTTGAAAGGCGAGAACGGCCGCTTCTGGTATCAGGAGCTTCATGGATGGCTGAAGAAGTATCTGGGCTGAGGATGCAAATCCGCAGATTACACAGATTACAAAATGGACAGGATTTACAAGATTCACAAGATTAGAGCGCGGGCGGGTCCTCGTTCTTCTTTTTCTCCTGTCCATCCTGTTAATCCTGTCTATTCTGAAAATCTGCGTAATCTGCGGATTCGTTTGGCCTAAAACTAAAGTATGACTTCCCACCCGAACTCGCGAAATCATCCTAAAGTATGACGACACCCGCGGCCCTTAACAGCTACTCTCCCTTCGTACCTATCAGCAGACGATCAACTTTAGGAGGAAACGATGGAACTGGGAGCTTTCTCTGTCAGCTTGGCGGTAAAAGATATCGAGGCGTCAAAGCGCTTTTACGAAAAGCTGGGGTTTACAATTTTCATGGGTGACCAGGCGCAGAATTGGTTGATTATGAAAAATGGCGAACACGTGATTGGGCTGTTTCAAGGCATGTTCGATAAGAACATTCTCACCTTCAATCCGGGCTGGAGTAAGGAGGCGCAGCCGCTCACAGAATTCACGGACGTTCGAGAATTACAGCGCCAGCTCAAAGCGAGTGGCGTTAACATGATTACCGAGGCAGACGAAAGTTCCGCTGGCCCAGGCAGCTTTATGATTGCCGATCCGGATGGAAATACGATTCTGGTAGACCAACACGTTTAGAAATTGGTTCATTGATTCGTTGAGTCATTGAATCAATCTCAAGACAAACCGATCTTCCGCAATATCTCAACTACGCGCGCGTCTTTACGCAACTCATCGAGGCGAGGATCCATCTTAAGTTCCGCGACGGAAATATAATGGTCTTCGGCGGCCTTTTGTAAGATCGCAACCGCCTGCTCTTTCTCCCCGAGCAGGGCATACAGGTAAGCTGCCTCTTTTGGCAGATACACATTCTGCTTTCCCGGTTGATTGAGTTCGTTTGATATTTTCAGCGCCTCATCTTTCTTTCCCATCAGCGCGTAAGCCTGTCCAAGTCCGTAGGTGATCTCGCCATCTTCGGGAGCTGCCGCGTGGGCCTTTTCGAGTTCGGCTACCGCCTCCGGATATTTCTGTTTTAGTTCATAGATCTGGGCGATGTAAGTGAACATTGTGCCGAACTGCGGCTCGATCTCCAGAGTCTTACGGCACTGTTCCAGCGCTTTATCGTAGTCGCGCGCATAAAGGAGTATCACAGCGAAATCCTTATTGATGCCCAGCGAAACCGGATCCAGTTGTTGGGCTTTTTTTATTTCCTGAAGTGCCTCGTCAAATCTGCCCTGCAACATCAACTGGGCCGCATACCAATGGTGGGCGGTGGCATATTTTGGATTCAACTCAATCGCCCGGCGATACTCGTTTTCCGCTCCCTGCCAATCCCAATCCGTAACAGCCTTGATTGAAGCCAGCGAAGTGTGGGCCTCCGCGAGACTCTCGTCATACTTGAGTGCCAGCGTTACGGCGCCCTTCGCCAGAGCGTAGCCTTCTTTGGGCGCGAGAAAGCCGTAATCACTTCTTAGGGTGTAGCAATCCGCCAGGCCGGAATAGGCCAACGCATAGGTTGGATCTTTAATGATCGCTTCCTGGAAAAAGTTCGTCGCCTGTTTGAAGCCTTCCTCGGTGCGCTTGTTCCAATGATAGCGTCCCTTTAGATAGGCCTCGTACGCCTCGCCGTTCTGCGTGTAGTTCTTAGCCAGTTGGGTCTGGTCCGCCCCGCTCAATTTCACGCCCAGCTTTTCGGAAACGTTTCGGGCGATTTCTTTTTGGACAGTTTGGATGTCGCCGATTTTTCGCGGATACGTGGCGACCCAAATTGAGCGGTTCCCTTGTACGTCCATCAGCTCAACTGTAATCCTTAATTCATCGCCCTCTTGTTTGATCTGCCCGGACAGGACTGCGCGCACATTCAGGTCACGGCCTATTGCCTGAACGTCGAGGTCCTTACCTTTGTAGCGAAAGACCGAACTCCGCGCGACCACTCTCAAGTTCGCCAATTGAGATAGATTGTTAATAAGGCTCTCAGTCAGGCCGTCGCTGAGATACTCGCGGTCGGGGTTCGCCATGAACCGCGGGTCGTTGGAAACATAGCTGAACGGCAAGATGGCCAAAGAGTCCAGGCGCTCAGCCGATAGCCATCGGGTGATGACAACCCCCAACAGAATAAGTGCCAGCGCCGAAGCTGTAAGCGCCCATTTATACCGCCGGGCAAGGCCAAGAAGACTGTTAGTTCCCTTCTCCTTCGGCGTAATCCCTGAAATCTCTTTGGTGGGTCTGGCGTTCACCTCCGCGGTATTCGCCGAAAGTTTGGCGGGAAGTCGTCGTAAGTCCGCCAGGAACTCCTCGACGTTTTGATATCGCGCTGCTTTGTCTTTGCAAAGCATCTTGTTCAAAAGAGCTTGTAGCTCAGGCGAAACCTGGGCCTGAAATCGCTCGGTCGGGATTGGCTCGGCCAGCATGATCCGGGACAGCGTGACGGCATCGCTCTTATCCTGGAAAGGGTGCTTTCCGGCCAGCATTTCATAGAAGGTCACACCGAGGCTGAAGATATCGCTGCGCGCATCTACCGGTTCGCCCTGCAATTGCTCCGGCGACATGTAAGGCATCGTCCCCACCACATGGCCGGGCTTACTCAAAACTGTGGCGGTCGGCGCTTCAAGATCCACTGAATCGCTCGCGGGCATTTGCTTGGCGAGACCGAAGTCCAGGATTTTCAGTTGCCCGCGCGGCGTGATGATCATGTTTTGCGGCTTGAGGTCGCGGTGAACGATGCCTTGCCGGTGAGCTTCAGCCAGTGCTTCCGCAACCTGCTCGACGATAACTAACGAAGTGCTGAGTCCGAGCGGCTCGAGCAACATCTGATCGGCGAGCGTTTCACCTTCGATGTATTGCATTACGATGAAAGTGAACCCGTCTGCTTCGTTGACATCGTAGACGGCGCAGATGTTGGGATGATCCAGCCTGGCGGCGGCTTGAGCTTCCTTGAGTAGTCGTTTCTTAAGGTTTTCTTCGGCCAGCGAGTCCGGCCGCAGGACTTTGATTGCGACCTTGCGATCGAGCTTAGTATCCAGCGCCAGATAGACTTCACCCATCCCGCCCGCGCCTAGCTTTTTGATTATCCGATAGTGCGCGATGGATTCAGGAAACATTGACTCTGTTCTGGGAAACTTCTGAAAGAATGCCGGGACCGAAGGCCAGCATCTTACTCGAAAGGGCTGGCGTATGCCGAGAGAATTCTTGGTTCCCTCTCGCAATTGGGAGAGGCTTAAGGTGAGGGCTTTAGGCCACGTGGGCCCCATTTGATCTCGTTATCTTTGAATACCACTTGCCGGCCAGTAAGGACCGAGACTTGGCCCCGCCAGCCGAATGCGCGGCAAGTCTCTGATTTGGCGGCAACACATCCTTCTCTTTCTTTAGTTCGCCGACCGTTTGGGCATATTCTCGCCGCCATACCGCAAAACTGCCTGAAACTGAGAATTTTCCCGCTAGCCGGCACCAAAGATTATTGTTGATTTTTCCTCGGTGGACGGTTTATTGTTTTCGAGGCATTATTCCGATACACAAATCCATCGGGACACATGCCGATCTTCGCACTCTCAGGTTCTGCCCCTCTCTAGACCTCTCTTACAAATTCGATTTAGCTAAACCTAGCTCGTACAGGCTAACCATATGAAGAAACTTCACGTGTTCCTCCCTGCTTTGATCACCCTTGTATTCTCTATTGGCGCGCAAGCTCAAATTGCGCCGGATCAGGCGCGCAATTATCAAATTAACGAGACTCATACAGGCTCATCGTCTTCACCGGGTTTGACGCCCCCACTAAAGCAGAAATGGAGCGTCAATTTCAGTCAAAGCATTTCTTATCCGATTATTGCCGACGGCAGAGTTTTCGTCACGGTGCGCAACGCGTCGGTTTATGGAACAAAACTTTATGCGCTGAATGGCGCGGACGGCTCGACGGTGTGGTCCTTTGATCTGGGCGGGCAATATTATTGGTCGGCGCTCTGCTACGAGAACGGCCGCGTCTTCGCTATCAACGGAAGTGGTCTGTTGCGCGCTTTTGACGGTGCTACCGGATCTGTGATTTGGAGCCGGCAGCTTCCAGGTCAATACTCTTTCTCTTCAGCGCCTTCGGTTTATCAAGGAGTGATTTATACCGGGGGCGCGGGTTCTGGCGGCACGGTCTATGCTGTGAGCGCGGACACGGGAATTGTGCTGTGGACTAAGTCGGTCGCGAATGGCGACAACTCTTCTCCGTCGGTAACCAGCGACGGAGTTTACGTCTCTTACTCGTGTCCGAATGTCTACAAACTCAATCCCGCCAACGGCGCGCAGATCTGGCGATACACTACGGGTTGCTCGGGTGGTGGGGGCAAGACGACGGTGCTCTACAACGGCCGCCTTTACGTTCGCGATTACAATCCGGATTACATCTTCGACAGTCAGACCGGTGGCATCGCCGGCAGTTTTCTTTCCAAGAGCGCACCCGCTTTTTCGGGCAATAAGGGTTTCTTCCTGAACGGCTCGAAGGGATTTGGATCCTATGGAACATTGGAAGCGCGAGACGTCGACAGCAACATCGTCGCCTGGACTTTTGCGGGCGACGGTTACCTGCAGTCTTCAATGCTCGTCGTTAACGACTATGTCTACGTGGGATCTTCCCAAGGGAAGCTGTACGCCGTCGAAGCAGCGACCGGCCAACAGGTTTGGTCCACCACCGCCGGAACCAGCATTCCCTATGTTGATGAGCACAATGTTTCGCAGCCGCTGACGGGTTTTGCGGCCGGCGAAGGAATCCTGGTCATTCCAACCAACAACAAACTGGTGGCCTACGTAGCAGATCACCCGCCGACCATCACCTGGGACGCTCAGGTACCAGCCCCCAACGAGTTTGGTTGGAACAACACGCCGGTGCAGCTTTCTTTCACGGCGGAAGCTCATCCTTCGGGCACGACTTTTTCTACTCCGGGTAGCCCGCTTCAGTTCAACACCGAAGGCAGTAATCAGACTCAGCAAGTGACGGTCTCAGACCAGTTTGGTCAAAGCGCGATTATCACTTCGCCTGCAGTGAACATAGATTGGACTGCACCGGTCACCGCCAGCACGCTGTCCGGGACAGTCGCACCGGGTGTCACCGCCGTGTACACCACTCCGGTCCAAGTGACGCTAACGGCGTCGGACTCGCTGTCCGGCGTGCGCACGAGGTTCTACACTCTGGACGGCGGAGCGACGCAAACCTACTCTGCGCCATTTACGATTTCCACTGACGGCAATCACACGCTTAATTATTGGAGCATAGACTCGGCGGGAAATAGTGAATCGCAAAATACCCGATCCATTAGTATTGATGTCAGCGCTCCTGCAACTGAAATTGCGGTCTCGGGAAATTCCAGCAACGGCTGGTATACCGATTCCGTGCAAGTCTCGCTGACGGCCACGGACGCGACCGGCTCAGTCGCCAACACTTTTTACACAGTCGATGGCGGTCCCGTCCAGACGTATGCGAACCCATTCACGGTCTCAGGCGAGGGCAACCACGTAATCAGTTACTGGAGCGTGGACGCCGTGGGCAATGCGGAGACACACCGCTCGCTAACGATCAAGATTGACAGCAGCGCTCCGAGTACTCAGCTTGCGGTCACTGGCACTGCCGGCAATAACGGTTGGTATGTTGGGGTCTCTGTGCAGGTAGTTTTGGCGGCGTCAGACAGCCGCTCCGCGGTGGCGGCCACCTACTACACTGTGGACGGTGGTACGACGAAGACCTATACGGGCTCGTTCACGGTGAGCGGCAACGCTGAGCATCAGATCCTTTTCTGGAGCGTTGATATCGCCGGTAATACGGAAATCCAACAGGCTTCTACCGTCAAGCTGGACTGGGTCAAGCCGAGCACGCAGTATGCGTACGGTAGCTTACCTGCCAGCAACGGTTATTACATCACGCCACTCCAGATTACGCTGACAGCTTCGGATAACCTGTCGGGAGTTGCCAACACCTACTATCAAATTGATAGTGGTCCGACTCAAACTTACAGCGCTCCCTTTACCATTTCGGAAGACGGAAACCACGTAGTTCGTTGGTGGAGTGTTGACGTGGCCGGGAACACCGAGGATTCCTTCTCGAGAAATATCAAAGTTGATACGACCGTTCCCGTTACCACAGCTACGTTAACGGGGGCGACAGTAACCAATGGTTGGTCTGGCACTCCAGTCACAGTAACCCTGACAGCAGTTGAAAATGGATCGGGGCTGGTCAATAGCTACTACACTCTCGACTGGGGACAGCCGATAACTTATACGGGTCCGTTCACCCTTTCCACCTCAGGAGTGCACAGAGTCTTCTATTGGAGCGCGGATCTGGCCGGCAATTACGAGCCACTACAGTTCCTCGACATCAAGATCGATGTGACGGCTCCTTCAACCCAGGCAGCTGCCGGCGGCACCATCAGCAACGGTTGGTACCGGAACCCCGCGCAAGTTTACTTAACTGCTTCCGACGCCGATTCAGGAGTAGCCACCAGCTACTACAACATCGACGGCGGAGCCACGCAAACCTACTCCGGGACGTTCAACGTTACCGGTGGTGGCAGCCATGCAGTTAACTATTGGAGCGTGGATGCCCTGGGCAACACTGAACCGCAGAAGTCTTTGACCGTTCAGGTTGATGTCACCGCTCCCAGCACGCAACTTTCAGCCAGCGGCACAACGGGCACCAACGGTTGGTACCGCAGCTCCGTGCAAGTGTCGCTGACGGGAACGGACAGTGAAGCGGGCGTTGCCTCAACCTACTTCAGGGTTGATGGCGGCCCGACTCAAACTTACACGGGCCCATTTGCGGTTAATGGAGACGGTCAGCACCAGGTGAGCTTCTGGAGCGTTGACTGGCTTAGCAACAGCGCGGCCCCTCAGACAGCTGTAATCAAGATTGATCAGACAGCGCCAGCGACACAGAACTCAGTTAGCGGTCCAGCTGGCGGCAATGGTTACTTCAAAGGTGCGGCGCAGGTCACCCTAACGGCTTCAGACAACTTGTCGGGCGTTGCCAACAAATATTACCGGATCGATGGTGGGGCGACCCAGACCTACGCAGCTGCGTTTACGGTTTCCGGCGATGGTAATCACGCCGCTGATTTCTGGAGTGTTGACGCAGCAGGAAATACCGGCGGCGTGTCCACGGTAACGATCAAGATCGATACCACCGCACCGCTGACGCAGGCCACTGCTTCGGGAACTGTCGGTACGAACGCTTGGTATCGCAGTGCCGTGCAAGTGTCGCTCAGCGCAACCGATAATCTGTCGGGCGTGGCGACCCGTTACTACAAAGTTGACGGTGGGGCAACCTTGACTTACTCGACGCCCTTTACCGTCTCGGCTGCCGGGACCCATACAATCACTTTCTGGAGTACGGACCTGGCTACCAACACGGAAACGACTCGCTCCCTGACCTTCAAAATCGACGCCAGTGGGCCGGTGATCACGGCAAGTGCGAGTCCATCGAGCGCCACGAAGAAGAACCAGTCACTTAGCGTCACGGTGTCCGGCAAAGTCACCGATACGCCCAGCGGCGTGCTAGCCAATAACACGACGTTCAGCGTAGTTGATGAATATGGAGTGACGCAGCCGAGTGGCTCGGTGACCGTGCAAGCTAACGGAAATTATTCTTTCAACCTGAGTCTGCCAAGGACTCTAAACAATGATGATAGCAATGGCCACTTGTACACAATCACCATCCAATCGAAGGACCAGGCGGGCAACACCAGCGCCGCTTCAACTACGGTGACGATACTCTAAGCCGGCGCGCGCGCCTCAAAACGAGGCGGCTCGAAATTAAAGCGTAGTGTTCTCTGCGAAAGCGCAGGACACTACGCTTTTTTCTTGAATGAACATCGCCGCGCAAGCCGTAGCTCCTATGGGCTCGCTTTGGCTAACCTTCTCAATCAGGCAATCCAAAGCGCCGTCGCCGTCCCGACAAGTCGGGACTCTGCCGGCGCACTCCAAATGCGAACGCGGGGTTGCCTGCGCCATGGCTTGGCCATGCTGATGCGCGGCAAGTCTCTGACTTGCCGTCAAGCCGATCTTTCAACTTCCAGGGTCTCCGACCCGCTTTCGCGACATTCTTGCACGGTCATAGACCGCCAGACCAAAAGAGGCGTTCCCGGCAAGTCAGAGACTTGCCGCGCATCGGAGTGGCATAGCCATTGGCTCCGAAGCTCTCGGTTCATCGATGGATTGGTCTATTGGTTCATTGATCCATTGGTTCAATGAGTCAATGGATCAATGAATCAATCCAGTTACTGATGACTGGTTTCGCGCTCTGTGATAGTGTGTTGCGCCATCAGAGGAGGAGTATCCGTAGATGGCTGAGTACCTGCTCATCGAGTCTCGCGATCCGTTTGAATCCAACGACGTCGGTTACTACTACGACCTGGCCAGGGGGCTGGTCGAGAGCGGTAATCAGGTGACTTTGTTCCTCGCCCAGAACGGGGTGCTGTCAGCACGCCCTTCCGCGCATTCGGCCGCGCTCAGCGCCCTGGTGCGAAGCGGCGTGACGGTGCTCGCCGATGACTTTTCGTTGCAGGAGCGCGGCATTGCCAACCTGGCCGAAGGCGTGAAACCAGCCCCCATCGACGTGGTCGTGGACCATCTCGCGGCCGGTCATAAGACCCTCTGGCACTAGGAGACGACGCATGTCCAAAAAGACTTTGACTATCGCGCTCATGGATCCTCCCTACGAGTCTGAGAACCTGACCACGGCGTTTCGCATTCTCGACGTTGCCGCCCGGCGCGGATATCACATCAACGTCTTCGCTTACGAAGGGGCTTCGGGCCTGGCGTTCGTGCGCCAGACGCCGCACCCGAACCCCGTCCACGGCAAGGACGTGGCCGAGGAAAACCACCCCACCACCAAGGACCAAGTCGCAGCCCTGCTCGCCGAAGCCGAGCAGAACGGAGGCAAGGTGGACTGGGTCAACTGTGGCATGTGTGTCGACGAGCGAGGAGTTAACGAGTTTGTGGCGGGCACGCGGCGCGGCTCGCCGGCTGACTTTCACGCCTTCGTCGAGGCCTCGGACAACGTCCTCGTCATCCCGACCAAGTGAGGTGAAGATATGGCGAAGAAGACGCTGAACATCGTCGAGTCGGCTTACCGTGCGGTCATGGAAGAGCAGGATGACACCATCCTCTGGCTGCTGGCGGCGATGCAGGGCGCGGGTGCGGAGCACACCGTGGTGCTACGCGGCAACGCCGTGAACTACGCGGTCGCCGGCCAGGGCGTCGCGGGTCTTAGCGTCGGCGAATGGAAGCAAACCCAGGCCCCGAAGATGGATCGCGACGTCCTGGACCTGATCGAGAAGCGGAAGATTCCCGTGTTCGTAGTCGCGGAGGACCTCGCCGACCGCGGGATCGAACAGAGCGAGCTGGTGCCGGGCGTACAGTTGCTGCCCCGGACGGCGCTGCCCGGGCTCTTCAACGACTTCGCGATAGTCTCCCACTGGTAAGGCGGGAATTGATCCATTGATCCATTGATCCATTGGTTCATTGGTTCATTGGTTCATTGAATAAATGATTCAATGGATCAATGATTCAATACCAAATGACCGATCTCAGTATCAGCGAAGCGGCTGAGTTGCTGCGCCAAAAGAAAATCTCCCCAGTCGATCTCACCTCCGCCTGTTTGGATCGCATCGAGCGTCTCAATCCCCTGCTCAACGCGTTCATCACCGTGACTGATGAGACTGCAATGGCCGCGGCGCGCTTGGCCGGAGACGAGATTCAGCGCGGCCGGTGGCGCGGACCGCTGCATGGCATTCCGATCGGTTTGAAAGACCTGATCGACACGGCCGGCGTTCGCACTACTTGCGGCAGCGCCTTATTCGCGGACCGGGTTCCAACTGAAGACGCGTTTGTGGTGCAACGCCTGAAGCGCGCGGGCGCAGTGCTGCTTGGCAAACAGAACCTGCAGGAGTTTGCTTATGGAGGGACCTCGGCTTCGAGCCACTTTGGCGCGGTACACAATCCCTGGAACCCGAAACATATCGCCGGAGGTTCTTCGGGTGGATCTGCCGCCGCGGTGGCCGCCGGCATGTGCTTCGGGGCGATCGGCACGGACACGGGCGGCTCGGTTCGCGAGCCGGCAGCTTTTTGCGGCATCGCAGGCCTTAAAGCAACCTACGGGCGTGTGAGTACGCGCGGAGTGTTTCCGCTTTCATGGTCGCTGGATCATGTTGGTCCGCTCTGTCGTAACGTCAGGGACACCGCCCTCATGCTGGAAGCAATTGCCGGCTACGACGTCCTGGATCCGACCTGCGTCGATTGGCCGACGGAACCTTATGCGAAAGCTTTGACCGTGAAGACTGACTTTCGTATAGGCCTGGTGCGTGAGCCTTTCTTTGAGGACCTCGACCTAGACATTGAGCTGGCAATGAACGAAGCCATTGAAGTCATTCGCAAAATACTCCTCTCCCTTTGGGAGAGGTTGGGTGAGGGTGCGGAGCATAGGGCCTCGTTTGTAAAAGTCATCGAAGTCGATCTTCCTTCAGTGCCAACCGGTGTGGCGGTTCCCGAAATTTACGCCGTCCACAAAGACTACTTTACCAAGTCGCCTGAGTTGTATCGCCCATGGATGCAAGACCGGCTGGCGCACGCTGCGGCGGCAGACACAGCTGCGTACGTTACGGATCGTTTCGCGCTTGAACGCGTGCGACGCACGGTCAACGACGTGTTTGCTGAAGTCGATTTGCTGATCACACCGACCACTGCCGTACCCCCGATAACGATCGAAGAAGCCACGACTATGCCGACGCCTCCGCCGCCAGGCGAGCTCTGGCTGCGCAATACTCGGCCCTTCAATGCTTACGGATTGCCGACAATCTCCATTCCATGTGGTTTCACCAGCACCGGACTGCCAATCGGTTTGCAAATCGCCGGACCTCGCTTTGGCGAAGGAAGAGTGTTGGCGTTCGCTCACGCTTTTGAGCAGGCAACGAATTGGCATGAACGCGCTCCGACGTTGCCGCAGCTGGGGTGAGAGTTGGTGACCAGATGATACTGGGAGCGCGGGCGCCCCCAGTTTGAAGTGGCCTATTCCGCGGCAGGTTTTGCTTTTGAGGCAAGCCCAATCTGCACTCTATTGGGAACAACTAGTGCAGTTCTGACGGCAGACAGCGCGAGTCGTGCTGCAACTTGCGCTGCAACTCGCAAAATTCGCCGCGCACTGCGATGGTAAAGTTTTGTCCGGGCCGGTTTCAGCCAGACAATCCGCGTGCAGTGTTTCACAATTTGCCGGACACGCCTTAAAGTCGTTCTCACAATTGTTCTGACAGGCGCTTACCGAAGTCCCGTTGGGATCGTTATAACGGAAACGCCAGGCGCCGCGTCCCTGAGTTCCCACATAAATATTGATCTGGCTGCATTCCCGGTCAAAGTAAGCCCAGTGGGGGCGGGGGATAAC
>JBBPID010000139.1:0-6366 GCA_038040505.1 Acidobacteriota bacterium | reverse complement strand
GCTTCATAATGGTAATCGAAGTTATCTCTTGTTCATCAAGCCCTTGCTGACGCGCGGGCTTCTGACACCTCAAAATTAATTGTCCAATGACAATGGAAAATGGTTTCTGCTAACTCACAAACTCAGACGACACTTCATCAAAGCCGGGCCTGATAAAGTCCCGAGCCTTCGGGAAAGCTGCTTCAGTGGCTAGTCTCAGCCGATCCAGCTTTACCAGCATCGGCAAAATTGAATCTGTTTTCTCCGGCAATGAACGCTGCAGGATGCGCCACGCGTTCAGCGAACGATCGATGGCAATCAGCGCGATCTTGGCCGATCCGTCTGAGTGATTTCCGATCATTTCGGCCATCTCGTCGTCACCGGCCGGTTCCGCTTCGTCGCGTTCGAAACTCATTAAGGCCCGGAAGATCTTTGAAGGAACCAGGAACTGATACCAGCGCACCACTTCGATTGCGTCGCTCACGTCGATGTCTTCTTCTGAGCTGTTGGTGGCGCCGGTGGTATCGTCGTGCACACTTCGTTCAATGGCGAGCTCGTTTTCGAACCACTGTTGCGCCAGCATGGCATAATCGCGCGCCGCGACTGAGAGTGGATGCTGCTTCGCGTCATTTCTTTGCTGCTCGCGGTCAGCCACGAGGGCTTCGCCTTCGAGGGCTTCGAGGTCGATTCCTTCCTCCTCGGCCCACTCCACAATCATCTGTCGCACTTCTTTGAAGGTCGATTCCAGTTTTTGCCAGAATTTCGCGTTGTTGATGTCATCGATTTCGGAATCGTCAAACGCTCCATCAGCTTTCTCAGTGGCGAACACCAGACAGCGCGCCGTAAAGGGACAGCGCTCGCACCAGCGGTCACAATAGTTGTAGATACCCGAGATTAGATCGCGGTTGGCAGCGAGTTGGATCAGCTCGTTCTTGTCCATGGCAAGGCTTTCGGCTTTATCGATCGGGAAAAGCTGTCGGGTACGCGCCAGACTGCTAAACGGCGCGGCTCATTGTAATGTAAAATGGCCAGCGTCACCATGAGCAACACAGACTTTGAACAACTTAAGCTCGAGGACGCGCTGAAACGTCTGCCGGGCCCGCAGGGCGAGCAGTCGGTTGCCCTCTTTGAACATGGGTCGCTGGTGATAAAGCTGTACGCACCGCGCGGCCACGATCCCCAAACTCCCCATTCTCGTGATGAGATTTATGTCGTGGCCCAGGGCAGCGGCGAATTCGTCTGCGGCGGAGCGCGCCGTCCGTTTGCTCCCAACGACGTTTTGTTCGTAGCCGCCACGGTCGAGCACCGCTTTGAAAACTTCACGGAAGACTTTGCGGTTTGGGTTTTTTTCTACGGCCCGGAGGGCGGCGAATCAGAGGACGGCTGAGCAGGTGATTGAGCCGGGGCTAGTGCCTGCTGATTTATGATAGAGTTAGCGCTCCCCCAAGCAAGCTCTTGCCTCAGTATCATGTGTGTCCAGCCGGCGCCGCCGGTTTGCCGTTCTGGGGTTTTCCTATGAACTCTGCCCGACAGTTGAATAGCAGGTCACCCGCACCGATCACTTCGCTGTTCAAGGGACCGGGGCCAGACGCCAATCTCACCGGGGTCTGGTATTACGTTACGCTCCTGCTGCTGGCCGGCGCGTATTTCGCGGCGGCCAAAGTTGGTCTTTCCCTCGCCTCAGTTCACACCAATGTCTCGCCGGTCTGGCCGCCGGCCGGAATTGCAATCGCCGCGGTGTTGTTGCTTGGCTTTCGGGCCTGGCCCGGAATCCTGCTGGGAGCGTTGTTGGCAAACTTGCTGACACCGGTGCCGGCGGCGACCTCGGTTGCGATCGCGATAGGTAACACGCTCGAGGCGCTGTCGGCTGGATGGTTGTTGGGGTCAGTCAATTTCCACAGCTCGCTCGATCGCGCGCGCGACGTCTTCAAGTTTGCAGTCGCGGTCGTGATCTGCACGACTGTCAGCGCGAGCATTGGCACCGCCAGTCTCTACGCCGGCCACGCAACCCAGGGGACCCCTTTGGGATCCCTCTGGTTGACCTGGTGGTTGGGCGATCTCGCCGGCGCCTTGACGGTTACGCCGCTCATACTCACCTGGGGCACCAGGTCTCATGATTGGTTGCCGCGGCGGCGCTACCTCGAGGCTACGATTCTCCTGGTCGTGCTTTCGGTGTCGGCCATTGTGACGTTTGGGAAAACTTCACCGGCCCCGTTGCATTATTACCCACTGACACGCCTGATCATTCCGTTTCTGCTTTGGGCCGCGTATCGGCTCGGACGTCGTGGCGTCACTGTCGCACTCGTGGTCATCTCGGCTTTTGCGGTTTGGGGAACGGCGGGCGGTGAAGGCCCGTTCATCAGTGGCACTCCAAACGAATCGCTGATCCTGCTGCAACTGTACCTGGGCACCAATTCAATCACCTTCCTGATTCTGGGTGCGGTCGTAGAAGAGCGGCGACAGTCAGAGAAGAACCGCCGCCACAACGAGGAACGACTCGCGACCAACCTTGCGGTTACCCGGATCCTTGCCGAATCGCCTGATCTCAACGACGCAATGCCGCGGGTTCTGAAGTCCATCGGAGAGACCCTCGGGTGGCAAGTCGGCTGCATGTGGAAGTTGGATCCGGCAGCCAATGTTTTGCGGAACACAAATGTGTGGCAAGCCTCCGCGTCAAGAACCGCCGGTTTTGCGGCTGTTTGCTGCGAACGCACCTTCGAACGTGGGATTGGTTTGCCCGGCCGCGTCTGGACCGATCTGAAACCTGCCTGGATTCCGGACGTCACCAAAGATGACAATTTTCCCCGCGCGCCCGTGGCTGTTTCAGCAGGATTACACGCAGCCTTTGCTTTTCCGATCATGTTCGACGAGAAGTTTCTGGGCATAGTCGAGTTTTTTAGCCCGGAGATTCGTGAACCTGACGAAGCTTTGCTGGCCATGCTCGGCAGCGTCGGCAATCAAATTGGGCAGTTCATGGAGCGCAAGGGGGCCGAAGACTCACTGGTCAAAAATCAGGAAGCGTTGCGGCTGGCGCATAAGATTGCGCGGGGCGGAACGTGGCGTTGGGATTTATTAACTAATGACGTCGAGTGGTCGGAAGAATACTACGAGCTGCTGGGATTGGATCCGGCGAGAGTTCGGGCGTCAATTGCCGAATGGACGGCTCGGGTTCATCCTGAGGATCTGAGCAGAGTCCTGAAGGAAAATGATAATGCCATCGCGCAAAAGCGGGATCTGGATGTGGAGTATCGAATTAAGCGAGCGGATGGCAAATGGCGTTGGTTTCATCGTACCGGCCGCTGTGTGTATAGCGCCGGTGGTCAGCCCCAGTCGGTGGTGGGAATAAGTTTCGACATCTCGGAACGCCGGCGCGCGCAGGAAAGGTCGCGGTTCTTGGGCGCCATCGTTGAGTCTACTGACGACGCCATCATCACCAAAGATCTCAACGGCATAATCACGAGTTGGAATCGGAGCGCGGAAAGACTATACGGCTACAAAGCTGAAGAAGTGATCGGCAAACCGATCAATGTCCTGATTCCGGCCGAGCGTAACGATGAAGAGCCGGAAATCCTGGCAAAGTTGCGCCGGGGCGAGAGCATCGACCATTACGAAACAGTCCGGTTAGCCAAGGGCGGGCAACGACTTCACGTTTCGCTGACTGTCTCTCCGATCAGGAACAACGAAGGCAGAATCATCGGCGCCTCGAAAATTGCCCGCGATATCACCCAGCAAAAGGAAGCACAGGCAGAGCGAGAGCGCCTGCTGGAACGCGAGCGAGCGGCGCGAGAGGAAGCCGAAATTGCGAACCGGACCAAGGACGAGTTCCTGGCGGTGCTTTCGCACGAGCTGCGCACGCCGCTCACGGCCATGCTGGGCTGGCTCTCGATACTTCGCGGGCATCGTCTCGACGAGAAAACTACCGAGCACGCGATCGAAACGATCCACCGTAACGCCAAAGCCCAGGCCCAGCTAATCGAAGACCTCGTCGACGTTTCGCGAATCGTCGGCGGCAAACTCAAGTTGGAAGTTAGACCCATCGACCTCTTGCCGGTGATCGATGCCGCCGTTGAGGTCGTTCGTCCGGCCGCGGATGCCAAGGGTATTCGATTGATGATTAGTCAGGAATCGGCGGTCGGGCCGGTGTTTGGCGACCCGGCGCGGTTGCAACAGGTGGTCTGGAACCTGCTGTCGAACGCTGTCAAATTCACGCCTAAAGGCGGAGTTATCTTTGTTGAATTTCGCCGCGCGGAATCATCGGCCGAGATCATCGTGCGTGATACTGGCATAGGCATCGCTGATGACTTTCTCCCTCACGTCTTTGAAAGATTTCGCCAGGCAGACTCAGCCGTTACTCGCGCACATCGAGGCATGGGATTGGGATTGGCGATTGTGCGACATCTGGTTGAACTGCACGGCGGGACCGTGTCGGCTGCCAGCCGTGGCGAGAATCGCGGAGCCAGCTTCACGATCAGGCTGCCCCTGGCCGCAGTAACGCAATCCACGCTCGCTCCGGCTGCCGATTCCGACAGCACCAACTCATCCGCCGGACTGCTGAATGGCGTTCGCGTACTCCTGGTCGAAGACGAACCCGATGCCCGCGAACTAATCGCCCTGACGCTCACGAATTCCGGGGCGAAGGTGGAAGCCGTCGATACCGCCGGGGAGGCGCTCAGTCGTCTGCAAGTCTTTGCGCCTCACGTGCTGCTCAGCGACATCGGATTGCCGCAGGAGAGCGGTTATGATCTCATTCGCAGTGTCCGCGCTTTATCTCCGACTTTGAACAACGTGCCGGCCATCGCCCTAACCGCCTTTGCCACCGAAAACGATCGGCAAATGTCGCTCTCCGCAGGGTTTCACGAGCACCTGGCAAAACCCGTCGAGCCGAGCCATCTCATCGAGACCATCAAAGGCCTCGTTAACGATCACAATAACAACAACAGCTAATGGCGAATCGACAGGCTTTCCGAAAGCAGGACGCGGCGACCCGGCGTTGCGACTGGGCCAGGACCGAACTCTCAATCGCCTATCACGATCTCGAATGGGGCGTTCCGGTACACGACGATCGGAAACTGTTTGAGTTTCTGATTCTGGAAGGCGCGCAGGCCGGCTTGAGTTGGGAAACAATTCTGCGAAAGCGCGAGAACTATCGTGCCGCCTTCGACAATTTCGATCCGAACAAGATAGCGAGATACGATCAGCGGAAGAGCGCAAAGCTGCTTGCGAATCCCGGAATCATTCGCAATCGGTTGAAAATCAACTCGGCGATTCAAAACGCGAAAGCGTTTCTGGCAATCCAGAGCGAGTTCGGCAGCTTTGACCGGTACGTTTGGCGGTTTGTCAGGGATAAGCCCATCAAACGCGCGCGCGGTGCCGGAGTGACGGCGCGCACCGCGGAATCGGACGCGCTCAGTCGCGATCTCTCGGCCCGCGGTCTGAAGTTTGTCGGCTCGACAATCTGTTATGCGTTCATGCAGGCCGTCGGTCTGGTCAACGATCACGATCCAAAATGCTTTCGGTCCCTGCAGGTGGGCGGTTGACCAGCGGTGTTTAGAGTCCCGACTTTAGTCGGGCTTTTGTTAAGCAAGAAAGAACCCAACTAAAGTTGGTACTCTAAACGCCGCTAAGTCAGGACCCCGAAATGGGATCACCCTGAGAAACATGTCCAGCTCAGTTCAAATCAACTGCCTGTTTTGTAAGGTCGTTGCCGGCGAGGTGGAAGCCCGACTGGTCTTTGAAGACGAAATCTCAATCGCTTTCCTCGACCACCGCCCCGTTTTTCCAGGTCATTGCCTGTTGGTTCCGCGAGCTCATTACGAGACTCTGCTAGATCTGCCCGCGGACTTAACGGGGCCGTTTTTTCAAAACGCCCAGCTTTTGGCGCGCGCAGTTGAATCTGCGTTGGAGGCGCACGGAACTTTTGTGGCTATGAACAACCGGGTCAGCCAGAGCGTCCCTCATTTCCACGTTCATGTCGTGCCCCGGCGTCGAAAGGATGGATTGCGAGGGTTTTTCTGGCCGCGGTCTCGTTATCAGACCGAAGAAGACGCAGCCTTAGTGCAAACTCAAATTCAACAGGCGATCCGCAAGTTAGCACCTTAGAGCACATCTGCTTTGCACAAAAAGTCTTTCGAACACAAAAAGTGCGGTGGCAAGCCCACCTTCCCGACACCGAGCTGATCAGAGTTGAGGTTGTGATCGCGGCTGAAAAGGCTTTCAATTAGCCTGTCGTCACCAGTTTCATCATTGGCGTAATTGCTCAACGAGCTGCGAAGCAGCGGATGTAGCTAAGCCCAAGGCGAGGTTTTGCGAGCCTTGGGTTACGATGTTAATAGATTTGTTGGAGCCGCGGAGCAACTGTGTTGAAAGTCAACCAGAAAGTGAGCGGAC
>JBBPID010000033.1:0-48035 GCA_038040505.1 Acidobacteriota bacterium | reverse complement strand
CACTTTTATCAGAGATCAGTCCGTGGGCTATTCGACCAACTATCGCGTGCGCGACGGGTCCGGGAAAATCTGGGTGGCGAAGCTTCGGGCCGAAGCGCAACCGGAAACGGCGGCCGTGCGACTGCTCTGGGCGCTCGGTTATATGACTGAGATTAATTATCTGGTGCCCTGTATCAAGATTGAGGGAGCACCAGCGAGTAGCGCGAAAAAATGCGAAGGGGGCGGTTTTGCGAACGTCAAATTTGAGGCGCGCCCGGCGAAAGTGAAACGGTTGGAAACCTGGCGCTGGGCCAGCAATCCGTTCAGCGGCACCAAGGAGTTTCAGGGAATGATTGTGTTGATGTCCTTTATCAATAACTGGGACTTAAAGGACGATAACAACAAGATCCTCTTCCAACCCGATGGAGCATCAGGACCGGAACTGCAGTACATACTTAGCGACCTGGGCGCCACGTTTGGTAAGACAGGCGGATTCATGTCGCGCAGCCGTAACAAGCCCGAGGACTACGTCAAGTCCAAATTTATCGAAGGCGTCGAAGGAAACCGGGTGAAGTTCTCGTACAGCGGCAAGAACACAGCCCTCTTTGAAAACATTACGGTGGAACAGGCTAAGTGGATTGGCACCTGGCTCTCACGTCTGAGCGATAAGCAGATCAGCGATGCCTTTCGCGCCGCTAATTTCAGTCCGGACGAGGTGCAGATGCTGACTGGCGCGGTACGCTCGCGGATTGATCAGTTATCAAGATTGAATTAGTAGTGGCGACTGGAAGCGTTCGCCAACTTTGCGATTCCTGCATGAGGCTCACTGACAGAACCCCGCGGTTCGCGAATGAGCATACTCGTTTCCGGCAACGGTCTGCGTCAAGGGGGATCGAGAAGACTCAGAACCAGACTAGTCCAACAGACTTGCACGGCAAAAGGGATCGCTCGGAAGTAGAAGGGACGGTGGGACATGAATAAGTTGACGTTGGGACTCCTCGCGACTTTTGTCGTCATCCTGCTCGGAAGCGGCTTGCTCGCTTACGTTTTTCGTGACCAACCGGCCGGGATAACTACGGGCCCGCAATCCGGAACCTCATCAAGCTCGCCGAGTACCACGGCCACGCCGCCCGCCGGGACCGAGGAAGCGAATAAGCGGGCAAAGGCTCCGCTGTTCTGGGAGCTCTTTGGCCCGGACGCGTCTGGATTGTCGCCCTCGACTTCCACCAGTTGGGAAGCAGCCGCGGCCCGGATTGCTCTGAGGTTTTCGCTGGCGGCATTTCTGGCGGCGCTTCTGGCTTTCCGCCCACGTCGCGGGGTTCCTTTCGCCCGTCGCAATCCATACGTGGCCCAGACCCAGATATTGATTGCGGTCGTTGCGGGCGCCATGATGATGGTTGTGGGTGACAGTGCGGCCCGCGCGTTTGGTATCTTTGCCGCGGCCTCGCTCGTCCGATTCCGCACGAACATACGCGACCCCAAAGAGATCACGGTGCTCCTGATCTGTCTGGGAGTTGGATTGGCAGCCGGCGTCGGCCGCTGGGACATGGCGATTATCCTGACCGTGTTCGTGCTGCTGTCTTTGGCAGTTCTGGAATTCTTCGAGCAGTCGCAGGTCTTCCGCTCAATGGAGGTTTGTGTCCAGACGCGCGATGTCGACAAAACCAATCACGTCCTCAAACAAATCTTCGCGAAGCACAAGTTTGATACTGAAATGCGCGAACTGGATCGTCAGGACGAGGAAGATCCCCTGGGTAAGATTGTTTACCTGGTAAACCTGAATCCTGCCATCAGCACCAACAGTTTGAGCGAAGAAATACTGTCGGGGGATCGCGACAACATCGACAGCGTCGAGTGGGATCAGAAAGAGAGCACTACTTACATTTATCGCTAGGCGGACTGAAGGCTCGTCCAAAGAGAAAGGCCGCCCGGGAATTCGAGCGGCCTTTTCTATTGAGCTAAATTAAGTCCTATTGCTTCTCTTTGACTGTACCCGCATCCTGAATTGGCTTCGGAGGGCCGGCCTGAATCCGTGCGTAGTAATCCTTCACAAAATCCTTGAACGCTCCGTGGCCCCAAGTTGTGTAGAAGTCGTACTGCTTCATTTCTTTGTACACGCGGTCAAAATCCCAGCCGTAAAATTCATAACGATATACCGCACCCATCGCCCCGGTGCGATGACGGCCGCCGGCACAGTGAACGAAAAACTTGCCGGTCGTCGGGTCGTTCACAGTCTTCAGGAACATCTCGGTAGCTTGGGGAGTGGGATACTTCTTTCCAACCATTGGAATGTGAACGTATTTCATCCCCGCAGCTTCTACCAACATACGCTCAGTCGGCTCCGAATCGTCGCGCAAATCGATAATCGTGTTGATGCCCAGCGTTGCGAGATCAGAGTAATCCCGATCCCTGGGTTGCGCGCCGCGGTAAAACCGTCCATCCATTTGCCCGAAATTCTTGATCTTGACGGACTTGATGTCGAAATTGACATTCGGTTTGACGGGCTCCTGGGCCGAAGAAGTGATTGCGAGAGCCAGGATGGCAAAGAAACTTTTGAGGATATGACGGATAAACTTTTGCTTTGGCGAAATTGTCATTCAGATCTCCTTGGCCAGGTCGTTGAATCAGAAACTCGGGTCGCCGGTCTATTAGCGAAGTTCCCCCAATTTGGCCGGTTGAAAGATATCATTCATGCCCTTAACCTTCAAGATTTGGGAGCATGTTTTCGACCCAATTTGTTAGGCAGTCAGACAGGCAGACTGCAGCCTGTTCAACTGACTGAGAGACGACCGTTCCACGCTGTTTTTGCCGAGGAAAAGGGCCCAAATCCAAGTTCGGCTGAACAATGAACTAAAGATTATGCAAATCAAGCCGGCGCCAGGTTATTTCTCCACTCATTGAGTTTTGTCGTGGGGTCGAGGAGATCTCGGCGCCGCATGAACGGAAGCCCGTTAGCCGCACGGGAGCTTTGCGCCGCGGTTACGGTCAAGGGACCGTGCGCGCTCTTGTCGTAAAGCTCAAAATGGAGCATTGAGTTAGTGAAGCCCACCAGGCGGCCAACGCGCGCGATCGGCTGTCCGGCACTAACGTGATCGCCATTACTAACAAACGCCGACTGTTGGATTTCACCGTAACGCGCCAAAAACGAACCGTGATCAATCTCCAGTGCAAAAGTGCCCGCGTAGAAAGGATAAGGCCCCCGCACTACTGAGCCGGACGTAATTGCGTGGATTGTCGTACCAACGGGAAAGTACAGATCACAGGCCGCGTGGGCCCGCGCGCCCCCGCTGCGGCGCGCGCCAAATCTGCGGATTGACTCCGTCCAATTCAGATCGGGCAAGCGCGTAAACGGAAAGAAAAACTGCCCGTCTCCTGGCGAGCCTCCCTCTGCAGGCTCGCCTTCCAATACAGCCATCAGCTCGTTCCAGGTTCGTCTGCCGACGCCGATCACGCCATCCGGCGTAGTCAGAAAACGCGACTGGAAAGCTTCGATTGCTTGAATAGTAGGCGAGGTCGATTCATCGCTTTGGATGGTTCCACTGATCGCGCCGGGGTCAAAGCGTGGCTCGTTCAAGATCATGGCGACTTGCCGCAGCATGTTCTGCACGGTTTCAACGTCGGCCTGCTGGTTCATAGCGCCATTGCTCGATCGCCCAACCGAGCCGGTGATTGCAAAATTAAGGGGTGGCATATCTTTCCTCCGTGGTTATTAGTTCAGATAAGTCTTGCCGGCGCCGATCGAACAAGTGGCTCTCGGTGAAAGATATTGCAATCACCGAAAACCACTTACAGATCCAACGGCGTAGACAAAAGATCTTATCCTACTTACGGCGTTAGGGAAACGATAATTTTGCGCGGCAATGGGATTACATGTTCGGGAATTTGTGCGACAATCCGCCCGATGCCTGAACCTGGTGCAACTCCTCCACCACCTCCACCTCCGAAACCGCGAAAGCCTCCTTTGAAAACGTTCGGCGGTTACGAGATAGAAGGAGAACTCGGCCGCGGCGGCATGGGTGTCGTCTATCTGGCGCGACAGGTCGAGCTCAACCGGCACGTAGCTCTGAAGATGTTGACCGGTCATTACGGACCGGATGAATTGCATAGGTTTCTCGAAGAAGCGGAAACCGCCGCTGGACTTAGCCATACGAACATCGCTCATGTCTACGAAGTAGGCGAGCACGAAGGCGCGCCGTTCTTCTCGATGGAGTATGTCGAAAACGGCTCGCTGGCTGATCGTTTGCGCAAAGAGCTGCCGCCGCCGCAGGAGACTGCGGAATTGCTGATCAGCGTCGCCCGCGCGTTGCACTTTGCCCATCAGAACGGCGTGGTGCATCGCGATATGAAACCGGGCAACGTTTTGCTTGATCAAGACGGTGTTCCCAAAGTCGCCGACTTCGGAATAGCGAAACGCCTCGGAGACGAAACCAAGCTCACTCGTTCCGGCGCCGTCATTGGAACGCCAACGTACATGGCGCCCGAACAGGCAAAAGGCCACAGCCGGCATGTCGGGCCCGCCGCCGACATCTACTCGCTGGGAGCGATTCTTTATGAAATGCTCACCGGCCGCCCGCCTTTCCTGCCGGACGACAGCGAAACCGCGATCGCTGTTCGGGTGCTCACTGAAGATCCGGTCTCACCGGCGTGGCACCGGCCTGACATTCCCCGCGATCTCGAAACGATCTGCCTGAAGTGTCTCGCAAAGGAACCGCGCGCGCGTTATACGACGGCGGCGGATTTTGCTGACGACCTGCAGCGTTTTCTGGATGACGAATCGATTTCCGCCAGGTCGCCGAACACCGTCGTGCGCAGCGTGAAATGGATGCGACGACATCCGTGGAAAGTTGTTACCGGCGCGCTGCTGCTTCTCCTGGTGATTGCAGCCGTGATGCAGCTTAGCTACTGGTTCCTTTACTCGAGGGTGCGCACGGAATATGCCGCGGCGCTCAAGATAGTCAATGGGCGGATGGAACCTGACAAGCACCTTACTGCCGACGAAGCTGGGCGGCGCGAGGTTTCATTTCGTTTGACGCGAAAAGGCCTGCGAGGACCGATCACCCGGGTCGAGGTTGTGAATCCCCGGGGTCATCCGGCCGCGGTCCGCGAAGTTCTCGACTACGACGTGCTGCGCAATTGGCTGGAAGGCCTCGTGGGATTGCAGAAAAGGGAAGATCGAGCTCGGGAAACCACCACGATTGAATTTATCGAGACTGGTGGTGGCGGTGTCGAATGGGTGGCCTATGATCGCAACCAGAACATTAACTGGAGAATGCTCTTCGAACCTGCCAGCGCTGGGGGAAAGGGGCAAATGGTTCGGGCGCGCGTCGTCGATCTGCGCGGATATGACATCGGTCAGTGGCCGTCGCGCGTTGAATTTCAGCGAGACGCCCTGGGACGGGATCTGAGCGGTCGCTTCTTCAATAGCTCCGGACAACCTGCCACGAATGGAGAAGGGGTGTACGGCTATAGCCTGGAGTGGGGCGCTGATAATCGAGTGACGCGACTGATTAATCTCGGCCGCGACGGAAATACAGCGCCGAACAACACCGGCATCGCAGGTTACGTCTTTGAGTACAACTCCCGTGGGCAGATTGCGCGGGCCAGTTATCTTGGCGTGGATGGAAAACCCACTCTCTATAACGACGTGGCCGCGATGACCTCGGAATACGACGCGGCGGGCAATCCTCAGCACCTTCGCTTTCTCGATGCTGCCGGGCAGTCTACTAACGGGACTAGCGGCCGGTCCGGAGTCGATTATGTCCGCAACGAGCAGGGTGAAACCAGGGAAATAATCTGGCTGCGCCTCAAAGAAGGAAAGCTTGAGCCCG
Organism: Acidobacteriota bacterium; assembly: GCA_038040505.1. Lineage (GTDB taxonomy): Bacteria > Acidobacteriota > Blastocatellia > Pyrinomonadales > Pyrinomonadaceae > UBA11740. The sequence continues at coordinate 42,228 of JBBPID010000033.1, read as the reverse complement.
AATCTCGGATGGCAATTGAGTACGATGCCAACGGCTACCCCTCTGACATCCGGGCTGTTGGTTCGGAATCGCGACGGCGGCAGTTCGCTCACGACCACGTGGGCAACATTACTGAAGAGCGGCATGTTGATCTCGAAGGCAAAGCCGTGGTGGGAGCCGATGGATGGTCCATTCGCCGCAAGAGCTTTAGCAAAACAAAGGACCCGGCTGGTTGGCGCGAAGAGGAAACTTACTTCGGTGTCAACGGCGAGAAGACTTACCACAAGAGCGGACATCACCGCAGTATCATTGAGTTCGACGAAGTGGGCCGCATCCGGTTGTTTGTTAATGAGGATCTCGACCGGGCGCTTTACAAGTATTACCGTTACATATCGATTTTGGAGTACGAAGGCGGTAAGAGCAGCCACACGCTTACGCGCTTCGAGGATAACAACGGACAACTCGCACCTAACTCGGGTGTGGCATGTACCAGCATTGAAACCTTTTTCGATAATAAAGGTTGGGAAGCGAGAGAGTGGAGGCGGGGTTGTAATACCGAAGACATCGGCTCAGCTGTTGTGCGAGGCGATATGACCTGGTATGAAAACGGCACGCGCAAAACTGTCGTTCGTGAGAATCTGGATGAAAATGAAAAGCCGGTGCCCTACATCTCTACCGGCACAGCCTCCCACTTCGAGGCTGAGTACGATGAGAGCGGTCGAGCCAAACACATATCGGAACGCGGTTTTAATGAAAAACTCGTCGGCTTCAGCACTCGCGAAGCCGTCTTCGTGGATGGCATTCTGAAGACTGTTACGCACAAGCGCGTCGATGGTTCGGTCGTTCCCGCCGTGAAGGTCTACATTACAAGCGTGACTCCCGAACAGCCCAAAGCGGCGGAACTGCAGGTGGGAGATCAACTCCTCGCCTCAAACGGAAAACCAGTAACCAGCGCCTACGGCTGGGTCTCAGTAACTTTTCCCGGCGGCTGGATAGAAGTTATGCGAGAGGGTCGGCGGCTTCGCATCGATGGTTTCGCCCCCGGCAAACTTGGAATAACGCTCGAGGAACGCGCGGCAACAATAAAGTAGCGGAAAGAAGAGCCGCAAAAACTATCTTCGGCGAAGAAGATCTCGAACAAAAGGCTATAGCTGGCGCCGAGCTACTCAGGGACTTACTTTGGAGTACGGCGACTGGTCGTGTCGGACAATTTCGCTACAAACCGAAAAGGCACTGGCCCGAACGCCAGCCAGGGTACCGCCGCGGCAACAATTCTCTTGACGGCTGCCACTGTTTTGAAAATAATGCTGCACCTCCAGAGGGCGCTATGGCCGAGTTAACTTCACCTCAGGGCGAAAAAGCGCCCGCCAAAGACGAAGTAGGTCTGCTCGAAGTTCTGAGTCTCTTGATTGAGACCGGGAAAGTGCAGACTACATCCGACCTGGTCAAATATGCTTCCCAGTATGGGGCTCCCGAAGCTGAAGAACGACTGCGCGTTCTGGAAGCGGAGAATGTCCCGGTCGATCTGGCGTTCGATTCGATCAGCGTGCACCTGCGCGTCCTCGCTCATAAACGGGACAGTTCATTGCTGGCGGGCTGTCGCGGTCAAAAAGTGGGAATGATTCTGCCGCTTCCGCCCCATTTGCCGGAATTGTTTCTTCCCGTAGCCAGCGTGACATTTCTCCAGCCGGACGAAGTTACAGCTCACGGTTCGGTGCACGAGTATGCGGAGAAGGCCGTGAAAGGCGCGCGCGCTTGTCGTGCGAAAGCGCAGGAGATGCAAGTACTCATCTTCGAAGGGTTTCGTGATGGTGGGAATCTTTTCGTGGATGGCGCCGTGGCCGATGTGCTCGAACCAAAAATGCTGCCGCAGGGCGTCCGGCTAATCGCTCACTTGCGGCCGCATCGTAATCCCAAAGATATTCAAATTCACCCGGCGTCTGAAGTCTCATTTATATGAAATCGCGCTTACGACTCTCCTTCGTAATTAGCACGACGGTCGTTCTCTTTTTGTTGTGTGGTGGCGTCTGGGCTGCGCCGGTAGAGTCGGAAGCCGCCGCCGCCGTCCCCCCGGGTAGTTGGCAGATGACCTGGCCAGCGGGCGTGCTGATGCTCGTTCTACTGTTCAGCGCGTTCTTTGCCATGACCAGGTACGAGGTGCCGCTGCCGCTGGCGATGACTCTGGTGAGCCTGGCGTTTCTGGTCATTCAATGGACAGCTGCCCCGGCGATCCTGCGCGAGGGCTTCTCGCATTATGCGATCATCACGGTGTTGTTTACCGCGGTTGCTATTCCGGCCCACATGATTGAGCGATCGCAGGGTTTCAAATGGATTGCCGCGTGGCTGGGCCACCAGCTGGGCAAGATCAGGTTGCGCTATCCGCGCCTGACGACGCCGCTGTTGGTAGGGATATTGCTTCTGGTCACGTATGTCACCGCCGGTCTCATGCACAACGTTACCTCGATCCTGATTATGACACCGGTGATCATTCGGCTGTGCGCCTCGTATCAAGTGCCTTCGCGCTGGATTCTGAGCGCGGCTCTCATCGCAAGTAATCTTGGTGGATTCTCGACGCGCTGGGGAGATACACCCAATATCATTGAGGCCGGGACGTGGGGCCTGAAGGCCGGCGACTTTACGCGCGAGGTGCTGCCGGCGAATTTGATCGTCCTGGCGGTGCTGATTACGCTTGCCACAATCCTGACTCAGCGAGGCATCAGCAAACGCAGCCGAGAGAAAGGCGCCACCCAAGTTCCGTTCTATACTCTGCAGGTTGCGCAGACCGCAGCGGATTGGAAGAAGGCGAAAGCGGATCTCGCCATCGATGGCCGGCTGCTCTCGATTGGCCTCGGGTCGCTCGTCTTTTTTATCGTGTTGCAGCTGATCTTTCCTAAACTCGACATCGCCATCGGCGCGATCACCATCGTCGGTGCCGTTTTACTCGAGCGGAAAAAATCTCGCTATCAAACTTTGACCTCACTTGGATTCGATGTCTACCTCGCCTTCGCCGCCATCTTCGTGCTGGCCGGTTGTGTCTCGCATTCGTGGATTGGAAGTACCCTTTATCAGCAACTAATCGCCGCGAAGGCCGCACCCTGGGTGATTGCGGTCACTGGATACTTTGGCACAACCTTCACGGAAGCGGCGTCATGGGCGACTGCGGTATCGGAATCCATCCATCAATTGGATTCTTCGCATGCCGCAGCCTGGGCGTTGGGCGGGGGAATTTGCGCTGGTAGCAGTTCACTGGTGACGGCGGCATCGGCCGGAATCATTCTGGCAGAGGAAAGCCAACGCTTTAAGGATCCCGAACACGCCATCACTTTCCGGCGCTATCTTGCGTTCGGCCTGCCATTCTCGCTCTTCATGCTCGTTTTCTACGCTTCATATTTCACGGTCTTTCGCTGAACCGGTTAATCATGCCTAAAGAAGAACGGTCGTTTCTGGGCGATGTCGGTAGCGTCTGGAAGCGCCGCAAACAGATTTGGCGGCTCGTTTCACGCGCGGACAAACTGGGCTTTGGCGCGGGCGTCTTGATCATGGCGGTGATTGCTGCGATCGAGACCAAGGGCATTGCCGTGCTGACCGGTGATTTATTCAACCGCGTCTTACTTCTTGGCAGCAGACCGGCGGCTGAATGGCTGCCCTACGTCCGCAAGGTTCTATTGATCATCGCGGGCCTTTACATTCTCAAGGAATCGCTTAATTTGCTGCGCCGTTGGATTGTGACGCGAACCACCACCCGGATTGAGCGCAACATGACGGTGCGTCTCATCGGACATCTGCTGAAGATTGATCTCGGCGCGCTCGCGCGCGAACGCATAGGAACGCTGCACGGCCGTATCTCGCGGAGTGTCGAAGGCTTTGTGAAATTTCTGCGGGTCGGATTCAGCGACTTCGTGCCCGCAGTCCTAACCGCCGGCTTTGCCCTGGGTATCGCTCTGCAGCAGGACTTGCGCGTCGGCCTTCTCATGCTGTGCGTCGTCCCCGTCTCGATCTTGATTACGGTTTGGCAGGTGAGGTCGCAAAAGGGAATCCGCGCCGCACTTTTGCATGCGAAAGAAGGACTAGACGGCACAGTCGTGGAACAGCTCGGCGGCCTCGAGTATATCCGCGCCGCAAACACCTATCCGTTGGAAGTGGCGCGCGTCAAAAGCGCGGCTGAATCTCGCAGCACTCGCGAAATCAAGCATAGTTTGGCTATGGGCCGATTCGATTGGATGAAGGCCATCAATGAAGGACTCTTTCACGTTGGGATCATTGGCTACGCTATATATCGGGCGGCCCAGGGCCAGATTGAATTTGGCGCGGTCCTGACTTTCTCGCTCCTCTTTATGAAAACGATGCAGCCGCTCAAGGAGGTGCATCGCATTCTCGATGAAATCTACGACAGCAGCATTCAGGTCAACGTTCTCCTGCACATGCTCAACCAGCCGCTGGATCAATCCTACGGAACCGTTACCATGCGCCCGCCCAGACTCGACGGAAGCATTCCGCTGCTGGAATGTCAGGACCTGGTCGTCGATTACACTGCGCCCGATGGCGCCCCGCGGCGCATCCTGAACGGACTCACGCTGGAAATTCGCCAGGGCCAGACCATCGGTGTCGCCGGCCGCTCAGGATCGGGAAAATCAACCTGGCTGCGCTGCATGCTGCGATTAATTCATCCTGCTTCCGGTGAAGTTCTGGTTGGCGGCGTACCCATCGGCGTTCTTTCTCGCGAAGACATCGGCAAAACCATCGGCTACGTCAGTCAGGTGCCCTTTGTTTTTTCCGGCACCGTCGCGGAGAACATCAGTTATGGTTGCGGCCCGGCCAGTCTCGATCAGATTCAGGAAGCAGCGCGCCAGGCGCACATTCACGAAGAAATTCTTCAGATGCCAAGGGGTTATGACAGCGTGCTGACTGAGCGCGGTGGGAATCTTTCCGGCGGACAGCGTCAACGCATCGCCCTGGCGCGAATGTTTCTGAAGAATCCGCCGGTTCTCATTCTGGATGAAGGAACTTCGGCCCTTGATAACATCAGTGAACGCCGCGTTCGCGCGGCGATCGATCACGCGCGCCAGACCCATACGGTCATCATGGTGGCGCACCGTCTCAGCACTCTTAACGAGACTGACTGCATCTTTGTCTTCGACCAGGGTCGAGTCGCGGAGCAAGGTGCATACGACGAACTCGTCGCAAAGAATGGCGTCTTCGCCGAATTGGTGCGCAGCGCCGAAGCTACTTAAGAAAGGGACCGAATAAAACTTATGAGCACCCAACCGGTGACTTTTGTTTGGCCGGGGGATCTTCATCTTGAATCCCCGGACCGCCCCAATTACCAGATTGCTATGTGGATGGCTGATGAAGTCAATGAATTGATTCAGCCGGACTTTGTTCAGTTTGCCGGCGATAACGTGCAGCACGCGCGCGACAGCGAGTGGGAACTGTTCAAGAACGTTACCAGCAAACTGAAGATGCCATTCCATGCGCTGGTCGGCGATCATGATGCCCACCATGATCCCGGCTGTCATTCGTTTCAGGCAAACGTCGGCGACACCTATCATGCCTACACCGTGGGCGGTTACCGGTTCATCTGCCTAAACACCAATCAGGATCGGCCGTTAGGGTTTAGTGACGAGCAGGTCATTTGGTTTCGATATGAAGTGGATGCTGCCCTGGCGCGCGATGAGCGGGTGATCGTTTTCCAGCATCATTATCCTTTCAAAGTCCTGGAGCATTTCGCCGGGCCAGGTGTCGAGGAATGGCGCAACGTGATGCAGACGCGGCCGATAACCGCGCTCTTTACGGGCCACACACACTATGGACAGATGGCCAACGACGGCCGCAATGTTTATGTCGTTTCACGATCGATCGGAGATCCGGAGGGCGGATCCGCCGGTTACTCGATCGTGCATCTTGACGGCGACGATCTCGCAGTAACCTATCGCACACATGAGCAGCGCGGCCCCGTCGCGATGATTACGCATCCGCGACGGCTGATTCTGGCAACCAGGCCGGATCATATTGTGAGCGGCCCGGTCGAAGGTCACGCCCGAGCGTGGTCCCGAGTGCCAATCACTTCAGCTCAAGTGCGTATTGACGAAGAATCCTGGACTGATATGAGTGCCACTGATGACATGACATGGAGTTTTCCGATTCCGGGCGACGAGCTGGAAAAGGGCGAGCACACGTTGGAAGTGCGCCTTGTCGACGAAAATAAAGACGAAGGAACGGACCGGATTACTTTCTTCTGCGACCTTTCGGGCCGATACACTGCTTATCCGATGGTTGATCCAGTGGTGAAGGGAACGAAACACTGCTGACGCACACTGCTGTGCAAGAGCTGATTACATCGCACTAAAGGAAGACGCTATGGACCGTTCATCAAAATTATCCAGCCTGCTCGCTCTGAGCCTGTTACTGTTCGCCGTGTTGGCTTGCAGCTCGGGAGGTAAGGAGTTTTCTTTTCCTGAGGACAAAAAGGACTACGTCGGAGATTGGCGGGGCAAATCCCAGAACGTCACAATGACACTCAGCATTGCGTCGGATGGCACAGTCAATTACGAGCGCAAACAAGGCACGAGCGGTACCATCTCAACCGACAATTCGAAAACCATCTCGGGCGGAAAAATCACAAAGTTTGACGGCAATGATTTTGAGGTAAAGGTTTTGGTCGTCTCGACCACCTTCAAGGTTGAAAAACCGCCCTACCGGGACGGAAATAGGTGGAAGATGGTTGTTGATGGCGTGGAAGTGAGCCGGAAAGATGCGAGCGAAGTCTCGATTGATATTGCCGAGATGCGTAAAGACGACGGCAGCGGCAAGATGTCGGACGACGTTTCCGACACGTTCAGTCGGGACGATAAGACGATTCACACGTACATCAAGCTTGACAATCCAAAGGTCGGAACCAGGATAAAAATTGTGACCATCGCTGTTAATGCAGGCGGAGCCGAAAATAGACAGATCAGCGAATTCAGCGTGGTTTTGAAAAACGAATTCGACGACGAAGTTCGCAGTCATCTGACGTTGCACAAGCCGCTACCAAAAGGCGACTACAAGGTTGACATCTACTTCAACGAGAAACTTGAAAGCTCGGTGCCTTTCAAAGTCATCTGACCTGACAAACCGGGCGGTTCCTGACGTTATCGCGACGTTCTACAAATATTTCTTCACCATCTGACTCGTGTGCACCCGCGCTTTCAAGCGGTGCAACGTCTGGTACAAGCCCATTTCTGCTCGTCCCATGAAGATGAACTCTCGCATGACCCCTTTGGTGCGAAAGAGGTTCTTTGACTCTCGCAGGTAATCCTGGAGGAAGTCCGCGTCGCCGAAGTCAAATGGCTGGTGCTGCTTCTCGAGTTCCGGCGGGTAAACTTTCCGGTAAAAGTTGTCCGCAAAACTTATGAGTGCCCGGCGCGCGTTCGGGAGCAACTTCTGGCCGGCAAGCCGGTAATGTTTTTCCAGGATTCGGCGGAAATCGGTGGAATCTCTGTCGCCCGGATAGAGAAAGACGGCGCGCAGGTAACCGATAGATTCGGGCCGGAAGTATTTCACGCACCCGAAATCAACCAGCCCAATGCTGCCGTCGTGATTAAAGAGGTAATTGCCCCAGTGGGGATCTGCATGCACAGCCTCGACCTTCAGCATTTGAAAATAGAAGAGTTCGAACAGGTGTTCACCGAGCTGGTTCCGCAGTTTCTGCGTGGGCCGCTGAGCCAGAAAGTCGTCAAGATGCCGGCCAGGCATCAGCGACATGGTTAGCACTCGATCGGATGAATACTGACGCAGAACTTCCGGAACCTTCACGAAGGAAAGCGGCGCCAGCCGCCGCGCAAAGAATTCGATGTTGTCCGCTTCTCGTTCGTAATCGGTTTCCGCAACAATCTGCTGCTCCAGCTCGTCGATGGCGATCTTGGGAATATGTCCCGAAGCCTGCGCCGGCTTTGATACTGCGCGGAACAATTTGAAATCGTTTTCGATGGCACCGCGAATGCCCGGGTATTGAATCTTTACGGCGACTCGGCGGCCATCGCGGGTGGTGGCATGATGCACCTGACCGAGAGAGGCGGCGGCGAAAGGTTCGGGAGCAAACTTTTTGAAGATCTCTTCGGGTTCACGGCCCAGACTCTGCTTGATCTGGATTCGAACCAGCGACGGATGCATGCCCGGCGCTTCCATCTGCAACGACGAGAGCTCGGCCAGGACTTCATCCGGAAGGGTTCCGGTTTGAAGGCTCAGGGTCTGCCCGAGCTTCATGACCGGCCCGCGCAGGGCCTGCATTTCGTCGCGCATTCGGCGAGCCGCGCGAATGTTGGCGGATTTCAGCTTGGATTCGCCGCGGGCCTTTCCGAGAAACGTGCGCTGCAAAAGGTAGCCGAAGTAACCTCCGGCAATATCCGCACCCATCGAGGCGACGCTGAGCGCCCGCCGTGCCGGCGTATTCTTCTCAGAAGCCATCTACCGTTTTCCCTGCCTGAGCATCGAAACCCCGATCGTTAATGACCTGTCCAGAAATGCCAGCGTGTGCTGCTTACCCGGCGACGAATCGTGCAGCCAGTAAAGCAGGGCGCCGAGGTAGAAAATCCAAAAGGCGTCCGGGGCCACCCAACTGAGCGGACTTTGATGCCGCTTTGGCAATGATTCCTCGAAGAGTTCCTGCACAAATCCGACGTAGCGGTGTCTGAGCTCCTGGGCTCGATGGCTGAAGATGCCGAGCTGCGAAGCGGGCTTCAAAGCGTGGATGAAGGCCGCGCCGATGAACCGTTCGTGTGGCGCCAGGAACTCGAGCTGGCTGTGCACCAATGCGAACAGTTTTTCTTCGAGCGGCGCCTTGCGCAGACGTGGATTATCGCGGACCGAGGCGATCGCCTGGTCTACTTCCTGTTCGAAGAAGAGCAGGGCGATGTCTTCCTTGCTCTTGAAATAGTTGAAGACGGTGCCTTCTGCGATGTTGGCTTTGCGCGCGATTGCCTTAGTTGTCGTGGCCTCGAACCCCTTCGTGCGGAAAAGCGCCAGCGCAGCATTTACGATTCGCTTACGGATCGCCTCCTTGCTCTGCGCGCGCCGTCCTGGGCTGCGCGAAACTGTTTTCTTACGCGGTGCGGGCTTGATACGTGGCTTCCCTGTCCGGGAAACTTTCTTCTTAGTTGCCATGAAAAACCTAATTCATGAGTGTGCTCACCGAAATATATGAGCACACTCATGAATTTGTCAACAGCGATGCCGCGCGTTCCTCTCATCTGGGGTAACAAAACCGTAAGAGGCCTGTCGCCTTCAGCTGGTGCGAGTGAGACATAAACATCCCGATTTATGGAGGACTGATCCGAAGAATTGCAGGTTGCGGCTAATGGATGGAAATCGTGAGGGAGATATAAATTAATTGTCGAACTTTTGATCTCTTCCCGCGTTATGATCTCCAGCTGAAAGAAAATTAGGCCCCGCTGCTACTTGTGATAGCCACGAGGCCTTGCTGACAAACGCGATTTCCGGTTGCCGGTGCGGCTCGCGAAAATGCATTGTCTGTCGTTTTGGCATCTTAGCGCACACGGTAACCGTCCCTCAACTTCGCGACACTGAAGGTTCGACGAGTAGTAGCCCCCCACTTGCCGGGTCAGAGCCGACCTGTTCATCTTTAAGGCCGCCTCCGACTCGTTAGACATGAAGGAGGTTACCTGTGCGTTACATTTGCGGCGCTTTCCTGCTGGCGATTCTCTTGCCGGCGAGTTTCGTTTCCGCCCAGATCCAGACACCCCGAGCCGTCTCTGAGCATTTTGAGCGAGGCAATAAGAAGCTTTCGCAGGGCGATCTGGACGGAGCCATTTCCGAGCTCTCTCTCGCAATCCAACTAAGTGTGCCGCACGACCGGGATCGATCAGCGACCCGCAATGCGCTCTCGAGTAGCTTCAACAATCCTGCCAACGAGGCCGCCGGGATTACGCTAGTCGATCCGGTGATCGCCGAGGCCTACACCAGCCGGGGCCTTGCGCGGTACCGGAAAGGCGACGTCGAGGAAGCCGTGCAGGACTGGGATCGAGCAATTATGATCAACCCGGGGCTGGCCGTCGCCTATTTGAATCGAGGTTCTGGTCGCTATTCCAAAGGCGACATGGCCGGAGCGTTGAGTGACTGGAACCGCGCGCTGACCATTAACCCGCGGCTGGCAGACGCCTACTCTAACCGTGGATCGGTGAGGCGGGCCATGGGCGATATAGAGCAAGCGCTCACCGATTTGAATCGCGCAATTGAGTTGGATCCCAGGAATCCAAACTCCTGGGCCCAACGTGGTTTTGTCTGGATAGATAAGCTCGAATCTCAGCGCGCCATTGAGGATTTCGACCGGGCCATTGCGCTCGATGGGACGAAGGCCTGGGCGTTTCAAGGGCGCGGTACTGCGAAGATGTCTGAAAGCCAACTCGACTCGGCTATTAGTGATTTCAGCAAGGCGCTTGAACTTGATCCGACTATCACGAACGCCCATCTGAATCGCGGACTGTCATACCTGCTTCAAGGAAAGGACACTGAGGCCCGGCAGGACTTCGAGCGGGCGCTGATCCTCAAGCCTGATATCAAGGTTGAGTTGGACAAACGGATTAAGACGGCCGAGGCGATTCGCTCGAGCAGACAATGAATCCTCCAGTTTTTCGATTCAGTTAATCTTTCGCAATTGCTCCCTGGCTGGCCGGTGAACGGCGGGCGACTCGCAGGAAGGCTCGCGCCGCGTGCGAAAGGGTAGAACCTTTGCGATGTACCAGGTGAAGCCGTCGCTCCGGTTTCATTTCGCGGACCTGCAAGGCGGCCACTTGTCTGCGCGAAATCTCCGCGTGCACGGCGAGTCGCGGTATCAGGGCGACGCCTTGTCCCAGTTCGACCAGTCTCTTGATCGCTTCAAGGGTGGGCATTTCCATGGAGATATTGAGAGGCGTCTTCAGCTTTTCGAACGTTCGAATTACCTGTTCGCGGTACGGCGACTTTACGTTATGAGCAATGAATGACTCGGCCCCAAGCTCTTTCACCGACACGATGCCTTTCTTTGCTAGCGGATGGTCGAGCGGCACGATCAAAGCAAGTTCATCCTTAAGCACCGCCACTGAAGCAATTGCGGAATCGCTCGGCTTGAATGAAAGAATTCCCAGCTCCGTCTCTCGGCCCAGAATGTCAGAGGGGATCCGACTCGCCAGGCTTCTTCTAACCTCGATCTTTATGTGAGGATGGCGCGCCCGAAACTCCGGGATGATTGGCAGCAGGTAGTTCACGGTGTACTCGTTGGCGCTAATCGTCAGCTTCCCGCGATGCAAATCCTTCAACTCTTTTACCGCAGTGTGAGCGCTATGCCTTAAATTCAGCATTTGCTGAGCAAAGTCATAGAGGACCTGCCCGGCGGCGGTCAGCGTTCCGTCTTTTGACGAGCGATCAAACAGGGGCTCGCCCACTTCCGTTTCGAGCCGTCTTACCGCCTGGCTGATTGCCGGCTGCGTGCGATAGAGGGCCTCGGCCGCCCTGGAAAAGCTCCTTTGCTGTGCCACCACGACCAGTACTTCCAGTTGATTTAGATCCACGTTCGAATCCCGTCCCGGGTTATGAGTAAAAGCTGAGCGGCTTATGCTATCACAATGCGTTATGATGTCATAGAAATTATAACTTTGACTCCAGTTGGTGTCCCTCCTAACATCCTTTTCACTGGCGGGAGGAAAAAGCGCAATGAAGCTCGAGCGGGTCACCATCTTCGATACAACTCTGCGGGACGGCGAACAATCCCCCGGATGTTCCATGGACCTTCCGGAGAAGGTCCGCATGGCTCGGCAGCTGGAGGAGCTGGGGGTTGACATAATCGAAGCCGGTTTCCCGATTGCGTCTGAAGGAGACTTTGCGGCAGTTAGAGCGGTGGCCAGGGAATGCCGGGAAGTGACGGTGGCCGCGCTCTGCCGGACTGCAGAACAGGACGTATTGAGCGCCGCGGCCGCGTTGCGTGGCGCATGCCGCCCGCGCATCCACACCTTTGTGGCGACTTCCGATCTTCACCTCAAATACAAACTGAAGAAAAGTCGCTCTGAAGTGATCGACATGACTCGGCGGGCAGTAAGGCTGGCGCGTGATCACGCGGAAGACGTGGAGTTCTCAGCTGAGGACGCCACCCGCAGCGACGTTGAGTACTTGTGTGAAGTTCTCGCTACTGCGGTTGAAGCGGGGGCTTCGGTCATCAATGTTCCGGACACGGTGGGATATACGATCCCGGAAGAAATGTCGAAGCTGGTTGGCGTTATTCGCGAGCGGGTAGTCGGCGATCGTAACGTGACAATCAGTGCGCACTGCCATAACGATTTGGGTCTGGCGGTAGCGAACAGCCTGGCGGCGCTCGGAGCCGGTGCGAGACAAGTCGAATGTACCGTAAATGGCATTGGCGAGCGCGCCGGCAATGCCTCGCTCGAAGAAATTGTGATGGCGATCAAAGTGCGTTCGGATCAGTTAGGCTTCAACACCGGGATCAATACCGAGCTTCTTTATCCTTCCAGTCAGTTACTCTCGGAGATACTCGGATTCTCAGTACAGCCCAACAAGGCGATCGTCGGACGCAATGCTTTCGCTCATGAAGCGGGCATTCATCAACACGGGATGATCAGTAATCCGCTCTGCTACGAAATAATGACTCCCGAGTCAATTGGGGTGTCGACCAGCCAACTGGTGCTGGGCAAGCATTCGGGGCGGCACGCGCTGGCGCTGCGATACGAAGATCTTGGTTACACACTGGAGGGGGCGGACCTGGATACAGTCTACCGGGCCTTTACGGACCTCGCTGACCGCAAGAAGCGAATATATGATCAGGATCTCATTTCACTGATTACATCCTCCCGCGTGAGGAGCCAGGAGATCTGTATTAGCGCACGCGTAGGGGCCAGCGTCGCGATCGGTTCAGTGCAGGCCTGAGAATCCCAACCAAAACTATGAAAATGAGAATCGCAGTTCTGCCGGGAGATGGAATCGGGCCCGAAGTAACTTCTGAAGCAGTCCGGGTGCTAAGCGCAGTCGCCGACATGTACGACCACCGCTTTCAATTTAGCGATCATGCGATCGGCGGGTCGGCGATCAAGGAATTCGGCTCACCGTTTCCACACGAGACGGCTGATGCTTGTCTGGCCAGCGACGCGGTTTTTCTGGGCGCGGTCGGTGCGCCAGAATTTGACAGGCTACCGGCGTCGGGACGGCCGGAATCCGGACTGCTGCAGTTACGCCAGACGCTCGGTGGCTTCGCAAATTTGCGGCCCGCCATTTCTTATCCGGGCATCGTCGGAGTCTCACCGCTACGCGCCGAGATTATTCGGGGCGCAGACGTTTTGATTGTGCGTGAGCTTCTGGGTGGACTTTACTTTGGCGAGCCTCGCGGATTTATCGGAGAGAATGGGAACTCCGCGGCCGTAAATACGCTGAGATACTCGGTCGAGGAAATTGCGCGCGTGGCGCGGCTGGCGTTTCAGGCCGCGGTTGGGCGACAAAAACTAGTCACTTCGGTTGATAAGGCCAACGTGCTGGAAACTTCTCAATTGTGGAGGCAGACGGTTTCCCGCGTGGCTGCAGATTATCCTGAAGTTAAGCTTAACCATATGTATGTTGATGCCTGCGCGCTTCATCTGATGACCAACCCAAGAAGCTTCGACGTGATCCTCACTGAGAACCTGTTCGGCGACATACTATCGGACGAAGCAGCGGTAATAACCGGATCGCTGGGTATGTTGGCGTCGGCAACCATTGGCGGCGCGGTAAACCTGTACGAACCGGTACATGGTTCCGCGCCCGATCTCGCGGGACGGGGCGTTGCGAATCCGTTGGGTGCAATTGCCTCCGCGGCGATGTTGCTTCGGTACAGCGGTCAACTCGAGCAAGAGGCAGCGGACATTGAAACGGCAATAGATCTAGTCCTGGACGCCGGCTATCGCACGCCGGACATCAATGACGGGAGCAGAGGGCAGATTGTCAGCACCTCCGAGATGGGGGCGTTGATCGCTGATGCGGTTGTCCAAATGGCGGATGCACGCTATTCCTACCACGCGGTTTAATACTTCAAATGCCTAACACCCTGTTTGAAAAGTTGTGGGACGCGCACGTCGTTCGCGATCGCGCGGAACAGCCGGCCTTGCTCTACATAGATCTCCACCTTATTCACGAAGTCACGTCGCCGCAGGCCTTTGATGGGTTACGAGCGGCAGGCCGCCGGGTGCGCCGGCCTGACCTGACGGTGGCGACAGTCGATCATAACGTGCCGACGGCGAATCGCGGCCTGCCCGGAGATCCGATTGCGGTCAAACAGATTACTACGCTACGAGCTAACTGCGCCGAGTCCGGGATTCAGCTTTTTGACATTGATTCAAATGAGCGGGGAATCGTTCACGTCATCGGTCCGGAACTTGGATTAACGCAACCGGGGATGACGATTGTGTGCGGTGATAGTCACACCAGCACTCACGGCGCGTTCGGCGCGCTCGCCTTTGGCATCGGCACCAGTGAAGTCGAGCACGTGCTTGCGACCCAGTGTCTTACGCAAAACAAACCGGCCACGATGCTGGTCGAAATCAATGGTGAATTGCCGGCCGGCGTGACTGCTAAAGACCTCGCGCTGGGGCTCATCGGCCAAATCGGCGCCGACGGCGCGACCGGCCACGTGATTGAATATGCCGGGAGTGCGGTCCGGTCCCTCACGATGGAAGGACGAATGACGCTCTGTAACATGAGTATTGAAGCGGGTAGTCGCGCCGGCATGATCGCGCCCGGCGAAGTTACTTTCAATTACTTACAGGGCCGGCGATTCGCGCCCAGAGACGCTGCCTGGAAGGCGGCAGTAGAGTATTGGCGGACTCTAAAAAGCGACGACGACGCCAAATTCGATCGGGTGGTAAGAATCGACGTGGAGGATTTAGAGCCTCACGTCACCTGGGGCACGAGTCCGGGCATGGTCGTTCCGGTGACTGCTCGGATCCCTGATCCCGCGGACTCGCCAAGCGAAGCCGGCCGCAGAGCCGCTGAGCGCGCGCTGGAATACATGGCCCTTACTCCGCTGACAAAGGTTGAAGACATTCCGGTTGATCGAGTCTTTATCGGCTCGTGCACTAATGCGCGCATTGAAGACCTGCGCGCGGCAGCGAAAGTCCTGCGCGGATATCGAAAGAGCGATCGGGTTCGGGCGATGGTCGTGCCCGGATCGCAAATGGTAAAGCGCGAAGCTGAGAGTGAAGGCTTAGATCAGATCTTTCGTGAAGCGGGATTTGAATGGCGCGAAGCGGGTTGCTCAATGTGCCTGGGAATGAATGAAGATATCCTGCTACCGGGAGAGCGCTGCGCCTCAACGAGTAATCGAAACTTTGAAGGCCGGCAAGGGCGTGGTGGGCGCACTCATCTGGTCAGCCCGATGATGGCCGCTGCGGCCGCGGTCATGGGTCATTTTACCGACGTGAGAGGATGGCAGTTCAAATAGCGTATGGACTCCTTTCGGATTCACACTGGTTTGGTTGCGCCGCTTGATCGGGCGAACGTCGATACTGATCAAATCATCCCCAAGCAGTTTCTCAAGCGCGTGGAACGCACCGGCTTTGGCGAGTTCCTCTTTTACGACTGGAGGTTTTCGACTGATGGCGTCGCTGATTCTTCGTTTCCTTTGAACGACGCGATCTATCACGATGCTTCCATTCTGGTAGCCGGCAAGAACTTCGGTTGCGGTTCGTCCCGCGAGCATGCGCCCTGGGCCTTACTCGACTATGGCTTCCGCGTCATTATCGCTCCATCATTCGCTGATATCTTCGCGAACAATTGTCTTAAGAACGGGCTGCTCCCGGTGACGCTCGAAGAGGACGAGGTGAATACGATTGTTCGCCGCGCAGAGAGTGGCGAACCTTACAGCCTAACTGTCGATCTCGAGCGTCTGGAGGTTGCGGACGAACGCGATTTCAAGGCATCTTTTCTCGTGAATCAATTCCAACGTTACTGCCTGATGGAGGGACTCGACGAAATTGGCCTAACGCTGAAATACGAAGCCCAAATTTCCAGCTATGAACAGAGGCAGGTCGCTTCCTCGTAGGACCCGCAGAGATTGTTAGGCGGTTTGTCAGAAGCCCGACCGTCAGGGAGGGCCCAGCAACGAGAGTTGCCCTTGTTTACGCGCGGGCTTCTGACATGGATCAATAGCTCAGGCCAAATCCATATGGGAAGAGCGGCGCGTAGTTTTTGTCGCCAACGTTCTTCAATGCGTCTGCCATCGAGCGCGGAAAAGTCACGGAAAGTGTTCCCGTCGGTCTGTAGCCGCCAAACAGAACCTCAGCAATGCCCTGACCTTCCGTGCCTGGCAACCAGGCTGCTAAGAAGGCGCGCGACTTCGATAATGCTGCTTCGATTAGAAGCGGCCGGCCTGATATCAGAATAGTAATCACCGGCACTCCGGCGCGGTTCAGGTTCTCGATCGTGGCGAGGTCCGCGGGATCCATGGAAAGGTCCATCCGGTCGCCCCGGCCCTCGGCGTAAGGAGTCTCTCCGATCACGGCGACCGCCACGTCGGCGCCTCCAGCGTTCGAGCCATCAAGCGAGAAGGTAACGCGTGTTTCAGGCGACACTGCGCGCTCAATAGCTTCCAGGATCGTCGTTCCACCCGTCATGATCTTGCCACTCTTCCCCTGCCAATCAATCGTCCAGCCGCCACATTGATTACCGATGTCATCGGCGTTCTTTCCCGACACGTGAACCCGTTTCACAGTCTTCACCAGCGGGAGAATCCGCCGTTCGTTTTTTAGTAACACCAGTGATTCGCGCACACATTGACCGGCCACTTGTCTGTGTTTGATCGAGCCGAACTCTGCCTGCAACTTTTGATTGGAAAGATGCGAGCGCGATTTATCCAGCAAACCCATCGCAATCTTGACCTGCAGGATGCGCATCACCGCGTCATCTATGCGCGATTGGGGAACGCCGCCTTCCCTTACTACCTTAACCAGCAGGTCGTGAAACTCACGATACTTCTTCGGCACCATTATCATATCCATGCCGGCATTGATCGAAATAGCTATCGCCTGTTTGAAGTCCGGACTAATCTGATCGAGGGCGTTGTAATCAGAAATCAGGAAGCCCTCAAACTTCAAACGTCGTTTTAGGATCTCGGTCATGAGGAGTTTGCTAGCCGAAACCTTGACGCCATTCCAACTGTTGTATGAAGGCATGATGGAACCGACTCCGGCCTTGATGGCGCCCAGATAGCCCTGTCCATGAATAGCCAGCAGCTCGCGTTCGCTTAGTCGTGTATCGCCCTGATCGAGCTTGTTCTGTGATTTCGGAAAACCAAAAGTTCCGGTGCCCATCGTAGTGCCGCCGTCGCCGACCCAATGCTTTGCGCACGCGAGGATGCTTAGTGGATTATTCAGATCCCCAAGCTGAAGTCCTCGGACTGCCGCCGCGCCCAGGGTGCGCGCCAGGTCGGGCGCTTCCCCGAAGCCTTCATAGGTTCTGCCCCAGCGTTTATCGCGGGGGACCGTGACGCACGGGGCGAAGGCCCAGTTGATCCCCGTGGCTCGAACTTCAACCGCCGTGATATGCGCCGCCGCCTGCACAAGCCTGGCGTTGCGGGTACAGCCAAGGCCAATGTTGTGAGGGAAGATGGTCGCTCCCAGCACATTGTTGTGGCCGTGAACTGCATCGATGCCGTAAAGAATCGGAATACCCAGACGAGATTTCAAAGCCTCGGTCTGGGCGCGATCGTAAAGGTCTGCCCACGCGGCCAGCGAATTCCCCGCTTTCGGATCCGAGCTGCCGCCGCTCAGGAGCGAGCCGAGGGCGTAGTTTCTTATGTCACTAAATTCTTTCAGCGCGTCCTGCTCCGCTTGCGTCATCTGCCCGACCTTCTCTTCCAAAGTCATCAGGGATAAGAGTTCGCGGGCCTGCGATCGGTGGGCGGTGAACGGTTTGAGACTATGAGGATCGGGATAAGAGCCGGGTGGATTGCTCTCATAGAACCCGGCGACACCTTCAGGAGCAGCGAAAGCAGCCGCGCCCACGATCGCTGCGGATTTGAGAAATTGACGGCGTTCTTTATTTGTCATGAGCTAATCGTAAGTCATTGCGGAATGTGACGAGTGTTTACAGAATAATTCCCATAAGGGTTTGCACGAAAGCTGTTAGACGCCGCTGGAGCTTCTACTTTTTTCTGGGCAACTTCGGTCTTATCCACACCTGGCTTCAGCCAGGTGACTACCCGACCTAACTCTTGGGGAACCGTCTAAACGGTTTCCATTCCTTCTGACATCCGATCACCCGGCTGAAGCCGGGTGTGAATGAGAACCTCTACCGTCTTTTTGCAAAACTTCCCAGAGGTCACTCTAAAGCGGATCTTGTGGAGATCTAGCTGTCGTTTGCCAGAAGGTAGAGATCGCGTCCAGCGTCTTCGACTATTAGTGTTTCCGAATCGGATTGGTAATCTCCCAGTTGGAGTTCGCGATAATCGAGGTAGCCAAGATTCACCCGTCGGCACGCGTCTTCAGGAACCGCTGAAGCAAGGGTGATGCGATAACGAGGCGTGAGGCGTCCAGCCGCATCGCGCACGCTGCCATAGCTGACATGTGCCAGGTGGGCGGCCACACATAAGTTCGCACGCAGCTCGTCTGAGCCTTCGACCATCTCGCGAACTTGCTCGAGCGGCGCGTACCCATACTTCTCGATCAAATGTCCGTGCGTCGCTGATAGTTGACTCAGATGCGGCGCATAGATGATCAGCTCACCGCCGGCTTCAATGATGCTGCCGAGTTTGTAGCTGGCCTTGCCGCCGACCCAAAGCTCATCGTAATGCCGATCCAGAAGCGCCACCACGCGCTTGTACTTCCGATCGACATATTTGATATGAACTTTGCTGCTTACTTCGGCTGCGCGGCGAAACGATTCATAAATATCGCCGGCGAAAAGCGCATGCGTATTCAGCGCACCCTGATGGCGCGTCGATACCGAGGTGAACGAGATGACGCGCGCGGGAACGAACGCCGCTGCCGCTTCGATTACTCTCCGCGTCGGCGTCTCAACGCGGCCTATCACTTTTTCAATCGTGGCCAATGCGCCAAGCCAATGCGTCAAGTGCGTTAATTCCGGGCCCGCGACTCCAGGAAAGAAATACTTCGCGCCACCGGCAAAGCCCGCCACCTCGTGCGGCATCGTGGCGCCAAAAACCAGCACGGTGTCGTAGATCCCAGGTGCGAGCAGCGCATTGAGGCGGACCGGAACTGCTTCCGTAATCAGACCATCTGTCAGTTCCGTTATTCGATCCGCGCTCAGCTCACCAAGCGTTACCAGTTCATCCTCGCGGTTCCATTGATGGTCAAAGATGTTGCCGATTTCCGCCGGCGCGATCTTGTCCCAGCCGATTTTTGCGCGTTTTTCAGCCTCGGTCATCGGTCCGTGCGTGCCTTGCGCAATTAGTGCATCAAGCAGACGGATGTTTTTCTGTGAGAGTATTTGCGCCGCAAAAGGAAACAGCAGATCGGTGTTGTCGTCGCGCGTTTTGTCGGGAATGATGGCGAGCACGCGTTCGCCCGCGGCAACCTCCTCAAGAGCTTCCGCTACAATCGAACGCAATTCTTCCTGAGACAGGGAAAGCGTCGCATCGCCATGCCCGACTACCGCCTCCATGATTGCCGCGCCCATATGAGAAATTGGATTGTGTTTAGAGTTGGGCTAACGCCCGACCAAGCGGGCACGAGCCCGCTTCAAAACGTTGACCAACTCCTATTGATTCACACCGCTGGCCAAAAACCCGCCGTCCACTACCAGCACTTCTCCGGTGATGAAGCTCGCCGCGTCCGAAGCCAGGAATACCGCCGCCCCGGCTAACTCTTCAACTTTGCCAAAGCGTTTCATCGGGGTTCGCGTTAGGAATTCTCTGCCACGATCAGTTTCGTCCAGCAGCTTTTGATTCAGGGCCGTCCGAAATACGCCCGGGGCGATAGCGTTGACGTTTACTCCTTTGGGGGCCCATTCAATTGCCAACGATCTAGTCAGCATCGCAACGGCCGCTTTGCTGGCGGAATAAGCCGCAACTTCATGGAGTGCGACGAATGAAGACAGCGAGGCAATGTTAACGATGCGCCCGTAATTCCGTTCCAACATGTGCCTGCCAAAGACCTGGCACGCGCGCAAGGTTCCGGTCACGTTCGTATCGAGAATGTCATTCCATTCATCGTCGGTTACTTCAAGCGTGGGGGTCCGTTTCGTTTTGCCGGCCGAGTTGATAAGAATATCAACCTTCCCGAATTCGCTAACGCAGGTCGCCAGCAAACGTTCCAGCGAAGCTCGGTCACTCACATCAGAGACAACTTCCAGTGAACGCCGGCCCAGTTCTCGTATCTGGCGAGCACTCTCGGCCACTTGTTCGGCTCGCCGCGAGGTGGGTACGACATCGGCGCCGGCTTCTGCCAGTCCGTGAGCGATCGCGTGACCAATGCCTGAAGTGCCACCGATGACTACGGCAACTCTGCCGGTTAGATCAAAACTTTTGTAAGGCATTTGCCTGGTTTCGTCCTCAGTATCTTTCTGGTTTGCGGGAACCTCAACCTCAACGCACTCGGTAACTGCGGCTGATTTGCTTTGCGGGAATGCCTACACTGTATGACCTGCCGCCGGGATCGACGGATAGTTTAATGAAATTCGCCTGGCAGGCCTCGGCTTCATTCGCAATGTAGCCGGACATCGCGTTGTCCTGATCGCTTGTGCGCACGTTGCGATGCAACTGATAAACAGCTTCAATCTCTTTCAGGCTTTTCAAGGTAGAGAAGGTGCGCGCTTCACCGCCTTTGCGCGGACCATCATTAATGATCGCAACCCGAGGATTGAGGGCGCGCACGAAGGCCGGATTATTGCTTACGTCTGAGCCATGATGATCAGTCTGATACACATCGACCGCGCCTACCAGATTCTTTGGACAGGCCAGCCGGCTTTCTATGTTCCACATCAGGTCGCCGCCGTCAAAGAATTTGAAACGGCCGAAAGTAAGCAGAATCCCAACGCTGTTCGTATTGTCCGTTTTATCTTCCGGCTTGGCTTCGAAGTCAGCACCGCACGGTCGAATTTGGGGCGCACTGGATTGTTCACCGAGGACCATTCCGCCAGCGGCCAATACGCGAACGTTCAATGGCAGCGCTGTTCGAGCTCGTCGCCATTTGAGCCGATCACCGGGTCTGAGCGTGACTGATTTGCCCTGCGTCGTCTGTCGATACGCCTCAATAAACTCTGCCTGCATGTCCGCAGCAATTGCTTGCGGCAAACCATGATCGTAAAAGTTTCTGATCGGAATCAATTTCGCCAGAGGCGCGATCCCGCCAACGTGATCGCGGTGCCAGTGAGTAACGATGCAGTGGTCGATCTGCTTCAAGCCGGCAACTTCAAGCGCGACATGTGCGATTCGCCCGGCATCGCGATCTCCGGGAAAGCCTGAATCTATAAGCAGCGACTCACCCGTCGGAGCCACGATCAGAGTTGCCGCGCCGCCTTCCACATCAATGAAGTAAATGTCGAGGGTCTTCACAGCCGCCCGGGCTGTTAGCAGGCTGGACAAGCCCAGCACCGCGAACAGAGCCAGCGCCAGGAGCCATTTGGATTTGATAAGCATTTTCACTTCCACGTTAACGCCGACGGGCAAGATCTTATTTCGCGATACTATTCGCCAAACCAAGGCTTCCGGTCAAAGGCACCTTCGTCATTCGCCGGATGTTCGGCAGACTCGCATCTTTTAGTTCATCCGGAAGAGCTTCGTCAACAAAGCCCTGACAGCGGACGGCCTGCTTGAAGCGAAATTCGGCGCCGCTCCTTTGGTTTGTCGTCACGCCCTCTCCCTCGGGAGGACAAAAATATACTTGACGAATCATGCAACTTGATATTCGCTTAGCGATTGGACTCATGTTCGCCCTTCAGCGGCAGAACTCAGTAGGGAGAGGTAAGCAAAACTTAATACGAAAGTTCTGATGTATGTCGGACACGATTCATGACGATCACCATTACTGAAATCGAAACGCATGACGTTCGCTTTCCCACGTCCTCAACCCTGGATGGCTCAGACGCGGTGAACGTCGACCCCGACTACTCGGCGGCTTACGTCATCCTGCGCACCGACCGTCCGGATTTGGCAGGACATGGACTTACCTTTACCAACGGGCGCGGCAACGATCTGGTCTGCGCAGCAATCGAGGCGCTGGGCGGTCGACTCCAAGGCCTCACGCTGACATCGATCACCGCGGACCTGGCCCGGTTCTGGTATACGCTCGCCGGTGACACTCAACTCCGCTGGCTTGGCCCCGAGAAAGGCGTGATTCACCTGGCGACCGGTGCGCTGGTGAATGCGGTTTGGGATCTCTACGCCAAAGCTGAAGGCAAGCCGTTGTGGAAGCTTTTGGTTGATATGACACCGGAGCAACTTGTCTCAGCGATTCCTTTCAATTACATCACCGACGTCCTAACTCGCGACGACGCTTTAGGAATCCTGCGGCGGCATGAAGACACAAAATCCGAGCGCGAAACTGAAATGCGCGAGCGCGGTTATCCAGCCTACACAACTTCCGCCGGTTGGCTCGGTTACTCGGACGAAAAGATCCGCCGGCTGGTGGGCGAGGGAATTGCCAAAGGCTGGACACATTTCAAAATGAAGGTAGGCGCCAACCTTGATGACGATATCCGCCGGGCCCAACTCATACGTGAAGCGATCGGCCCAGAGCGAACCCTGATGATGGACGCCAACCAGATCTGGGACGTTGGGCAGGCGATCGATTGGATGAAAGAGTTGGCCCGGTTCCAGCCGCTGTGGATCGAAGAGCCAACCAGTCCGGACGATGTGCTGGGGCACGCGGCGATCGCCCGCGCGGTCGCACCGATTGGCGTGGCGACGGGAGAAGCTTGCCACAACCGGGTGATGTTCAAGCAATTTCTGCAGGCAAAGGCCCTGGATTTTTGTCAGGTTGATAGCTGCCGTCTGGGCGGCGTTAACGAGGTGCTGGCGGTTCTGTTGATGGCAGCAAAGTTTGGCGTGCCCGTGTGTCCGCACGCCGGCGGCGTAGGCCTCTGCGAATACGTGCAACATCTCTCTATTTTCGACTACATAGCAGTCAGCGGCTCGCTGGAAAACCGCCGCGTCGAATTTGTCGATCATCTTCACGAGCACTTTGTTCATCCCGTCGAGATTCGCGACGGAAATTATGTGGCCCCACTCGCGCCGGGATACAGCATCGAGATGAAGCCTGAGTCGATCAAGGAATTCGAGTTTCCCAGCGGCGCGGAATGGACACGGTAAGAACGGGCCACGGATGAACACGGATAGACGCTGATCAGGCATTTAGCCTTCTTATCAGTGAGAATCTGTGTTCATCTGTGGCTGATATGGGAATGAGCAACGAGCTACAAATAGCATTGATTTAGCGTCCATTCGTGGACCCTTACTTAAAATAAAATTCCCTTGGGAGTTGATAACGGATGAAAATCGCGCAATTCAGAACCGAAGTAACAGGCGAACAGCGGCTCGGCGCGCTGTTGGGTGATGTCGTTTGCGATGTCGCCGAACTCGCTCGCGCTGTGAAGTCCACCGGGGGCAACGTAGCCGACTGGTTGCTCGAAGTTAACCAAAGCCAGGACGTAGTTAATCGCGGCGGGGCCGGTTTTGGTGATTTGGAAGCTCTCTTAAACAATCTCGGACCTCAGTTCGGTCGCGCCGGCGTAGTCGCACATTCAATCGACTCGATCAAGTTTCTGCCCGCGATTTATCCCGGCAAAATTCTGGCTATCGGCCGTAACTACGTTGACCACGCGATTGAAGGCGGAGCCGCGCCACCCGAGGCCCCGCTTCTATTCAATAAGCTTCCGAATTCATTGAGTGCCCATAACGCGCCGATCGTGCTGCCCGCTATCAGCCGGCAGGTCGATTACGAAGCCGAGTTGGCTGTGATCATCGGCCGCAGAGCAAAGCAAGTCAGCGAAGCCGACGCACTCGATTATGTTTTTGGCTATACGTTGATCGATGACGTCAGCGCCCGCGACCTCCAATTTGGGGATGGACAATGGACGCGTGGCAAGAGCCTCGATACGTTTGCTCCGCTCGGTCCGTTCATAACGACCCGTGACGAAATCGAAGACGTTCAGGCGTTGAAGATCGAAGGAGTTCTCAACGGAGAAGTTATGCAATCCTCAAATACCGGTAAAATGATCTTCAAAGTCGCGTATCTGATCTCGTATCTTTCACAAGGCATAACGCTTGAGCCGGGTGATGTGATTGCCACCGGAACGCCCGATGGTGTCGGAGTCTTTCGCAAGCCGCCGGTGCTCTTGAAAGCCGGCGATGTGTTTGATGTAAGGATCGAGAAGCTTGGCACCCTGCGCAATCCGGTTATAGCGCAGGACCCGTAGGCGAGATCGACGTGGTCCGAACAATTCTGGTTTTTGTAAGCCCTCTCCCAGAGAGGACTATTTTGATGGCAGTTGACCCGGTCTGGGTTTTTCATTGGAGGTTACTAGTGAATCGATTTATTGCTGCTTGTTTGGTCATGCTGACGTGCGCGGTCCTGGCTATGGCGCAGTCTCCTGCGGGCCAACCGTCAGACCCTTGCGCTGAGGTGACAGCCCAGGCCACGCGCTTTGAAACCCGGCTGAAAGATTGGCCACAGCTGACGCGTTATCGCGACGCCAATACTACAACTACAGTTCCCGCGAAAAACGAGAACAGGGTTGTTTTCATGGGCGACTCGATCACCGATTCGTGGGACGATACCAAAAGGTACAGCGGATTTTTTCCGGGCAAGCCTTACATCAATCGCGGCATCAGCGGACAAACCACGCCACAGATGCTGATTCGCTTTCGTCCGGATGTCATAGCTCTACACCCGAAAGTCGTGGTGATTCTGGCCGGCACAAACGACATCGCCGGCAACACCGGGCCAATGACGCTGGGCGCAATCGAAGACAACCTGATGTCGATGTTTGAGCTCGCGCACGCAAACGGCATTCGGGTTGTGCTCGCCTCCCTCCTTCCGATCAGCGATTACGAAAAGAACAAGGATGGCCAGGCAATCGTCCGCAGCAAACAGCGACCGCCTGAACAGATCACGTCGCTTAACGTCTGGATGAAAAAATATGCGGCAGCACATGGCGGCATCTATCTCGACTACTACTCGGCAATGGCTGACGACAAGGGTTTTTTGAAAGAGGAGTTGAGCGAAGACGGGCTGCACCCTAATCAGAGAGGCTACGACGTAATGGCTCCGCTGGCGGAGCAGGCTATTGCTTTGGCGTTAAGGTCCCGAAGATAGTGGCAGCGATAACTTCTCCAGGTCGTGTCTCTCGATACGGTGACTTTCCGGGGAGCGGCGACGACTCGGCTGGGGCGTAAAAATGAAAGAAGAAGTCGAAGAAAAAATTGAGAGGCTGATGCGCCTGATGACCCATGAAGGGCTCTCGGGTGTGCTGCTCAATGCGCAGCATAATTTTGCCTGGCTGACCGCTGGAGGTCGTAATGGCATTGACCAGAGCAGGGAAGCCGGCGCCGGAAGCCTGCTGGTTTGTGCAGACGGCCGCCGGTTTGTGCTTGCGAACAAAATCGAGTTGTCTCGTTTAATGTCCGAAGAATTGACTGGCCAGGGATACGAACCGGTTGAGTATCCGTGGGAAGAGGAGAAGGGAAATCCAGGTTTAGTTGCAGATCTAGCCGGCTCGCTCATTAAAAACTCAAAACTCGGTTCCGATCTGTCTTTGGGAAAATCGGTTGCGGTGGTGGAGGGTGCAATTGCGCGGGCTCGTTCACAGTTAACCGACTCTGAAGTTGAACGATTCCGACTGCTTGGTCGAGACGCGGCGATGGCCATCGGCAACCTGGCGCGCGCGCTCACGCCGGGGCTCACGGAACGCGAGGTAGCGCGAATGGCTGCGGATGCACTGGCGGGCATTGGCGCATATTCACCAGTGACGTTGGTGGCGGCCGATGAAAGAATTCGACGTTTTCGTCATCCCGTGCCGACCGATCTTCGTTGGGAGAAGACTCTGATGATCGTCGTTTGCGCGAGACGGCAAGGTCTGATTGCTTCGCTTACTCGACTCGTTTGCTACGGAGCAATACCTGAGGAGCTCAGCCGGCGAACCGAGTTAACCGCCGGAGTGAACGGAAAAATTTTTACATCTACTAAACCTGGTATTTCAGGATCCGACATCTTTTCAGTTGCTGCTCAAGCGTACCGCGACGCCGGCTTCCCCGGCGAAGAGCTGCTTCACCATCAGGGCGGAGCAACTGGTTACCGCACGCGCGATTGGGTAGCCCATCCGCAGTGCACTGAGCAGGTACAAGTGGATCAGGCCTTTGCCTGGAATCCTTCGATCACCGGAACCAAAGTTGAAGAAACGTGCATCGCTTTTGCAGATGGCCTCGAAATCATCACCGCTACGCCCGATTGGCCCGCGATACCTGTAGAGGTAAGCGGTCGTGCTTATCACCTGCCCGGTATTTTGTCGCTCTGACACCGAACTAGTGGGCTGAAAAAAACCTGCCCCGCCGAAAGATTTTTCTTGACAGCTCTAAATTCCGGGGATATTGTTCGCATCTCAAACAATATCCGGGACTGGGGCGAACCTAATGCGCAAAATAAATACCCGGGATTTCCACATCGCTACGCGAAGAACATCGCGTGACATCAATCGCCACATCGCGCTGAATTTGATTCGCGAGCATCAGCCAATTTCACGGGCCGATCTTGCGCGACGCATGAATATGACTCGCGGCGTAGTCAGCGTTCTGGTCCAGGAGTTAATCGACCAGGGGACGATTTATGAAGGAGCCACGGGAGAGGCGGCCCGCGGTCGCAAACCCACTTTTCTTCATATCAGAACACACGATCGGTTGGTCATAGCGGTCGATGTGCGATTCAGCAAGACGTACTTAATGTTGTGCGATTTTGCCGGCCGGCAGTTGGCAATTGAGACATACGACACTGTTTTTGCCATCGGCGATTTCATTAAGGACCTGGCCGCTCGGGTTCGTAAGATGCTGAAACGGCAGGATCTTAAGTCAACCTGTGAAGGAATCGGATTGGTCGTTCCCGGCATGGTGGATCAACGCACCGGAAAGATTCTGAACGCGCCGGCGCTGGGATGGCGGGGCGTGGATCTCCGAGCGCGACTGTCGGCGGCCACCGGCTTGCCGGTCGAGATCGAAAACTCAGGACGTGCGTCAGCCCTGGCGCAACTGTGGTCGGAACGCGGGGAATCGACGGGCGGTCACAACTTTATCTACATCAGCGTTTCGGATGGCGTCGGCACCGGCATCGTCATCAACGGAGAACTCTTACGCGGCCGCGATCACATTGCGGGTGAGTTTGGACATATGCCGCTAAACCTGGACGGTCCTCGTTGCATGTGCGGCGCCACTGGATGTTGGGAAGCTCACACGTCGAATCTTGCCACCCTGTCTCGTTATTTTGGTTGGAATTTGTCCAAACTGAGTCCAAAACACTTGAAGGACGTAGAACGCAGTTCTTTCACAGTTCTGGATTTGATCGCTCGGGCCCGCAGCGGAGACGGCAAGGCGCTCTCCGCGCTGCAGGCCACTGGCCGCTTTCTTGGTCTGGGTCTCGGATCGATTGTGAACATAATCAACCCAGATGGAATTTATCTGGCGGGCGAGATTATGACCGCGTGGGATTTGATCGACGAGGGCGTGCGTGCGGCCATGGCTGAGCGAACCCTAACCGACTCAGCTGCACGTACTCCGTTACGGGTCAGCTCAACACAAGAACATCCACGGCTGCGCGGAGCAGCGGCGCTGATTGCGGCGCCGACCTTTGCCGCGCCGCGTGTCGCTTAGAGTCGAGAAGACTCTGCTAAGAACAAGATCAAGGGGAGTGCGGGTGATTAACAACCCAATCGTCGCCGACTGATGGTTGCGTTACTTACCGGTTTCGAAATTCTTTTTGGAGGTCACAAACATGTTAACCCTAAGAAACTTTGGTTCACGGATGATCCAGTTTGCTGCCATCGCAGTGCTGCTCGCTATTCCGCTTGCGGTTCACGCGCAAGTCACCACCGCGACGATCGTTGGCACGGTCACCGATCCGGGCGGCGCCATTGTGCCTGCCGCCCAGGTTACCGGGCGCAATGCTGACACGGGCCTCGCCCGCACCGTGACTTCCAGCGAAGCCGGTAGCTACCGGCTCGAGTTTCTTCCGGTGGGCAACTACGTGATCGAGGTCACAGCTGCCGGCTTCAAGAAGGCTTACCTTAGCGGCATCGTCCTGCAGATAAACGACACCATCCGCGTGGATGTTGCACTGACCGTTGGGCAGGTCAGCGAGACCGTGACCGTCGCAGAGGCGGCCACGCCCTCGATCAACACCAGCACCCCCGAGATCGGGCGCACTATCGAGGCCGCCGAGATCGCCGCTCTGCCGCTGGTTGAGCGCAACGTCTATACGCTGCTGGATCTAACGCCCGGCGTGCAGTCCAACAATAACGGCGTAGCCACCGCGTCCACCGGCACCAGTACATTCATCCTTGGTTATCCGGAACAGCGAACATTGATCAACGGCGGCACCGACGGCGGCACCGGCTCAGTGAACTACTATCTTGACGGCGGCATTAACATGACCAACCTGCGTAACACCGGTAACATTTTGCCCAACCCGGATGCCATCCAGGAATTCCGGGTTCAGACCAACAGCTACAACGCGGAGTATGGCCGGTATGCCAGCGGCATCATCAATGTGCTCACCAAGTCCGGCACCAACCAGTTTCACGGCTCGGCCTTTGAGTTCTTGCGCAACACAGTGTTCAATGCGAATGACTGGGGATCCACTCTGCCCCGGGCGCCTTTTCATCGCAACCAGTTCGGCGGGACTATCGGCGGTCCGATCAAACACGACAAGGCCTTTTTCTTCGTCTCCTACTCGGGACTGCGCCAAGCGACAAGCACATTCCTGAGCGGCGCCCGCGTTCCCACCGCCCTGGAACGGGCCGGCAACTTCACCGCGTCACCGACCAAGCCCACCGATCCCGCTACTAACGCACCTTTCGTCTGCAACGGCGTCACTCACGTGATCTGCCCCAATCGTATCGATCCGGTGGCGAGAAAGATCATCGACACCTACATTCCCCCGTCCAACGTTACCCTCAGCACTGGCAACGCAGGATGGCAGGGCAATATTCCCACCCCCTATAACTTCAACGAGTATCTGGGAAAGGTGGATTACCAGCTCAACGACGCGCATCGTTTGAGCGTAAGTTACTTTAATACCGGCGGGACGAGCACCACGAGGGGAGGCAGCGGGAACTTGCCCTGGAGTTTCCAGGACTCCACGTGGCGGCAGCATAGCGTCAACGCCAGCGACGTTTGGATCATCAGCGCATCCAAGATCAATCAGGCGTGGCTGACGTTCTCACGGAATTTTGGCGGGCGGATAAACAGCCCCGCGACCTCGCTTACCGATCTGGGTTCGGCATTTGTGATCCAGGGCACGCCGAATTTGCCGCAGATCACTGTCACGGGGTACTTCACTCTGGGACAACAAATCGGCGGCCCGACAGCCGGCACTAACTTTTACTCCGCACGCGACGTTTTCAGTTGGATCAAGGGCAATCACTCGCTTAAGTTGGGGGGAGAGATCTCGCTCAACAAGGACATCCAGCAGACACTGCTTAACAATTATGGCGTTTTCACCTTCAATGCAAATTCCACCCTCAGGGTGGCTGGCGGAGGTCTGCCAGCTGCGGCTGGTAACGCGTTTGCCGATTTCCTGATCGGTATTCCGAGCGCGGTCTCGCAGGACGCGCCCGTAACGGGCTACACCAATAGCTGGTACACGGCACTCTTCATTCAGGATGATTTCAAAGTTCATCCACGCCTGACCCTCAATCTTGGTTTGCGCTGGGATGTTCAAACGGCACCGACCGACCCGCTAAACCGGGTCGTTAATTATGTTCCCGGCCAAAAGTCCGTGGCTATTCCGACTGCGCCGGTAGGGGCGTTGTTCTTCGGCGACCCCGGCGTGGAACGTGCCGGCATTCCGACGAGTTATAGTCACTTTTCGCCGCGCGTCGGCTTTGCGTGGGACGTAGCCGGAGATGGGAAGACCTCGATCCGTGGTGCGTTCGGCGTGTTTTACGGGAGCATCTCAGGCAACGAGTGGAACACCATGACCAACTTCCAGCCCTTTTCCACCCGGTTGACCTTTACTAATATCAACCAAAAGACAAATGCGGCAGGCGTCCCGCTGGGCGCTACGCTCGTCAACCCCTATAACGCTTTCGTTGGCGGAAATCCCTTCCCGTACAAGGGGACATTTACCACGGGCGGAGGCCTCTTCCCGGTGGCCTCGGATTTCAAGTGGCCGCGTACGTATCAGATGAACGTTTCTGTGCAGCGTCAGGTGACTAAAGATTTAGTCGTGGGCGCGGCATACGTTGGCACAGAGAGTCGCAACTTGCCGTTCGGGCGGGACATCAACTATCCGGTTGTGACGCCGACCGCTACCAGTGCCGGAGCTAACATCCTTTCCCGGCGACCCAATCCGCTGTTTGGTGCTGTCACACAACTGGATTCGGATCAAAACGCTTCATATAAGGGCCTGCAGATCACCAGCGCCATGCGGATGAGCCACCATGTGACTTTTAACGCCTTCTACACCTATAGCAAGACCAATAGCAGTGTACAGCTCTACAACAGCACGACTCAGGGATTGGCGCAGAACTATAGCAACCTTGCGGCAGAGTATGGCGCCGGCGACACTGACCAGCGACACATCTTTACAATGAGTTTGACCTACCGGCCCGATTACTTTAAGAAGAGCAGTAACGCCGTCTTGCGACACGTCTTCAACGGGTGGAGCATCTCCCCCATCATCAAGATGCGCAGTGGCCTGCCGTTCACCGTCACCAACGGCAACGTTGACGCCAACCTCGACGGCAGTACTAATGACCGGGCGCGGTTGATTGGGGACCCCCACATCGACAATCCGACAGCGGCGCGATGGTTCAACACGGCAGCTTTTGCACAGAACCCGGTTGTGAACGGGGTTGCCACCGATGGCAACTCCGCCCGCAATCTGCTCTATGGCCCGGGCTATAAAACTGTGGACCTGGCCCTCTCGCGCGACTTTAGCCTGAGCGAGCGTTTCAAGTTGCGCTTCCGGGCTGAGGCCACGAATGCCTTCAACCACGTCAACCTCGGACAGCCGGGCGCAGGCGTTCCGGCCGCGGGCACGACGTCCGCCAGCTTTGGCGTTATCACCTCGGCCAGCTCGATGCGCAAGATTCAGTTTGGCTTGCGCCTGACGTTCTGACAGAACTTAACAGCTCGGAGGAGGAGCGAAATGGCTGGTCATTCCGCGCACTCTGCGCTCCTCCAGAGCTAAGACCTTGTCCGGCAGCAGTCAGGAAAAATCGACAGGATTTGCAGGATTAACAAGATAAGAAGTAAAGGACTGATTGACCGGTCGAATCTTGTTCATCTTGTAAATCCTGTCTTCTTATTAATGGGGTTTTGACGGACGTTGGTCGTGGATGCTGCAAGACTTCCCGGGCAGCGCCGCTCGATCGATGTGGCCAAAGTCACGACATGCTGGACGCACAACCAATTGACGCGACTGTGGCCGAGACTGGGTTCAAGCTTAGAGGGTTGCGCTGGTGGATCATTGGGCTGATCTTTCTGGCCACGCTGATCAACTACATCGATCGGTTGACCATTTCAGTCCTGGCCCCGGTGATTACTCGGGACCTTGGCCTCAGCAATACTGCGTTCGGCGGGATTCTTACATGGTTTCTCTTAGCCTACACGATCAGTCAGGGCCTGTCGGGAAAGCTTTACGATCGCGTCGGCACCAAACGTGGATTCGTTTATTCGATCACGGTCTGGTCGATGGCGGCGATGGCGCACGCGTTCGCGCGCGGCCTGGCCAGCCTCAGCGTATTTCGGTTTGTTCTCGGACTCGGTGAAGCGGGCAACTGGCCTGGTGCGGCCAAGACCGTGGCCGAGTGGTTTCCGATCCGCGAGCGCGCTTTTGGGATGGCCATCTTCAATAGCGGAGCCGCCATCGGTTCTGTGGTGGCGCCGCCGCTGATCGTTTGGCTCAGTCTCAGGTACGGATGGAAAACGACATTCATCGTGACGGGTTCGCTTGGTTTTGCGTGGTTGGGATTGTGGCTTCTTTTTTATCAGACACCGGAACGCCACAAGTGGTTAGGCGAAGAAGAACGCCAACTGATTCGTGAAGGAAAGCGAGCCGGCGATGCGGCAGATACGCTCGCGAAAGAGCCGTCGGCGCCGCTCAAATGGCGAGAGCTCCTGCGCTACCGGCAGGTTTGGGCCATTGTCCTGGCTCGGTTTCTGACCGATCCCGTCTGGTGGCTCTACATCAGTTGGCTGCCAAAGTATCTCGCTGACGCGCGAGGTTTTTCGCTTGCCAAAATCGGCCTGTTCGCCTGGGTGCCGTATGTTGCCGCCGACGCGGGCAGTCTTTCAGGCGGCTGGTTGTCAGGGTACTTAATCGGTCGTGGCTGGAGTGTGGATCGCGCGCGAAAAGCAGTGATTCTATTCGCGGCGTTATTAATGCCCGCGGGAATCTTTGCGGCCTTTGCTCACGATGCCATGGTCGCGCTGGTATTGATAGGCGTGGTGCTCTTTGGTTTTCAGGTTTGGATCAATAACGTGCAGACCTTGCCCAGCGATTTCTTTCCTGACAAAGCTGTCGGCTCAGTCGCGGGTTTGGGTGGGACGGGCGCGGGCATTGGGTCGATGATTTTTGTTTTTAGCACGGGGTGGGTGGTGGACCACTTTTCGTACATCCCCGTGTTAGTGACGGCCGGTTTGCTGGCTCCCCTGGGAACCATAGTTTTATTTGCGCTGTGCGGTCGCATCCAACGCGTACCGCTAAAGTCATCGCTAAGATATGCGTCTGGTTAGAGTCATTATTCGGGCCGATTAGATTATGAACAATTCTTCCGATCTGCATGGAAAGGTAGCGCTGGTCACCGGCGCTTCATCAGGAATAGGCCGAGCCACTGCGGAGATGTTGGCCGCCAGGGGCGCGCGCGTGACCATCAATTTTCATCTGAACGAAGCTGGGGCCGCCGCGGCGCGTGACGAAATCATTAATAGAGGAGGCAGCGCCATCGCCGTCCAGGCAGATGTGACGCGGACAAGCGAAGTTGAATCCCTCGTCGAACGAACGGTTACTGAGTTTGGATCGATCGACATACTGGTGAACAACGCCGGATCATTGATCGAGCGTTTGAAGATTCTTGAGTTGACTGAAGAGCGTTGGGATGAGGTGATCGATCTCAATCTCAAGAGCGCTTTCCTCTGTTCGAAAGCAGTGGCCGGTTCGATGATGGAAAGAAAGACGGGTGCGATCGTAAATGTTTCTTCGATCGCCGGACGCACCGGCGGCGCGCTCGGTTCAATCCATTACTCGACTGCGAAGGGCGGCCTGATCACTTTTACCAAAGGCCTGGCTAAGGAATTGGCGCCTTTTGGAGTGCGTGTAAACGCGATCTCGCCCGGGGTAATCGACACTCGATATCACGAAACGTTTTCGACGCCGGAGGTGATGAAGTCTTATGTCGCGGGAATTCCCTTGGGAAGAGTTGGCACACCTGAGGAAGTCGCGCAGCTAATTTGCTTTCTGGCATCGGACGCCGCCAGCTATCTGGCGGGCGAGACGATCGAGATCAATGGCGGAATGTTTATGGATTGATTTGGAGTGCGTCGGCAGAGGAAAGATTTAATAGACAGGATTGACATGATTTACAGGATTGATTTTCGGGATTTTCTTCATCATGTCAATCGTGTAAATCCTGTCTAAATGGCTCCCTAAGCCTGGTCTTATTATTGACAGCATATGATCAGAAGCAATCACAAGAGAGAATTTCAGTGCTGCATGTTGGTGATCTTGCTGACACTCGCCTCAATTATTTTGCCCGCGAGTTTACTCGCCCAGGATGTGCGAGAGTTGGAACAGGAGCGGGCGGCGAGCAAAAAGCTCAAGGGCGAGCACCCGCTTTTTGAGTTGATGCGGACCCGCAAGTCGGATTTGCGGCCTGAGCTGCTCGGCGTCCATCCGCGCGTTTACGTAACCGACAAAGAACTTGTTGAGCTGCGCGAACGTGCTCGTACTTCCCACCGTGAACTTTGGCGGCAAGCCCTCAGCCGCGTACGCGCACTTAAGGCTGATCCGCCGCCACCGCCGGCGGAGAAACGCCGGCAACAGAATGACGTGGGCATCGCGATCGCGGAAGCGGCTTTTGCCTACAAGATCGAAGGCGACAGGAAATATCTGGACGCCGCTCGC
Source organism: Acidobacteriota bacterium (assembly GCA_038040505.1). Lineage (GTDB taxonomy): Bacteria > Acidobacteriota > Blastocatellia > Pyrinomonadales > Pyrinomonadaceae > UBA11740. Next base: position 7,957 of record JBBPID010000033.1, on the reverse strand, counting down.
AAGTACATGGACGCCGCCGTCAGTTATGACATTTGGGGTTATCCGAATAACAAGCCGAACGTTGATCTGGCGGCCGGCCATCTGCTCTACGGGATGGGCTGGGGTTATGACTTGCTCTATCACGATCTCAGTGCCAACGAACGGACGCGCTATCGCGAAAAGTTGATCAAGCAAGCGCGTCTTTTGGCTGACTACTTCAAACCAAAACCCGGCCGCACCTTTGCCTACAGCCAGAATCACACATTCATTCCGATCACGGGTTTGGGTGTTGCTGCTTACGCGCTTTACGACGAGACGCCCGAAGCGCCCGCCTGGGCCCAACTGACGCGGGCGATTTATGATCGCGTGTTGGCGACGTATTCGGAGGACGGTTATTACTACGAAGGCTTTGAATACTGGATCTTCTCGACGCCGTGGCTGGTGCATTATCTCGATGCTCACGCGCACGCGACCGGCGAGGACCTTTACGACCGTCCTGGCTTTAGGCTGATGCACCAGTACGTGGCGCACTCGATGCTCCCCAGCGGCAACTACGTTTTTGATTTTGGCGATGTCTTTGAAGGAGCACTGACGCGCGCGGGCAAAGGCGAGGAGTATCCGCGTACTCATCCGCAGGGTCACTTTCACACAAACTACAACTTGCTTTATCGGCTGGCGCAGCGCTTTCAAAGTGGCGAAGCGCAGGGAGTGGCCGACTGGCTGAAACGATTCGGGCAGGTTAATGCGGAAGACTTCTGGTCTTTGATTTGGTACGACGCGAAGCTCAAAACTGTGCCGATTGAGCGACAAACCGCCTGGCACTACTTTCCGGATCACGATGTTTTCTACTGGCGCAGCGACTGGTCAAAGTCAGCAACAGCTTTTTCTTTCAAATGCGGTCCGCCGGAAGGTCACCATACCGAAGCCATGCTGCAACAGTTTCCCGAGTGGCGTTTGTCTTCGGGCCATGCGCATCCGGACGCGAACAGCTTCATCATTTTCGCACGCGGTAAATATCTGACCGGCGACACAGGCTACACCGGCGTGCCCCTGACCGAGCATCACAACAGTTTGCTGGTCAACGGCAAGGGCCAGGCGAAAGAGGGCAGCGGTCACGACGCGTTCGCCGAAGTGCCCTACGAGCTGCTTAATCGCATCCGCATCACCGAAGTAAAGGTCGAGCAGAGCCAGGTAATCATTCGGGGCGATGCGACGACTGCTTACGGACCAGAGTTGGGTCTGAAAAAGTTTGTCCGTGAGTTCGTTTACCGACCCGGAGCGGGCTTTACCGTATCCGACGAGGTGGAAACGACAAAGCCTGCGGTTCTGACTCTGATCGTGCACGCTGACGACCGAGTCGAAAAAGAAACTGCCGGGCGCTTCAGCGTGGTAGCGGGCAGTGTGAAGCTGCTGATCGCTCCACGAATCGAACAGTCAAGTGATCCAAAGCCAACACAAGTTCAGAGTGCGATCGAAACGAATGTGCTGACGGCGCCCGGCCCGCCTGGAGCGGTGGATAAGGGCGAGCGTCAGGAGCGCGGCCAGAAGCTTTTGCTTTCCACTTCAGCGCCTACTACGAGAACGCGGTTCCTGATGCGACTGAGCGTTGAAGACGCTAACGTTCAGAGGTTCTCGAGGAATTGATGTTCGACGAGCTGAGCCTAAAGAAATTGCTCTACGACTCAGAGCGTGCAGGAGCAGTGGTGGTTCGTGTTGCTTCGTGAGTTTTCGTGGATCGTGTGCTTGCGATTCGCAGTCACAGATCCACGAAACCACACTAAGCTACATGAAAGAATAAGAGTTCTTCTGCAAAGCTGTTTTAAGTAGCTCAGGAAGTTAGCAAGTGAGAGGATCAGATTTGAAAGCAGCATATTTCACAGCCATTTTCAGTTTCCTTTTCCTGATTACCGGAGTATCCGGCTTTGCCTCGCCTCGCGTGAAAGTGCTGAAACTCTCCGTCACCAACCCGACAGACGAGTTACGTTTGCACGAAAACATTGTCGTTAGCATCGCCGAAATGAAGCGTGTAGCTCCGGATTTCAAAGCCGGTGATGTGATTGTGACTACCAGCGACGCGGCGACGCTAGAGGAGGACGCGCGAACGCTGCAAACGATTGAGTTGCCTTCGCAAGCCGACGATCTGGATGGGGACAATAAGTTCGACGAACTCGTCTTTCAGATTGAATTGAAGCCAAAGCAAACGCGCATCGTCACCGTCGCTTATGGCGACACTTCAACCATTCAAAGGCTGCGTAGCAATTACCCCAGACGCACCGCGGCCAGGTTCACGATGAAGTTCGATGGCCTGGGGTGGGAGTCGGAAGCAAATGCCTGGCGACTCTACTTTGATAAGCGGAATGCCATCGACATCTACGGCAAGCGCCGGCCGGGTCTTTATCTCGAGATGTTTGGCGCGCCTGAATACGTCTATCACTGGGAGTCGCCACTGGGCCGCGACATTTACCGGATCGGAGACGCGATAGGTATTGGCGCCGTCGCCGCAGTGGTAGACGGCAAGGTGGTAAAGGTTTCCGACGTCGCGGATCGCAAGTGGCGGATCATCAACGCCGGCCCGGTGCGGGTCATAGTTGAGCTGACGTACAAAGGCTGGAAAGTCGGCGGGCGTGAAGTAAACCTGACCAGCCGCATCACCCAGTGGGCCGGCAAACACGGTTTCGAGCACCAAATCACGGCCGAGGGCGCTGATGGTTTGACCCTGGTGACCGGTGTGGTGCGCCATCCCGGTTTGCAGGAGAAGGTTTTCCAGCCGACTGCGGCTGAACCGGCTTTGGTGCGCGCCTGGTGGGGACCCCAGGTCGAAGAGGAAGGACCGCCCGCCACCGCGATCCATAATCTCCCGAATCAAAACCTGGGCCTGGCGATCATCGCCAACGGGACAGACAGTAAGGTCGGGGAAGATGATGCGGTCAACCTGCTGATCAAGCCGCAGGTGTTAAATGGCTCGGCGAGTTGGTATGTGATGGGCATCTGGGACCAGGAAAATACCAACGCTGTCGACGTGACCGCAACCAGCGCCGCCGAAAGAAACCGCTACGGCACAATTGTCCGGCCGGTCGCCACGCCCAGGACATTCGAGGCCTTTCTGGAACGGGTTCATGAGTCCAGGCGCCGGCTGACGCAGCCCGCCCGCGTATCGCTGCTTTCTTCAAGCGCATCGCCACAGTCAGCGCCCCCCGACACTCTGCAACCGGCGCGGAAAAAAACTTATGACGAAGCGATCGGCCTGCTGCGTCAGGCCGCCGAACGCACCGCTCTAAAATGGGAACCAATCATTTCAAAGAGTACTCCTCAAGAATCGGCCCGTGACAAAGGGCTGGGTTTTTTCACCGAGGGCGATAATCAAACGGGCGAGTGGAAGGAACAGAAAGGCTTTTACTGGACCGGCAACTTTTGGGTCGGCTCGCTCTGGCAGCTCTACGGAAAAACCAAAGAAGAACGATTTCGCCGTTGGGCCGAGCTTTGGAACGCTCATCTGCTTGGCAAAGAGATGGAGGAGAACCACGACACCGGTTTTCTTAACTATTATTCGTCCGTGTTTGGTTATCGTCTGACTAAGGATCCCAAGTATCGCGAAGGCGGATTGCGCGCGGCCGAGCGTTTGAAGCAGCTCTACAATCCGACCACGGACCTGGTCGCGGCCTGGAGCGTCAACGGCGATGACACGATCGTCGACACGATGATGAATCTGCAAATCTGGTGGTGGGCTTCACGTGAGGCGAATGATCCGCAGTGGCGCGATTTGGGTTTGAAGCACGCGCTGCGTTCAGCCGACTGGCTAATCCGTGACGACGGCTCAGTAATTCAATCAGTTCACTACAACCCTGGTGACAACCGTCAGGAGTTTTTCTCGTCGCAGGGGGCCAACAGCAATCTAAGAGTTCCGAACACTGCGCGGCCGGGCGAGAAAGTCTTCACGCATACGCACCAGGGCTTTGCCGCCGACACCACCTGGTCGCGGGGCGCCGCCTGGGCCCTTTACGGTTTTACGGTGGGCGCGGCGGAGACAAAAGACGCGCGCATGCTTCAAACCGCGGAAAAGATCGCCGGATATCTGATCGATCATCTGCCGGAAGACGGCGTGCCCTGGTATGACTTTGTCGATGAAGGCGTGCACTTTCGCAATCGCGATACTTCAGCCGGCGCCCTGATCGCCGGCGGGTTGCTCCGGTTATCTGAGCTAACGCCGGATCAAACTCGCCGCACCATGTATCGCCGGGAAGGTGAACGGATTGTGCAATCGCTTATCGATCGCTACCTGACGCCGGTAAGCGCGGATGATAAGACCCCGCCGGGTGTCCTGCGGCACGGATCGGTTACTCGTCCCAGCGACGTCGCCCTGGTCTACGGTAACTATTATTTGCTTGAAGATCTTTTGTGGCTCGACGAACGGAAGGGGAATTGAATTCATTGATCCATTGGTTCATTGATTCATTTACTCATTGACTTATTAGTTTTAGAAGCACAATTAATGATCCGTCCTTCAATGAACCAATGAACCAATGAACCAATCCAGACTGAAAGGTAAGAAATCATGAGCACCCAAATGAAGGCAGAGAAAGAATTGATCTTTCGTGGTACGAATCGGAAGAAGGGCCGGAACTTCTCGATCACGCCCGAAAACAGCATGATGAAGCACCTGGTTTACGGTCGAGTCATTCTGGATCAGGACGTCTCGCGAGTGGCCTTTTCAACCGGCCCGCTGGAGAGCGGTTTGATTTGTCTGTCCGGCGATTGCGCCATCAAAGCCGACGGGCGGACGGTCAAGGTCGAACAATATGATTCCATCTATTTGCCACGGGACACCGAAGTCGAGATTACTACTGAAACCTCAGTTGATCTGGTTGAGTGTTCAGCCGAAGTAGAAAAAAGATATCCGTTGCAGATCGTCAGATACTCCGACGTCGAAAAAGACGGCTCGCTGAAGTTCAAAACTGGGGGAGCTTCCAATTCGAGGACGGTGAACATCACGCTCGGCAAGAACGTCGAGGCGGGGCGAATTTTGGCAGGCTTTACTACTTCCGAACCCGGCCACTGGACGAGCTGGCCGCCGCATGAACACGCCGCGATACTCGAGGAGCTCTATGTCTTTTACGACATGCCGGCGCCGGCGTTCGGGGTGCAGTTTGTCTACACAAACCCCGACGAACCTGAATTCGTCGGTGTGGTGCGCGACGGGGATGCGGTAACGATGCCGAGAGGTTTTCACCCGAACGTGTCCGTACCCGGCCATCCGATCAACTTTGTCTGGATGATGGCCGCGCATCGCGAAGAAGAAGATCGCCAGTTCGGCGTGGTGACCGTTCAACCAGGGTTTGACCAGGAGGGCAGTGGTTTGGAAGCGAGTCGAAAATAGAGGATCGCGGCCGAAAGACAAAAGCGATCCACTAAAACACACTAAGAGAACACGAAGATCTCTCTTGGTGGGATTTCGTGTTATTTCGTGGATCGTCTTTCAAACTGATCGGGAGCTACCACGGAGATTGCGAAATGCATATGAGATCTAGCCGCGTAATAATGATCGCGCTTTTTGTCTTCCTCTCAGCCTTCGTTGTTGCCGCTCAGCGAAAACCCAGCGAGGCAACCCGTCCAGTTGTCGTCATGCCCTCGCAATCGTTGGATGATCTCAAGCAGAAACTAAAACCCGGTAACAAGACTGAAGAACTGATCGACAGCGCCGGCATGGAGTTACGCGTCGCCGTACAGCACGAAAATAACAAGACGGGCGCGGCGGCAGAACTGCATGACGCTTCGGACGATGTCTACTACGTGCTGGAAGGGTCGGCCACGCTGGTACTCGGCGGAAAACTGGACGCGCCCAAAGAAGTCGAGCCCGGCGAATGGCGCAGTCCAAAAATCATCGACGGTAAGACTTTCGAAATCACCAAAGGCGATCTGGTGGTCGTGCCGCGCGGCACGCCACACCAACGGAGCACCGCCAATAAAGACTTCACGATGATCCTGATCAAGATTTATGAGGATCCGTTAAAGCCTGGGGCGCCAAAGCCAACTGTACTGAGCCAGAAACCATGAAAGAACCGATTGTGTCTGCGGAACAGCCCGCGTCGTCTGCCAAGTCCTCGAGTGAAGTGGGACCGCAATCCGCGGCGGGCGCGAACGCCGGCGGCGGCGCGGCCGCAGTCCTGGCAAATGTGAATGCCCGGATCGGCCGCTATCGCTGGACGATCTGTGCGCTGCTCTTCTTCGCTGCCACTATCAACTACGTTGACCGCCAGGTAATTGGCATTCTCAAGCCGACCCTGAAGACCGAACTCGGCTGGGACGAGATTGCTTACAGCAACGTCGTTTTCTGGTTTCAGGCGGCCTATGCGTTGGGCTTTATCCTGATGGGTCGCCTGATGGACCGCTTTGGCACGCGCAAAGGTTTCTCGTTCGCGGTTCTTTTCTGGAGTCTGGCGGCGATGGCCCACTCGTTGGCTAATTCAGTTATGGGGTTTGGCGTGGCGCGGTTTGCTCTCGGTTTGGGTGAATCGGGAAATTTTCCGGCCGCGATAAAAACGGTCGCGGAGTGGTTTCCAAAGAAGGAGCGCGCGTTGGCGACCGGCATCTTTAACGCTGGGACGAACGTGGGCGCAATTATCACGCCGCTGACCGTGCCATGGATCGCCGGCCACCTCGGCTGGCGCTGGGCGTTCATTATCACCGGGGCGCTCGGCTTTCTTTGGCTCATCGCGTGGCTCGCACTCTATCGCAAACCGCATGAGCACCCGCGCGTGAAAAAACCGGAACTGGATCATATCAATTCGGATCCGCCTGAAGCGATAACGAAGATCCCCTGGGTGCGATTGATCCCTCATCGTCAAACCTGGGCGTTTGCCGTGGCTAAGTTCATGACTGATCCGATCTGGTGGTTCTACTTGTTCTGGATCCCCGGGTTCCTGCACGATCAGTATCACGTTCCCGCCGACAGCATCAGCAGTTTCGGCCTGCCGCTGGTGGTGATCTATCTGGCGGCGGACGTGGGTAGCGTTGGCGGCGGCTGGCTTTCGTCGATGCTCATCAAGCGCGGGTGGACAATCAACGCCGCGCGTAAAACGGCCATGTTGGTTTGCGCCCTTTGTGTCGTGCCGATCGTATTTGTTTCGCAGACCTCGAACATTTGGGTGGCGGTTGCGCTGATCGGACTGGCGGCCTCTGCGCACCAGGGCTGGTCGGCTAATGTGTTTACAATGACGTCCGATCTATTTCCGCGCCGCGCGGTTGGCTCTGTGGTAGGTATTGGGGGCATGGCCGGAGCTGTTGGCGGCATGCTAATCGCGAAGGTGGTCGGTTACGTGCTGCAATGGACGGGTAGTTATTTGCCCATCTTCATCATCGCGGGTTCAACCTACTTGATTGCGCTTTTGTTGGTACATCTGCTGGTCCCGCGGTTTACTCCCGCCGGGGTGGAACAAGAAGGAGCGGCTTGATCCTCGAAGCGTTCAAAGTCGAAGGTCAGGTCGCGTTGGTAACCGGCGCATCCACTGGCCTGGGCCAGGCCATCGCGATTGCACTGGCTGAAGCGGGAGCCAGTGTCGTCTGTCACGGAAACACCCACGCGCCCGACGCAACGCGTGAAGCGATCGGCAAAATCGGCCGAGAGTCGCTGGGACTCATTGGAGATCTAAGTGATCGCGAGACACCACGCCGGCTGATCGAGAAGACAATCGAGCATTTTGGCCGGCTGGATATTCTGGTTAACAACGCCGGCACGATTCGCCGGGCCCCGGCGACTGACTATTCGGAAGACGATTGGCAGGCGGTAATCGAAGTCAATCTTTCGAGCGTGTTTCGACTTTCTCAACTCGCCGGACGGCACATGATCGAACGTGGCCGGGGAAAGATTCTCAACATTGCCTCGCTGCTTTCGTTTCAGGGCGGTATCACCGTGCCGGCTTACGCGGCGTCGAAGGGCGGCGTGGCGCAATTGACCAAGGCGCTCGCAAACGAATGGGCCGCC
>JBBPID010000032.1:0-48447 GCA_038040505.1 Acidobacteriota bacterium | reverse complement strand
CGGGCATCACTGCACCTGATTCGTACGAAAATATCGTCGTTTTGGCAGTGTCGGCGACAACTGTAGCAACTGAAATCGAATTCGCATTTGGTTTGCCCCAGTCAAAAGTCTTCGCAGAGCTGACGACCGTCACGTTTCCTGATAGACCGGCCGCAAGTGGATGCGTTGAATTTGTGATGCTCACCTGCGTTTGGTTGGTCTTAGTACCGAAGTCTTTGTTCGTGCTTCCCGTCATCCCCATGTTATTGAACGATCCGCTTTCCCAAATGACTACGGGCACGGTGACTGTCCTAAACTTCGTGCCAAGTGAAGTCGGACTTACCGTCGAGGAGATCACGACCAGCGCCTTTCCGTTTGCATCTGCCGTTGTCGCACTGGCAGCGTCCTTCACAGTGACAGCGCTGCCGAGTGCTTCGAGCCGGGTCTTGACGGCTGTGTCGCTGCTGTTCAGAGTTGTCGATCCGGTCACAAACAAGACTGGTGATGTCACCGTAGCCACGACGCCAGTCGTGATTGAGGCCCCGTCGTTGTCAGTGGCCCTTACCGAAAGAATGTACTGCCCAACTCCAACTCCGTTCCATGTGAAGCTGTATTGGTTGCCACCAATCGAACTTGCGCTGCCGATGCGATAGCCGTTCGCTAGCACATCCACGTTGCTGATTGTCCCGTCGGCGTCGGAAGCGGTGGCGGTTATCGTTATGTTGGTCGGCGTACTGAACTGTGCGCCGGCCGCCGGACTAGTGACGCTTGCCGTCGGAGAAGCATTGACTCTGATATTAACAGGCGCTGATGTGGTAGAAGCCCCGGCATCGTCGACCGCCACCGCAGTGAGCGAATAATTACCACCAGCAACATTACTCCACGAAAGGTTGAACTGATTCACCCCATGCCGCGTGCTCGTTCCAACCAGCGTCCCATTCGCGTAGAAATCTACTTTCGAAATGAAGCCGTCCCAATCGCTCGCGTTCGCAGTAATGTTTACCGTCGCGGGGGAAGGCGTGATAACTGATCCGCCCGCAGGAGCGGTTAGGCTTATCATCGGCGGTTCATTCACGGTGAAATTAATCGGCGCAGAAGTAGTTGTGACATTGGAATTGTCAGTAGCCACCGCCGTCAAGACATGTTTGCCGGATACTGCGCCATTCCAAGTGACGGTGTATTGATCGGGCGCGATTACTGTTCCACTGCCTAGCGAAATGAAGCCGTCCAAGTAGAAATCGACTTTGCTGATCGTGCCGCTGTTTAGCGTTGCAGTCGCCGTAACAGGTATGTTGGCGGAGCGGTTGAAAGTTGAGTAGTTTGCGGGACTCGTAATGTTCACGACCGCCGATCCGTTGACGATGAAGGTCACGGGATCGGAAACTTTCGTCTTGTTCAGATTGTCGGTGGCGACCGCGATTAGTGAATGGGATCCAAAAGGAGCGTTATTCCAGGCAACACCGTACGGGCTCGCTGTGCTCGTGCCGATTAAATCCCCGTCACCATAAAAATCGACTTTGCTAACGCTGCCATCGCTATCGCTGGCAGTGGCACTCACATTGATATTAGCCGGGCCGACAAAGAGCGTTGCTGCTGCTGGACTTGTAATGGAGACAATTGGAGCAGCATTGCCGTCAGGAAGAATCGTTGTGTTCTCAGTAGCTTTGTTATTACTACTGTTCGGGTCAGTTTCATTCGCTTTCGCGTACGCTGTGGCACTGACTACCTTACCGCCGGTAGGAAACGGAACAGCGTCCTCGGCTGGCCTAACCACGACGGATACGGTTGCGTTGGCTCCGCTAGCGAGTGTGTTTAGCTTACAAACAACGGTGCCGTCAACCTCCTTACAGCTACCCTGAGTTGGACTGACCGAAACGAAACGCGTTTGCGGTGAAAGTGAATTGCTCAAGACCACTCCAGTTGCGTCTTGCGGACCATTGTTAGTTACGGTGAGGGTGTAGGTCAGATCATTACCGACTATGACGCCGTCCGGCGAATCGGCAGTAGTAACGGAAATATCAGCAACACCCGTATTAGGCGGTTGCGGTTGCGTCAAAGAGGCGACCACATATTGACCGAGAAAATTCGCCTGGGCGTTGATCGTCTTGGTCGAAAAGTCGGGCGCCAGTGGATCCGGCGCCAGCACCGTCCGATCTACCCACATGACGCCGTCAGGATCGTACGGGTCTTGTTCGAGATGGAAGATTCTCAGGCGGTCGAACGTTGCTTGATCGCTGACTGATGGAACGGAAAAGGTCAGTGTATCCGGGCCTGAAGATTCGGCTGTCGTTTCCACGTTGTAACTTAGATTCCCGTACTGGGAATAGCCGGCGGGCAGAGGGCCTCCGAGGTTGGCATCGAACGCACCGATCGTCGTATTGCCGGTGGAATAAACCTGCGTCGCGGTTATCGAAGTAATCTCATCGGTTACCGAAGCCGCCCCGTAATCCCCAAAGGCCATTGATCCATTACTACTGTGCGATGGACCGGTGGCGCTGTATAACTGCTGACTTACCAAGGTGGGGTTAAAGAACCCACCGTAAGCAAAGAAGGTGTCGGTATTTTGGTAGCCCGTGCCCGACTGCCAATAGACAACATCGTTCGGCGCGGAATCTCGATAGATTTGTAGCGGATTGCGGCCGGCAGGGTTGTAAGTGCGAATGGGTTGCCAGTATTGAACCAGGCCATTAACCAGATCATTGTAAGGAACAACTGGGTGTTCTTCTCCGCTTTGATAGGCAACGACACCGAAATCGACGTCTTGGTTTGAACCCTCGGGGATCCCGATCGGATTGCCCCCACCTTCCGGAGTACCGAGAATGCTTGTGATCGAGCCCCACCGCCAGTGGCTATGTATGCACTCAGGGCAACCTGGGTCTATAAAAACTGGTTGTGTCAAACTGAATCCAACCGAAGGCTCCTCAATAATCCCCCTAAAAGTTTGATGAATATTGTCCCACTTTTTGAGGTTCTTGCCGCCACCGATTATTTGATCGTGCCATTCGTTTTCTAGCGGATTCCACTTTCTGATGAAATCAAATCCAGACTGAACAGCCTCCCCTAGTCCATCAGGGTCAGTGAAGAGCCCGACGGTGTTGTAGGCATTGTTATCGACCATTCTATGCTGTCGCTGCGCGATGTTTATAGACCGCAGAGTCTCGCCGTTCTGTCCCGTGAACCTGTACTTGACGATTGGTTTCCAGCGCGAACATGGCAATGTGGCACCGGGCTCACAGTTATCGCCCGCTCTTGTTCGATAAAACTCGTATCGTTGGATAATCTCAAGACAGCTCTGTGAGCCGGCCGGAATTTGATCGATTACATACGTCGCCTCAATTACCAGTTTCGTGGGGTCATTGGTAATCGTATTGAAGTTGACAAGCCGGCTCCGCATGGACGTTTCCGTCCCGTCAGGTCTGAGTTCGCCGCGCGTTTTTGGAAGCGCGCTTGTCTCCAGATAAAAATATGGAACGCTGATCTTCTCGACCATATAACGCTGGCCCAACTTGACGTCTCGCAGCACTAAACCGTCGTTTGGCGTCATTTGAACCAGCATGCTCCAGTTCGGATCAACGCCACTGAGATCGAAAGGCCAGCCTGTGCTTATGTTTTGTGTTGGAGGTGCCTGAATCGCTGCCCGGTCGCAGCTGCATTGCTCGTATGTCGCACCTGGAGTCCAACGCACATTAACTGAATCTATTTCCCAGTAGCCCTCGGCCTGAAGACTTCCATCCGGGTAATACAGGTTGTACACAATCGGATCGCTGATGGTAAGCCGTGTTATGCCGCTACCAGGGAATCTGGCGATAACGGGCTCGGGACTTCCATTAGCACCAAGAGGAGGATTCATCCGCACTGTATAACCGCGATTGTCCGTAACAGTTCGGGCGCCAAATATTTGCCACTGCAGGTCGGCGACTGGTTGCGTAAACTCAATCACCATCTGCTGGCCGAACGTGGTGCAGCTTGCAGTTCCACCCTTCGAGAAACTAGGCGCGTGGTTGACGTTGCCCGGGAGACAACCCCTGCAAGTAACGTCGTTGGTTCCAAAATGGCCAACAATATCGGTTGGGGTTACGGTGCACCACTCATTGATGTCGAATAGCCAGCTGGGAAGGACGCCGACGACGCCTCCGCCTAACTGACTACATGGATCTGTCTGGCCGATTGCTGTCACCAAGAATGAAAGGACAACGATTAAAGAAAGGACGGCGTGAGATACTTTCGCGAGTGAGTTTCGCATTTTTTGGGGCCTCCATACGCGACGTGAAAGATCTACAGTTCGACTTATAAATTGTGAACCACAATAAGAACACGGTCTGTCAAACAAATTCTCTCTGTTGGACTATGTCACCTTGGCGATAGACTTTCTTGCTAGCAATGAAGCGGTCATAGTCACTATCGCCGTTGCCGATGGTAAGAGAGTCAGCACGCTTTGAAGGGGTCCCAACGCGTAGAAGAGTCCGCCAAGAAAAGCGACTACTCCCAGGATTGTGACGAGGAGGCCTCCCACTAAGACCATGACAAACCCCGCGGTTCTCTGTCGTACGGCGTGGACGTAAGAACCAATCGCCACCAACAACGCTGGGCCCAAGTGAGTCAAAACGAGGGAAAGCAGCCCTAAGAGTTTTTCCGAAGCGCTAAAACTGCTAACTATGAACCGTGCCAGATTAAAGCTACTAGGGCCGAGCAACGCCACCAAACCCGTCGCGAAGCCGGCTATCACTTCAACTCTGCGAGAACCTGTCATTACCATAAAAATCCCCCTTTTCGCTCACCTAACAAACTGAATATCGATACGATCATCGTCAGTATGGCCAGCGCCGATGGAGTTAAGATTAGAAGCCCTTCGCGAAGCCCGCAGAAAAGGAATAGTCCGCCCGCCAACCCGAGTCCGACGGAGATAACGAATATTGGAATCCCTCCTGTTAAGAGCAAGATAAGTCCCGCGGTTCTTCGCGGCCCACTGTGCAAATAGGCCCCAATTGGAACCAGAAGCGCTAACCCGATATAGATCACATTGCCAACAATGTCGTTCGAAAAACTCGGGCACTTCACAATAATCGTGACAATGACAGCCGAAAGGCCTGTTGCTATTCCGCAGATTACTTCAAGTTTTCTCATTAGACTCATCTCAATCGTCCGTAGGCGGCGAAGAGTTCGCAAAATATAACTGTGGTCGCTATGCCGCGAACTACTTCAACTCTTTGCAGAAAAGTCATCTCTGTTCTCGAGGTAAACCCGGCAAGGTTTTGAATTACGTAATATCACCGGGTGCTATCGCGAGTTACCGTGAAACCATTCAGTCTAGTCAAGTATCGTGAGACTCAGGGCAACGGGACAGGTTGGGAACACAAATTCTATTTGCCGTTCGCGATTGCGTCAACAGAAATCTTTATCCAAATCTTTCGGTCTGCCTTGCCTACATCCATTTCCCAGTAGCCCGACTGTAAATTGCGCTTCTCGTTCAGAATTTGAAATCTAAGACGCATCCTGCTCGTGATCGGCCTGTGCCTTTTTCCTTTTCCCGCGCTTAGGGTGGACCATTATTTTGCCAAACTCTATCCGAATCCACGTCCATGCCGGCACTCGACCTACCGCAGTGATTCTAATATCTCCTCTCCGCGGTCCGTTTTTTCATGGATTATCTCGTCTACCAATCTCCGAAGCCTTACTTCAGATTCTGCGGGCTCGATTCCATGCAGGACCAAAACTAACTTGGCGGCCGCGTCATCCCAATCTTTCCAGTCGCGGATTAGGGCTTCGCCTGACGCGATCATATTGTTTCTTAGGGCACTTGAAAACAGATCATTTGCGGATGAATTGGAAGATAAGAGAGTGCTCAAGCAGAAGTACCCAGTTAACAACAACTGAGAGATTTCATGTTTCTCTACAAGAACACCGGTTCCACTTTGTTTCATCTCTAAAGACCGTGCCATCCCCAGTCGCCTTGTGATACAGTCTTTCAAATCAAGACTGCACCAAGGCTCGGACTGCTTGTGTTTCTCCACTTTCCGCTCAAAGGAGCTACCAAGCTACTGTCTGGCAGCGCAGGTCAGGAGTAACGACATGGCAAAGAAAAAGAATAATGATGGCTGGTGGATCGCCGGTCTGGTCGTGGCTGGCCTAGGATTGCTGTATTACGCGCAAACTGGCCCCGGAAAGGAAAACGACTCCGCGCTTATTCCGAACACTCTCGAGGGCAAGATAGACGCGCTCATCGACGCGCTAAACGAGAGGTTTGGCAAACGCTGGGTAGATCGCGGCGTAAACTTCCTCAAGTATTCGCTCCAAAACGCTCCCGGGTGATCTGGTAACTCTGGTAAATGTAGTTGCAACAGTGGAAAACATGTCAAAGGGTTGGATGCCGAGCTACGAGAAGCAACAACTCGCAATCCAAATGGCACGCGCTTAACGAACTACTACAGTGGAACGGTGGAAACAACCACAGCGGCATTGCCGGAGAATATCATCATTTTCGCCAATTGAGGGGCTGAGTCCTAAAAAATAAGAAGCCCGCCCAAAATAGGCGGACTTCTCTCATTTTCAGTTGTGTCTACTCTACCGCGGCATCTTCTTTTCCCAGCTTCTGGCTGTCACCAGAGCAGATGAATCACTCCTGTCACTAACAACTTGACACCCGCCATCACCAGTAACGCGGTTGCCACGAGTTGGATAAAGAGAAGCTCGAATCTCTTTAACTTCGATCACGGCCAAGGATCGCCTGACTGGCATCCTTACGTTTGTGCTTAAGCAAACCAGCGAGAGCAAGCTGGCGAGCAACAACACGCAACTCGCCGTCCACTTCAAGGACCAGCAGGGCAATTCTTATCAATCACCTCAGGTGGCCCTGGGCGCTAAACCAAAAACCAGGTAAAAAGACATCTCAAAAAAAGCTCAGAAGCCTTGTGCGCCTACGGGTTTTTCCTCTGCACCAAATACTTTGGAAATCGGTAGTGTCTGAATCTTACGGCGTATAGAGTACCAACTTTAGTTGGGTTCTATCTTCGACCAAAAACCCGACTAAAGTCGGTACTCTGAACACCGCTTTTAAAAATTGAGCTACCTCCCAAAAATCAACCCGCCGAGGTTCGCAGAGCGGCGTTAACTTACGGCATATGCTTCACTCAATTTGCGAAAGTGATAGCCCACCGCCGCCAGACGTAAGGAGTCGGCAAGCTGGTCGCGATGCTTAATGACCGCATGACTAAAGAAGCGCCAGAATTCCTTACGTTCAGAATCAAGCACTCCCAGCTTGACGAAGATCCGCGTCAGTGTGGTGAGACCGCTGATAAGACTGTAGTGTTGTGGTTCCGAGAGCAGGTGCGTCGTTCGCCTCATTGAGTCCAGCACGCGTTGATAGTATTCGCGGGGACTGTAAATGGTGCGCATGATGGTTTGATAGCCCTGAATCAATAGCGCCGGATCCATTCGGGTCTTGAAGTTGAAGGTGCAGACGGTGTTGTTTCCCGAGGCTTCACCTAGTAACCGCCCCTCGCGCTCGAGGCGCTTCCACAGTTGGGTGTCCGGCAGCGCGTTAAGCAGCCCCACCATCGCCAACGGAATCGCGCTCTTGCGGATGAAATCGATTTGCCGCTCAAAAATGTCTTCAGGATCGTTGTCAAAGCCTACGATAAAGCCGGCCATCACTTCCATTCCATAGCTTTGAATCTTGTTCACCGAATCGAGCAGATTGCCACGGTTTTGAGACTTCTGGGCCTCTTTCAAGCTCTCCTCAACCGGAGTTTCGATACCAAGAAATACGCGGCGAAAGCCGGCGTCTCGCATGCTGGCGAGTAGTGGTTCGTCGTCGGCGAGATTCACGCTTGACTCGGTGATCAGTGAAAAAGGATAGCCATTGGCCTTCTGCCATTTGGCGATCTCAGGCAACAGTATTCTGACATTCTTTTTGTTGCCGATGAAATTGTCATCAACAATGAAAACCGTACCGCGCCACTTCAGATCACGCAGCGCATCGAACTCCGCCAGCATCTGCTGAATACTTTTGGTGCGCGGCACGCGCCCGTAAATCTCGATGATGTCGCAGAATTCGCACGAGTAGGGACAGCCGCGCGAGTATTGCACGCACATCGCGCTATAGCGTTTCAGGTTCGCCAGATGAAAGTGGGCCAGAGGAGTAACTGAGAGTGGCGGCCGCTCGGGCGCCTGGTACGACCGTTTCGCCTCGCCCCGGGCGAGGTCCTCGATAAACTGCGGCAACGTCGTCTCTGCCTCACCGAGAAAGATGTGATCGGCATCGGGTAAGTCCTCGATAGTGGTCGTAACATACGGGCCACCAAGAACGACGCGTTTTCCGCGTGACTTGCATCGTTGCACAACTTGCTTCAACGAATCCTTCTGCACCAGCATCGCGGTGGCAAACACCATGTCAGCCCAGTCAATGTCGGACGTTTTGAGAGACTGCACATTCAAATCAACCAGCTTTCGTTCCCAGTCTGGGGGCAGCAGGGCCGACACCGTTAACAGGCCCAGCGGGGGAAAAGCCGATCGCTTCCCCTCAAAGGGCAGCGCGTGTCGAAAACTCCAATAGGTGTCGGGAAATTCCGGGTTGATTAGCAAAACTTTCATCGTTACTCCTTAACAGAACAGTGAAAAGTGTCACTCGTGCCGGCCGCTCACTGGCGATCACCGGATCCGCCTGTACTTGCCGTGTCGACTCGACTCTCTTGAATCGAGTGACGGTCGCATTTCGCACTTGAGCCATTCCAGTGTCCGCTATCCTACACTGTAATGATCACGGCGCGCTATCACCAGGTACCGCAGCCTCTAATAATCGTCATCGTAAAGACGGGTGAAAGAGTCCGTCTGTGCGCTAACACACGTCTAACCCTTTGTTATTGAGCTGGGGCAAGCTGCAGCCGGCCGATAGCATGTTCACCGATGCTGCCGAAATAGAGCGCGCCCTTGTGCTCGACGACGTTAGCGATTTGGGTGAAGCATTGCGGCGAAGGGTCCTGGAGGTTGTGCACGACCGCGCCATTAGCGTCGAGGCCGAGCACAAAAGCGTAGCGCTTGATATTGGGTTGGAGAAAGTTGGGCAGCCGCCAGACGATCTTTTTCAGAAACGGATGCGGCTGCAGCAGATCGAGGCCCTTGTCCCTCCGGTTCACCAGCGCCAGCCAGAAACCGCCTTGCCCGTTTGCCGAGATCCCGTCCGGAAAACCCGGCAGGTTATCGATGAAGATATCCGACTGGCCCTGCTTCGCGCCGGTCAGCCAGTAGCGGCGCACGCGATAAGAACCGGTGTCGTTTACCAGCACGAATGATTGATCCTGACTGACCGCCACCCCATTCGCGAAATAGAGATCTCGCAAGAGGACGGTTGTCTCTCTGGTGCGCTGATTGTAAGCGAGGAAACGGCCGTTGGGCTGATGCTCTAACAGGTCGGCTTTTAGTAGCGTCAGGGGAAACTTGCTGGAAGCATCGGTAAAGTAAATCGTTCCGTCAGTCGCTATATCCAGATCGTTGGTGCAGCGGAATGGAATCCCCTCTGCCTCTTTGCTCAACTCTGTAATCTTTCCGTCGGGACTAATCGAAAGCAGTCCCTTGACGGCGTCGGCGACAACCAGGTTTTCGAAGTGATCGAAGATTAGTCCGAGCGGACGCCCGCCGGTGTTGGCAAAGACCTGAGGCTGAGTGCCATCGGCTTGAAAACGAAAGATGCGCCCGTCTTCCGTGCCCGTGTAGATCCTATCGTGCGAATCAAAGGCGACGTCTTCCGGATTGCCGCCGTCAACAGTAAGTCGTTCGGTGCGCGCCAGCTCAGAATTCTGAGTGTAGATACCGGTCAACTCCGGCGCCTGCGGTGGTGTCCAGGCCGCAGGATTAATCGGCACGGGCCAGAAGAGGAGATAAGCGAGCAGCAGCGCAATGATACCGATTATGGATTTGAAGATGGTACGTTTCATCAGATTTCAAGGGCGGGACCGCCGGTCCACTCGGTCAACCAATAACCCGCAAGATGCAGGTGCCACTACTTATCTTTCGCCGCGGGCTGCTTGAACCTCGCTTTGGAGCTCTACTACCAGCTTGAGCGTGCCTGGCTGATCCATCGCTTCGATCCAGCGCAGCGCTTCGTCCAGGACCCGGCGCTGGTGTTCGGGCCAGTTCACTTCGCCGGCCACGCTTCCGAGCGTTCCTTTGTAAAAGCCGGCGCGCGGCGGGCGCACATTCTCAGTGAGCGTGCGATCAACCGAAAGCATCATCGTCGGAATTCCCGCCTCTTCGATCGCGCGGGCCGCGAGTGCGACGGATTGATGACAGAGTTGCGATGCGGGAATCAAAAGCGCTGCCTGCACTTCATATCGCTGCAGGCGCTCGATCAGCCGCGGCAACATCTCTGAGACCAGTCGCCCGGCCTCGGGGATGAATCCGCAAAAGCTCCAGAAGGTCGAGTTGACCTGGCCAATGATGCGGTTAGCTTCAAACTCGGACAGCCGCGCCAAAGGTATCTGGACGTTGATATCGCGCTCGACGAAAGTGGGATCGTAGCCGCGTGCTGAGAAGCGCAAATCGCCCAAATCGATCGAACTGGGAATTTCGCGGAACGTCAGGTCTCCGGCCGCGGCGGTTACGTCGAAGGGATCGGCGCCGTCTATGTACCCGCCGGCCGAACTGATCAAAGCCAGGTTCATCATCGGCAACGCTCGATGCGCGGGCGTGAATGGGGCTCTCGAGTTTTTGACGAACGGGTAGGATTCTCCAACCTTGTCGTCGGCCACTTTGCCTCCGCGCTGTTTCCAACGGTCAAACTCGCTTTGCCAGTTCGCGCTTTGTTCTATTATTTCCACTTCAGACGCTCTCCTTAATTCACGACGTACAGAGCACCAACTTCAGTTTTGGCTTTCTCACTCAATCATTTTTCGATGCGCCAGTTTTGTTCGGGACGGGTAAAGCAGTCCGGGCGTTCGACAAACTTCGCCTCATCGATGGCCACATTGTGCTTCACCTCTTTCAAGCGAACAATGCTGCTCATTCCCGAAACCGAGGTTTCGCGCGTCACGAACGGCACCTTTACCCCGTCAACCTCGCGATAATCTTCCAGATAAGCGTTGTTTTCACGGACCAGCAATCCACTGGCGACCTCGAAAAAGAGACGCTCGATCACAATTCCGCCGGCAATTCGATTCAGCACAAAGCAATCACGGTCGTTAACTTTCTCTTTTCGATCGAAACGAAGCGATTTGATTGAGCGGCGATAGCCTAACTCGCGATGGAGATCGTCACCCCCGTCGGGCGCACTGATCGGGATACTCAGGTAACCGCGCACCGGATCCTGCACCCACCTGAGCTTGCCGTCAAAGGTTTGTTGCACGATACCAAAACCCGCCAAATTCATTATCAAGCTCGACCGGTTGGGCGTCTGTTCATAAATCTCGACCGTCCCGTTAAGGCCCATAGGCAGTTCTACGGTGCCGCGGGAAACTCGAGTCTTGATTTTCAGGAGAGCTGCTTCTCCGCCTACGGCTTCGATGTAATGATTTATGATCTCTTCAATTGAACGAGCGTTCGGATCCCGGGCCTCCGGAGCGGTCGTCTCAGTGGATTCGCTCCCTGGCCTGGCCGGTGGGGGCGCCTTCACTGTAATAACCGGATCGCCCTGGGGTTTTGGCGGCGTTAGATCCACTGCAGTCACATCGGCGATCAGCTCCCGCTGACGGATCCGCGAAATTCCGCGCAGTGTGTTAACCGCAACCGCCAGCTGAGGATCACGACCGCGCAAAAGTCCCCGGCGGTTCAGCTTCACGATCTGATCGGGAATTACGCCCCGGCCTTCAAGAAAAATTCCTTCAGGACTTTGATAATTTCCAAAGGCATATTGGAACAACGCTCCGGTAGGCAATTTCAGAATTGCCGACGGCAAAGTATTGCCGGCACTTACATCGCCGATTACCATCGCCCGGTTGGTGTCCTTCATACCTGAAGCGAACACTTCCGCGGCGGATTGGGTCGAACCGTCGATTAAGATCACCAGCGGTCCGGTGTAGGGCCGCCGTTGCGGAATGACCAGCACGGGGGTTTGACCGTTGCGCGTTTTCATCGACCCCAGAATCGAGGTGCTTTCCGAAACCAACCCGCCGAGACCGCCAATCATTCCCAGTAACCCGCCCTGGTTGCCTCGCAGATCGATGATCATCCCCCGCGCGTCGTGCATTTCGCGCAGCGCGCTGCAAACTTTCTTCATCTGGTTCGGCACAAACGCATTGAAGCGAACATAACCAAACCCGCCGGTTAATCGTTTGGCTTCAAACTCGGTGTACATCGGCGGCAGGTTTCCGATCGCCGGCGACATTTCGCCTTTCAGCTTTTCCCGGTTGATTCGCACCCGCCGCGGGAGATTGCGACCGTCCGAATACGTTAACAGCACGGAGTTCTGCTCTTCGCCGTTGATATAGTTGGCCACCAGGACCAGCGGTATCTCAGGCTTAATGATGTCGTGAAAGACCGGATCCCTCTGGAGTTCGGCGATCACTTCAGAAAGCGGCTTGCCATCCACGGTCTTGATTGCAAACCCCGGACGTAATCCGGCCCGCGCGGCGGTCGAACCTGCCTCAACACGCGAGATCAAAACCAGCCCATCCACGACCCGCAAATCGATTCCAATGCCGGTTGAAAGTCTCTCGGTCAGCCTTTGTTTGATTCGATCGAGCGGCGTTTCCGGCTCAGTCGTTTCTGACGCATCTCCGGTTTCTTTGTCATCGCCTTCGTCGGATTTCGGCAGCAGTTTGGGGACTGCTTCAGGAGGAATGATCCAGAAGTGTGACTGGTGAAGCTCGTTAACCATTAACTGCAAGAGGGAGTACAACTCGCGATCGCTGGTAGTGCGCGCAACCAAAGGAGCGTAGCGATCGTGTACCGCTTTCCAATCGACACCGTTGAAGTTCGGATCAAAGAAGCTCTTGTTTACAGTTTGCCAGACAATTTCGAAAGACTCGCGGCGGTTCTTTACTTCAGGGGATTCAGCCGGGCTATTGGTGTTCGCGTTAGTGGGAACCCCCGGCTGAGCCTGGATTAACCTGAGGCTCAGAACCAGAAAGGCCGCGAAGATTAGAATCGAGAACTTGCTTCTTTTCATGATGAGGGTTTCCCGGCGCCGGACAGCGGTCGGAACCCGGTCAGAACTATCGCGACGATCGCCGCGAGCATGGCCAGCATCAACGAAATTACCGAGTAGCGATGCAGGTTGCTGAAAGCGACGCGGCGCGGGTCGTCGAGAGGAACTAAATCAATTGTCACCATCGCCAGCCTCAGGCCACGCATCCTGGCGGCGATTACCCAATGGCCGACCGCCGTCGCCGACGCCATGAGCAATAGCGCGATGCTGCTTGGAATCACCGGCATCTTCATATTCTTTCTTTCCGCAGACAGCGTCAACGCGAGTACTGCTAAACTGATTAAGAAACCGCTCACATTTACCACCGCCAGCGCCCGATTAACGATGGCGCCGGCAATTTCATTGACGTTTGTCACCTGGAAACTACGCAAAGCTGAGAAAGCTGCGGGGGCCACAATGGCTGAAAAAAATATCGCAGCGCCCAGCCAGGCTGAGAGCAGTAAAAGGCGAATGCCGCTTGAGAATCCTGAACCTGATCTATTCATACGCTCTCAGTCACACCCGCGCGTAAAGTGATGCGTGGCGCAACAATTTCCGGCGGCGCGATTTCTCTGGGATCGGGAACACTCAACAGCCAGGACAACGCTCGATCCAGCTGCGCCTGATAATCCTGTAAATCGAGCGACATAAAAACCGGCTGATTGAGCCGCGCAAACTTTTCCTTTGCCCTCAGGTACATACTGCGGGCCGCGCCCGGGCGGCCAATTTGCAAATGATGAAAAGCCACTGCCGATTGAATCATCGCCTGCAGGAACAGCTTTTCGTCAGGCCCCACCGGTCCCATCCAGCGCTCTTCCCAGGCATCGTGGGCCGCGTGAAACTCGCCGGCGTTATACAGATCGATGCCGGCGATGTATTCGATCGGATACGCAAGGATATGTTCGTCGGTGTAATGCGCGGCGTCTGGCATCGAATTGATTGTAACCGATGAGACAAACAGTTCAGAGTCTCAGCCGCCCGAGCGCACAGTATTGTGAAGACGTAGCCAAAATTGTGAGAAGCCCGCATGTTAAGCTTGGTGAATGCCGCGAACGAAGACAGACTTTGCAGTCAGACGCACCCAGACGGGGCTGGGACTCTTCGCCACCAGAATTATTCCCAGGGGCAAGCGCATTATTGAATATACCGGTCCGCGAATCTTAAATGAAGAAGTTGAAAGCCGGGAGGGCAAGTATTTTTTTGGCGTGAACAAGAAGTGGTCGATTGACGGAAGTCCGCGCACAAATACTGCCCGGTACATCAATCACTCTTGTAAACCGAATGCGGAACCAATCATTTCCGGCAATCGGATTTGGATCTGGTCACGGAAGAAGATTAAGCCGGGCGACGAGATTACGTACGACTATGGCAAAGAATACTTCGAGGGCCTGATCGAACCGATCGGGTGCAAATGCGAGAAGTGCGGTGTTCGGAGAAAGGGATCAGCAGCTAAGAAATCTCGATGCGCGAACCGCAAAAAGCCTATTTCGCTTTCGGGTAATAGCCCTCGCGGGCGCGTACGCGCACCTGCGGACGAGCCGGCGTCGTGACGGCGATCCTGCGATACGACGATCGGCCCGATTTGTCGTCCGAATAGTACTGCAGCAGATACTGCGCCCGAAGTTCGCTGGCAATCCGGCTAAACACTGCGTCCAGATTCTCAATTCTCTCCGGAACAAAAGCCGTCCCGCCGGTAGCGGCCGCCAGTTGTTGCATAGCTTCCTGCGCCCGCGTGCTGATGGCATTCAATCTTAGCGCCTGGCCGCTCGGATTGATCGCGTAAAAGACTGCATTGGCCGTCTGGACCTGTTCTTGTACTTCCGCCTGGGCTTTGCGATGGCCTTTGAGCAAGGCCGCTTCCGAAGCAGCGCGGATGCGAGCGCGTGCTGCCGGCGTTAAGTCGGTTTCGCCTTTCGTGGCGTTATAGGCATCGACCGCGGAATCGCGCACGCTATTACTGAAATTGTCTTCGCCGTCAGAGATCACGACGATTACCCGGCGATGTTGCTCAGGCGTATTCTTGGCCAGGTACCGGGCAGCCTCGCTTACAGTGTCGTAAAACGCAGTCGGACTGGGGCCGGTCGCCGCTTTGATCGCCAACAGTCTGGCGGTGGCCACGTCCGCCGTGGTTCGTGCCTGTTCCAATCGCGGCGTTCTGTCGATGGCGAACACAGTGGCGCGATCGGTGGGCCTCAAAACCTGTTTGAGAAAACGCGTCGCGGCTTGTTCCTCAAAAGCGAATCGCTCGCTGACGCTGCTCGAGACATCTATTAGCAGCGCTATATCAAGGGGCACTTGTTCGGGATCTCCCAACTGGGAAATCTCTTGCGGTCTTCCATCTTCTTCGATGTGAAAATCAGTTGCTTTAAGACCCAGTACCGGCTGTCCCCCCGCGTCCGTAACTGAAACGGGCATCACCACCAGGTTCGAAGAGACGCGAATCACTTCGTACTCCGGAGGCTCAGGGGTAGGAGTTGGTTTAGGTTTGTAACGCGGCCCCGGGGGGGGCGGCGGCAACTGCTTGATCTTCTGCGCCGTCACCGAAGCGCCCCAAAAGATGGTTCCGCAAAAAAATAAAGCCAGCGCGGTTAGCACCAGCGCCGGCCCAAAGTATTTCTTCTCTTTACCTGCGTACATCAACCAACTCCTCATGCCGCCAGCCTGCATCGGGTTGCTGGCCCAAACACATCATTTGACGCCTTCTGACGGCATGATCGTTGGCGCTTGTTGCGGCAACCCCGAGAAATCGGGGCTGCCCTATTTCATCTGCAAATCAACTCGACTTTTGCGCGACCTTTATTGTCCTGAGCTGCCGCTCGAAGTCACGGTCGGCGCAGGTTGCGTCAGACCCTTGTTGACCAGGATCTTGACTTCCACGCGGCGATTCTCGGCACGGCCGGTGCGCGTCTTGTTATCGGCAACCGGATTTGATTCGCCGAAACCGTACGGCGTAACAATTCTCCGAAGCGGAATCTGGTGCTGCTCAACCAGGTAACGAATTACCGCATCGGCGCGGCGCTGGCTCAAAGCCCGGTTACGCGCAGTGTTTCCGGTGGCATCCGCAAAGCCGGTGACTTCCAAAACATAGCCCTTGGCATTCTGCGCCTTGGTGGCGATTCCGTCCAGCTTAGTTTTGGCTTCAGGATTAAGCACCGAGCTGCCTACGCGAAAATTCACGTTAGCTGTCTCTTGCGGCACGTAATCGTCCAGAGCCGAGATGCGATCGTTGGTGGCATTTACGCCGGCAACTGCGGCATCAGCAGTTTCCTGAGCAGCCTTGGCGCCGCCGCGCGCTGCGTTGGAAACGGCCGCTAGTTCATCGATCTGTCCGGCGAGTTTCTGCGAGTTTTGCTCAACTTCCGACAGCCGGCCTTCAGTCGCGCTGGCCCGTTCTTCGAGTGGATTCGCACGCGCTTCGACTGTCCGCGCGGTCCGCAAATCGGTTTCATTAAAGCGCACCTTGTCGGCTACCAATTCGCCGTTCGCGCCGCCGCGTCCTTCTACTTCCAGGTTCAGACCGCGCAAAATTTGAGTTTGCGCATAGTTGGTGCCGCTGCGCAAAAAGCCGCCGTTGGTCTTGACGGAAGTTCTATCAGTCAGCCGAACGACGGTGTCAGTTCCATTCAGGTCGCGAACCGTGAAGGTATCAGCTTCACGCTTTACGACTACCCCCTTGAGCTTCATTTTTTCACCACTGGCAACGGTGCGCGATCGAGTGGTGGACTGTGAACTGGTTTGGGCAATGGCCACAGGGGAAAGAACTAGCGCGAGGCCGAAAGCGAGCGCAACAGACCGAAACGTTCTAGAGCTACTGATCATTTTGTCTACTCCTTAGTTTAATGTTGGGACGGCACAACCGGCACGTCGGGTACGTAAGTTTCATAACGAACTCACGCCTTGCGTTGTCCGCTTATCCGGCAGACAGGATGTCATAAAGACCGGTTGATGAAGTTAAGCTGTCTACATCAACGGGATTGTCGAATAGTACGAGATCGATTTGTTAAGTCAAGCGTGATCCCAGCAAAAAGGTGGTTTCGGTGCAGTTAGCAAACATTCATCACTGCTTCGCTAGTCGATTGCAACAGAGGAGTGCAAGTATTGTAAAAAGAAAAGGCGAACCGGAGCTCGCCTTCTTTAAGAATTTAGTCCTATTTGTGGCGCGACCGATGCGCGTACCACAACCAACTAGATTGCGAACTGCCCGGTTTCCAACCGCTCCTTAATAAAAGCCAGGAACTTTTCGGCATCCGAGCCATCGACGATCCGATGGTCAAAGCTGAGCGCGAAAAAGGCCATCTGGCGAATCGCGATGTAGTCTTCGCCGTCCGCGGAAGTGAGCACCACCGCGCGCTTTTCGATTTTGCCGACACCCAGAATCGCCACCTGCGGCTGATTGATGATCGGGGTGCCGAACAAACCGCCGAAGACACCGGGATTTGTAATCGTGAAAGTCCCGCCGGCAACTTCATCAGGCTTCAGTTGTTTCGTCCGGGCCCGGTCAGCGAGGTCGTTGGCGGCACGGGCCAGGCCTGAGATCGAGAGATCGTCGGCCCGCTTGACTACCGGAACGATCAGGCCCCAATCAAGCGCGACCGCCATCCCCAGATTGATATCGCGCTTGTAGATTATTTGATCCCCAGTCACTTGCGAGTTGAAAATCGGGAACTGGCGAATCGCGTCCGTCACAGCTTTAAAGATAAACGGCATGAAAGTGAGTTTGGTGCCGGTGCGTTCAAAAAAAGCGTCGCGATGTTCGTCACGCATCCTGGCAATCTTGGTCATGTCCACTTCATAGACCGTGGTCACATGAGCTGAGGTGCGCCGCGAGAGCACCATGTGCTCTGAAATCTTCTTGCGCATCACGCTCATCTGTTCGACGCGATCGCCTTCAGCCGGCTTCAACGCAGGAGCTGGAGCCTGAGCCGCCGGCGAAGCTGCCGCGGACGGTGCGCGTTGCGGCACGGCCCCGGATTCGATAAAGCTGAGAATGTCGTTCTTGGTCACCCGGCCGCTCATGCCGGTGCCGTCCAACTGCTTGATATCTATCCCGTGTTCTTCGGCGATCTTCCGCACCAGCGGACTCGACTTGGTCCGGCGCAATTCTTCAGCGCTGGCCTCCGACGCGTCGTCGCGCCGCTGAGCCGCGGGCGCCGCGGCTTGTCCGTCACTTTTCTTGACCAGCGGTTTGACTTCAGTTTTGTGAACCGCCGGCGGGGCGGCTTTCGGCGGAGGCTCAGGAGTGATCGCCGGCTTGGGCCGTTCGATCGCCGCGGGCGCTTCTGCTTTCACCGGCTCTGGTTCCGGCCTGGCCTCAGCCGGGGCCGGCGCTTCGGCTTCTGCCTTTGCTTCCGCTGCCGGCGGGGCGGCCGTTTGCGGCGTGGCGCCATTACCGTCGAGCACGGCCACGACCGTATTAACCTCGACCGTTTCGCCTTCCTTGAATTTGACCTCGGTGAGCGTGCCCGCGGCGGGCGATGGAATCTCGGCGTCGACCTTGTCAGTCGAAATCTCGAACAGCGGTTCGTCACGGTCAACGTGATCGCCGATATTCTTCAGCCATTTGGTTATGGTCCCTTCCGCGATGGACTCGCCCATCTGCGGCATCACTACTTCAGTAGCCATGATTACTCCATTTGATAACGTTTAGAGTCGCGCTACTGCCCGAGTAAGCGGGCGGTAGCGCGTTTCTAAACAGAAAAGCATTCAGCCCGTTGCCGATTGTTCTTTGGGTTCAGCAGTAGTCGGATCGATTATCGTATTAACCTCGGAAATTCGGTTTGCCGGAAAGCCGCCCTGCGCCGCGTGCTCGCGAATCAGGTCTTCACTCGGCGCGATGTAAACGCAATAGACTTTATCGCCGGTCACATAGCTATGCACCCATTGAATTTCCGGGCCAAGTTTTTGTAGAACGTCACACGAGGTTTGCGAGACTCCCTGCAACTCCATCGCCGTCAGTTTTCCCGCTCCGGGAATTTCTCGTTCGATTACATATTTCGGCATTGTTAGTCCTCCTAAGAAAACTTTTTAACAGGATTTACCGGATTCACATGATAAAAGCGAAAATCTAAACAACTGTTCGTGGCTTCGTCATCTTGTAAATCCTGTCTATTTCAATAAGCGGCCAGTTTTCTCGCCGCGTCCAGCACGTCTTTCACTTGTGGCAAATAGTAATCTTCCAGGGGCGGCGAATATGGAACCGGCGTGTCGAGCGAAGCCAGCCGCAGAACCGGCGCATCCAACCATTCAAAAGCCTCCTGGGAAATGATCGCGGAGATCTCTCCGCCAATGCCACCGGTTAGGGAAGCTTCATGCAGGATCAGCGCGCGGCTGGTTTTCTTTACGCTGGCCAGGATCGCCTCCTTATCCAAAGGCGCGAGCGTCCGTAAATCGATTACCTCGACGTCCAGGCCTTCTTTCTCGAGTTCTTCCGCGGCATCCAGCGCCGTCAGCACCTGTGCTCCGAAAGTGATGATCGAAAGATCGCGGCCTTCGCGACGCGTGCGCGCTTTTCCGATTTCGACAATATAGTCGTCTTCGGGAAGCTCTTCGCGCAGACGCGGCAGGCGATAAAGTTTCTTGTGTTCAAAATAGAGCACCGGGTCGGGATCGCGAATCGCCGCTTTGATTAGTCCCTTGGCGTCGTAAGCAGTTGACGGTTCGACGATCTTTAGTCCGGCTGTGTTGGTAAAGAACGATTCCGGGTTCAGCGAATGAAATGGTCCAGACCGCACGCCCGAACCACATGGACCGCGAAAGACCGCGGGAATGTTCGCGCCCCAACGATAGCGACACTTGGCGGCGTAATTCGTAAGCAAATCAAAGCCGCAGGAAATGAAATCGATGAATTGGAATTCCGCGACCGGTCGCAGACCCATCAAGGCCGCGCCACATGCAGCGCCGACGATGGCCGCTTCAGAGATTGGCGTGTCGATCACGCGTTCCGAGCCGAACTGATCGATGATGCCTTCAGTGACCTTGAACGCGCCGCCGTAGGCTCCCACGTCCTCGCCGATCAGAAAGACCGTCGGGTCGCGTTCCATCTCTTCCCAGATTCCGGCCCGGATGGCCTCAACCATGGTGGCGGTACCGCCGCGCGGCGGACGTTCGAGCTTGTGTTGTTTCCTGACTGCAGTAGACATCGTTTTTTAGTCCGACAAACTGAAGGAAGCTCTGCTCAAGCTTGCAATACTCTCACCGCGGGCGGGCTGAGCCCGCCGAGCTTACTTGTTTAGAGCTTCAGTAACTACGTCCCTCCCCTGACCCCTCCCAAAGGGAGGGGAATCTGGATGTTCCATCGACAAACTGAACTTTGTCGAACCCTAAGAAATTTTCACCGGCGGCTTGTCCGGTGGCAGTTTTAGTTTGTTCAAAACATTCGGCAAAAGCATTTGCAGTTTCTTTTCGTCTTCACCCGCGGCATCGATAAAAGTCCAGGAGGCCCCGGCGTCAGATGAAACTCCAATCAACGTGCTCTCAGTTTGGAACACGCCGGCCTGCGCTTTTATTTTCGAAGTGATCGGGACAACCGCATAAATCGATCCCGCGTCGTGGACGAAACTTGTTGGGGCGCCCGGGGTGGTCGAAAGAAAAACGACCCCTTCGGTTTCCATCGTTTTTAGTTCGTCCTGCATGCTCGCCAACATCTTCTCGCGACCGCCGCCTGCTTCAATCACCTTTGGATAAGTTAACTCTAAAACTTTCAGATAATCCTTATTGGTGAAGGCGTCACAAAGTTCTTTGGTCCGTGCCGTCAGGCTCGGATAATTCTCAGGCGATTGAGATGCAACCGAAGGCGCATTCTGCGCTCCCTTTTGACTGCAAGCGACCGTCAGTGACAACAAGACCACGGATGTTAGTAAGCAAAGTGGTCTCATGTCGGAATGCCGTAACATCAGTTAACGAAATGTCCCGTTGGTTCGTCCGTGGGTTGATCAAATTCTGCTTCAAATAAGTCCCGAATGCGCTGCAGTGATTCCCCTCTATCGAGTCCTCTTGCTTCCGCTAAGCCATTTGCAATGTGCCGGGCAACGTCCGCCAATAGGATTCCCCATCCGCCAACATCATCAAATCCTTCAGGCTTTAAAACGCAATAGAGCTGTTCATGCGCGATCCAGGCACGAAGAACCTCGGTTGCCTTCTCATCGTCAAGCGCTTCGGCTGGAACAATGAGCTCGCCTCTACTCATGATTCCAAAACCTTCGGTCGTAGGGCGGGCGCGACAATCGAATTATCGAATACTCCGTAGGCCGCTCCCTCAGGTTCAGGCATCGGCGAGCTTTCCGCCCACTCGGTGTCTTCATCAATCTCGCGCATGACGCCGGCAGTGATCTCTTCCAGTTTCTCTTTGGTCGCGACTTTCTGATCGAGGAGAAACTTCTCAAACCGATCGACGGGATCGTTGTGCTTTTCCCAGTACTCAACTTCGCCTTCAGGCACGTAACGCTGATCGTCGTGCTCAGCGTGGCCCTTGCGTCGATAAGTCTTGGCTTCGATCAAAACTGCGCCGCGGCCTTTCCGTGCATAGTCGACCGCCTGTTTGGTTACTTCATAGCAGGCAACCACGTCGTTTCCGTCGACGATGTGACCCGGGATACCGAACGCGGCGGCGCGCTCTGCCAGGTTTCGCACGGCGGTTTGCAGGCTGGTCGGCGTTGAGTACGCGTAGTGATTGTATTCGGCGATCACGACCAGCGGCAGGCGTTGGACGGCGGCAAAGTTCATCCCTTCATAAAAAGCGCCGGTGCTGGCGCCGCCATCACCGATGTAGGCGAGCCCGACGATGTCTTTCTTCTGGATGCGGGCCCCCAGCAGAATTCCGGTCATCACCGGAATCATGTCGCCCAGATGCGAGATCGGTCCGATGAAGCCTTTGTCCAGGTAACCGAAATGGACGTTAAGATCTTTTCCACCTGAAGGTCCCCAGGCCTTTGCCATGTACTGGGCAAAGATTTCGCGTGGGCGAATTCCTTTAACAAACACCGCGCCAAGATCTCGGATGATCGGTGTGATGAAGTCATCGGGCCGCAAGGCGTAAGCCGATCCCACCGCGGTCGCTTCCTGTCCCAGCGATCTGTAGACACCGCCGACGACTTTGGTTTGGCGGTAAAGGTTGACGATGCGTTCTTCGACCAGACGCGTCAGTTTCAGATAGCGGTAGAGCTCGAGCAGTTGCGGGGGCTTCAGCGAGGTTTCGCTGATACACGAGCGCGCCTGGCCATTCGCCGGCTGGCGCGGCGCGTACTTGGTGCTGATCCGCATCTGAAAGCCGGAATGACGGCGACGGGGCGGTTTTTTATTTCCGTTGCGTGTTTTCTGATCAGACATTTTTCTTAATAGGTCCTATCGGACATATTGGTCCTATTTTTCAGATATGGATCGTTTTGCCATGAACGCCTTCGGCGGCTTCCATGACGGCTTCGGAGACTGTCGGATGCGCGTGCATCGTGTTTCCAAGTTCTTCCGCAGTCGTTTCCAGCTGCATGGCCACGCAGGCCTCGGCAATCAATTCCGTCGCATGCGGTCCGATGATATGCACGCCCAGGACCTCGTCGTACTTGCCTTCGCTGACAATCTTCACAAAGCCCTCTTCTTCGCCGAGGATGCGCGCTTTGCCCGAAGCGCTAAACGGAAACTTTCCGATCTTAACGTCATAGCCGGCTTCGCGGGCTTTCGCTTCCGTTAAGCCTACGGAAGCGACTTCGGGATCGCAGTAAGTGCAGTTGGGCACCAGCCGCAGATTGATTGGCCGTGGATTTTTGCCGGCGAAATGTTCGACCGCGACGATTCCTTCTTTCGAAGCCAGGTGCGCCAGCAAAGGCGTAGGCACGACGTCGCCGATTGCATAGACGCCCTTCTCGGCAGTCTGTTGATACTCGTCGACCTGTATGAAACCTTTCTCAACCTTGATCTTGGTTCCTTCCAAACCAAGTCCCTGAGTGAAAGGCATACGCCCGACCGCAACCAAAAGCATCTCAGCCTCGAGCTTAACGGCTTCGCCCTTGGAAGTTTTGCCGGTGACGACAACGCCTTTGTCTGTCTTCTCGAGCGTTTCGAGTTTCGTATCGAGCTGTGACTTGAGGCCGCGCTTGCGAAACGACTTGGCGAGTTCGGCGGACACCTCTTCGTCTTCCAGCGGCACCAATCTGGGCAGCAGTTCGACGATGGTTGTCTCTGCGCCGAATCGCGAATAGACGGAAGCGAATTCCACGCCCACCGCGCCGGCGCCCATCACGATCAGAGACTTGGGCACCTCAGTCAGTTCGAGAATGTGATCGCTGTTGACGACATGTTTGCCGTCGGTGTCAAAGCCGGGAATCGGCCGCACGACTGAGCCGGTAGCGATGATAATGCTCTTCGTCTGAATTGTTTGCTTACTTCCGTCTTCGCCGGTGACTTCGACTTTTCCCGGCAACGCCAGCTTGCCCGTCCCCTTAAAGACCGTGCACTTATTCTTCTTCATCAGGAACTCGATCCCCTTCGAGTTCTTCATGACGACTTTCTCTTTGCGCTTCTGTACGTCGGCAAACGCCAGCTGAATATCTGAAGCCACCACCCCGAAATCCGCCGCGTGCTGCATCTGTTCGTAGACATGCGCGGACATGAGCAATTGTTTGGTGGGAATGCAGCCCCGCAGCGTGCAGGTCCCGCCGAGGCGTTTGTCCTTTTCGATAATCGCGACTTTCAAGCCCAGTTGTCCGGCGCGAATCGCGGCTACATACCCGCCCGGCCCGCTGCCAATGACCGTCACATCAAACTGTTCGTTAGCCAATCTCTGATTCTCCTGAAGACGAAATTTTGCGCACTCCCGACTTATCGGGGCTGCAAGCGTCAACGCAGGTCAAATCCTTACGTCACGCCTCGGTTGTTAAAGCATTTTCGAAAGACTGGCATTATAATCGCTCGCCTATGATTGAGCCAATTGGGGACGATTGACGATTGGGCAGTTTTGATAAGAGGTGTTCAGAGTACCGACTTTAGTCGGGCTCTTGTCAAAGCGAGAAAAACCCAACTGAAGTGGGTACTGTAAACACCGCCAACCGGAAGAGGGCAGATCGATGATTCACACTGAAGGCTTTCTCAAACTCGTCAACGACGCCAAGACCCGTATCAGAGAGGTTTCCGTCGCGGAAGCTCAAGCACGCCTGGCCGAGAACCAGAACGCTTTGCTGATCGATGTGCGCGAAGACAACGAATGGCAGGTAGCCCACGCCGAAGGCGCCGAACACCTGGGCAAGGGCATCATCGAACGCGACATCGAAACCACGGTGCCCGACAAAACAACTGAGCTGATTCTTTATTGTGGCGGCGGGTATCGCTCGGCGCTGTCATCCGACGCGTTGCAAAAGATGGGTTATACGAATGTCTGGTCGTTGGCGGGCGGCTGGAAAGCCTGGAAGGCAGCGGGCGCCCCGGTGTCAGGCGAGTAGCGCGAGCGGCGCTCCTGACGGAGCGAAGGCCCAGCGCTATTTCTTCAACTTAAAATCCTTCGGTACTAATTCGACTGCAATCGCGTCGCCGTCAATCTTGTCTTTGAGATCCCTGGCTTCTTTGCTGGGGCGAAAGGTGAGGATCACGTTGTCCTGGTTCTTGCGCGGGCCGCAAGCCACTTCCGCTCCCGCATCCGGCGTGTAGGCGATCAGTTGAACTCGCTCCAGAGAAGTCGCGCGAATCCGGTACGTACGATCTCCCACCTGGATTACAAAATAAGCGGTACCGCTTCGCTCGCAGTCCAATTTAATGAACAAACCCTGAATCCGCTCTTCTCCATCTTCAACCGGCCGCAGCGCCTCGCGCAGATAATCCGATGGTGACATCTCTGGCTCGGCAGGTTCACGTTTGGCTATTGGGTCCGATTGTCTTTGCAGCTGGGGCTCGCGGCCTGTTTCCGACTTGTACCGGTTCAGGCTGTCTTCGTAACTCTTCATCGAAGCCAGCAGCGACTGGGCCTGTGACTGCATCCGTCGATCCTTGTCCTTCACCAGCGGCTCTAAGAGCTGGCGCACCAGATCGAACTTCTGTTGGCGCAGATAAATTTGCGCCAGCATGAAGGAAAGGTCAGCCCGGCCGGGCGAAAGTGTTTGGGCTTTCTTCAAAAGCTCAACCGATTCGTCGAGTCCGTCGCCCGAGATCAAGTTGACGAACGCCAGGAGGGAATACGATTCGGGAAAGCCGGGATTCAGCTCGATTGCCCGACGTAACTCCGCGCGCATGGTTGCCACCCGGTCGGCCGGATACTCGCGCACAAATTCGTTACTGTCCATGCCCTCGCGGCTCAGTGCGTAGGCGTAATAGAAGTGCACGAGGTAGTTGGTCGAGTCGTCTTTAACGGCGGCCTGCAAACTCTCTCTGGCTTCCGCGAAACGGCCCTGGCGCATGCGCACGATTCCCAGGCTCGAGCGCGCCATCGTCAGTTTCGGATCAAGCGTCAGCGCTTGCTGCAAACGGGTCTCCGCCTCGGCCAGCCGGTGCGTGTGCAGTAACAGATCGCCGAGATAGCCCTGGGCCTCGGCCTCCGTTAAGGGCGCGGCGGTGAAATCTTTGTCAAACTCCAGCTTGTGTTCGAAGGTGGCGATTTGCATCTTAAAGGTGTGGCCTTCCACGTACTTCTTTAGTTCCTTTTCCAGGCCTTCGATTTCCACCCCGAAAGACTGTTTGAAGGCCTGTTCGATAGGCATGTTGGCGCCAACCAATTCCAGGTATCTGCTCAGTTGCGGCTTACGCTGACTGTTGTTGCCCATCATTAAGTAGTGCACCAGGGCCCACGACTCAGCATAGAAAGTTCCGCGCTTGCTGCTTTCGTTGTAGTACGGCGAGTAATGATCGACCGCCAGCAGCGTCCGCAATGGCAGGAACTTGTCTTCGCGCAGGGTCTGCAAGTGATAAGGAATTAACTCGCCCAGGTGAACCTTGCGATCTTCTTCGATATCAAAGGTGCGGTAGTATTCGGCCAGACCTTCATTGAACCACGCCGGCACATTGTCGAGGTTGTTATCAACCAGCAGATGCACGTACTCGTGATAGATCACGCTCAGCGGATTTTCCCCGCCCGCTTCCGTCGTTAGCGTGATGTAGTTCACGTCTTCGCCCTTCTGAAAGTAGCCCGCGTTGTTGCCCAGATTGAAAGGTTTGTAAGAGCCCATGCTTTTGAAAACGATTACGGTCGTGGGCACCGGCGTTTCAAACCTGGCGTCTTTCAGCAGGCGTTTAAATACGTCGCGGAACTGCTCGAGGCGCGTGGCGACCTGGCGGATCTCTTTTTCTGAGGCGTTACCGACGAGCGTGAAGTTCTTCGAACGGACAATGGTCCAATTGTCCTTACCGAGGGCGCTCAGCGGATACGCCAGCGCCACTAGTACGAACGTGAAACCAAGGACAAAACCACGGATTCGTGCGGAGGGGGAATTCATTGATTTAAACCTCTGGGCCTTACAGAAATACAACTTTAGAGCGGGAGTTCACAGCAGGAAAAACACCGCAGGACTAAGCACGAACTATAAAAAAGCCGGCTGCCAGTGTCAACCGCGTCCGTGATACAATCCGCGCTCCGAAGCCGCCTCCCCGAAACCGCCCTTCGGGTTCAATGTAACCGAATGGCGCAACGGGGCGTCATAACGATCTTATCAGTCCGTCTTCTTTCAAAAAAACTTCGAGTTGCTGGGCACCTAAACAGCAGAAAGACCGGCATTACTTGGGTGAAACTTCTCATTAGCACCTCGCTTCAGCGAGGTGTTTCGAAGCCAATGAATCGTTTTGAAAACCGTTTCAACGGTTTTGCGAACCACAGGGAATCCGAAACCGTTAAAACGGTTTCCCGATTTTTATTACCGTCGTATTCACCTGGCTGAAGCCAGGTGCTAATGCGATTTAGCCTCAGCTTGTAACACCGCAGGAGAAACATCATGAAGAGACTCTACCCCTTTGCCATCGCTTTAGTCGTTTGCACCTTTGCCTCGCTGGCCCTTGGACGCGAAGCCCGGCTGGTGCGTTATCCCAGTTACTCGAACGGCCGCGTTGCCTTTACTTATCTGGCTGACATTTGGACGGCCGACGATAATGGCCAGAACCTCCAGCGCCTGACGGTTAACCGGGCGCGAGACGCTTATCCGCGTTTCTCGCCGGATGGCAAATGGATCGCGTTTTCGAGCGACCGCAATGGGAACCTTGATGTCTTCATCATAGGGGCGGGCGGAGGTACGCCAAAGCAACTGACTTTTCACTCGTCCGACGACACCGTCCTGGGCTGGACGCCGGACGGGCGCGGAGTACTCTTCAGCAGCAATCGCGGCGAAGACTTTCCCGCGCAGCTCTACATTGTCAGCGTCGATGGCGGATTGCCGCGGAAGGCCGGCACCGACATGGGCATCCAGGCGAGTTTCTCTTCTGACGGAAGAAAGATCGCTTATAACCCGAAGGGCCAGGTCTACTGGCGCAAGTACTATCGCGGCTCATTTCAAACGGATGTGTGGGTTGAAGACGTCGCGTCTAAGAAATTCACCCAGGTAACCGATTTTGACGGGATGGATTCGTGGCCGATGTGGAGCGGCAACGATATCTACTTCGTCAGCGATCGCGACGGCAACGGCCTGACCAACCTCTGGCGCATCGCTGAGAGCGGCGGGAAAGCCGAACGGGTAACTTCATTTAAGAGCGGCGACGTGCGTTTCCCTTCAATCAGCGCCGACGGCCGCGTGATTGTTTTTGAACACGACTTTGGGATTTGGAAACTCGAGACCGGCAGTAAGAAAGTCACGCCCATCCGGCTCAACATCGACGCCGAAACTCAGGACAACTCAACTGAGATGCGCGCCTTCAGTTCCGAAGCGGATGATTACGAGCTGGCGCCCTCTTCGCGGCGTCTGGTGGTTTCGGTTCACGGCGAGATTTTCACGGTGCCGGTGGAAGAAGGAGACATCCGGCAAATCACCGACAACGTGGCCCGTGACCGTTTTGTCGGCTACTCGCCAGACGGCAAGTCACTCTCGTTCATTTCTGATCGCAGCGGACGCGAGGAACTTTACGTTACGACAGTCGACGGCGCCGGCGAGGTACAGAAACTAACCGACATCGACGCTTTGAAGTTAGGCTATAACTGGTCGCCCGATTCCAAAGAAATCGCTTTTACTTCTTCCGACAGCAAGTTGCGCAAGGTCAATGTCGCCGGCAAACAGGTGACTGAGCTCGATTCGTCGAAGTACGGCAACGTCTCAACACCCGAGTGGTCGCCCGACGGTAAATGGCTAACCTACTCGAAAACCGATGTCAGCCGCACCTCTGATATTTATGTGGTTGCCTCGTCCGGTGAAGACAAAACTGCGCACAAGGTGACCTTCGATTCTTACGACGAGCGCGGCCCGCGATTCTCTCCTGACGGGCGCAAGATTTTCTTCGTTCGTTCCGATTCCACCGGTGGCGGCGGCGGTGGCTTTGGTAGTGTTTCGGTTC
Organism: Acidobacteriota bacterium; assembly: GCA_038040505.1. Lineage (GTDB taxonomy): Bacteria > Acidobacteriota > Blastocatellia > Pyrinomonadales > Pyrinomonadaceae > UBA11740. The sequence continues at coordinate 19,913 of JBBPID010000032.1, read as the reverse complement.
AGATTTACTCGGTGGCGCTGGAACGTCTGGATCGCGATCCGGACGATCCTGAAGAGCGTCCTGAAAGTGAAGCCGGTCCCGGCGCGGGAGCCGGAGATGGCGCCGAGGGTCCCGGCCCCCTGATGGGACGACGACCGCCGGTGCGCCCGCCGCACGAAACCAAAATGGATTGGGCCGGCATGAAGCGCCGGACGAAACAGATCACGCGCATGCCTTTTCCAATTTCAACTTTCACCATTACTCCGGACAGTCGCACGCTCGTTTTTGTGACTTCGGAGCCGGCGGCGACGCTGACTCTGCCGGTGATCTATTCGATTCAGGAAGACGGCAAGCGTTTGACCCGCATCACCGCGGGTGGACCGCCCCCGGCTGAAGGCGCCGGAGGCGGTGGCGGTGGTGGTTTTGGCGGAGGCATCTCTGACCTGAACATCTCGCGCGATGGCCGCACCCTTTTCTTCCGCGAGCGCGATGGGATTTACTCGACTGCGCTGGGCGCGGCGGCCGCGGCCGCCGGCGCCGGTCGGCCGGAAGGTGCGCGCCGGCGCATTACTTTTAATGTGCGGGTCAAGATCGATCATCCAGCCGAATGGGTTGAGATGTTCGGTGACGCATGGCGGACCATGAAATATCGCTTTTACGATCCCGCGATGCACGGGATGGATTGGGATGCAGCCAAAGCCAAGTACGAACCGCTGGTGGCTGACGTCGGCGATCGACAGGAACTGCTGAACATCATCAACGAGATGATCGGTGAACTTAATGCCTCGCACACCGGTGCGGCGCCGCCGCCGGGCGGGCGCGCGGGCGCTGCGGCTACCGGAAATATAGGGCTCGAGCTCGAGGCCGATGCGGCTTCCGGCCGGTATCGGGTGGCTTACATCTACGAAGACGGCCCGGCCGACAAAGACTGGGTCAAGGTCTACGTCGGTGATTATCTGATTGCCATCGGCGGCAAGCCAGTCAAAGCCGGCGACAACTATTGGCAGTTGCTTAACGACCGTCTGAATCGCAAGGTCGAAGTTACTTTCAACAACAAGCCGGCGGAAGATGGAGCCTGGCGCACGCGGATCGAAACAATTTCCACGGGCGCTTATGGCCAGCTTCGATACGATCGCTGGGTTAAAGAGCGGCGCAAAAAAGTTGACGAGTTATCCAACGGGCGCATCGGCTATGTTCACATTCAGGCCATGAACCAGCCCAGCCTGCGCAAGTTTGAAAAAGAGATTCGCGAGTTTCGCAACAAGGAAGCCTTGATTATCGATCAGCGCTGGAACGGCGGCGGCAACATCGAGCAGGAATTGCTGGCCATTCTGGTGCAGCGCGAATATCAAATCTGGCAACCGCGCGGGACTGAGGCGAGCGGCCGGCCCTTTGCCGGTTATTTCGGACCAAAGGTCGTGCTGCAAAACTGGCGCTCGGCATCAAACGCTGAGATGTTTCCGGCCGGCTTCCGCGCTCTGGGTCTGGGCAAGGTGATCGGCACGCCCACCATGGGTGCAGTGATTGGCACCGGCAGTTACAGTCTGATCGACGGCTCAACCGTGCGCACACCGGGTGTTGGTGTTTACCTCGCTGACTCGAAACGCACCAACATGGAAAACTATGGCGTGCAGCCGGACATCCGCGTGGACAACTCACCGGAAGACAGTCTGGCCGGCCGCGATCGGCAACTGGAAACAGCGGTCGAAGAGCTGATGAGACAACTGGGCAGCAGCAAACGGAATATCGCGAGCAAGGAAGAGCAGTAAGAAATTTCGGGGTGTTGATGAGCGCGGTATGAATAGGACGGATAGGTCGTATCCGTCCTATTGGTCATATTCCTTCGGTTTTTAGCGAATAAGCCGAGCCGTCCGGCTTAAACTCTTCACGCCCGATCCCATACTGCACCACATCGATGTTGTAATAGCTCGTGTGCATTTCATATTGCATGCCGAGCTTAGCCATCACGTGAATCGAGGCGGCGTTCAAAGGCTTGGCGATCGCGACGATGCGCTCGAAATGGCGATCTTCAAATCCGAATCTTAAGCTGGCGCGTCCCAACTCGGTCGCAAATCCTTTACCCCAGTGCCGCGGAGCCAGGTGATAGACGACTTCCGGCGTCCCGAATAAGGAGCGCAGCCCGCCAAACCCTACAAATTCCTGCGTCTGCTTATTAACCGCGGCCCAGCGGCCAAATCCATGCGTTTGCCAGTGCTTGATGATGCTCTGTAAAGCCTTGTCGGCTTCTTCACGATTTACCGGCTGACCGTCACCGACATATCTCATGACGTCCGGGTCACTGAATAAAAGAGCAAGTTCGTCCAGGTCCTCCGGACTGAACATTCGCAGCAGAAGTCTTTCGGTCTGGATAGCCGGCATGAATGCGATGCGTGATACTTCAAGCACCCTAGCACATTCCCAACACCGTCCGCATCAAAAAACTTTCGGATCTCTGAACTACAAATTTCGATCTTTTCCCAAATTGCCAAAGGTGCTAATCTCGCCGCTCTCAGGTCAACGAAGGTATCGCGTTCAGACCCCGGGACCGCATGCTTCGAGTCATATTACTGCCAATCAAAAAGTTCTTTAGCGCTTCTGGTTTTGGCAAAGCCTTAAGTGCAATCTGCTGGCTATCGCTGGCGGCCTTCGCAGTTCAAGCTCAGCAGCCCTTTGTTACCGACGACGCGGACACCACGCCGAAAGGTAAGTTCCACTTTGAGTTCAGCAACGAATTTGATTTCCTGCAGCGCTCATCGTTTCCCAATCTCCGCCAGAACACGGCCGACTTTGAACTAGACTACGGCCTCTTTGAGAATGTCGAGATTGGGGTGGAAGCACCCATAATCACCATCTTGAATTCGAACGGAACGGTGCCACGCGGAGTCACCGGCATCGGCGACTTGAACTTGTCGTTCAAGTACAACTTTCTGAGAGAAAAAGAGAAGTCCTGGCGGCCGGCGATGACGATTGCCGCCAACCTCGAAGTCCCCACCGGAGACACTGCGCGTCAACTGGGTTCGGGGCTGGCGGATTTTTATCTAAACGGCATTTTGCAAAAGTCGATCACCAGCAAAACCAAATTGAGATTGAATGGCGGAATTCTTTTTTCGGGAAACGAGACGACCGGGGTGGTCGGCATCAAGAGCCGCGGCACTGTACTCACGGCCGGAGGGTCACTAGTCAGGCAATTCACGACCAAGCTGCAACTCGGCGTCGAAGTTACCGGCGCAACCACAACCAATCTTCAACTCGGTAAGGGACAGCTACAGACGTTAGTGGGTGGGAACTACCAGTTCAGAAACAACGCTTCTTTCGACTTCGCCATCCTGGCCGGCAAGTATGCTGCCAGCCCGCGCGTTGGTATCCAAGTGGGTTTGTCGATTGACTTCTAATCGCAGAAAAGCCCGCGCCCGCACTTAGCCGCTCGCCAGACTCTTCTCCAGCCTTTCGAAGCGCGCCATCATATTCTCGTACATCCGATCGGTCTTTTCGTGCAGGTGCGCAATTTCGAGTTCGGCTTTGATATTTACCTCGTACTCGATATCCGCCCGCACCCGGTCTTTTTCAGCCTGCCGGTTCTGACTAACCAGGACAAAGCAGGAAAGAAAGATAGCCTCAAGGGAAACAATCATGGTTAGCAGACCGAAAGGAAAAGGGTCGAATCGAATACCAAAGACAGTGTTGAGGCCAATCCAGATGATAAACCACGCGCCATTGAGCATCAGGAACGACATGCTGCCGCTGAACCAGGCAATCCAATCGGCAACTTTCTGTAGAGGCGTGGAGTGTACCTGCATCTCTTCGTTGACGTTGCGCGATACCCGGGTCCGCAACAATTCGTCAGCCTTGCGCGTCAGGCCGGTCAAAGCCGCCAGCATGTGCAGCGCCGCTTCGGGCTTGCGCTGAAAGAGCAGCATCAAATCACTGCGGTCCAGCACCAGCACCTCAGCATCCATCAGCGCCAGCGCCGTAGCCGTGCGCGGTCCGGTATCGAGCATCGCCAATTCACCGAACATGTCGCCGGCAGTGGCCGTGGTCAGGATAATCTTTTGACCGGCGGTATCTTTGATAAAGAGCTCAATCTCACCGAACTTAACTATGAAAAGTGAATCGCCGGGATCGCCGGCCTGGAACAGGGTGTGACCTGCCTCAATGCTCAACTCATCGACAACCTTGGCGAGCGCTTGCCGATCGTCTTCGTTAAGCAACTGAAACATGTTGATGTTTGCGAGAAAACTGGGGTCGCAGGGCATGGATGGTTCCTCACCTAAGAACTGACGGCTATGAAGAGCGGCGGCATTATAAGCCAACTCGGAGTTGAAGCCAGACCGGTGGGTAGATTGTCAGTGATAAGCGGTGTTCAGAGTACCGACTTTGTCGGGCTTTGATCTAATGACGAAAGAAGCCCAACTAAAGTTGGTACTCTAAACGCCGTAAACCTTACGGTGTCTTGCGGGGCTGGTTGTTTGCCGGCTGGCGCACATTATTGGCCGGCGTGGTCTTAGGCGCCGGCGTGGTGCTGGTTCTGGTCCCCGGTGCGGTGTTCACCTGTCCTGCGTGACGTCCGGAACGCGTTAGAGCGATCCGCTTGTCACGGCCCGGCGCGTCGGCGACCGTCACTTTGATCGTGCGGTACGTGTTGTCGTGAGCTTTGTTCGTCGGGTCGTAACTGATTACATACTGCGTGCGCAGGTCGCGCACAATCTCGTTGGCAATTGCGGGCAGCTCAGAGATCGATTCCGGAAAGAAAGCGCGCCCACCGGTTTCGCTGGCGATTTTGTTGATGAGATTGACGGCTTTATCGCGCGGGCTCTTGCGTATGAAGCCCTTCTCGGCGTCCAGCTCGTTCACGAATCCAATCACATAAATCTGCACGTCCTCTTCCCGCAGCCGCTGGAAGAGTTGCGCTTCCGGGTAGTAGCTCGAGCGATCCTCGCCGTCTGTTACTACGATCAGCGCGCGCCGGCGACGATCGTTGTTGTCGCCCTTCTTGTATTGAGCCACGTGCTCAGCGGCGAGGTAAATACCGTCGACGACCGCGGTTTGACCGCCTTCAATGTAAAGAGTATCCAGGCCGTCCATCAGGGCGTCTTTACTCGCGGTGAAGTCCTGAATGGTTTCGATCTTGTCGCTGCTGATAAAGCGCTCGAGAAAAGTTTCGTCGCCTTTCTTATTGCTGTTGATGATCGCTTTGGCGGCGTTGATTACCTGTTCAAAGGCGCCGCGCAACGAACCAGAGGTATCGACCGCCAGCCCGTAAATGACCGGAACCTCTTCCTCGGTAAACGAGAACACTGGTTGCGGAACTCCATCTTCGTACACCTTGAACTCATCCTTGCGCATATTGCTGATCGGGCGGTTGTTACGATCGATCACGCGAACGTTCAAGGTCACCAGCTCGGTGTTCATCACCAGCCGGGAATTTTCATCGATCTCGGCGCTGGATGGATCGGGTATAGGCGTGGGCTTGGGTTTCAAAATCGGGGGTGGCGGAGGCGCGCCGAGTTGCGGCGCGATCCGGCGGCCCGGGCCGCCTGTCTGTGGTGTTGGCGCCGGAGTTTGCACCGGAGTCGGCGTGGCCGTCCCGGTCGTACGCGGGCGGGAGTCCGGCTGTTGAGCCAGGCTCGAGCCGGAAATCACCAGCGTCACCACCCCAACCATGCTAATCAAGAGGGCGACTGCGAATTGCCGGAGACGAATAGACTGAACCGTGCGAACTCTCATTAATGCTAAACCTTCTATAAATAAAAGCCCAATGTCAAACGATTTTCACGTCGGGACGGCTCGCGCCGGTGCCGGGAAGAGTGGCGGCGCATGTAAGGATGCAGGGAAGCTCGCTGAGCGTTGCCGCAGAAGTGCGGTTTAGAGTTCAAGCCTGCGGTTTGCTCTTTCCAAAAACCTGAACTCTCAGCGTTCACTTAGGATTTGCGATCGCGTAGTAACCCTCTTTACTGCGGACGAATAGCCGCGGCAGCCCCCGTGGCGCGGCGACCTTGACCTTAATCTTGTGCCATTTGCCGTCGCTGACAAAGTTGGGCGGGCGGTAGCCGATTGAATACTGGTGCCGCAACTCAAGCGCGATTTGTTCGAAGATGTCGTCCATCTCTGCGGCGCTGCGGGGATAGAAAGCTTTGCCACCCGACACCCCGGCCAATTCGTCGAGCGTGCCCTGGCCTTCCATACCCAGCACACTGCCGACATCGTTGCCGCCCAGAATTCCGACCGCATAAAGAACGACGTCAGATTCCTTGAGCACGCGGCGCAGTTCGTTGAAGGTGTAACGCGAGTTGTTGTCCTGTCCGTCGCTGATCAACAGCAAAGCCCGTTTGGGATGAGCTCCGCGCTGCACTCGCTCGACACCGAGATAGCAGGCATCGTAAAGCGCGGTATTACTGCGCGTCTGCACGAACGTCAGCTTATCAAGCACCGCATTGCCGTCTCGCGTACGATCCATCAGCAACTGGGCGCGCGAGTTAAAGGCGATCAGAAAGTATTCGTCACGATCGTGGCTGGTTTGCACAAAGTGGGCCAGCGCGTCGCGGGCGCGTCTGACCTTGTCACCGCTCATCGATCCGGAAACGTCAAAAATGACTCCGACCGATACCGGGGAATCGTCATCACTGAAAAAAGAAATCTCTTGTTGTTGTTTCTCGTCAAAGATACTGAATGCGTTTTTGCTCAAACCCGAAACAAACCTGCCGTAGATGTCGGTTACCGTCACCGTAAAAGTAATCAAATCGGTATTGGTGATGACCGGTCCTTTGTCATCGACATCACCTGGCTTCTTTTGCGGGTCCATCAGCGGTTGGGTCTTACTGCCAGGCGGCACCTTCGTCGCCATCGGCTCGACGGTCAGAAGGTCCTTCTTTTCAGGTGGCGGAGTTGGTTTTGGGTCGGGCTTCTGTTGCGCAAAGCCTGAGGTTTGAATGAGGCTCAGGACTATGGCGATGCAGCAAACGAGCGCAGCTGACGTGGCGCGGCGACGCGATTTCATCGAACCCCCCTGTCTTTCGGCGAACAAGCCGGATCCGCAATGCCGAAAACTCACCAGTGATAGATCTGTGTGCTGGCGTGAGCCTCGGAGCTTATCGCAGACCGAATAGGCTTTGTTTCAAAAGAGACTGCGCTCTGGGGAGAGCAGCTCGGCACTTTTCACTTTCGAAAAAGAACGCTGCGGGGAAACGCTGCACGACACCGATTGATTCCGGCTGATGTTCGCATTGTAGGACAGCCCAGTTCTTCGTGCAAGGAAATACGGGGGGCTCACGGGTGTTCTGCGGCGAGGGGAATGAGCGAACGGGGCAACCCGCTCTCTAGTGTGTCGCCTTCGATCCATCTAACTCACGACCGAATTCCCTCCAATCATTGCCGTCAAATCCGAAGGGTTACAACAATTGGATTGCGCTTATTTTTGTTAGCCACGAGTCAGGGCTTTCCTGAGAGCGCGGAAAAACTCAGTAACTTCCATGCCGTCGTAAGCGCGCATAGGATCACCATCAATTAGGGTGTGAGAGGCCACTTTCCGGTTCGCTTCAGTCGTGGGAATCTCGAATAAGCCACGTGGGCCGCAAGTTGGTTTCCACGCGCCATCCGGTTGCCGACTAAGAAACAGCAGATAGGTTCGGCCATTCAGCATCTTTTTGAACCAAGGAGTCCTAATCTCAGCCGAGGTTCCGTCGGAGAAACGCACCAACCCACCAGGCAAGCTAACCGAAAGGCCGTTTCCTGTGGCAACCGTTCCCTTATATACGTGTAATACGCTCATTTCGTAAACAATCGTGGTCGTCTTACCATTGGAAGAAAGTTGGCTGATATTGTTTAATGCCTTCGCGATTACGAGTGCGTCAGCTTCCTTAACCAGATCACCTAACGTGTTCAATTTGTCGAAGTTCGGAGGATACTCTGCCGCAAGGTATCGGCCGGCCTCTTTAGCTTTGTCTTTTAGGAGACGCGGATCTTTCAGGTTGTCGTCTTCATTGCTCGGCGGCTTTTTCCAAACCAGTTCTTGTGGCGCAGTGCGCTGATGATAAAGGCCGCGCGCACCCAGCACTACGCCCAGGGCTAATAAGATGAACGCGAAAGCGACCGCGAGTTTGGTCCTTTGCCGTCTTATGAACATTAGTAGTTTTCTCATAGCCTACCGCCCGGAATGAACTGCGCTTGATTACAATTAGTGGGATTAAGCGCCGCACGCAACTGGGTGAGCGAGTTAGAATACTGAGTCGAGAGGCCAGTGCTAATAGGGTCGGTTTGTCCTTCAGCCAACTCAATTGTGCGTGCGAAAGTGTTTTGTGTAGTTACCAGCAACGCCCCTGACGGCCCATAATCAAGCTGCCCAATATTCGTGCTTGGATCGAGATTGAGGAAAAGAAGGTAGTTCTGACCCTGAACAAAACCAGATAAGCCCGAAACAATCTCTTCGACAACAACATCATCCATTAAGACAGATCCGCCGGACAGAGGAACGACTATCTGTCCGGCCGAAAGTGGCAGAAGCGCGGCGGGAACGCTTTGAGTCGTGCACTCGGGACACGCGTTGTAAGGTCTCTGCACAAGGCTCTCCAGAACACTGAACTTGTACCAAGTGGTAATTGAGCCCGTACTTTCGTCCCAGGAAGTTGCGCTGTTAACGAGTTGACCAACTAATATAGAGTCACTTGAAATAGCTTCGGCAATGTCCGCCGGTCCGTGGTAGGTCACCTCCGTAATAACGGCATCTCGGTCTGCCCTGCAGCACGAGCCTGTTGGGCATGCCAGCGGATTGAACCTTCTGGCGCAGTCGGCTGTTGCGCTTTGGTTTTAGTTCCGAACGCCCACCGGGATCCGAAAATTACCGCGGCGACCACGATAGCAAGCGCTAATGCTACCGTAACAACAATCTTGCTTTTCGTTGACATTATTTAACGCGGGAACTGAAGGAATCGTACGTCCGACCTATCAAGCTGTCAAGAAGAGGAAATACGACCTAAGTGGGAACCGCTTTCACCAGCGCCAGACGATTATTTTGATATCTGTAGTACCGGGTGGCATAGTCTCCGTCCCTTTCGTCACGCTCTCCCGTAAGGACGATGAGACTGCTATTAAGCCGAAAATCCACTGGCTTGAAATTGTCATCGACAGTTCCCGGCGCCCAACAACACAGCGAAAACGGAAGCATAAAGACGCGTCCGCTGCGGGCGTCGATGATTGCTCCCTCGATGCATTCCGTGCCACAGCCCCAGGTGACGACGATGTAATGGCCGGCAAAATTTGGTTTTCCACGCGCGGCGTCGCGCAGGCGGGTATGAAACATGCGCGCCTCGCCGGACAAAACCACGGGCGGCGTCTTCCTCTGAAAACGTTCGTTCACCGGATAATCAGCGAATTTCGGAACGCTGGTCTGGGCGTTAGCTCCGGGTATGCCCAGACTGAGAGCGAACACCAACATGGGCCCGGCCAACAGTCTTCCCGACAAACGCATTTTTTGTTTTGACCTCTCCTTCGGTCGAGATGATCCTGGCAATGGAAGTGCTAACGCCCCCGACGGCTCAGGCTTTCCTTAATCCGTTCCGCGGTCTTCGCGCCGATGCCGTCGACCATTTCCAGACCACCACCATCCGCAAAAGCACGGAGCTCTTCGAGAGAAGATATCTTGAACTTTTGATGAAAAGTTGCGGCGGTCTTGGGTCCGATTCCCGGAAGCTCCAGCAGATCAAGCACTGTCGCCGGGGTTTCCGCCGTCAACTTTTCCCAGGCTGCAAAGGTCCCGGTTTCGACCAGCTCGACAATCTTTCCCGCCAAGGCCTTGCCGACTCCGGGAATTTCCAAAAGTCCCGGCAACCCGTCCTGCGCAGCGATTTTGCGCATCGGTGTCGGCCACGTCTCAATGGCTTCCGCGGCCATGCGGTAAGAGCGGACTCGAAAGCTGTCCTCGCCGCGCACCTCCATCAGAGAAGCCATGCGGTTAAAGCGGCGGGCGATTTCCTCGTTATCCATTTTGATGGATCCTAAGTCCTGTTTGATGAATAGTAAATGAAAAGGATCAGTGCCTCACGGAACTTCTGATAAAATTCGGCGTTAAGGATCCCAACCCGGTTAGTGAGTTGCTGGATGGCCGTGCCGGAGCGTAGTCAATTCATGAAACATCATCGAGCCCTCTATCTGGTTGTCCCTCTCCTCTTGCTGCTGTTAAGCGCGGCCGCTGCTCAGGCCCAACCTCCGACTCAATCGTTTTCAGACATCCTTAAAGATGCGGAAAGTAAGACCGCCGCGAAAGACTGGAATGCAGCGGCGTCGCTCTGGCAGCGAGTGACTGAGGCGAATCCCGTCAACGCGGGGTTTTGGAACCAGCTGGCAAATGCGCTCTATCAGTCGAAAGACTATCGCAAATCGATCGCCGCTTACGAAAAGGTTTTGGAATTCAGGGGCGGGTTCCCCTCAGACGCGGCTTACAATATTGCCTGTTGTTATGCGCTGCTGGGTGAGAAAGAGCCCGCGCTGAAGTGGCTGGAAAAAGCCTTTGAGATGGGTTTTCGTAATTTGGATCATGCCCGCACTGATTCGGATCTTGACTCGCTACATAACGAAGCCCGGTTCATAAGAATCGTCGCCCTGGCCGACGTTTCAAAAATGTCGCGTGATGAAGGCTGGCGCTACGATCTCGCGCTGTTGGAGCGAGAAGTCAACCGCAAAGGATACACCTACGGAATCACCCGGCCAGTTTCCCGGGAAGAGTTTCACACGGCCGTTAAGAACCTCAGCGATCAAGTGTCGAAGCTTACGGACCCGCAAATGCTGATCGCGGTGATGAAACTGCTGCGATCGCTGGGTGACGGGCATACCGGACTTCTGGCACCGCCCCAGCAGCCCGATTATGCGCTGGCGCTGCCGCTGCAGTTTTATCTGTTCCCAGAGGGTCTGTTTGTGATCGCGTCCGACGCGAAATACAAAGACTTACTGGGTGCACAGGTGCTGACTCTGGGCGGGCATACGGTGGATAAGGTAATGAAGTCTCTCGATCAGGTGATCAGCCGGGACAACGAAATGTGGCCCAGTCAGATTGGTCCTTACCACATGCGTAGCCTGCCGTTGCTTCGTGGTCTCGGATTGGTTTCCGACATCCGCAAGATCGAGTTACGCCTTCGCGATGTGAAGGGAATTAACCGGTTGGTTACTGTGGCAGCGGACTCGGATCACCCAAGTATCTGGAACGAGTTTCCCTCGACCTGGATTACCTATGCGCAATCGCTGGGCACGCCACTGCCTCTTTACCTGAAGAATACCAAGGCGAATTATTGGTTCGAGTACCTGCCGGAAAACAGAGTTCTCTATTTTCAATACAATCGGGTCCGGAACGATCAACAGGAATCCCTGGCAAAGTTTTCTGAGCGGCTGTTCAAGTTTATTGACGAACACGAAATCGACAAGCTGGTTATCGACATGCGCTGGAACAACGGAGGCAATACGTTCCTGTCACGGCCGCTGCTTTACGGTTTGATCAAGAGCGATAAAGTGAATAAGACCGGAAAGTTGTTTGTGATTATCGGCCGGCGGACGTTTTCGGCCGCGCAAAACACCTCGACCTTTTTCGAGCGCCACACGAATGCGATCTTTGTCGGCGAGCCCACCGGCTCCAGTCCAAACTTTGTCGGGGAAGAGACGCCCTTCACTTTGCCTTACAGCAAAATCACTGTGAACGTTTCCGATCTTTACTGGCAAAGCTCGTGGCCGCAGGATTATCGCACCTGGATTGCTCCGCAGATCTATGCGCCGCCGGTCTTCGCCGCTTACCGGGAAAACCGTGACCCGGCGATGGAAGCGATCCTGGCCTACAAGTGAACTACCATCCTGGTTACACTAACTGATGCCATAGCTTTACTGATTTGGCGGCCTTATAGAGTACCAAGTTCAGTTGGGCCTTTTCTCACTCAAAAAACCCGTCTAAAGTCGGTACCCTGAACACCCGTTATCAAAGTAGGGCACTACCGCCCCCTTGCTTGCTCGACATTGTGCACAGGCTGCCCTTACTATTCACAGGCATCCCCTGAACGGTAAATGCGCTCTAAAACCTTCTCCCTCTAGTTCATCTTTCGAGGTAATCATGAGATTAAGAAAATTCTTCTGCGCGCTGGTTCTGGCGCTCTTCAGTTTACAAACTCTGCAATTTACAGCCCTGGCCGACGAAGGCATGTGGACGTTCAATAACGTTCCCCGGGCCGAAATCAAAAAGAAGTACGGCTTTGACGTAACCGATGAATGGCTCAAGAAAGTCCAACTGGCTTCGGTCAGATTCAATAGCGGTGGTTCGGGCTCGTTCGTGTCTCCGAACGGCCTGGTCCTAACCAACTATCACATCGTCGAAGACATCGTTAACGAAGTCAGCACGCCTGAGAAGGACCTGGCCAAGGAAGGCTTTGTCGCCCGCACGCGCGCCGACGAGATCAAAGCGCCCAGTCTGGAGCTGAACGTGCTGATGAGTATCGAGGACGTGACCTCGCGAATCACCGGCGCCGTCAAGGCCGGCATGTCCGATGCCGATGCGTTCACCGCGCGGCGCGCGGAAATCGCGGCCCTCGAAGGCGAATCAACCAAAGCCACCGGACTTCGTTCTGACGTCGTTACCCTTTTCCAGGGTGGTCAATACAATCTTTATCGCTACAAGAAGTACACCGACGTGCGTTTGGTTTTCGTGCCCGAGTTTCAGGCGGCGTTCTTCGGCGGCGATCCCGATAACTTTAATTTCCCGCGTTTCAATATCGACATGGCGCTGGTTAGGGTTTATGAAAACGATCAGCCGGTGCATCCGCCCAGCTACCTCAAGTGGTCAACCGGCGCGAAAGAAAACGAACTGGTTTTTGTGACCGGCCATCCCGGCTCGACTTCACGGCTGGATACGGTTGCTCATCTGGAGGATCTGCGAGACAACGCCATTCCAATTATCCTGCGTCTCCTCGAACGGCGCGAATCCATGCTCAAGAAATACATGGCCATGGGAGAAGAACAAACTCGCCGTGCGCAAAACGAGCTGAACAGCATCCAGAACAGCCTGAAGGTTTACCGCGGCCAGACCGCCGGCTTGAAAGACAAGACGCTGATGGATCGTAAAGTGAAAGAGGAAACGGCGCTGCGAAAGTCGATCGCGGCCAATCCCGAGCGGCAGAAAATGTACGGCGACGCCTGGGACGCGATTGCCCAAGCCCATAAGACCTATCCGTCTTACATTAAAGAGCGCCGCATCTTTGATCAGGCCGGCGGCTTTAACACTTCGCTCTTTAATATGGCGAGGACCCTGGTCAGGTTGGCGGCCGAAAATGCCAAGCCAAACGCCGAGCGCTTGCCCGAATTCACGGATTCGCGACGCGCTTCGCTCGAGTTGGGGCTCTACTCGCCCGCGCCCATCCATGACGAGTTTGAAAAGCTCAAGCTGGCTGACTCGCTCGGCTTCATGGTCGAGCTGTTGGGCGCAAACGATGCGCTCGTCAAACAGATCCTGAACGGCAAGACTCCGGAAGTACGCGCCAACGAATTAATCGAAGGCACGAAATTAAAGGACGTGGCGTATCGGAAAGAACTGGCCGCCGGTGGCATCAAGGCGATCGAGGAGTCAACCGATCCGATGGTTGTGCTGGCTCGAACCATCGATCCGAAAGGCCGCGAATTGCGCAAGCGGTTTGAAAGTGAAGTGACCGGCGTCGAGCGCACTAACTACAGCAAGATTGCGCGGGCCCGCTTCGATATCGAAGGCAACAAACTGTACCCTGACGCGACTTTCACGCTGCGGCTTTCATATGGCGCCGTCAAAGGTTATATGGAGAACGGCAAAAAAATCGCGCCCTTCACCACGCTCGGCGGTCTTTACGATCGCGCGGCCGGATTCAAGTCTCAGTTTCCCTACAATCTGCCGGCCCGTTGGATGGAGAAAAAGTCGGCGGTCAACCTGGGCACCCAATTCAATTTCGTCTCGACCAACGACATCATTGGAGGCAACTCCGGCTCGCCTACGATTAATAAGGAAGGTGAGTTGGTGGGCTTAATTTTCGACGGCAACATTCAATCCCTGGTGGGCGACTATGTCTACGACGAGTCGGTCAACCGCGCGATTTCGGTCGACGTACGAGGCATGCAGGAAGTGCTCCGCAAAGTCTTTGGCGCGAACGAGATTGCCGACGAGTTGATGAAGGGTTAACTTCGCTGCGCTTCAGCCTGTTGAGATGCAGGTGGAAGATTTGCGCCCCGGGCATGAGCCCGTGGTTCTTTTTTCTCCACTTTCCAAACGATCCACGAAAGCACACGAAACACCACTAATCCCTGGTTGTGGGTCGTGTTGTTTCGTGGATCGTTTTGCGTGGCCCGGACACTCAACCCGGGAGACTAAGCAAATGCCTCCTCGCTTGCTCGGCCTGTACTGTTGGGTATAAGCTAACGCCAGCAAATCCCCCGCTAAAATCTCTCCCGGGCAGTTTTAGTGCAGGAAATCTGTGCTTAATTGATTAAAAAATCTTTTTGTCTAAGAGAGGACATGACCATGAGAAAAGTAATTTTAGCTTTGATCTTTGTATTGGCACTGGCCAGTTTCGCTTTCGCCGACACAATTGTTTTGCGCGACGGCCGAACCATTCGCGGCACTGTGCTGGGATTTGTTAACGGTCGATTCGTAGTGCGGGTCGAGAACCGCTATACGACCAACGATCAAAATATTCAGCGCAATCGAGATGGCGACATTCAATATTTCCGGCCCGACGAAATCGAGCGCATTGAGATCGAAGGGCGATCGCTCGATGACGGACGCTTTGACACTCACAATGTGCAGGTCACGCTCGGCGCGGATTGGATCGACAGTGGCGTCTGGGTGCGTCGGGGCGAGCAAGTTGATGTCAGCGCTACCGGTGTGATCACCACCCCGCGCTCGCGCATCACTCCCGATGGTCTGCGCTCGACCGATCCCACAGCGCCTTTGCCCAACGCTCCTGAAGGCAAACTGATCGGGGCGATCGGCAACGACCCTCGCTCACCAATTATCGAACTCGGCTCGCAACGCCAATTCACGGCCGAGCGTAATGGCCGGCTTTTCCTGACGTCGAACCGTGGCTCTTACGCCGATGCCCGGGGTAGTTTCAACGTGCAGGTTCGCAGCGAACGCAACTTGAACCCTCGCGATAACAGTGAGGATCGAGGTGGACTTCGCTCGCGCAATCGGACGAACGACGACTTTGGTCGCAATCGTCAACGGGAAATTACGATTAGTGTTCCGGGTAATTCGCGTAATTTTGATACCGGGATCGATGTTCGCGCCGGCGAGCCAATCACGATCACCGCAACCGGTTTGATAACTGCCGGCGCGCGTGTTGGACAAGTCGGTCCTAACGGTCAGAGCAGCAGCGGGTTTGGAGGAATCAATGCGCGACCGGTTCCCAGCGCCGGCGTCGGGGCGCTCGTCGGTTACATTCGGACGACGAGTGGCCAATTGACCACCGCCTATCTAATCGGCAGCCAGTTAAGTTCGACGGTTCCCGCCGATGGCCGCCTGATCCTGGGCATCAACGACGATAACTTCGGCGACAACAGTGGCAGCTTTAGCGTCACCATCCGGTACTAGCCTTATTCAGTACCCATATTAAAGAAGACGCCGTTCGCACTTCGCGAGCGGCGTCTTTCTTTTTCTCAAGCCGCTTTGCACAAAAGTTCGGGCACGAAAAACCGATCGAGATCTTTCGGGCTCCGGTCTGATTCACACCTGGTTTCAGCCAGGTGACCGGCGCCCAGCTACGACCTGGAAACCGTTTAAACGGTTTCCGCTTTCCTTAGAATCCTAATCACCCGGCTGAGGCCGGGTGTGAATGATAACCTCAACTCCTCTTCCTTGCGCCAAGCTCCTCAGTCCTCAACCTCTGTTCCGACTCAAGACGCCATGCTAATCTCCTGCCAAAGCTGATGAACATTCTCCGTCCGCCCTGCGATGAAGGCTTGATCTCTGCGAAGCAAGGCGCTGCGCCGTGCACTAAAGCCCGTCGACGTTGGATCCTCGCTGCCACCATTCTCGGTTCGAGCATGGTTTTTATCGACGGCACAGTCGTCAACGTCGCGCTCCCGGCGTTGCAGGCCAATCTTAAAGCTACGGCTGTGGACGTGCAGTGGGTGGTGGAAGCTTACGCACTTTTTCTGGCGGCCTTGTTGTTGTTGGGCGGGTCACTGGGTGATCACCTGGGCCGCAAACGCATCTACGCCGTCGGCGTCGTGATCTTTGCGCTGGCTTCGATCTGGTGCGGTCTGGCTCCGAACATCTCGCAATTGATCATTGCGCGGGCGGTGCAGGGTGTGGGCGGCGCGCTCTTAGTACCGGGCGGCCTGGCGATTATCAGCGCGTCGTTTCCCGAAGCCGAACGCGGCCGGGCGATCGGCACCTGGTCGGGCTCGACCGCGATCACCACGGCGCTGGGACCGGTAATCGGCGGTTGGCTGATCGAACACGTCTCGTGGCGCGCTGTTTTCTTTTTGAACTTGCCGCTGGCGTTGATGGTGCTGGCGCTGGTCTTTTTTTGTGTACCCGAAAGCCGCGACGAGGAAGAGAAAGGAAGGTTGGATTGGCTGGGAGCCGCACTGGCGACCGTCAGTCTGGGCGGGATTGTCTATGGACTGATCGAATCATCGCGGCTGGGTTTCCAAAGCCCGATCGTCTTAATCGCGTTGATTGGCGGCGCGATCATGGCCGCAGCTTTTGTCCTGGTTGAGGCGCGGGTCAAAAGTCCGATGATGCCGCTCACACTTTTCCGCTCGGCCAATTTCACGGGGGCGAATCTGTTGACGCTCTTTCTCTACGGCGCGCTGGCCGGAACGCTTTTCTTTCTGCCGCTTAACCTGATTCAGGTTCAGAAGTATTCGGCCACCGCGGCGGGCGCGGCCACGCTGCCTTTCATCATCATCATGTTTCTTTTGTCGCGGTGGTCGGGCGGTTTGGTCAAACATTACGGTTCGCGTCTGCCGCTAATCATCGGTCCGGCAATCGTTGCGGCTGGGTTTGCGCTATTCCTGCGGCCGGGCGTGGGCGGTAGTTACTGGACGACCTTCTTTCCGGCAGTCGTGGTGCTGGGACTTGGAATGGCGGTCAGCGTCGCGCCCCTGACGACGACGGTCATGAATTCCGTCAAACAGAATCGAGCGGGCATCGCGTCGGGAGTCAACAACGCAGTTTCCCGTACCGCGGGTCTGCTATCAGTGGCTGTGCTGGGACTGATCATGTTTCAAGCCTTCAATAACTGTCTGGATCAGCGGATCGGCGAGGTTACGGCGTCAACTCAGTTGCGCCAGTCTCTCGACAGTCAGCGCACCCGCCTGGCGGCGATTGAGATTCCGGCCGAGACGGATCAACAAACGCGCGCCGCCATCCAGCAAGCCATCGATGAATGTTTTGTTCAAGGTTTTCGCCGGGTAATGTTGATCGGCGCACTTTTGGCGGTGGTGAGTTCGCTGATGGCCTGGCTGATAATTCGAGGTAAATAGCGGTGTTTAGAGTACGGCTTTGCTTAGCGACAGTTGCTACGGCCCGGCGGGGCACTAGCCCGCTCGCAAACCAGACAACAAAATCACAAGATTGCTCTTCGCATTCCCTATTGCCTTTTTCCGGCCCCGGTCGTTATTTTAGAAGTACGCCCTGTCCGGAGCCAGATTTCCCCTGATCTGATCGGACCTCACTATTCAAAGCTGATTACGTTCGGGAAAGGGAAATCGTATGATCCGAAACGGCACTCCAATCATCCTGGTCATCGAAGACTATGCAGACAGTCGCCAACTGCTTTCATCTCTGCTGCGGGCCAAAGGCTACAAAGTCGTCGAAGCGCGCGATGGCCGCGAAGGCCTGTTGCAGGCCTATCGAGTCACGCCGGATTTGATCCTGATGGATCTGGCCATGCCTGAGATGGATGGCGTGGCCGCCACCCGTCACCTGCGCCAGCGACAGAGCCTGGCGCGCATTCCCATTTTTGTGATGACCGCTTACGGCACCTCCGACGTGAAGCAGGATGCCCTGGCCGCCGGTTGCGAGGAAGTGTTCGCCAAGCCCCTTGAGATCGATATGCTGTTGGGCAAGATCAGGGAAACACTCGGCGCCTAGCGTTCTGTCATCTCACCACTGTCAACTGGCGATCGATTGCCACGCTGCGAATCACTCCTTCCAGCTCGCTCTGCAATCGCGCCATTTCTTCATTGACAGTCTGTTTCTCTTTGTTCAGTTGCTCCAGGCGAGTTTCCTGCGTATCGGCCTTGGCCACATAACGTGAAATCAGTTGCTTCGCTTCAGCGGTGGCGGTCAGCGCCTTGATGTTGTCACGCAAGCGTTCCTGGTCCTTGCCAATCTCCTCAACTTCCCCGTTGAGGGTTTCAAGTCGCCCTTCCGCGACCGCCATTCGACTCTTGATGTCGATGATTTTTTCCAACACCACGCGCGTTGCGGCATCAATGTAGTTGCGCGAAATGAACAGTTCGAGGTCCTGCCGGCTAAAGTTTAATAACGCATAGGTGTCCATCAACGCGCGCCGCTCAGTAACCGGCAACTCGACTTTCTCATGAGGTCCGAGGGGAACGCGAAAGCGATAGAAGCGCGCGCTCTTGCCGTCGGGCTTCTGGGTGTCATCGCTCAGCGCCCAACCCTCGCGCACCGGATGCTCGACGTAAACCACGCGCGGTTTGTCCGTCTGATTAGTCAGAACATAAATCTTCTTCGTGGTTTGATGATAATGAGCCTGAAAGACCCCGTTGATTACGCGCACCAGAAAAGTAGGAGCGCGATCTTCCTTGACCCGCACGTTAACCAGGGTACCCAGATCGAGAGCGAAGGAAATAAGCCGCTGCTCAGAGGGCTTTAGTCTCGCCAGGAGCGCTTCCCCCGCGTAAGCATCTCCGTCAATCACGGTGAGCGCGCCATCTTCCAGCGTGAGCGTCGAGGTGTTCTTCAAAAGCATTCCGCCCATGGGCCGGTCACGCCGCGCGCCTTCGTTGTAGATCGAGACGCGCTCGCCTTCCATCCGCGTTTGGAGGATGGGAATCAGGGCCGATCGATCGCGTGGGACGGTGACGGGCTGATCGATCCGGTATTCAAACAGGTCGCCAATCTCGGCGCCGGTGGCCGCGGCTTCCACGCCCGAATCGCGGCTGGTGATCGCGTCACTCAGTGAAACACCGCCGAAAGAACTCTTATCAACGCCATCGATTAAGAAATAAGATCCTCGCCCGTTGACCGGAAGCTGGGATATCTGCCTTTGTTGAACGGAATTATTTATGCTGGTTTCGGCTGAAGCAGTGACCGTTACTGTTTCAGAGATATTTCCCACCTCAAGTGTGACATTCGTATAAGCCGGCCGAGTGTCTCCGACGTACACGCCCTGAACCAGGTGACTCTTAAAGCCGGGTGCATTAATCCGTACAGAGTAATTTCCTGCTGAGAGCGTCGGCGATTGATAGGCGCCCTCACTACCCGTCGTCGTGGTGAAGGATTGGTTGGTGGTGGCGTTGGTGATTGTCACTGTAGCGCCGGCGACGGTGGCTCCGTTTGAATCGACAATCGTTCCACTGATGGTTGCGGGTGCGCCGCCTTCGTTAGCTTCGTAAGTTTGCGGCGCCAGCTTCAAGTCGCTGGGCATCGGTACAACCGGACGGTAGCGGTAGAAGGGTTTTTGAATCGGCTGAATGAAAGAGACAGGCGAGCCGGAAACCAGTGAAAGCGAGACGCTGTTCCAGTCCTCTTCGCTGACGTTATCGACGATCGCCCAGCCCTGAAAGAAAGGCTTGCCCTGGGAATCGAGCACAACCCGGTAAGTGGTCTTCCAGATTGGCGCCGCGATGGTGTAGCTGACCAGCATCTCGCGTGAACCTGCGCCGTCGGAGGTGACCACGATTGTCTTGGCATCACGGCGGCGGGCCGAAGCGCTCACGCTGGCAAACTCCCCAACGTCTCGTCGCGCGCC